>CAWKJS010000038.1:0-14017 GCA_963850055.1 uncultured Nitrososphaeraceae archaeon | reverse complement strand
AATATACTAAACAACAATGGTCAAAACAAATGATTGGATAGGTTAAGGTTAAGTTTAAAGAGATTAAACTCCTCGAGTGTATGCAATTGAATCTAGAAAAATGTTATGACAATTTCTTATTCTGCCGGATATTTATCTTTAACAACACTAAATTTAAATAATATTATTTAAAAAAATTAATACGAAATGTCAATCTCTCGTTCCATCATTTTAGTAGATGACGAACCTGAACTTGCATCTCTATTCATATCATTTTTAATAAATGAAGGGCATAATGTGGTCTCTTTCACCGACCCGGCATTGGCTTTGGAGTATTATAAAGAAACTGCGGATAAACATTCATTAATAATAACAGACTTGAGAATGCCAGGTATATGTGGGATCGACCTTGCCAAGAAGATAAGGGAATTTGATAAAAAAATAAAAATTTTCTTGATGACTGCTTTTAAATCAAAGATTTAGAAGATCGTCCTGATTTTAAATTAGCAAGAATTGATAGACTACTTCAAAAACCTATCCATTTTTCTGATCTCAGAGTAATGATAAACGATGTTTTGAAAAACTTAACTTGCTGACTCATATTTTTATTGCAATCATGTGATGATTTAGTAACTTTTGCTTTTGCTCCTCCGACAACCTATTCAAATCTTTTTTATGATATACACATATCCTCTTCAAATCAATATCGTATTTAGAAGGTAGAGATAACTCGTAATTTACAAGGTCGTCTATGCGATGTTTAAAAGGAAAGGTGCCTTTATCGGCTATAATTGATACGCCTGATTTGCCCTTTGACTTAGCATACTCCACCAAATTTTTGTTATAATTATAATCAGAGTCTGGAGATACATTTCCTCTGTATTTTTTTAACGAATCGACAATTATTAATGATTTTTCGGCCTTTTCCCATTTTTCTATATCTATGGCTATATGCCCTTCAGATAGCGTTTTTCTCACAGAATCTTCGGTTTCATAGAAGGGTGCCAGTTGAATAACTTCGTTTCTTTCCTCAATCCCTTTTTTTACATATTGAGAATAAAATTCTCTTAGCATTACTAAGTCCTCATAAACAACTAACGTGTGAATTCCATAATCTGATTCTGATAACGTACCAGATGCATTTGCTGCTTGCATCTGAATAATATTGTTTTCGACAGATATGTAGTAACACCTACCTATCTCAATATGTTCAAAAAACTTTATAAACTTCACTAAGGTTGGATGAACTTTTAAAAAATTAAACCATCATCTTTTCCTAGTTATATGATCCCTTTTCATAAGAACACATTACAAAGATACAGTTCAAGAAAATAATAAGAAAGGTGGTGATCACAATTGATCAAGAACCGTGATTAAATTTAGATCAAATCCATAAGTTCTGCCCCGATTCGTAATCATAAATCTGATGAGTTTGTTAATCGATATTCATAAAGTTGATATCATGATATGTAGGATTGTATTCTGGGTTGAACGTAATCGCTCTCTAAGTTAGCGTAAACGTATGGATGAAAATGATCATTACACACTAGTATTAAATTTCTTTATAGTGATTGAAGAAACGAAACAGAGAGATCGATATTATATGTTCACAGCCATTCTTATACTATGACATTTTTATTTCCTATTTCATGAAGATTAATTGGCTTTTTGGTTGCATTTTTGAAATAGCCCACATTTGAAAATGCAATGTCATTCCACATTTCACTGGATGTTATTACGCTCTCTGTATAATTGCTAATCATCCCTGAGTATACCACTGGAATACTTTTAAAGAATTTTTGATTATTCCATAATTGATTCTGGACATTTTGAAAGTAGGACCTGAATATTGATTGAAATGAATTTATGGCCTGTTTTTGGAATTTCAAATAAGATTCTGATATTTCCCTAGTTGCTTGAGCTGATTGTTACTCCACTAGGTATTTGGTTCGGTGGGCTGGGTATGAAATTTCATATTAGTTGGCAAATTGCTAAAGAAACTTTAAGGAAGGAGTGGCAAACTAAAGGTCTGAATTACAAGGCGTAATTATTAGAGATTGAAAATATTATCTTGATAGATATTACAAATAGTTAAAATCAATTTATGTATACTTGCTATTACCAATTCTAACTTTCAACAAATTTCTTTGCTTGTTCTTCATGAACTGGTAAATTGGCTTCATCCACTTTGATCGAGTTAGTAGGACATACGGTCACACAGGCCATGCACCAAATACATGCACTTTCTCGGATTGGATCTGGTTTATCAGTAAAATCTTTTCTACCTTCTCTGTTATGATCATCTCCTGTTCCTTCACTTACTATATTTACCATTTCTACAGCAGGAACGTCTTGTTCGGACCGATACCATTGATATACCTGAACTGGACATGCTTCGATGCATGCTCCATCCGAAATACAAGAATCCCAGTCTACGGCAACAAATGTCCCATGAATACCAAGAGGAACATATTCTTCACCTCTCGCTTTGTATGCATCTTGAACCTCTTTATTAGTAGAAGACTCTGCGTCTTTTCTTCCTGGACCCCAAACAAAATGAAAATAATCTCCATCAGCCGTTGAATGTTTACCCACAACTTTATGATTTTTCGGAAAATCTGAATCTATTGGCATGATATAATATCCTTGTCATGAAAGTATTTAACATACTGAGATTCATTTTCAAACAAATATGTTTTATTTTAGAATTTTGATAAGGTAAAATGCAAGATTCTAATATTTTTTTTATTGATGTTTGAGCGTTGAATTAAATTGTATGCCGGTTTTGGTATGTATCTTATTGTTTTCATTCAATGGCTTTTTCTTCTTTGTATTCTTCTTGGTTCCTTTTTCTTTTTCATTCTGTGCTAAATAGCAGTCATAAACTAAAAATGAAAAGCCTGCCAGTTCCAATAATTCTAAGGGTGTTATAACCTCCTTATCCAGAATAATTGCCTTGTAATTTACATACACTTTATTTTCTCTTCCTACTTTGGTTAATTCAATCATACCACAACTAATAGTGAATAAAATTTTTTGAAGCCAATATCCGCGCTACGTAGATCATAAGCCGATTTTCTTGATTATATTTCCAATTGAGACCAAATAGTCGCTTTTCTTTAATTGATAATTCTCGACATTTCTTACGTTTAGAGTAATTGAAATAGTTGAAAGAAGTATTTGCTTCATAGTTTCCTTGTTAGCGTGTTTTGTTTCCTTATTAAGATATTCATTCAGCTCAGCAGAATGATTCTGAACAATAAACATCTTAAATCTCCTTTCGAATTCAGAATACGTAATTGTAACTAAATCTGCCCATTGAATATTTGATAGTAACTGTTTTCCCATGTATGTTTCTATATCCGGAAATATCGTTATTATGAAATCATCCACACTATCAAAATTTTGTATCATAAATGGGGTTCTCAAAGTAATTGGGTTATTCGTAATTAATTATTGAAATATTTATACAATATAAACATACGTTGGTTTAGTGTGTAATTATCAGACGTACATAGCAAAAGCAAATTTAGTTTGGATAGAAAACCAAATCTTATTAAAAACTTTTTTACATTTACATTGTTACAAAAATGGTCATTTTAAGATACAGGGAGAAGGGCTATTGGTGCACCTGTAGGCAAAGTTGGGAGATTAGTTGGAACTAATTTTACTGAGGGGTCAAAAACCAGTTTCTCAATCATATGTATGAAAGTTAAAATGCTTGATCAGAAAAAAATTAAAAGTTTTACAAAACGAACTTCCTTTGTTGTCAAAACCATTCACAGATAATTTCATGAATTTTACATGTGATCTTATCGGTTTAAGTTACGTGCCCACCACTGTTAACCCCAACCCTACAGACAACATTAGCGCAACAACAGTACAAGTAGAACAAGTTACAGACCAAACAACAAATACAATCATGGGAAGTTTAACAGTAGTAGGAGCAGCGATTGCGGGGGGGGGGTGTTCGTTAAGAACCAAGTGGATAACAAGAAAAACAAATAAAGTGTAAGAGATACCGATCAAAATTTTTGAGAATATATTGACCTTGTAAACAAAGTCTGGGTGCATTCCGTCCGATTCCCAGATTATAAGATATCAGAAATTATGGCTCTGTCTCCTTATATAGACCACCCACTTTCAAAGATCACGTTGGGTGAAGCACTATCAAAACAAAGAATGAAATGGAAAGAATTCATCAAGACTAGGTAATATACCAACCATGTCTAGTAGTTTCTCATATAAACAAACAAACAAACAAATACTTAGGCCTCTAATGTCTTTTCTCAGGGCAAAAAATATGGCATTTAAAATAACTCTAACTGTAAAGGTTAAAGTAGCAGTAGCGAGGAGAAGTGATATTTATTTAGAGTTTGTTGGGGCTGGGTCCTCATATCAGGAAATTAGACAGGGTTGTGAACAATTTGTATATGATTATGTTGCATTTCACGGTATCAATGGAGTGCAAAGGGCTGAGTTCATGTATGGTGACAAGGACGCCCTGATAGTAAAAACTATTGAAAATCTAGGCAAATCTCTATAAAAAAAATATTTCAAGTTTAGATTGTTCTTTTTCTATTGATGAGTCCAAAGAATTCTATTTCCGAATATGGAAAATATTTAAGAATAATTATCCGGACAATTTCACAACCAATGAATCAAATGGTTAGTATTGAAATTCGCCATTGTTGGCAACCTTTTAGATCCAATCATCCGCTACTAAGTATCCATATATTGAAAAAGATTTTGTGAAATCTAAACGAAGCTGTTTGATATTTTAAAGACTCGGTTAGTTGGAGGGTGTCGGTCCAGAAATATAATATTGGATAAAGAAACGATATAGTCAACATTACCAGAATTTTTAGATTTTTGGACAAGTTTTAGGGTAAGAATGGATAATGATTCTTTTCTCACAGCGTATTAGGTTTGACGACGGTCAAGTATTTGCAACAAGAACTGAACAAAATGATATTGTTAAAATCAATTAATTAATTAAACTTCGATACGCTTTGATTTTCTGAATAGTTTTGTCTTTATCATGTATACCAATAGCTTGAGATTAGTGGTAATCTTGTAAAAGTCCATACTTTTGTATAAAACGTCATATTTTTTAACGTTTTCATCTCAAATGGACACCATTTAATCTAGATGATAAATGCGGTGGCTAGTCTAATAGTTACGAGATCTGAAATTTTATATCTTCAGGGTTAAAAACGGATATCTCCATAACTTACAAAGAGGTTACTAACGTAGGTAGTAACAATACTAGATGCTGAGAGAACAAGGAAACCAATATTCAGCCAATGTGCTTTGGGGATTCCTTTGATGGACCAAGACAACATACATGGATTAAGTATTATTAGGTACTTCAAAGGACTGAATCAGTAAGGATGAATGAGGATACTACTCCAACGCCATTTGATGAGATTACAAGAGATAACAAAGAAATATTTCTTCTCATGAGATCAGAGATAATTGAGAAGATACTCACGGGATTAATCAAGTCACTAAATATTCAAGACCCCCAAATACTTGAACAACTAAAACAACTCCAAGTTATGAACAGAGATTTCCTACAAAGTAGAACTAATGAGGAAATAGAGGACTGGAAGCAAAGGTACCGACTGCGGTAAACATTTGCAATGCATAAGGCCTTGGTAGACAACTTGGAGGTATCATAAGGTACTAGTATATGATTAAAAGGTATCGAATAATAATTAGTTTCGACCAATATAAGCAATATCTACTAGAATAGAAAGAAAAAATAGTTGTATAGACTGATAGTATCCGGATTCCCGTGTTATTTCAAAATTTAACTTTGATTAAGTTCATGAATCAATTTTATACTGAAAGTTGTCATTTAGTTACTGGTATTATTGTATGAACCAAGTTAGTGAAGAACTGTAAGTTTATATACTGAACATATTTTTTCAAATATTTAGGAATTTATTTTCAACAAATGAATATTCTTGGAATACATCATAAATAAAGAAAAAAGAGCAAGAAAAGTGCAAAAAAGTAGAATAGACTCGTATTTACAGACTTCTGGATTAAACAAAGACGATTTAGTTCCTCTTATTGTAATTGCTATTTCGACAGTAACAGGCATATCTTCTCATAGATGTTAAATTGGAGGATTCAAATTTTTCAATAAATGACTTGGTATCATAATTCTATTATTAATATATTTAGCAATATTGATAGAACAGTCGCCCCATACAAAAATTGCATTTTCTATCATTTATCTATCAAATATTGTTACTAGTGCTTTTATCTTATTATTGTCATAGGGCGAGAAACTGCTTCCGATACCTTTCTTGAGACACTTCCAAGTCCTTTGAATTTAGCTAATCCTTGAAGCCCATTACTTCCCATAACTATCAAATCTACTCTATTATTGTTAGAATAATCTATAATTTGATTAGCTGGGTCGCCGTAAGAAATACGTGACTCCAGTTTAATTCCTTCTATAGATTCATAGGTCTTCTTTTTTTTGTCCATATCTGTTTGAATTAGAGTTTTTGTTCCTTGATATATAATATTAGCATGTTCATTCAATGATGGATCCTCATTTTTACGTTTAATTTTCATTTTACCTAAAAAAGTTTTAGTAAAGGGTATTTCTTGCACTACATGTAACATTATGATCCTAATGATTTGTTTTTTAGGATCACCTGAAAAGATCGCCTTTGCTAGATATACCGCATACTCCAATGCATTTTCGGAATAATGGGAACTATCGTAAGGTACCAAAATAACTCTTAGGTCCAATCTCAACTATAATGATAAATATCGTATCTTAATAAATTAGCTATCACTATTTCATGAGTGCACCAGAACAGTCCAGGGTGGAATTACCATTTTCAAGATTTACTCCTAACACCTGCTCACACAAACCATAGTAGTATAGAGCATTGTGATCACAAATATTCATTGTTTTGTTAAGAGATTGACCGTATTCTGATAGCTTTAGTCCCTGATGAAGGTCATCGTATCCTTTAAACTAATATGTACATTTTACTAACATATCCAACATATCCATGCTGTTAGTCCAGTGTTGTATGTTTGATAATGGTAAAGTCTTGTTTGGATATTGAGCATATGTTTAGCCGATTTTGATTTGAAAATCGGGAGCGGCAACCTCAGCAAAACCATATTTTGGGAAAACTTCTACGTTATCGCTTTACGATTTGAATGAGGATTTTCGCTAGCTCGTCAGGATGTGTAATCATTACACCATGACCCACATCCATGCTATGTACATCCCATCCAAGTTTTTTGGCCCGCGCAGAAAATGGGTCCATCCATGACGAAATTGGTCCCTGTGTACAATGTATATACGTTCTACGAATAGAAGCACTCTGTGGAGAACCAGAGGGAGGGGCGTCCTCATAGGGTACTATATGGATGAGGTGCTAGCCTTTCTTGGACCCATTTGGACATTTCGGGGTTGGTTATTCCGAGAATCAGATGACTTTATGGGTGAGCGAAACTTGATACCAGAAGCAATATCCGAAAGATATTTTTCTTTCTGAACTTGTGGCCATAGAGCAACCTCATTTTCTCCTTCAAAAGGTAAGTAAGCATCCAGGTAGACTAAATGAGCTAGTCTCTGTGACTCTTCGGCCACTACTCCTGTAATCACCATCCCTCCATAACTATGACCCACAAGCACAACATCTGATAAGTCTTCATAGAATAACAGATTTGTTATATCTTTGACATGTGTACCTAATGATATTCTATTTAGCTCATGAGCAAGATGCGAGCTGGCTCCTATTCCAGTTAGTGTTGGTGCATAGACATCATAACCTGCGCCACGCAACAACGGTACTAAGAAGCGCCACCACCATCCCCCGCATCCGGTCCCATGCACTAGGACGAAAACTACCATGTCACAGGAATAAACCCTAAACTATTTCAAGTTTAAGTGATGGGGGCATATTATGCTTACATATTATAACAATCCTTAGAACAGTATATGCAGATAATAACAACGCTTTTATCATGCAAATCGCCTTCTCGTAAAGCTCGTACAGTCTCGCCGTGGTCACCAAATCTATTCAAAACGATTTAATTTCAGAAGGGGGCGGGTCGGGTGTTCCTCAAATGTGGGTATAATCCACAATATAGGCTTATGGTTTCTTTCATAATCTATATCTAAATTTGTAGGGCTTATTTCTGATAAGCATGATGGAAGATGACTAAGAAGTAAATTTTGTAGTTTTGGCTTCAGATATAATTATTGTTGAGACACCTATTCGATGAGGAATTCAATCATCGCTTACACAAAGGGGAAAGAGAGCGATTAGATAAATTACACGATGAAACCATGGATACTGGGAAATCAAAATAACCTACAAGAGAGCAGTGGTAACGGGTGACTCAGATAGAATAGGACAAACCATAGGTAATTTGGCATGTTTCTTTTCCGCCCTTTGGAAGTCTTGCCTGTATTATGTCAGGACTAGCAAAGAAAAGGGACAAGAATAAAGAAGATATTTCGATGTATTTCAAAGATACTTATACATCAACGGCAACGATAGTCGCTCTAAACTCGACCTTTATGACTGATTTGCTGAAAAATAATCCTTATCCTAAATAATTACGATCAATTATTTAGAATCGAAATACTCCTGCATTAACACAAAGGGATGACTTAGAAATATTAACATGCTATTAAAGTATATTATATAAATAATATTATGGTGTTTCTATATTCCTGTTAAAGATAAAATCTTATCAATGGATATAGAAAATGCTGCTAATACTATTTCAGAATCAGATTATGGAACTCATACATTGGTTGTTTATGAGGACTTGGAGAAACTTAGAGAGTTTTATTCTTATTATGTAAAAAAAAGGATTGAGGAAAGAAACGAAGTTATTCAACTTGCACCATTCTATGAAACTGAAGATTCTGTCAGAAAATCCCTGTCGGAAGGGCATTTTTCTATAGATGTAGAAAAGTGGGAAAAGGACAAAAAATCATTAATAATTGTCGATTCGTTAAAAAAATATTTCGGTAGTGATTCTTTAGAATCTGATTACGATTCTAATAAAAAGTTAGTAGACTATGCTAAGACGATTGGAAAATCTGGTGTATCATTCATAGGAGACACGGGTGCCTTTCCTTATAAACATCGTGTAGAAGAACTTGTAAATTACGAGTTGTCACTACCATCCAAATACGATATGGATTTAAAGAGGTTATGCTTGTTCCATAAAAAAGATTTTAATAGATTGTCAGAAGAGCAAAAACAAAGATTATTGAATCATCATCCTGTAGTTATAAAAATATGAAACACTTTTAGACAAGATTTTGTCAACTATGTTCATTTTATGATCATAGGTTTAAGTATGGTTATATTACCACGCGTATCAATTTTTCCAAGTATCATTTATTATTTCTCTCAATTCAGAAAAATGGATAGGTATTTGAAGTAGTCTATCAATTCTTGCTAATTTAAAATCAGGACGATCTTCTAAATCTTTGATTTCAAAAGCCGTCATCAAGAAAATTCTTATTTTGGAGTCTATCTCTCTTATCTTAATTGCAAGATCTATTCCACACATACCTGGCATTCTCAAATCAATTATTATCAATGAATGTTGGCCAGCAGTTTCCTTAAAATACTCTAAAGCCAATATCGGGTCGGTGAAAGAGACTACATTATATCCTTGATTTTTCAAAAAAGTTTTGAAAAGAGACGCAAGTTCTAGTTCGTCATCTACTATAATGATAGAACGTGCAGATAACGATGACAATAGATATTGCTTTCCTTTGAAATATTTTAACTATATCTACAAGATTCTGATAAAATGCTAAAATTGTAATTTCTTTACCTATAGTGGTGATCAAATGTTTCATGTTTAGATATCTTGACCCCCGAGACAAGACTTTTCGCAAAAGGACAAGGATTATAATAGAATTATTATAGGGTTGAAGAATTTTATGGAAGGTTTGCAATATCCAGAAAAGGTATTTTTGCTAAAATTCAAAAAATTATTCATGAGTTGTGTCGAATTTATATAATTAACGGGACAATTTTTGGTTGACTGAATGACCAGGTATTACCTGCAATAAATATACACATCTAGTATGCAAAAAGCACTGGAAATTGAAATTAACAAACGCGCGATAATGTATTCATAAAGGGAATATCCCTTAATCCCAAAATGCTATAACGTTCGAATTTACGATTGGGTATTAGTAAATGATTCTTCATATTAATCGTTCGAGTTGATCTTAATGAACAAGAATCATTTATCTAATATTCAAAAATATTTGGAATTATTTTTAAATGTGATAATTAGGGAAGTCAACTATGTTAAGGATTTAAACAACTTTAGCATTTCAATAGTATGAATAATATATCGAGTTTTGAATCCGATGAAGAGGCAGAGCGAAAGGTTCGGAGTATTATCTTAGCACATCTATATCTAAAAAAAAGAGAACGACAAGAAAAAGTCCTTATACAAGAATTAGAGGATAGAGTATCTTCATTAGATCAAGCATATTTGAAAGTAGACTTGATTAAATTATGGAATAACTCCAAGTTGGTAGAAATAATAGATGGTAACGAATTTAGCATTACGGATGAAGGAATGGCCGAAGAGGAAAAAAGAATACGAGAGAATAGGATTATTGAGTAAATTTTATACCTGTTGACTTCATGTCAAGAATTTTCCTTCACATTCTCATAATATATTAGACAATATCTTCAATGAGCCGGGTCGGATTTATATTATTAACGGTACAAATTTGGGGTTTGTAATTCTATCGGTATGACATTTGTTAGTGAAGAGTATCTTTAACTCCAGTTTGGGAAAATCAAAGGATCGGGCCCGGTGAGCTTCAGGACGATATCAGTCCTTTGAATTGGGTTATAACGTAGATATTAATATGGCATTATCTAATGGTTGGCGAAGCATGCTCATTAAATGAATTTGAAACATCATAATATAGGCTGTAACAGGTAACGACTAGTTTCACAAAATTACTAAATCGGTGTCTTGTCCTACTCATAGTTCCATTGATATATTTGAAATACTTTCGTATAACTAGATAGACTTTTATTGAAACCTAGTTAATAAAATATGGTATATTCGTTAGTGTGTATTTTATCTTGTAATCATACCGCTAGTATTGTTACCATTTTGTAAATCTTGGATGCTTAAGAAATTAAGTACTGCCTGGTTAAATATATCAGAATATTGGTACATCATTCCATGACCTGCATCTTTTATTTGTACTAGCCATGCCCCAGGGATTTTTTCCACAATACTAATCGAATTTGCTGATGGAGTAAATGAATCGTCGGTTCCAACAATGACTAAAGTGGGCGAGGTTATATTACCAAGAATTTGGCAGTTACCACTCCAGTTTTCCAATGCTTCAGTTTGCATCTCCATTACTTCAGGAGATACAGATTCAGTTGGAATTGGAAAATAATTCAAATAGTCTGGGTTTGCCTCAAACCAGGCATTAGGGAATAACAATGAAATGGATTTCTGCCCTAATTCCTCAGGAGTTAAAGAAGTATCACTAAAAGCTTCTATTACTTCGGGACTAGGTGGTGTTGCATCAGGACCCCCACAGCTTGAAGCATACAAAACAAGGTTGTTAACCTTTTCTGGATGTGCTGATGCTAACTGTTGAGCAATAAAAGAGCCCATAGACCATCCAAGGATGTCGGCCTTTTCAATGTTTAATGCGTCAAGAAATCCAAGGGTGTCATTTGTAAATTGATTTATTGAAAATTCTTTAGTTCCTGCAGTTGATTCGCCAGCACCCCTATTATCGAACATAATAACTTTATAGTCGTTGGGCGCATTCGTCAAGTTATTTAGAAGGTTTGGACTCCACATGTCCATGGTAGAACCTAATCCTGTAATAAGAATAATTGTATTATTACCTTTGCCTATTTGTTTATAAGCTATATCGATATCTCCTACCTTTACTTTTTCGGTATGTAAATTATCTATTATACTAGCTTTGTCTTGAAATGATGGTAATGATGATGATAAAGAAGGGATTTGAGATTGGTTACTATTGTTGGTAAAAGTATTATTGTTAATAGATGAATTATTATTAGTGGCAGTTATGCTATCTACAGTTTCGTTAATCGTTTGTTCAACCTTATTGTTTACTGCTGATTGTAGGTCTAGTTGCCCTTGTTGAATAGACTGGCCAAGAGAAGTCGTCCCAGAAACCAACAGAGAATTCGTGTTTGAAATTGTTAAACCACTTGCAAGAGTACTGGCTATAAATATTATCATTAACGTAGATGGAAATGTTTTGTACGTCACGAAAATCCTTTTAGTGGAGTGTCTATTAAGGATTTAATTTATCAACATATCAGACAATCGAAAATATATCCAGTGTTATAGTATTATAATATTGTCTGATACCATTATATCATTATACAAAAAAGATAATATGACTTAGTATTAATCTCCTTTAATATTTGCGCATATACAAAATTCAATGTGTTGACAACGAACTTTGCTACTTAAATATAATGTAAGAATCTAAAAAATTAGGGATTCCCGGAATTATTTCTCAGCATCATGTCCATAGAATCGTTGATTTTGTAGGCTTTGTAGACTTTGAAGAACCAGATTTTATGGGATAAATAACTAACATTTCTTTTCGATAGAAACTGCATTTCTAGAACCACTCATGATAAAGGAGAATCAGGATGTAGGTCACGATGACTGTCTAGGTGAACTAACAACAATAATAAATCAATTCTTGTCAAACAATTGCTCGAGCCCGAAATCTCAAGTTATTATCAAGTTTGTCTAATGATTCTGGTATCTGGTTGTCTAATTTAGGAGAAATGTCTTTAAAAAGGTTCATCGTTTCAATTTGATTAGATAGGTATTCTTATTACTATCTCTGTCAATTAGACTTTCATTGCCTCCATTTTTCAATATCATTCTACTTTTTTGGAGCAAGTCATCAAGTGATGATTATTTACCATACAAAGCCAAAGAGAATACTAATAAGCAAACCTTTGGTAAAGTCAATGAACATATAGTTGAATAATCAGGAACTGCGTTTAATCATGGATTAGTATTGGGAGGCAACATTGGCTCATGATCTGGTGAAAATACATGAATTTTACCAAGATGATGTTATAGTAGAATTTCCACAGTCTGGGGAACTAATTCGTGGCAAACACAACATTTACCAACTCAGGGCACATTATCCTGCTAAACTCACTTTTGAGATTTCGCGAGTTCGTGGAGAAGGAAATATTTGGATAACTGAATTAATAATCACCTATGATGGACGCCCAGTCAATGTTGTATGTATTATGGAGTTCGGAGAAGGCAAGATTGCACATGAGACGCACTATTACGCTGATCCATTTGAGCCACCTGAGTGGAGATCCGAGTGGGTGGAGCGGATCATGTGACTCATTAATGGACAACAGGTAAGTAATTATATATATTTACTAACACTTCGTTACTAAAATGGCAACCACATCATGAGAACACAAAATAAATTCTAAATTACATGAATAAGAATAACGAAAAATATTTAACCAATATTGAACTTGTACCTTACCACTCATGTGGTATTTCTATTTCATCATTACTTAAAGAGAACCAATTCAGGTATCTCATTCAGCGTTTTGACGAGAGTATGAATTTTATTGTTCGATATAATCCAAAACTCTTTATTTTTAACGAAAGTCCCTGGCATACACTCTTGATTAAGAATAAGATAGTTAGTGAGTTTGAGAAGTTCAGATTGACAGACAAATTTAGTTTATATTTATTTTGAATTTTTTCTTTCAACGTCCTTGCCTATTGTCTTATATCATCTTCAAATCTAACAAAATCCATGAAAACTTTTAACCTGCGTGGATACTGCCTTTTTGTTTCGGGGGCTCTTAAAGCAAAAGTGAATTGTTGAAGTGGATCATCATAGTCTTCACATTCTGGGTTAACTTCTGATGGTAGACAAGATTCGTATTTCACTTCTTTTACTTTATTTATATTGTGTTGGGCCAAATCTAAG
>CAWKJS010000037.1:0-63777 GCA_963850055.1 uncultured Nitrososphaeraceae archaeon | reverse complement strand
AAAAATACCCCTTTTATAGATGGATACATGGTAGGACTATGCTGCAACCCGTCAAATTTTTCATAGCCGGCCATTGATTAGTAATCCTATTTAATAGATGGCGCATGGGGGTGTTTTTTCTTTCAGCTATTTGATATTAGGATTTAATGATGTTGAAAGAAAATTTACCCCTTAGTGGCCATCTTAATCTGTCAAGTCCTGCAATTGGTATAAAATACCATCATACACCATTAAATGTTCTTAATGTTTCAAAGTGTAACAATCTAGTTTGACAACATTTAGTGGGTCTATGTCATTGTAATATATCGTGATCCTTGAGCACCCCAATCCTGCAAAACTCAATGAACAATTTAGACGATGAAGAATGTTTATGGTCTTTAGGACAAATCTTTGTTGAGTCATGGAGATGTTCATCAATAATTTGAACTTTGACATGAAGTCATGGGGTATTGAAGACCCTGAAACAGATAGAAGATCATATGTTGAAGACAAAAAATTCTAGGGAAAATGTATGAATTGAAAAACCTATATGAGAGTACTTTTATTTCAGTAATGTCTGCTGTTTGACCTTTGAAGTCAGGTTAATTTATACTAAATTCTAGTGGTTTGTGATATGTATACCATTTTTAGGTTGTTGTGCTAGAAGCTTGGGGCCCCAACCTAAACAGGACGTGTTACACTATAACCGATATATACCCAAAACCTTCAATATCTTCATATATATGCTCGTTCTATTACGCTAATCCAATATTTAGCTTATTAAATATATTTCTTAAATTTAGAAGAGTTTGGTAAAAAAATAGGAATAAATTCTTACCTAAATTTTGAAAAATTTTGGCGACGGCTATATTATGAGGTTATAGAATTAGAGAGCTTGCACATGTGTGTATGTATAATGGTAACATCAGATGATACAATGGAAAAAAATCTAAACTTGAACAGTGTTACATCCATTGAGGTTCACAAAGGAAATTCAGATATTTTGGCCAGTGTCATATATAAAAAAGGTAAGGATCTTTTGGATGTCATTATGACAATCAAAAAAAATGTCCGGACTTGAAAGGGTGAGACGGTCAGAGCGCGTACATGAATATCCCGCATCTAATGAAAAGTCCGCATTAGGAAAAGGGGTTAGTAGAGTCGATCTCAAACTTCATAACTTTAGAAATGGTCATTAATTGTAGATATATTCGATTGCAATAGACTCGTCATAGTTTGTTATATTCAGTCTTTTTACTAATCTGTCATGGTCTATATCCTTATCTACTATCCTTCTATCCTTGATAGCGATATATTGATTATCATATTTCTCCTTAAGATTATCGTATTGTTTATGTATCCATTCGAAGTTGTCTGCCAACCTTTCCAATTTATCTAGATCGGATTTGGCAAAACCACCTAGATCTTGCATTGTAAAATCAATTATATCTTTTTAACCCTAATAAATATTGGGTTGATTGTAAATATTTATAATCATTCTCTATTTTTACTGAGAATACAAACTGAAGTATATGGTGGCGCGACTTGTCTAAAGGTAATTTGAATTACTAAGAATTGAATGATTAAGTTCATACATTCAATACAGCACACTTTATCTGGTTTCAAAAATTTTCATCGAAAAAAAGGATCATCAAAGAGAGAATGGACGTTGAAACGTTTTGGCTGCGGCTAATTTCATTCAGACTTGAAATCAACAATCTTTATCTGGGATTCAAATCAATTAGCGAATTGTATTGCGAAGCCGCCCTAATTTACATCTCTTCGGTTGAAAGATATGCTTGTGAAGTGAAAACTTTATGACAATTATTGCATTGGATATCATAATAGGGATTTTTACCAATGTTACTTTGTGTAAAAACATGCATCCGCAATACCTCTAAATTGTTTTTATTGCACTTGGACATTCCACTACAGATATATCATTTTCAATATACATATGCAAATACTTTTGAAAAATCATAGATATTGGATATGTACATTTATACTAGAATATGGTTATTGAAAACTTTTTGATGATTTGTTACATTGGATTCATCTATAACTTAGACTACTAACAAAACAGGTACTGAATAGAACTTTGAAAGTTTAGAGGAACGGGGTCCCTCATCATCTACTAGTCCTTTATCATTTCGTAAAGACCGGGATATTCTTTTTTTAAATCCTTTACGAATCGGACAAATACCTTTAACATTTTTTAAATTGATTTAATTTTATATTTAGTATCAAAATCTATCTTCCTTTCCTTCTGCAATCTTCTTAACCATTTGCCTATTGCTGAATATGTTTCAGAGGTCTAAAACTTTCTTTACATTTGCTAAATAGGGAACTAAAATACGCCATAAACATAATTTCCTATGATCTCTAATTGGTGTTTCAGTAGTTTTTCAATCCAGTATTTCATGTGGCCTGAATACCGATGAGCCATATTTGATTGTCTTTTTTGGTCTTCTTTCAGTTTTTCAGATTTAAGATGAGTATAAAAGGTCCCTTTCATGTATTTTATTGGGGGTCGCTGCCCGTCCCAAACTTGAACAATTTTTATCTTTGATTCTTCATTGCTCACTCCTTTATCAATACATTTTGAGTTTAAAGTACCCAGGGACTCTTAACAAACACGACTTTATGGATGGATAGTTAACCTTGTCAGCATATCCACTTGATAGATAATCTTTTTCAAATCTCAAAAACCGATTATCAGGATTATCAAATTCTTTGAAATCTTCCAAATCCTCAAATCTTTGTGGGTTGTCAATAGGTTGATAAATGTGATAACCATTACCCGCCATAAAACAGTTGGAGACCCCCTAACCTTTTCTTAACATTAGATATCGTGATCTGAATATGTTGTCTAAAGATTTATTCTTGTGGATATATCCAAGTCGATAAATATAAAATTTGGAACTGGCTTTTCAATGGAAGGAAAGCATTGATTCTGCAATCTATAAAATTTGATTTTTCAAATTCTTTATAGATTTGGTTAATATCTTGGACTGGTATTTGGCGGCCTCCTGTTTTTTGAGTTGATATGGTCCTTGGGAATAGTGGCTCTTGAAAATGGCTTAAGATGAATTGGATGTTTTCTTTAAAGTCTGGATAGTAGTAGGGGGTGTTTTTTCTTACATCATCTTTGTCTACGTCCTTTGACTACCTCTATCATCATAGCTGTAAGAAAAATTACCCCTTAGCCCATCATTCTAATTCCTTCCTTAATCAAGTCTCCCATATCTTTCCCTTTGGAGTTATTCTTTTTTCTTAGGTTGGCTAAAGAAGGATAAGATCGATTGCCTTGAAGCTTTTTGACTACATGGCTTTCATATACAGTTTTATCATGGAGGGTTGAAAATCATTGCAATAATAGCATCGTATACAATCTCACTTGTTTCTTCTGCTTGGGGGTATTTTTTCTTTCAGTTCTAGTGTACTTTGCGATTGATTTCTTTCCAATGGTGCTGTAGAACATCTGGAGTAAAGCCGGCCCTTAGATCTCTAAACTCTTCAGTCAAAAACCACTTAAATTTAGGTTTTAATGTTATGGTTTTTTCAGAATTTTCATATTCTCCATCTTGAGTCATAGTTACAATTCCAATTCCTTTAAATTCAACCATCGTTCTTTTTGCTGTTGAATTAGAGACATCTAAGGCTTGTGTAATTTGCGATGTAGACAGCCGGCCGCCTCACTTTTATCAACAAATCTAATATCTTTACCCTTTCTATCGATGCAGTGGATAATACAACTTTGATCAGAATAGGAATATCTGCAATGGTATGTAATTTCTTCCTTGAGATAGTGCATGACCTCTAGCAAGGTTTCTGTTGGGTGATGGCTCTATCTGGTTCTTCTATTATGGGTAAGGAATAATCATACTCAGTTCCTTGAGTGTCTCTAGTTTCCCATGTTTGAAGTGTTCCTCTCAAGTGTGCAAGTATTTGGGCCAGTTTTACTATGATTTTTAGAGCCTTTTTCTCATCTTTTTTCTTATCCCATTCTACTTTAACTAATGTAGGTATTTCTTCATCATTAGTTATGTCATCAGAGGTAGTTTTAGAAACAGGACACTGTTCAAACCATTCAAGATATTCTTTCACCTTCTTTTGTATTCTTTCAAACTTGACTCCAAACTCCTCACCTTCAAATTGATTTAGGTATTCTTCCTCTGTTTTTTCTGTCTTTGGTAGTCTAAAGAAATATAGTTTAGGGCCCAAAGTGGAAAGATACTTGTGAACTTTTCTTGGGATGTCAACAGCCGCCCCAACCATACAAACATAAACTCTCCTACATATCCACGATGACCATGTGCACCAGTATCACTTTCATATCCTTTGCCATCTAAAACACTGATGAATATACCTAGAATCTCTATTAACTCATCATCTTTCTTTGAGAATGTGGGTGATAGTTCTGGGGATAAGAAGACCTTGTTTTTAATCTTTGGAAGTAGATCTATTTCTTGTAGTTTATCTCGAGGAACACAAGTATTATGCGAAACAAATGACTTGGCGGAAAAAGAATCAGTATAGAACGTATTCGCTGTTCCTCTAAACATTTCTATGCCTACTGTTTTTGAAGAAGATGGCGGCCCTAAGATAATACCCGCAAAAGGAAGAGTACAATCCTTGATATTGAGAATGGTCTTAACAGCCAATTGAAACTCCATTGCTTCCCAAAGAGTTGACATGTTTTCTTCTATTGTCTTTTTTAAATCGTAGTATCTCTTATCAAGTCCTATCTTCCATTCTTCATAAGATTCTATCTTGCTTTTTTTAAGAATGGCCGACCAGTTCTTTGAAACAAAAAAGATTATCTGTTCTTTTAATTCTATGTCATCCATTTGATTGTCTAATTCATCTCTTAGTTCTTTGATTGTATAGTCCAAGTCATTCTTATCGATTTTTGACTTGATTGTTTGGCCATGAAACTCAACAACTAATTCGTCCTGTTGAAGGTATGCTTTTGTAACAATATCGTTCTTTGAATCTATAGGTGAAGAAGTGGCATGTCAATTAGTTAACCTCTTCAATATAGATTTCATTTCGTTGATGTCTTGAGTATTCTTCTTTGTTTCCTTGAGTAGTTCAGCGATCATGGGACCTATAGTATCTATTATAGTAATACGATAGTCATCCGATGGTTTGTTCTCTTTATGATCTACTGTCATTTTTACTCACCTTTCCTTTTGTAAACGCATTTACAATCATCTTCTGTATCGGCGCAGCACTCATCGCAATAAAGATAACAATAGTTTGAACTTGAGTGCTCATCGCCTAAATTGTATATCTTCTCATCTAGCTCATCACCCCCTTTAAATTGCAAAAGGATTCTGTTGGATGATGCAGTCTCTTTCAGCATGTTTCCTAATATTTAATAAAAATTGGATTTCGGAGTCACTTGTGTATGCCAATTACTCTTTGGAGTAATTGACATTTTTTATTTGGGTGATTTTCACTGTCATCAGTTATGTAAAACAAATATAAGTCAGATAAGAGTTTATGGAGTCGTACTACCATTTTGTCTATATACAAATTTGATATTTACGGAAGAGATATTGAGAAGTCTTATACAGGGAACTCTGAAAGCTATAAGAAATTTTACTGAGTTGTGTAAAAACTTGTAGATCAGAGAGAAGACATTATCTTATCCGCGATTATTCAAACATCTAGAAAAAATGTATGAAGAGAGATGGTTAACAAGAAAATGATCTACAGGCATAGCCGTGGAAAAAAAATTTCGATCAGTATTAGCTCCTGAAGGTGAAGTTAGCATATAAACATACAGATACCGTTAGAAGAATGGGACCGACTACCTAAATCGTTACAGTTATCTATTGCTATTTGATCTCAGCATCACTGGTTTATTAACTATTTAGAAAAAGGTAATAAATGTAGATAGAACCGAGTTCTAGTTCTTGACAACAATCCGAAAACAGGATGAATCACATATTATGATGCATATATTAAAGGATAGGAGTTAACGATGAGTGACCTGATGGAAGAAATCAATGTTCGATTGTCCTATGAAATGTTTGCCAATCTTTATATTCGAAGATTTCAATGAAGATGAATCTATTTAGATATTTTGTCATTACTAAAACAAGATAATCCTGTAACTGTAAAGATTAGTAGATTACAATGGCGTATGATAAACACTAGATTACTATATTTCAAAAGATTTGTCAAATTTGCCATATGATTGTTATAATCTGCTGATTTACAATGATATGTGATTCACATAATGGTCGAGTCTTATGTTAATGTTCTATATTTGGAATACAGTTAGATCGAACCAAGAAGTATTTAGAGAAAAGAATTGGTTTGAACTAAATCATGGTTCACAAGAAAACTTGATCAGCTTGAGATAGAGCATAATACACGACGAAAAAAACATGTAGGAATATTTCAAATGAAATGATTAAAGAAATGAAAAAAGGTGGAAACCTTCGTGATATCATAGATAAGTATGAAGCAGTTGAAGATACAGCGGACAATTAGATACCATTTAGTGCCTTTTCCTATAATAGGGGACAGAATGCATAAACTGGATTTAATGATTGAATCCAAATATGAAAGATGTTAAGCACCTTTATGAACAAGTAGTAGTAAATATAGACTATGCATTATACGCCATCTTGTATCAAATATTTGTCATCCTGAATTCTAAATCAATTCGATAAGTTTTTGAAATTTTAACGAACTGAAAAGACAAGATATCGGCATATTCAAAGATTATGAGGGAAATGAATAGAATTTAGCATTCAAAAAAATATATTAGAAAATATAATGAATATCGAAGATGGAAACAGAATGCCTACCCTCATCAAATTACAATAGATTGTTTGGAATCCGTCATTTACTGTTACTTATACTCTAGTTGTGAAGATAATCGATCCTTCTTTTTGAAGATTCTACAATTCTAACATGTATAAAGGTGCTAGGGGGTGTTTTTTCTTACAGCATATTCTTTTTTCGATGATCGTTAAGATTAAGATTTCCATAGCTGTAAGAAAATTACCCCCTTAATCCTCTATTTCGATGAACATCTTGTCCAAGTATTTTCATCTTTTACAATTTTGGGAATAAAAAAAGGAGATAAAAAATCTGTCGATCTTTCCATACAAGTTTTTGGCGACGGCATATTTATCAATCACTTAAAACATCTTCACTCAGAGATTGCAAAAATATCTGTAAGTTTGAGAAGCAGCCGACCCCAACAAGATAACGAAACTTACCCATTTAGTATGATCAATCGATAAAGTCTAACAGATTAACATCAGCTTTGAGATTTTTCTCTGTAGAATTTTTAATTCTCTCTATCAGTTTTTGATTCTGCAAGACAAGACAGAAAAAGAAAAGAATAGAAATATTAGATTCTGAAACTTTGTCGATTAACATCTTGGCCGCCTCATCGTCCAAACTATCATACAACAATCAACTAACATCTTTAGTAATTGTTCTCTATCATCTTTATGAAGGGCGTATAGCAGACCGCGCCACCTTTCACAGGTATTATCAAACAACACTTTGGCTAGTGGTTTCTCTCTTTCCAATATTAGCCACTTTCTGCTCTATGGATTCTTCAGTGACATTATCTCTTCTTTGCACAACTTCAAAAGTGTTTTATAATTATGGAACAAAGCACCCATCATAATAGGCTCTATTGGTATTGGTCTGTTGGCATTTGATAGATATTGAGTATACAATTTAGCGTTTTCAAATATGGTGTTAAACGCTTCTTTATCATTCTTGGATGGCAGTTCTTTCTTAAATTCAGACCAATTCGACCGCTCTATTTCAATCAACTGTCTAAATGAAGGAATGCTTCGACCCATTTGATTAAAGAATGTAACTATATGTATATATCCTTTACGCAGTGTAACAATGCGTATTTGACTAGTAACTTATCTTTCATGGGCTCGGCCCCCACTTGCCTCATTCTATTCAACTACTATCAAGAACTTGAATCCTTTCTATTCTCATCCAATCATGAAAAACGAAAAAGCTTAATTCCTAACCGACGCTAATCTTCATATTATCATGTTATCAAAAGCAGAGATTCTATATCTTCAAGGGCAAAAGAATGTATCAAAGTCCTATGAAAGGAAGTTGAAATGCTTAATCAAGAAAAAGATGGATGTCTTAAGAAAGGAAATTCCTTTGCTATCAAAGTTACTTCTTGATAATTCCGGTATATGTGAGGACATAATGTATAGAATTAAGGAAGCCGGCCGCCTGAACAGTTTTGATAAACAAACTTCTAGCAATAAACTCCATCAACAAATGACTGACAACCAAGCTACTAAATATAGTAATGTCAATTCTGAAATCCTTGAACATGATGACAAAAAGATTGTGGCCTGTGAGGGTCTTGAGGGTTCAAAGGCTCTACCAACAGTCAGATAGAAGACGAAGAGGCTACTAAATTTAGTAATTTAAAGTCAAATGATAGAGGGATTGACTCTAGTGAGGTTACAAAAAGTCAAAATTCTAATGTATTGGTCCTGGTTGGTTAAGGATTATTCGACCCCCGCTACTGAATTTAGTAATGTGGAATATGATGGCGCTACGAAAAATAGTAATTCCGATAATAGTGTCAATGTTATAAAGCTTCTCCAAATCCTATCAAATATTTCATTAGAAGGTGCAATTGAGCAGAAAAATTTCAATATTTCTAATCAAACTAGTTACTTTCCAGAATGGGCCGGGTCGGATTCGAACCAACGACCCCCGCCATGTCAAGGCGGTATCTTAACCAGGCTAGACCACCGGCCCTTGTATTACAATTATTGATTTTCTTTCTGCTCTTTATATATAATTGTTCATTATTTTCTTCCCAAGTGGAATAAGAAGGTTTATTATGGTTTTTAATGGTGTTTTTAGGATAATTATTCTCATACTGACAACTAGAGACCTCAGAATTTCTCACCTTACCATTTTTAGTAAGATCGTATAGTTCTTTATCCAGATTTCGAATCTTATGAGAAACTGTATACTGTTTTTTATTTACTGTATACAGTTTTTGATTAAGGTCATAATGAAGTCTGCAATTTGAGCAAAAGAAGCCTATTTTCTTTAATGAGCCTCTTGAACTGATTCTAATATAATTAGTTAAGTCCTTTATGACAAATTTGGCATCGGGTCAATCTAATTATTTATAAGAGCATACTATTTGATCTTTATGTAATGACTGATTATAGAATTAAACATTATTTAAATCATAAAATTTTCTTTGTAAAATCAAATGCTATCCATCATATTTAAAAAATATTAAGTAGTTAAACTTTGTTCGCACCTTAAGTCTAATGGATTATCATCACAATATCATGACTGAGCACACTAGTGATGCATTTACAGAAATATCTGATATGCATGAGGCCATTAAAGAAACATACCAAACCGTGTACAGAAATTCTTGTGCTGTATATGGTTGCTCAACCAAATCTATGATAAAATGTAACATCTGTGTTAGATACTACTGCGCTGAGCATCTACATTTTGACCTTCACAATCTTAATAATATGGGAATTATTAACCAATCCAAGAATTACCTTTCTAAGAATAATCTCAAAGGCTTACTTTAGAACTAGATTAATTCCTTTAAAACGCTTTCAATCTACTCGATGTAGTCTTTAACATAAAATTTAATATTGTCGATCTGTTTTCGGGAAAGTAAAGTTTCTAACAATAATTCGGACTCAATAGCATCAGGGAGTCTTTCTAAGTTATCAGGATAAGGGATTTGAATACTATATCCATTAAGAAACTCAATCTCGAAGTATCTTCTAGTGCCTATAATTTGAGAAACTCCTATACTTCTTAAGGAGCCATGAATCCTTAATCGAAAGCGCTTATCAGAGTCTTTTACTATTACGTCATCTAATTCAGACATTTAGTTTATACCTCCTTTAAAGTTCTTGATTAATTTGCCAATTACCGAATTAAAAGAATCGCCAGTTTGTCCCATTTCTTTAAGTGATTGGTAATTATCTGAGTCTATCAGGATTTGCTTATATTGTTTGTTACTTCCAAACATATCATATTTATAACATCGAGAATATTTAAGTATTACCTATGTATAGTAATTAAGTTAAACTATACGTAGATTTAGTTTAATTGATTGTTATTAAGAACCAGATAAACCGGAAATAATAAAAAAGTGGTGTTAAGAAAATTTACCCCCGAGTCATACATTCTTAGAAATTGCTTCTATACCATACTCTAGAGACGGACAAAATAATGAAATCTATTGGACAACTTTTGATGTTAAATTTGATTTGATCAAAATATATGTAATTTTTGTAATTTATTTTGCTTGTTTAACTAAATGGAGCACAAAAAAAGTTTTGAATCTATAGTGGTATTGCCTCTTTCTTTCTATTTTCTAGCTCACTAATCCCGTCTGGAGTAATTTGAAAGTTTTCACCATCTGAGGAATAGATAAGACTTTGAGATACCAAATCCTCGATCGCTTGATCAAACAAGGGAGACATTGCAACATCTAAGGATTCTGTCAATACTCCCATGCTAATTGAATGGTCACTCGCTGATGCATGTTGAGTTAATAATCTATCCAATACAAAACTTTCGACATTGTGAAGGGCATCATTGTCCTCCTCATCCATGGATAATTTATCCATGATCATTACTGCAGTCTATGCTTAAATTATTATCTTTACTGTTTGTAAATATCAAAGCGATGTAGAGGAAAAATAGGCCAATATATGATATTGGATCACTATTTTCAGCAAATCTCAAACTAAATTGTTTCAAGAATCGTAATGGACCTGATCTATATAATTTGCATTAGTCAGGGGTTATTTTTCTTAACACTATTCAATTATTTACAGTATTATGATCTTTGTTTTGGTTCTGCGGGACGATTCCCGCAAATCATATCTATCAAATACAATTTTTATGAAGTTGGTGGTGAAGAACTATTAATATATATGGTTTAGATAGTATATTTATGAAAACAAATTATGTCAATTACTCTAGATAACATATATCAGATCAAAGCGTTACTAAATTATTTCTGAATTTTTAGATCTAATATAAAACCGCATTATTATTAACTTCATGAGAATAATTTCCTTATTTTTTCAAGTTGTATTGTTTGATCATATTCCAAAACATTCTAAATATAACTATTAAAGTTAAAGGAAAGATCAAAATATTTACAAACAGAGTAAATAAGAAAATCATTAGCCTCCATACCAATAGGAATTTCAATAGTTTGCAAAATGGTAATAAAGTAAAGGAGCAGTTACAGACGTATCTAAAAAATATGATGGTCAGCCAGGATATGAAAGTTTCTTATCGACGAAAAGTCTCTATTAAATTACAATACAAAATAATAGTAATATGAATTCAGTTTTAAGTAAAACAATCTCGATATAGCATAACGTTATTGTAATATTAATGTATAAAAAGCCGTTTAATAATACAATAGTCCTAGCTTCTATTGCTCTATTGCTGGTGGTTTCAGTTTCCCTTTCAACCAATAATTTATCATTCGCCTTTTTGGGTTTTGATTTGGGTGGTAGCAGCAGTACAGATCAATCCTTAGGAAGTTCACAGAGGTCCATACAAGGTGCCCAGTGCTATTCACCAAATGCAAGTATCATTGATTCATGTAACTCTGGAGACGCAACAGCCAGTGAAAATCTTGGTCATAATATATATGGACAATAAATAACTCTATTTTTTCCTGTTATTTCTAACATTATTAGTAACTGTTACAACCAAATTTTTGAACTTTTCGTAATTTTGAAACTAAGATTGCCGTCATTATTGTTTAATAGTATACCCATTGTACCAAAGTTTTTTTTACCATTTTCTTTTTAAATAGTATGCTGTATTAATGACAATGAGTAAAACTATAGTTACAATAAATGGAGTTGCTTGAAATGCCTACTGTGCAGCATTTCGAAATCCCTGCAGATGATGTAGAAAGGGCAACAAAATTTTACAAAGGAGTATTTGATTGGACAATGCAAAAATTGAGCAACCCTGAAGACTCTTCTAAAGATTATTGGTTTTTTGACACTAAAGACGAAAATGGGAATAAAGGTATTGGAGGCGGATTAATGAAACGTCAAGCTCCAGAACATTCTGTTACCAATTACATTACAGTGCCATCTGTTGATGACTATGCATCCAGAATTGAAGAAGCAGGTGGCAAGGTAATAATGCCAAAAACAGAAATTCCGGACATGGGATTCATAATAGTGTTTCTAGATACAGAGAATAACATGTTTGGATTATACGAGGCCATAAAAAAATAGACTAGTATACTTTTGTTCCCTTATCCATTTTTATACACATTATGATTATTCTTTCACATGATAGTGAGCGAAATTATTAATCAGATTGTGGTCAAAACATTTCATGAATTTGAACATTCATTATCCTACTTTCAGAACAATGCTAATTTGTCTAATATCTTTTGCTAACGTGGTGTGAGTCTAATGGAGGAAGTGTAAGTATGGGTAATAGCCGTACTTTGATGACTTTTGGACCACCAATATTAAGAGTTGTACTTGGAACTTTATTTATTACAAACGGATGGCCAAAGCTTATCAATTTATCCCAAACACAGGGTTATTTCAACTTGATTGGTCTTCCTGCAGAGTTGGCCCTACTAATAGGTCTTCTTGAGGTCATAGGTGGACTCTTTCTAATTCTTGGACTATTGACCAGAATTGTCGCACTTTTGTTTGCAATAGAAATGATTTCTGCATTTATGATAGTTAATACCTCTAATGTAGTAATTCTTCCAGAGGGTTATGAACTGGGTTTGTTATCCATACCTATACTATTTATGGCTATTTCTATTTCCTTGATGTTGACAGGACCCGGTAGATTTTCATTTGAATGGAATATTATAAAGCGTGAACTTGTTCCAGGAGGAAAGGAGATGTTGCAAGCCTTAAAATGATGCCAACTTCAAATGATCCTAAAATGACATGATATGATGCGAGAGAACTTGATCATGATCTTTCTAAATTGAGTTCTGTGATTTCTCCAATTAATAATTACTGATTAAGATTTTTTCTCATCCACCTTTTCTTGAGTATTTTCATATCGTCTGCCAATCAAATGGATTAGATTCTGAACTCTAAACAATAAGAATATTAAAAAATTAGATGATTTGTGTTTTGATAATCTATTATTGGCCCAAGTGCTCTATTTTTTCATTTGATATGCTGATAATTCGTTAATTGGCAAGATAAGAATTTGATAATATTTATTTCTTTGATTTGATATTAGCAAATATGCCTGAAGTAAGCAAGAATATTAATCCAAGCAATATTGATGTCTCTATTTCTGAGATAGACGATGGAATATACAGGATCTGTGGATTTGATGAAGCCTATGGAATTACTTTTAATCAACTCTTGATTGATGATGAAAAACCTATCTTGATTCACACTGGTCCGGTAGGCATGTATGAGAAGATTGAGGCGAAAGTTAAGGAAGTAATCGGGTTGGAAAAATTAACTTACGTAGCCTTTCTGCACTTTGAGAGTGATGAATGGGGCGGTATGGAGTTCCTAAACAGTCCAGGGGCAAGATTGGTCTGTAGTGATCTCAGTTCCAAATTAAACTTGACTGGTTGGAATAACGTTCCTTTAGATCACATTTCCTTCTGGGATAATGAAAAATTGAATATAGGAAAAGCAACACTGAGGTTTATTATGACTCCGCACGTACATCATTGGGATAGTATGATGATATTTGAAGAGAATTCAAAGTCACTTTTTACTTCGGATTTATTTATCCAACCAGGATTCAACAAACCTGTGATCTCAGAGGATCTGTCCGATTCTATGATTGCTCTGTATCAGGCGGTTGGAATCTTTGCGAGCGAAAAGCCCGTAAGAATAACCAGCAAAAGGCTAGAGAAATTAAGGCCCAAGATGATCTATCCTATGCATGGTTCATGTATCGATGGTTCCATATTTTCCAATTATGTTGATTCAATCATGAGGAACGATTTTGCTTATTCAGGAAAACTATTAGGACAGAACATGGAATACGAGGTTACTTAAAAGATCTACTGGACGATCTTCAGGACATAATATCCACCATATACCAAAGGATCAAAAAAACATAGCCCTTATAGATCAGTTTTCATATAGTATATTCATTTAAACATTGAAACCGAAGATTAGACTTGACGTTAGATGGCTTCAACTACTTAAAAAAAGTAACAATAAGTTACCACGCATCAAAAATCAGTTACTCCATGGAGCATATGATATTGTTTTTGAACCAACTTTTTGATTTGATATTTTACTTCATACTCTGTCTAGTGTATTAAGAATATCATAATTCTTCTTCAGAAAACATGAAAAGACCTTTTCGTATTGCCACTTACCCTCTAATGGCAAGAGGTATTCAAGGATCTAATAATGGTACGTATGTTTTTTAAATAATATTGTTATAATAAATATGTAGGACTAAACATTCTGTTACTATATTCTGAGTTATTATTCTCTCAATCTTGTTATTAATATCATAGTGCAGAAAAATATTATCTTCGTAACTTAACAAATTCTAATATGATTTATTTCCTCAACCTTTGATGAATTAAATGTCATCAGAGAAAAACATTAAACGTATAATGGTAACAATAGCCGCGGTAGTTTTGATCTTAGCTGTTTTTCCAAACGTCATCACCTCTGATGTTGAGGTGGCATTAGCTCATTCATGTCACAACGGTGAGCACAATCACGATGATAATGATAATGATAATAGTGGAAAAGACAATTCAAATGAAGCGGAGCAAGGAGTATCCCAACAACAGTCATCAGTACAAAACAGTCAAGTTGTATCTGGTGAAGATTCTATCGGATCAGGAAATAATGTTGGCTTATTCTTTAACGACAATATAGGCAATTTGGCATTAGCCCAACAATAATCTTTTTTATTTTGAACTATAGTATTTGATGCCCTGACGTGCTCTAGTAAGCCGATTGAGACGCAAACTCATGTAGTTTATCTAACATGTTTATTTCTGATAGATCTATCGTGTTTTAGGTTTGATATTGATTGATTTATTCATGGTTAATTCTCTGTGTTCTTTATTTGAATATTCTGTTTGAATATTATTTTGAGGACAACTCAATTGGTTAGGTTCAAATCGAGATTCGATTGATTTTTCAAAAAAAATGGGTTCTAGAAAAATATCTCAATGATAAGGTAAAATTATTAAGTTCAGGTAATTTTAGGAAATTGTTACTTTACTCGTTTTTATTATTTGGGTAAATATTAAAAGAATACTAGTTATTAAATAGATGTTGGGAGAATCAATCATTAATTGAACGTGTTAAAATCGAAAGTGTTCTAAAAAAAAGATTATTGTTGGGCTAATGCCAAATTGCCTAATTGATCTTGTAATTGCAAGTTTACATTATTTCCACATATTAATGAAAAGTCCCCAGATACACATTGTGCATTTTGTTCGCTTGCTTGTCCTTGTTCTATTTCTTGTTCTGCATCATTGCCTTTTTTGGTTGCATATGCCATGTTATCGCCAAAGGCTACTACTGAACCTATTAGAGCTGCTGCAATAAACATTGCGAATATTCCTACTTTATAGTTATTTGTTATGTTACTCATTATAATCATAAAGTATAACTGAAATTAATTATATGATAGTTTGGATACTTGTTACTAGTTGTTTTTATTAGAATTTAATGACGGTATTATGTTACTATATTAGTTTATATGAGTTATTTATGCCTTGGCTACTATGCTTCTAGTTTTTTGTTAGTTTCTTTCATTATAGTTAAATCTGAACCTTTTGTTATATTCGAGTATCCTTTGTCTTGTTTCAGGTTGAGAAAAGACTTCGTCTAATCTCCTTGGCTTTTTGTCCTCAAAAACAAATTCAGGATACCATTTCGACCCAAAAGCTGTTAACATAAGTAAAATGGGTAAGATGTCTTCTCCCTTTTCGGTCAAACTCCATAATACTATTACTTGATCATTTCTCACTTCCTTGCATTTTATGATACCCTCACTTTCCAACTCCTTAAGCCGCATGGATAATACTCTTGGTGTTAGTCCTGGGATTGATTCTAAAATTCTATTAAATCTCTTTATCTTTAGAAAACCAATGTCTCTTATTATTAGCATAGTCCACTTCTTGCCTAGGACCCCCAGACTTGTTTTGATGGGGCAGTTGACTATCTTGACTTGAGGTCTTATTATACATTCCTCCTCCTCCGCATTACCTTTTTTTCGTACTCGTTTGGGTATCTCAACTATATTTCACTCCACTATTAGATTTTATACTATATTTTGTATATCTTAAAGTATTGGAATAGTAGGCTGCTATAAATGGTTGATGTTTAGAGTATTGGTAGGTTGACAATGTCATTTTATGTAATTATGGTAAAATATGAACCGCGATATTTATAGAGATATTGTTAATTTCATTTATTGGATGAAATTATACATCTTAAGGTTTAATAATTGTCTTGTAATTTTTATTAGCACGTGGATATTAGGACGAGTTGAATCGAGTCTTTCACCAACATCATGCGTAATTCGCCATATTTTTACTTGACATAAACGCTCATAAAAAGTTGTAAGCGATATGGGCTCTAATTTGTAGACGGTTATATACTAGTGATGTTATATATAATAATATGAAATATAGAAGCCGCACCGAAATTGTAGCTATGATTCTTGAAGCAGCCAATGGTGGCACTACTAAAACTAAAATCATGTACAAAGCTTTTCTAAGCTACGCACAACTTAAAGAATATCTCTCTGTTCTTATAGAAAATGATTTAATTGAATATATAGAAGGATCGGTATATAAAACCACCCAAAAAGGACTAATTTTCTTAAAGATGAATAGTGAAATCGAAGAATTACTTGCGACACCAACTAGAAATTATAAAACCATAATAAATTAGAAAATTTTTTTTATTACTTTTTCTTAAATCTGAGTTTAGCTATTGTGTGGTCAAATTTGCATCTTTTTTATAACTGTATCTTTGATATCTGATAATCTCTTAAAATCCAGTTTTAACTACATTAAAAGCTTTGAGATTTCGTGTGTCACAATTGACATGGTAACTTTGTTCTAACACAAAGATTCTCTCTTATATGGGAATAAAATTTTTGCTGGTTTGTGGTGAAATTATCACTTAATTTTTTTTATGGTGATGTTATTTACATCGTTCTTAACTCTATCAATACGTCTACTAAGCATCTTAAAAGAATCTAGCGTATCCATTTCTATCATTCCTGGTAAATGTGTGATCTCTGACACGTAATTGTTCAAAACAAAAAAATCATTGATCCTCGTTTCAATAATTATGTTATCTCCTTTCATGTCTTCTGAAGATGATCTATTTATCACTTTAACAAGTTGTGACTTTTGTTTTTCATTTTCTTGTGTTAAAGGATATTTTCCCGAACGGAATGATTCTTCAATCATTTCACATAATTCTGATATCTTCAACTATATTCTATTGATAACTACTATATTTTAACATGTTTGATACTTATGAAGTCCTAAATGCTATGTTAAATTATGGTGTTTGATCTTCTTCAGTGTAGTTGTCTACACAAGAAAAAGGATTTATTGTTGTGCTAATGCGTTATTTCCAGAATTTTCTTGGTTTTGGAAGTTAAAGTTGTTTCCTGAGCCTATTGAATCTCCGCCAGAAACTACTTGGCTGTTTTGACTTGAGGATTGGCTTTGACCAATACCTTGTGATGTTCTATTTCCATCACCATCGTCATTGATTCTTGAAATAATTCTTGCACCAGTTCTTACTGTGATCGTCTCTACAATCATCCCAATCGTTGTATTTTTGTTTTGCAATAGCATCCATTATTGGTATACAACATAACTGAACAGCTTTTCAAAAGCCTTGGTTTGTCCTAATATCAAACAAAATTTAAATCTATATTATTATTAAAATCAAGGCAAACTACCATTAGGAGAGTTGATTTACCCTTTTTCATCCTAAACAGCAGACTTTATTACTGTCCCAAAGAAATAATGAATATTAGCTAATTTAGATTATTCTTCTAGGTACGTGTTGCTAAATGTTTATTTTTATGCAATAGAAACTTAGTTAGTAAAAAATAAATAAATAAAAAACTCGACTCAATTTGTAGTCAAAAGTTGTATTTTATTTAAAGGCTATTTCTGTTTTCTCTTTCCAAGGACTCGTAAACTCTTGCGTTTCTCTTTCCTATTTCTGCAAATTGCTTTGATTGTTCTTTTGTGTTGTTGATTACTGTTTTTACTATTTCAACATTTGAAAATGCGATATTGTTCATTACTCGGGTAATAGCTACTGTATTTTCTGCATAATTATTGGCTATTTTTGAATATATTTCTGGATATCTTCTAAATATATCTTGGTTATTCCATAACTGGTTATTTGCATTTTCAAAATATGGTTTTACTATGGATTGAAAGGAATCAATGGTTTGTTTTTGATAGTCGATGTAGTTTTCTGCTATATCTCTTGTAGCTTGAACTGCTTGCTCTTGAACTTCATTTATTGACTTTGTGTATAAGGGGATCTGATTTTTTGCTTCGGTGATGTTTCGTTCAATACTTTTTTTGGACTCATCAAATACCTGATTCAAAGATTGTGTATTCTCTTCGACAGCTCGATTGAAAATTTCACTATTGATTTGAACTGCTTGATCTAGATTATCTTTTGTAGTTGAACTGGTTGTAGAGGTAGATGTTTCTTTTTTATCTTGTTTTGACATTACTCATATTTATCCATCGTCTTATATAAATATTGGTATAAAATGGTCTTTATAACCATTGGTTTAATAAACGAAACATTAATGAACCATTATTTGGATCAAATAACCTTTATGGCCCAGGACCATTAAATGTCCAGTTAATTGCGGTATTGTAAATATTATCAAACTGAATTTGGGAAATGGTGTAGATTTTGGGCTTGGGGTTGGTTTAGTAGAAATATGCTTTCACTCTGTTGCTCTGATTTTCTGGCTCACAAGTATCAATAATGTTACGATTTATACGATAATGCCAGTAAAGCTTTTAAGGCTTTTCTATTATTGAAGAAAAATGGAAAATGTTTCCAATCCAAGTTTAGATTGGTGTTTTACACACAAAACTTAAAACATATAATATAATAACATTCGTAGAATAAGTTTTTTATCTTTTGACTGTATTATATGATGTGTTTCAAGATAATATGACCTGCAAGACCCATTTTAGACAAGTACCGGGACTGGGACTCACTGCCGTGGTACCTAAAGAGTGGTTGAATAAAAAGGTCAAATTTGAATATGGAGAAAAGGAGTTTGAAACTTATGTTATGTATCGTGGAAAGCGATCAATTATCCGTTTGGAACAAAAATCTCTCAGCGGAGGACCTGTCACGATTAAATTATTAGATTAAATATCAATGTATATTTGTATATTATTACAATTCATATTCTGCTAGAAATATAATCACTCATTCAACTTTTTGTTGAAATTTTTAGAGAATTGTTTTAGAATAACTTAAAATCCTATTAGGTTTCTGAACGTTGTTTTTACATTCTCATGACAACAATTGACCGCCGTCGTTGAATTGATTGTTTAACTTTTCTCAATCCCAATTGATTTATCATGGATTTAGTTTTAACACGGACTTGACGGGCACAATTTAGCCATAAGTAAAATTATCATATCCGAATTCTACCATCATTTCTCTAATACAATATTATAGAAAACAATTATATTAAAAAGAAGAATATACTCGGTATGGTTCAATGGACCGTTGAATCACTATTACAGCAGATAACCGATTCAGATTATACGATTCAAGGACAAAAATCAAACTCAAAATCAATAAGAAATGTCTCATCATTGCATACTGGAACACGAGATGATATTTCATTTTGTTCATCTGAGGAATACAAAGGCATGCTCTCTATTTCACAATCTAATGCTGGTGTGATACTTTGTAAAAAAAGTATGGAAGGGCTGGTATATCCAAATCACAAGGAAGGACAACTATTGATATTTGTTGATAATCCTAGACTTGAGTTTACAAGACTTGCAAAGCGGATTACACATGCTCTGCCTAAGGTTGGTATATCCAAAAGTTCTGTTATTGCCGATTCAGCTAAGATAGGAAGGGATTGTTATATTGGCGAATACGTAGTTATAGGTGATGATTGTACTATTGGCAATAATACTATAATAGAATCAAAAGCAAATTTGCAAAATTGTAAAGTAGGAGATAATTGTTCTATTCAACCAAATACAACTATTGGTTCTGATGGATTTGCATTTGAAAGAGCAGATGATACTTTAGAACTAGAAAAATTTCCTCACTATGGTAAAGTGGTTATAGAAAACGATGTAGAAATATTTGCAAATTGCTCTGTCGCACGAGGATCACTCTCTGACACGATTATAGGACAAGGAACCAAAATTGATGCTGTATGTCATATAGCCCATAATGTTAACATTGGAAAAAATACCGAACTAACAGCTGGAACTATAGTAGGTGGCAGTACAACCATTGGCAATAATTGTTGGTTAGGACTAAATAGTACCATAAAAAATAAGATAAAAATAGGCGATCAAGTTATTGTGGGTTCAGGCAGTTCTGTTATCTATGATATTGTAGATGAAGACATTGTTGCAGGTGTACCAGCAAGATCTATAAAAAAGAAAGTAACTGCAAATAAAGAGAAACTATTTTTGATGGCTGGACAATTAAAATCTGACTGGATGCAATAAAAACACATCTAGATTTCTCTTAATTTTATAATTACCCATGACCTCTGAGTCTTAATTATTTACCATTATTCTCACGTCTTTTTCCTGTTTTTGGAATTCAAGGTACTATTACTACAATATCTATTGAAATTAGGACTACAGAGTAAAAGTTAAATCCTATTGTCATTTCGATTGTTACGGAAAGTCATAAGCTTGCTACTGTCGCCAAATTGACTGCTTTCTTATTTAATGTATTGTCTGAATTCTTATTGTCAAATAACTCGCCTTTTAATCTTATTTCAGCCCATAGGAATCCTATTCCAGTGACGATCTGGACAGCGATCCTCGATGTGGAATTGGGGGGGGGGGTTTCAACTAATGTAGAAATATGTGTAAATTTCATTGAACTCTTATCACAAAGCAAAGATTTCCGATCCATTTAGCTTTCCCCTTTGACTCTTTCTCTCTGATCCAATCAAAAAACCAGCTAATGGATACCGCAGCATATTCAATGTAAATTAAGTTCGTTTATGCTAAATAGTCTTGGAACCATTGAACCTGAAAAGGTAATATAATATCATATTTAACTTCATCCTTCCCCAAAATAAAATAGAATTATTTTGGTTCTGGTACAAACTGATGATTTCGTATTTGATTTATTCAAACTCAAACGGAATACACTTGTGCTTAGCTGAAAATGCAGAGATTCTGGTAACGTAACAGAAATGACGAGGTATTGAGATTATTTTTTTGCATGATTGTTGATTATTAAATATACAAACACTCTTCTATTTCTTAAGTATCTAAATAGACTGGTATAGAAACTAGTAAAAGACTTTGATACGGATTTCACTTTGTCAGTACCCTTAACGATGTATGTAATTCAAGCGGATCAGATTAAGATCTCATTCTTAGTCCAACTCGAATATTTCTCTATGGATAACAAATATATGGGTTTATCTATCCTGTAGCGGTATTTGATCTAATCATCTCATTGTTACATTAATGCACTTTTTTCCTCTTCACGTGGGGTGTACATGACTGATTGTTTTCATCCTCATTCATGGCACATATACCTAGTATCAAAATTTTTGGTATTTAATAGATGTTCATGCCAAGAAAAGCATTATATGATTTATTTACATATGGAAAAATTGTGGTTTTTGATACCCCCAAGAATAATTATTTGAGGTATACTGATATAATTCATTGCTCATTTGAATACTATAGAGAAAGATTAAAGCGAGAAATCAAAAATGAACACGAAAACAATAATAATTTTGCTCTCATTGATTTCTTTGAACGACTTGATAAGACTTTAAACAAAACTAAAGATTATTATTTACAAAATATTGGTAACATTATCGGATCTTCGGAGAATCCTAATAAGCATTCGAATATAGGTATTCTTAGAAGTGTGCTATTTGTTTACGATAAGGATCTGAATCGCTGTAATGACTTACTAAACCAGCAATACAATTTATACCCTGTTGGAGAAGGATCAATAAAGGAGAAATCAACATTAGTAAAAGAAATATTGGACAAAATAATCCAAAGACCTGAAACGTCAGAAACTAATTAATTTTCCTTTAGTGCTTTTTACGCCGACATGATCTTGTCGTTATCACGGATAACAGTCGCTTGAAGGGCTTTGAACCAATATGCCATACACCGTATTCGGTACGGACTTGGTTGTTGTACTTTATCTGTTTATTATTATATTAACAATCATTTTGCCGGCATAAACTGACATTGAACTTTGTCAAATGTAACAGTGATTGGATAAACAAACGAGTCTAATTCTTGATTAATTTGTTTCTAGTTTTTATGGCGTGACAATTCGGACAAAGTGCCTGACAGTTATTTTCTCTATTATCGGATCTATTGCCATTCTTGTGATGATAATCTATGACCTTTAGGACCTTTCTACAGTAAACACATCTATAATCTTGCTTTCTCAGAATTCTTTCTCGTGTCCCTTGAGAAAACCCTTTTCTAGCCCTATTCGTACTTTTCTTTAACTTTTTAAGAGAATTCAAAACTAATCCAGTAACCACAATTGAAAACAATATTACAATCGATGAAGAGCGAACTAGCGAGTCAAAGATCTTTGAAAAAGATACCCGTATATAATCATTTAATTCAACATTGCCAGAAAAAGCATTAGCAAAAAAGCCTAAATCAACGTTTGTATCTATGATCTGGTTCGAACAATCTTCTTCTTCTTCTTCTTCTTCTTCTTTTTTCTTATCATCTACGTTCCTAGTAGACGACCACGATGAATAACTTACTAATTCTGTTTCTAGGTGATTCATATATTGATCTAATGAGCCAGGTGGATCACTTCTTAAGCATTGGGTAGCATATGGATACACGGAGTGGTCGTGGACAAATGTCGCGTCTGATGCAAGCAACATATTCAAAACGGCGGATAGGGCAAGGATCAAAATGACTATAATCAAATTGGACCGGCACTTATAATGGTATATATGAAAAAATATTGAATATGATTAATAATGATTATTGATATCATATAGTATGTTTAGTTAGTTGAAAAAGTTATAGGAGAATAGCTAGTTAATTTGACCTCCATTCAATCACATCCACACAAACAACAGACGCAATATCGAGAACAAGAATTACAATTAGAGCAAATTAAAAATCATGTTGCGTATAGAAATTTCATAGCAAGGATTTCCTTTGTCTTTTATCCACTTACTGTTACATGGATCTTGAGATATCCTTTTCAGATCATGCCTCCATGTATCAAAGAAATCATACCAGAAGAGGATCCAGCCTCATCTAACCAATAAGCGATTACAAGTAGGCCAGTCTATCAACAATGATCAATTGGTTCTATCCGAGGTAATTAGTTTGAGATAGGTGACAAAGCAGTAAGCGAGCTAGATTTATTGCTCACTATCGTCTCCAATGGAATTATATTTTCCATTGCCGAATAATTCATACCATTTGTTATATTCTTCTTGTTTTAACTTCTCTATTCGCTGCTTTATTGCTTCCTCTTCTTCTTTTAATTCATCTATTCTTAACTCCTGAGTACGACACCAAATTCTTATACTTGTTCTTTGTTCTCTTTGACCTTCAATCACTTTTCCAAGGTTTAATATATCTAATAGCTTTTGACTTTCAGGGGTTTGTTCTTCACAGGTGTTAACAAATTCCATAAAGGATGAAAGATGCTTTTTCATTCTTTGACAATATCTAGATATTTCATACAAGCCTTTCAGTCTTAGATAGCCTTGATGAATATCCTCTGCCTGTTCAGGGCTTAAATCCAACTCGATTGCAACTTCAACTAGACTCATTCTTTTTTCAAATAGTTGAAACGCTTTGGATGTAATGGATTTTTCAGGCTTTGATTCGATAATTCCCTTGCTTTCTCTTAATATCTTGCCTATAGTTGAGAAGGACAAGTGAGCCACTTTTGATATTTCTCTCATATTTTTTCCTTCTTTAAGTAGTTGGATAACGAGATCTTTCTTGTTATCTGTTGATGTTATTGACATACTATTTATGAGAAAATAAGAATAAAAGACTTCAGTCATGTTATTCAATAATCTAGCAAAATATTGTTGCTATCCTTGTTATTTTGATAAAATCTTATCAAATCGTTGTGCTCAATTTTTGAAAATTTTTTGCTAGGTTAACTTCTCAAAAATAGTTTTAACCCAAACGGAAAACTCATAGTAAACTATTCTGATGAACAAGAAGTTGAGAATTTCATTGATATATTTGAAAAGTTGATGGATTTGAGAATACAATAAAATGCCTCGAAACAAATGACATGATGGTCTGTACACAATAAAATTAAGCCTAGACGCAATAACAAGCCAAGCCTTCGAAAACTGCATATTTGTCATCAATGAAAAATATCAAACATTATTCGATACCTATGCCTTGCATGATGTTTATCCTTGTTTCAGGTTAATTAGTTTATGATTAAAAATATAGAATTGGGATTTAAACCTCAATAAATTAACAAAAGAATTTTTCTGGGTCAGTTCAAATTTTCAGCAAATGAAAAAAAGATGGTACGTTCAGCATTTGCAACTTTTTGTAATTTTAAGAAAACAAAAAGCCAGAGTAGTGAACCTATTTTCTAGAATTTTGCAGTTGAGTGTCTTCTTTTCCTGATATTATGTGATGTTGTTTTCATTCTGAACCTATGGTGCTTCTGGTGAGGCTCCTTGACTCACGTCGACTGTATTAATAATTTTACAACTTTGTAATTCACTGTTAGATATTGTTCCTTTTGCTTCTTGGAACGTATCTACTTGGTTAAATTGAGATGAACAATCGCCATTAGAATCTGTCGAAATAGTTACAATCGCTGTTTCTCCTAGCTGATTTTCGATATCCATAGTATCAAATGGTATTTCTGAAATGGTATAATTTCCTGGGTATAAAGAAATACTTGTTCCATTAGCAGATCCTTGAAAATTAGTCATATTTGGATTATTGCCAGTTACTACCAAATTAAACTGATTTGCATCAATATTTTCCAGCACAAATTGACAAACCGAATCATCATTTGGAATACCCAATGAGGAATCACAACGAACAATTTTAGTTACCGTGACAGTAGCTTGTTGTCCTTGAGTCGTGTTAGTTATTGCTGGTTGCTTCTTGGTCTCAACCGTTGAGTTACTTTGAGCATATATCTCCCAACCAACCTGATGATATCCTCCTATTGAAACCGCATTCAAAATGAAAATGATTGCAGCTGATATACCTAATAGTTTAATCAATTATTTAGTATGTACAAAGGGGATTAATTAATTTTTAAAAAAGTATGGTCACAATTCCTCCATTCAGCACATTGAAATATATTACTATGAAAAGGGTTGGGGCATAGTATTATTGGATACAGTATGACATGACCCGGAAACTCGTTAGATTCTATAACCTTTCAAAGATGAGGATGAGTAATTATTCTTAAACAGAAAGGAAAATTTTCTACATTTTATTTTTAATAAAATTTGCCTCGCCAGTGAAAATTATGGAGATGGTGCATTGTAAAGTTCATTCTTAGCTCCTTTTGGTATCCAATCTTATGCTTAGATGATGAGCAGGGATAAATATTGCTATAAAACCTATATCTAGACGAATATTTGTTCGCACGATAAATTGATAAACAGTAATTATGAAACGATCGGCTGCTACTTTAGGCATGTTACGACGAACTATCGAATTGCTTGTTCTTCTGCTAGTTAAGTATCTAATTTGTTTTACCAATTGTAACAATTTTGTGACTGTCTGTATTTATATATCGACATAATAAATTGAACGGAGATGCAAGAATTAAGATTTTTTATGATTATAATTTGTGCCATTGGTGTTTTAGGCTTATTAATTGGGTCTCCTGATATTTCAATTGTAAACGCAACCGCATCACCATCACCATCACCGCAACAAGAATCTGCTGAATTTTCTGATAATATCAATGATTCTGCATTAGCAAACCTTTCTCAGGCATTGCAAGAGGACAAAGAAGATGGTGATCAAAATGGTGGAGAAAATTGGAACAAGGCTATAAATAACTTAGAAGATGAAATGGGATTTCCGGTCGAAGAAGATGTCGAAGAAGCACTGATGAATATAACAGAGGTACACTTGAATAACATGGTAACCCAATGAGTACTTAATTATGCTGTCATCGCATACCAAAAAAGGTTTATTGATAGAAATACTATTTGGTCGTAAAAAAGGATTTATATATTTTTGTTCCAAATGTGGATTCATTTTGTAACAGTCAACAAATTCTTCAAGGGCTACAAAGAAAACTCCTCCAGATCGATTTGTATCTAAAAAATATTATATAGATAGAGTTGTAGTTAATTTATTGAATTTTTGATGTTTTATATCAGATTGTACTATCATGAACTAAAAAACTAAATGGGTTTTAACATAGAAATATCTTCTACGCCGATAGGCCGTATTGCTTTGAATTAACTCTGCATTTCAAATTATGTGTATGAAAGGAATGTAATTCCATTATTGGAAAAGATATCCAAAATTAAAAAATTATTCGAAAGAATTATATACGCTAATTGTATAATATTGGCAATGCCAAACAATATCACTATATTCGATGATACAAAACTTGTCATTATAGTAGATAATCCTTTAATTGACATAACACGAGGATTGCCTTCGATGACTCAGAATCCTTTAACGAAATTCTCAAAATTATGGCTTTTTTTGGGAATGGGCAGTAAATGAACTCTACTGGTTTTGATTCTCCGATATCCTATCGGAGTATGAATCAAATAGATAAAAACAAGGTAGATAATTCTACTAATTCCGACTTTAATACTGAACATGTTACTTTTATTAATTGTGTTCACAATTACTGCGTATATTTTGTTAATATGGTTGATTCTACAAAAGATACTTATGGTATCAATGGCTCTGACAAGATACAAGGTTATTATTCTATTTTTCTTAATACCATGTCGTCTATAATTAAGAAACACAATGGAAGAGTGATTAAGAACTCAGGAGATGGTTTGTTATATTATTTTCCTAAAACTGTAGACTCTAAGAATGAGTTGGCTTTTCAGAACGTACTAGATTGTGGTTTAGCAATGATCGAGGCAAACAAGTCCATTAACCAGAACCTTACCCAAAAAGGACTGTCGTCTATAAGTTATAGGATAAGCGCCAATTATGGGAAGGTCGAATTAGCCATATCAATAAATTCTCATAATATGGACCTTTTTGGACCACCTGTCAATATATGTTCCAAAATAAATCATTTAGCATCATCAAATGAAATGATCGTTAATAATGATTTGTTTGAAGTTTTAGAAAATACCTCATTTTACCAAGAATATTCTTTCAAAGCTTTAGAGAAGTATTTTCATGAGGATAAAACCTCTAATTATGTCGCATACTCAGTTCATCCAATAGATGATTCCAGTAAGAGAAAAGAGATCGATGATAAGAGGAAAAGAAAGTTCATTGAAAGTCAACAAAATCACCGTAATATGAACAATTCTTCATTTAATATCTTATTAATTGATGATAACGAAGATATCCTCTTTGTATTTAATTCAATAATTTCAAGTGAAGGATATAACGTCACTTCTTTCTCAAGTTCATCAGATGCATTGATGCATTTTTCAGATAAAAATCCCTATTTTTATCATCTAGTAATAATGGACATACGTATGCCTGAGTTAAATGGTATCAATCTATATTCTCAGCTTAAGGTTTTGAATCCTGATGTAAAAGTACTATTCCTATCTGCCCTAAATGCGCTTGATGAGGTGCTAAGCATTTTTCCAGAAATCAAGCATAGTGAAATTATTCGCAAGCCTATCGAACCCGATGCTCTGCTTTATAAAATAAATTCCATACTGTGTCGATGACTAATGTATGGAGCTTTTATGATTCTAATTTCGATGATTGGACTTTATTCATACGATTTGTCGAATCCATTTTTCTCATCCAGATCGGCCATTTTCGAACAAATGTCATTGAATGGCTTGGGTCGAGCTCTGCAATCTACACTAGGATCGTATCAATTTTTACCAATCAACAATCCTACAAGGGCAGCTGGGATTTCTTTTGTTTAATCAATATTCAAATCAACGCCATAAAGTTTACTAAAAAAGGGCTATTACTATAGTTGTCAAAAAGACACAATATAGTGTTTGTCAAGATTAGTGACTCTGGTCCAAGGATCGATAAGGAGATACTGCCAAAGTTGTTTGATAAATTCATTACGGGTTCTCCATCAGGGACTGGTCTTAGACTTTATATTTGTAAAAATATTATAGAAGATCATGGAGGAAATATATGGGCCAAAAACAATGATGAGAACAAGGGCGCAACATTCGCATTTACTTTACCAATGTTACTCAAAAATTAGTCCAACTGTAAAAAAGTTAATTATTCATTTTTGAGCAATTTGCATTTTCAATAATATTTCGGTTGGAGATAAAATATGATAGTTTCTCGAGTAGATGTTTAACGTATTTAAAGCGTTACTCGTAAAATAAATCAGTGACATAGGAATAAATAAAAAATTATTGAATTGATTTCCAATAAATCGTATTTAAATTTCCGCACATCTTGCATTCAATACTCGTTGGAATTGTATCTCTATCAGGGTATTTTGTTGACTTCTTGTGATCGGAGTCTGGGGGTGTAGCATTGTACGATTCTCCACATTTTGGACACGCAAACACTGTCATGGTACTGGTTATCATTAATCATATGTAAACATTAAGTAAGGATGTTTTAACATTGATTTATTACCACAGCTTAATTAGCATTATCGGATTTTTCTCTAAACTTACATCTTTCTCAAATTTATCCACATGGGACTCATTTATTTCAATTATCCAAAATAACCTGCATAGATAGCTAGATAGGTAATAACCATTTAGCATTTTGATTTATGTAGTTGATGAGATCAGACTCATCAAATTCATGAGGATTTTTGCTATTTTCAAGAAGGGACTCTAACTATCATAAAATATACCAATCTCAAATAACAGAATCTTTAATTTGGCCTTGATATCAATATCAAATAGACAAATCTTTAAGCGATAAAATTCCCTGGCTAGTATGACCGAGGAGCTTGAAAGACTAGGTAAAATATTTGATAAGCATATAGAATATGAATTCGATAAAGAGGATGTTGAAGCAACTATGACTACAATGACTGATGAACCATATGTTCATCATGTGCCGACTTTGGCCGGTGGCTTTGGATATGACGAGGTATATAGCTTTTACAAAAATAGCTTTGTTGGAAAAATGCCAAAAGATATAAAAATAAAACCTATATCACGGACGGTAGGTAAAGATCAGGTAGTAGATGAAATCATAATTAGTTTTACTCATGATAGAGAGATTGAATATATGTTACCCGGGGTGGAACCTACCGGAAAATATGTGGAGATACCTCACGTAGTTATTATGAAGTTTGCCGGACCTAAAATTGCTCATGAACACATATACTGGGATCAGGCTTCAGTTTTAGTTCAAATAGGACTCATTGAGGAAAAAAACATACCTGTTACGGGGATTCAACAAGCAAAACGAATGCTGGAGTTATCCGATAATTAGTATAATTGTAATCACCTACTATTTGATTTCATATTTCTAGGGTTATTCATTAAAGATAATTTCTAAATTTTCATGGGGCTATTTATAAGTGATTACTATTGACTGGTAATTTTATGGATGTACCTGAGTTTATTATTTCTACTTGGAATACCCCTAAAAAACATGGTATTCCTACTTAAAAAAGCCAAATCGTTTTGCTTAAAAAATAATAATAACAAATCAGGTATTAACTGTGTCAAAAAAGGATTGTTTGTGATCCCAGAATCATCTAGGCACCTTCATTTGATGAAGGTGAGTCCCATATCAAATTATTAGCATTATTTTGTATTTGAACCAATTCGTTGTATGCTTGGTTTAGTAAATTCACTGCTTCTGTAATATTGTTATTGCTAATCGCGGACTGGGTTTCATTGATTAATACTTGGGTAGTTTCTATTGCATCATCTAGCTGGAAAAACATATCACTTTCCTCACTTGTAGTATTTCCAATGTTCATCTCTGAACTTGGTTGAGCCATCGCTAAGTTATGATTATTACCCAGAAAAAGTGATGTTCCAATTGTTGCCACTAATATAAATACCAATGTCAATTTTGTATTCATGATGCGTTTCATATAATTTTGAATATCTTGATCATGAGATCTTTTAAATTTTCTCATGATTTATTAATAGAGTTATCCTTAATAACTAATTACTAACTTATGCACATGTGCTTACTATGAATAAGGTAGAAATTTTACAACTTTGTAGGATTTTCAAAATTATATATTTTTAGATAATTTTACATACTGGGTTTTGTCTTTTAAACGCGCATCCACTTTGCGACAGCGAAATATGATTCTAACAATTGAATATGGATTCTTTATGAGTAACAGTTTCTTCTCGATGGGATGCTATTGGTGGATTAACTGTTTAAATTCTTACCATTAACAATAATATTTTGCAGTAGGCCTTAAGGGATATTTCAAGAATTGGGGATAAGATATTAATGCATTTATCTAAACAATGGTGATAGTGGCCCATGCAAGTCTAGTACTAATAAAACAACAACAATAATTAAATCAGCGACATATTATAGGAATTGGTGTATATGTTATCTAACATAATATTAGAAAAATTTTATCAATGATTGTTATTGAACATTATTGCGGTTAATTTGAATAAAGTTTAAATATTGAAAAAAAATATAGGAAAATACTATAATGAAATTCCTACTAGCAATAATACCAATATTTATTATGTTAACATTGGCTCCAGCATTGGCTGGAAATGGCAACGTATTTGCACAGAGTTCTTCAGAGCAAGCAATCCAACAAACTCAAAGTAATGTGCAAGCAGCTCTATGTGCATCTGGAGCAAATACGACCTTCTCATGTAATAATATAAGTTTACAAAGTCAAAATAACACTGGAAGCAACGCAGCAGCTCAACAAGGTGGTAGCGGAGATAACAGTGGTAACTCTGCAGAACAAAGAATCGGACAATCACAATCCTCTAACCAAAACGCACAATGTGTAGCAGGTGGTACTGTCGGTAACTCTTGTAACAACACGAGTACCCAATCCCAAACCAATACTGGAAACAACGCAGCAGCTCAACAAGGTGGTAGCGGAAAAGGTAGCGGCAACTCTGCAGAACAAAGAATCGGACAATCACAATCCTCTAACCAAAACGCACAATGTGTAGCAGGCGGCAGTCTCGGTAACTCTTGTAACAACACAAGTACCCAATCCCAAACCAATACTGGAAACAACGCAGCAGCTCAAAATGGTGGTAGCGGAAAAGGTAGCGGCAACTCTGCAGAACAAAGAATCGGACAATCACAATCCTCTAACCAAAACGCACAATGTGTAGCAGGCGGTAGTCTCGGTAACTCTTGTAACAACACGAGTACCCAATCCCAAACCAATACTGGAAGCAACGCAGCAGCCCAACAAGGTGGTAGCGGAAAAGGTAGCGGCAACTCTGCAGAACAAAGAATCGGACAATCACAATCCTCTAACCAAAACGCACAATGTGTAGCAGGTGGTGATTTAAACAACTCTTGTAACAACACGAGTACCCAATCCCAAACCAATACTGGAAGCAACGCAGCAGCTCAACAAGGTGGTAGCGGAAAAGGTAGCGGCAACTCTGCAGAACAAAGAATCGGACAATCACAATCCTCTAACCAAAACACACAATGTGTAGCAGGCGGCAGTCTCGGTAACTCTTGTAACAACACGAGTACCCAATCCCAAACCAATACTGGAAACAACGCAGCAGCCCAACAAGGTGGTAACGGAAAAGGTAGCGGCAACTCTGCAGAACAAGGAAACGGACAATCACAATCCTCTAACCAAAACGCACAATGTGTATCTGGTGAAGACGCAATTGTATCATGCGACAACGAAAGCTTCCAAAATCAAGTCAACAGCGGAAAGAATGCTTTGAATCAATTAGGTGGAAATAACAACGACAATAGTGACGAATCAAGAACATCTTCTCAAAGCACTGAAGAAGAAAGTGAAGACGAGGAAAACGACAACTCTGCTAATCAGGGTACTTTTCAAGCACAAGCATTAGGTAATGAAGAAGATGATGATGATGACAACGGTGACGGTAACGAGAATGATGGTAACAACAGCAATAATGACGATGGTGACGAATCAAGAACATCTTCTCTAAACAGTGAAGGAGAAAACACTAACGATGGTGATGAGGATGAAACACTAACGATGATGACTGATGGATGAAAACACTAACGATGGTGATGAAGGAGCAAACAACTAACCACTCACATATTTTTATTTAGTCTTAAAAAACTAGAAAATATATCAACTAACAAACTTTACATTTCCAGATTTTTTATATGTTAATTAGCATTTTAAACTCAAGATTCAATCTTGATTTAATATACTTATATTAAAATTGATGTATTCTGGTAAGTATTTTGAGAGGAATACAACCTTGAAAATAGAATATTTGTAGCCAGACCTCTCACAAAATGCACTAATAATTATTCATTATTATTTATCTTTACAACGTTCTCTTACATGATGTAATCTTTCTTTTTCGCTAATAAACTGCTTACCACATTTATTACACTTTAAAACTACTTTATGATGTACTTTTCTACTGTGGTCAATGAATTTCTCATAAGTATCAAATTTTTCTCCATCCTTTTCACATTTGTATTTTTTTTGAAGAATATTCACAAATATCTTGAATCTCACGAGTTATTAAATACATTGATTCTAGAGAATTTTGTTGTTTCTTTTTGATAAATTTGCAATTTTGTTTAAATTTTTTATAAAATAATTGTCACGTAATTACAATAACTGTATTTGCCTTCAAGGATCATTTTAGAGAACGGCAAAACAAAACTCCATCTGCTTTTTCTTAGTTTTCAGCTGTATTTGAAAATTGATCGATCAATTGATTGATTTGGACTAAAAATTATGATGATTATATTAAACTAAATTGATTTTCTTGTTTCTAACATTCCATATAGTTTTCTCTTGGTAAATACATCGAGTCTCCACCATTTACTCTCCAGGCGTTGGCTATATGTACTGCTTCTATTTCACAAGATGAGATTGAAGGACTTCCAATATCCACTCTCTCCGTCATCAGATTTCCTCCAAAGTTGGCGTGGTCAAGACCAAGTACGTGACCCAGCTCATGCAATGTGATTTGCTCGATTTGTGAGGGACTAAAATCACGATCGTAAGATTCTTCTGATACTGTTATATGAGATTGTCTGATGAATCCCAACTGGTCAAAATAGTTTACAGTTTTCCCAGCTATTCTTTTCCCGTCATTTTTGAAAGAAATCTTAATATCTTCATTGTTATCTGTTTCAATCAAAGTAATTCCAGTTAGACCCTCGTTCCAAGAGTCAACTGCATTTCTTACCGCATTCTTGAGATCATCGTCATCATCGTCAGTGTCTATCGAATATGTTAAGAGACCATCGGCCAATTCGTAACCCCATGTACAACAGATTAGAATTACTTCTTTATCGTCCAAATCATCATCATCATCATCATCATCATCATCATCATCGTCACCCCTCACAAACAATGAATGATTAATACTAACGGTAGTAAACAGAACTATAATCATAAAAGATAATAGTAATAGCCTGGTAGAACTGTTCATATTATACTATAACTTTGTATTTGTGGTATTTAACATATGTTTTAGTTAAATTCTAATAACAGTTTTATCTTCTATTACATTTTAGCATAATGAATTTACAGTATAATTTTTCTCAATTATTCATCTTCACTACTTTAAATAATTTTCTAAAGTTGTAATATCTAATACTATTGTTCCGTAACAAGAAAATCCAATAATACTTGATATACAATCGCTGGCTTTTCGATAAACGGTGAATGTCCGGCGTCCTTAATAATTAATATTGTTGCGTTGTCAAATATTTCCTTAAATTTTTCTGCAAATGTTACCGGAATGAGTTTGTCTTTTTCTCCCCAAATAATAAGACAAGGAATCTCTTTAATCTCTTTAATCGTGCTCAAATCCAAGGTTGTTGAAGTACTATTTTCAAATGCGGACTCAAAGGCATGCTTTGCACCAGGCATATTGATTGTTGAAACAAAAATGTCTACAATGATCGGAAGAAGTCTGATCCGATCTGCTACTAAGTTTTCAAACACATTTTTAAGTTTATTGGACCTCACAACAGGATCCGTAGTCTGTACAGCATTCAAATAGTCATAAAGTAAAGGCGTGGGCTTGCCTAAAAGACCAGAGGAATTAAATAATATTAATTTATTGATTCTAGTTCTGTTTCTGATTGCGTATTCTAAAGCTATGTATCCCCCCAATGAGTGTGCTAGAACACTTATCTTCTTAATACGGTCTATCCCTATTTCACTCAAAAATTTTTCTAGGAATTTACAGAAATAATCTAAAGTATAATTTTCGTGAGGTTTATCGGTACCTCCAAACCCTACTAGGTCCAATGCTATGGTATGAAAATACTTTGATAGTGCTTCGGGAATATCCCGCCATGCTATGGAAGAAGCCCCTAAACCGTGCAAAAATAGAACAATTTTCTCATTGCCTTTTCCAAATTCGTCATATTTTACGTTAATTCCTTCAATATTGATATACAATTATAAGAAATAGTTAAACATCCAACAATAAATAAGAATATCAGTATCATCTAAATTTATTAACTTCTCCATAAATGCTGTAAATTCCATTGAATGTTGTTTTTCCTAACTGATTAATGTAGTAATTCACACTTAAAACGGATCTTTCATTAACTTGGCTCTTCCTATTCTAATATTTTTCAAAGAAATTTTCTTATCTTGAAAGATGAAATAATGTTATATATTTGCAAATTTATTAAAATATTATCATTTGAATAATAATGCGAATTGTGATCCAAGAAATAGAGCTTATAAGAATGGAAAGACGTTTGAGGATTGTAAAGTGGAAGCTCGGGGTCTTGTAACAAAATTGTCTGCCGAAATCCATGATAATGAAGAAATTTCATGGAAGCACATTTTAGAAATTGCAGATCACGATGAGATAGTGTATAAATTAACCCTAAAATATTTTAGAGAAATGGGATATGATATAGGTAATTATACAAAACCCAGAGTAGTAAAGCACACCGGTTAGCATATATTAGAAACACAGACTTTAAAACAAAAAAATTTAATATTCATTACTAGAAAGTTTTAAATTATTAATGTGATCCGTAATTGTTTTCATACATTGGGGAGAATTAGCACATCACTTAAGTATAACTATAAATTGAATATTATGAATGTCAAAACTAGTATCAAGAGGTTTGTTTATAGTTTTAACTCTTATTGCAGGAGTATTTGTGGCACCAAGTTTGATGTTTTTTGGATCTGTCCAAGCTACTGAAATGATAGCTGACTTTAGTGATAATACTGATGCTACTGCTGATACGAATACGGTGTCTGACACTTCATCTTCTATGATCCAGTCTTCATCTAGTAACAAAGGATCAATAACTCACGTACAAGCAAAAAATACTCAACAATCCATTTATAATTGTGCAACAGGACAAAAGGGAGTTATAATTTCCCCGGGCTATTTCAAAGTTGATGCTGACAAGAAGAATGGTAAATGGTCCGGAACTATTTCTATCAAAGGATTTACTGGAGAAAAAAGTGGTCATATTGTAAGCGGGAAAGCAAATGGTATTTCGTATACATTTAAGGGAAATTTGGATACTAATAATACCTTATGTCATTTTCCAGGTTTGCAGTTAAGTGGTACTTCATTTGATTTGGGCTCTCTAACTTGTGGCACACTTAAAACAGTCAAATATACCGAATTATCTACTGGCAATACTAATCACTTCAAAGTTTTGATAACCTGTAGATAACTATCACCGTCTTTTACATTTCTTTTCAGGTATTTTGACCTAGTTTACATTTATCGCAGAAACATATTAAAGATAAATAAAAACATGGAAAATAGATAATGATATACCTTGAAAATTAAAGCAATGATCCAAAACCTGGAGTTTAAACAGCAAGTAGCAAGAAAGGCAGAAAAGTCCAACATAAGTATAGAATTTATTAATTATAATCAATCACTCATACCGCAAGTTCAAGATGCTGATATACTGATTAACAGTTTTGATAAAATAGACAAGTCCTTCATAGATTCCTGTCCAAATCTAAAGTTAGTTCAACAATCTGGGATCGGAGTGGACGGTATCGACATTGACTATTGCTCTAGGAAGAGTATTTACGTAGCAAATGTTCCTATGGCTAATGCAATATCTGTTGCAGAACATACCTTCTTGTTAATGCTTTATTTGGTTAAGAATATAAAAATAAGTTTGTTTAACTCTCAAGCAAATACTGGTTCATTCGTTAGAAGACAACAAGATAGAATGGGATCAGAGTTACTAGGAAAGACATTATTAATAATTGGATTGGGGGTTACAGGAATCGAAGTAGCTAAACGGGCCAAAGCATTCGGGATGAAGGTTATTGCTGTAACGAAACATCCTTTCACAAAGACTGAAGGTGGAAATAAGAAATATTTTGTAGATAATTTATATGGTGTAGACAAACTCTCTGAAGTCATTCAACGAGCAGACATAACGTCAATTCATGTTCCATTAAATAGAGAAACTGAAAACATGATAGGAAGTAACGAATTGAATTTGATGAAACAATCTGCTTATTTAATTAATGTGGCCAGAGCTCAAGTAGTAAACAAAGATGCGTTGCTAAAATCTTTAAAGGAAGAAAAAATTGCCGGAGCCGCATTTGATGTATTTTGGAAGGAACCAGTAGACTCAAATGATGAATTGCTAAAGCTAGATAATTTCCTCTTAACACCACATATTGCTGGATGGACCCATGAGGCAATTGATTCTATAACAGATATCATATTCATCAATATTGAAAGAGTAATGCGAGGACAACTTCCACTGACATTGGTTAACAAAGTAGATGACAACCTCTAGTAAAAGCCGTGCTTGGATTCATAAAATAGACTAGCTTATTTCAACTTACTTCCAAAGTTGTGTCATAGCAATAATATGGACGATAGAACTCAATTGTATTAGGAGTTGGACCACGAATCGCTGTGCCTTTTTTTGTCAATATTTTCATCAATCATCATACGTCCATTTTCTTTAGGTTTAAAATTTACGAAAATGCATTTGTAATCTGCAAGTAAAACAAATTTTTCATATCCATTATATACCTCAATATTTTATTCATTTGTATTTGTGGTAGATAGCAGGGAGGGAGATAGTGAGGATTCATTCTACGAAAAATTCAAAAGGTTTAAGATTAATAATGTACCTGAAAAGAAATCATCTGAAACCATCGATCAAGCGTTACTCAATCAGTTAGCATATAACGAAAAAATTCGAATTGCTATAACATCTATTATAGCTTCGGCCTCACTTACCGTTTCAAAGTTCATAATTGCAATTTATACTAATAGTCTTGGACTACTATCTGAAGGAATGCATTCTGGTTTGGATGTTCTGGCTGCCTTGATGACATTATATGCAATTAGAATATCAAGGAAACCACCTGATCCTGAACATAATTATGGATATGCAAAATTTGAAAGCCTTACGAGTTTAGGGGCTGTTTTGCTTCTATTCATCGTAGCGGGCTGGATTTTTTACGAAGGGTTGGAACGGATCTTCTTCAAACAAGTAGTACCTGAAATTACTGTTTTTTCATTTGGAGTCTTGATTGTATCAATAGTGGTTGATTATGGCCGATCTAGGGCTCTATACAAGGTTGCTGGTAAATATGGTAGTCAGGCTATAGAAGCAGATGCATTACACTTCCGAGTTGATATGCTTACTTCTTTTGTTGTACTTATAGGTCTAGCAATTGTATATTTTCTTGGCATTCCTAATGCTGATGCATATTCTGCAATCACGGTTGCTGGTCTTATCGTATACACTTCATTAGGACTTGGCAGGCGAACACTAGACGTGCTACTGGATAAGGCCCCAAAAGGTATTCAAGGACAAATACATGAATCTATAACGGGTTTTGAAGGAATAAAAAAGGCTCATAGCATCAGGGTAAGGAAAGTGGGAAAAGATACTTTTGTAGATTTACACATTGAAGTTCCAAGAATATTCACCCACGATAAAGCACATAGAATAGCTACTAACGTAGAGTACAAAATTAAGAATGAAATCTTACCAAATTCTGATGTAGTTGTACATGTAGATGCGGTAGAAGATTACATGACAGAAACTATCAAAGATAAAATAAGACTTATCTCCGAAGATTTTCCCTCGATAAAAAATGTTCATTCAATTTATCTATCACATATTGTAGTTGATGAACCGAGGGATAGATCAAAGAACAATGAAATTAGCGAAAATTCTTTACAGCTTTTGCATCTTTATCTTGATGTTCAGATGGATGATAAATTAAGTTTCAAGATAGCTCATGGAGTTGTTGATGATTTTGAAAAGAAAATAAAGGAAGAGGTTCAAAATATAAAACGGATTACCACTCATATTGAAACAGATTTGGATATAGAATCATCTGTGGGACGTGAGGAGTTAGCTGATCAGACTTTCTTGGAACGAATAAAGAAAATGGCTCTCTCCATAGAAGGGGTTTCTGATTGTGATGAAATTTCCCTTGTTTATGTAAAAAATGAACTTCACATTACTTTGACCATTAAAATAAATCCCATGTCAATTAAATCTGAAAACCGATCTTCTGATCCAATACCTTCTTCTTCTTCCCCTAACCCTGATGATAGTCTTTCGGTGGAAAAAGCCCACCATATTTCTACCCAGGTTCAAAATCTTCTTTTGGAGAATACGAATGCTGCACGAGTAATTGTCCATGCAGAGCCTGTCTAGGAAAAAAACTTATACGATATATTTGAAAATCTACCTTGTTGCGATCCTCATATTTTAGTCCATGGTTTTTTACTTTTTAGACAATTTAGAAACGTCTCAAATTTGAAAGACAGGTCGAAAGTCATTATTGTTATATTAAATTCTGAAATGTCTTTCAAAAAGCGATTACTCTGTTTAGCCTCAAGTGCAGTTAATCATCCTTGTTACTAACATAATATTTTATGATGATTAATATGGTACTTAGAATTACTTTGATTGGAAAAATAGTAATGTGTTTACCTTCCATTTTTTTCAAGGAATCAATGTGATTCAATTTTTTCTTTGCTAAAAAAGTGATTACTATGCCTAAGGTTGGTTGATTCATAAAATGAAAAAACTATTAACTCCTATTATTTAACCTGCCTAATATGAATGAATTTTACGTGAGTTTTTGGAATGTTAACAACTTATTTGATACCCTTCCCACATCAATAGGATCTACTATTGAATTTACACCCGACAGGGGATGGAATAATGTAGTAAAGAGTAAAAAAATTGAAAATCTGGCTCATGTAATAAATTCTCTGCATGATAATCAGGGACCAGACATAATTGGTCTGTGTGAAATTGAGAGTGAAAAATTAGCCCTTAATTTAATAGATAAACTACGAGCGGAGAAAGAATATTCAATTGCACAATATCTTAATAGCCCAGACATTCGTGGAATTGACACATGTTTGTTATATTCAAAAAAACTATTTAGACTTAATACCGTTAAGGGCTATAGCACACAACTAAGATATCCAACAAGAGATATTTTGGTAGTAAATTTAACTGTTTTATCAAATAATGCAGATTTAAATTTAATTGTTAATCATTGGCCTTCAAGAGCTGGGGGGCGATTCGAAACTGAACCTCTTAGGATTGCAGTTGCTGAAAATTGTGCACGTGCTGTTGAAGATATTTTGAAAATAAACCAGAATGAATTGCAGAACCTTTCTGGGGATTTAAAGTATGACGAAAAATCGCTCTCACTATTGAATGAAAGATGGAATAAGAATATTTTACTTATGGGCGATTTTAATGACAATCCGTACGATAGAAGCATTTTGAGCTATTTACATGCTACACCAGATAAACGGAAGTTAATGAATTGGGATGAAATATTCGAACATCCTATTCAAAAAAGATGGCCCTCTAATAAACAAACTGATAAACACAATTATCTATTTTATCAGGGATATCTTTTTAATTGCATGTGGTCACTCATACCAGATGGGACTATTTTCTATGATGGTGGTTACGATTTATTTGATCAATTCATTGTCTCTCGGGGATTACTAAATGGTGAACAAGATCTGAAAATAGATCTAAATCAAATCCATATAAATAAAAAAATTCAATTAGATCGCAATCTTTCATATGCATCTTTCGATACCCGGGATCGAAACAAGATACATCCTTCATATGGGCAAAGTCCTATGAGATTTGAATATCAGCGAATCAAGCCAAACGGAGATCTTGAAGAGTTATCTCCGGGAAGAACAATTCTAACAGGGTATAGCGATCACTTTCCAATAGAATCAACAATTAGCCTCCTTTAGCACAATATAGCATCATGTGCGCTGTAGATTTGGATAAGGTAAGTTTCGGTACTATTCTTCGATGAATTAGTTGATGTTAAAATGAATTATCTACTGCATGTTATTTTAACTACAATTAGCTGATTCAAAAGGATAAAATCTGGAATGAAAATAACTAAGTCAACACAAGAAGAAGAACAAATACAAAATCCAGTAATTAATGAACCTTTATTATTATGACTTTCGCAGAATAAACTAAAATATGAAAAATTGGGACGAGGATCTTGCGAAGATAATGGAGAAAAAAATGAAAAAGTACAGGGAACAAATTGACAATAATATTACAACAAACAATAATCAGGATAAGGATATCAATGGCCCAATTACGTTAACTGATTATAATTTTGACGAAACTACTCGAAAATATTCACTTTTAGTAGTCGATTTCTGGGCTCCTTGGTGTGGCCCTTGTAAATTGGTATCGCCTCTAATTGACCAATTGGCCATCGAATTAAGAGGAAAGGTGGTGTTTGGTAAACTAAATGTTGATGAAAATCCTACAGTCGCAAACATTTTCGGGATTCAAAGTATTCCCACATTGATCATATTTAAAAATGGAGAAGCAATAGATGGCCTTATGGGCGCATTGCCAAAACAGCAACTGATATCTACAATATCCAGGTATTTTTAGATGCGATTTGAGGAGTAGTAACTCTATTATTATCTTTCCATACAGATTTTGCTGATTTGCGGCTATCACTTTAGAGCGCTTGTATGGACATATGACTATCTTTTGATCTCTAGTCTATAACGATTCCTCCGGCATAATTCTTCGTAGGTATTACATTGTATGTCATTTTCCATTAAGATTGGTTCAGCAATACCTATAGTTTCCTATATCTGAATAGGGTAAGCAAATCCTATTTCCTAACATCAAAGTGTTTAAATTTGCTAAATTCAATGGGGGGATTGGGTATATTATCTGGAGTGCCATACTTTTAACCTCTATAGGTGTTCTCATAGAATAAATTTCTTCTATGATAAATAAGGTGGTTTTTATTCCTTTGGTGAGTATCTTACTGATTCTTTATGCTTTTCTCCGGATTTTTGTCGAGAAATCTGGTTCTTAAAGCTGTCGCTCATTTCATCAAAAATCTTAGCAATATCATATTCGTTTGTAGAAGTATACGTATATCTTCTATGAGGGTATATAATGTTTGCAGATATCTCATATCTCTTTCGTTCCCCTGTTATATCTTTAATCTTAATCTTACATCTGGATTCTATAATCTCTGGAGATATTTTATGCATTAATTTTACTATGTTAATAAATTTTGATTTTACTAACTCTGACTCAAATGGATCCTCGGGTAAGCCTATTATGTAGGAGGGAATTTCGTTTTCAACTTGTTCTCCTAATAGTGAAATAATATCTCTGAAAGTAATTATGCCTAGCACTGTATCTAGAGATTTTACTAATGCATAGGATGAATTGGAATTCAGCAATAAATTTATTACCGAATTAATAGGTTCATTTGGACCAATCGTTACTGTGTTTCTGTCTGCAATACCAATTATTTCAAGTTCTAACCTATGTTTATCATGTTCTGACACAATTGCATCCCTTGCAATTCTTTCTGATGGAATCAGCGTGTGCATAATATCACTTGAGGTAACAATGCCCTTCACCAAATTAGTTCCCTCATGCATCTGTTCTACGATTGGCAGATGATCTATCATGTCTTTTATCATTATGTTCCTTGCGGTCGCCACTTTATCCTTTGGCTCAACTGTGATAAGCTCGGGAGTCATTAAGTCCGAAGCGATAATTCGTTTGTCAAAGTTTATTTTCTTCTTATCAAAGGTTTCAAGGATGTATTGTAGTATTCTTTTTGACGATACCTGTCCTATAATTTCATGACTGCTTTTATCAATAATAGGTAACGCTCGTAATCTATGAAGGCTCATTATTCTTGCAGCATTTCCAACAGAGTCAGTTTGTGTGAGACTTGGAATTCTCTTCCCCAATGTAGAAGATTTCATTGTGTTAATGTCCCTAGCAACTAGAATATCTCTAGTATTCAGGTAGAATAGTGATTTATCTGATAATTGAACAAATACCTCGTGGGATTTTTCTTTAGTCATTATTCCAATGATTTTAGATACGGGGACATCTTCCTTTACTAAAACTGGCTTCTCAATAAGATCGCTTAATTCCTTACTTCGAATGTCTTTTAGATGACTGTATAATTGTCTACTGACCTCTTGTGAAATCATGTTATCATATATATCCTATATTATTTTATTTTTGCGTAATTGAAATGGTTCTGGAAAAAGCCAATCGCCTGTTAAGACTACATTAATGACGGTTGGTCCTGCAACACCCCAATTTACAAAACTCATTTGCACTCGATGAGTTGTGAATTAGACTCATGTAGACATCCATATGATTTCTACCGAATCCATATACTATCACGAAGGTACTTACTATCCGTGTAATAACCTTACAATACGAATTTATAGTTATAAATTATTATTAACATTTTAAGATATTATAAACTCATAAACTGCTAATAAATTTAATTAGTTTAACTTCGATTTTTTCCTCGATTATTCCCACGGAGTCCAAATTCGAAGCCATCGCTTTCACAAAGGAAAATATCGGACGGGTAGTGCTACAGTATGATGAAATACCTATACAATGATTTCTTAGTCATAGTATTATAAAGAAAATGGATATGCCTTAAATGCAATAATCCTTTTGTCAACAGTGAAATTGGAGCGGTAATCATGTCCATTAAATATATGGGTTCAAATAGTTAGAATGACCACATGTGAACTCTATGCCCTAGTAACTATACAAATATTTTAAAAAATTTTAAGTTATTCCTATCTTGTCATTGGTAATGTTATATTGATTAGAAATTTAATTACCTTCATCATCATTATTTTCATTACCTTCATCATCATTCTCATCCGATCGCTCCATTCTCATCATTAACCACTATATTGGTATTGCTTGTAGAATCTGGGTCAGGTACGGAATCTTGATTTTCTTCTTGAGAATTTTCGTTATCTTGCTCTTGCTCTATTTCTCCATCTAAAATTTGGCATTCCGAAAGGTCTGTACCCTGAAGAGCCGGATCCTTCATCACAACTATTAGAATCGTCACTGTTAATCATTATTCTAATATTTGAAAAAAAGAATTTTATAGGTATATTAACCTCGTTATATTTAGAATCAAGATCAACCACAGAAAATGCGATATTTTTTTGAGGACTTTCGTTTTGTGATACTACACTATATGTTACATTCCCAATATTATCGATAATAGCTTTAGGCATCTTTAATTTAATAAATTGACTCATATTAGTTTCAGAATCATTGGGTGTAGAGTGGATGTCTATCATTACAGAAGTACCTATTTCTGGAAATATGTCGCCTACAACAATATTTTTAGATCGAGTTATAGTTATAGGAAATAGCTCTTGTACTGAATCTGCATCCGCAGAAGCCGGGTCCAATCTGTATATATGATTAGCACCAAAGTAAACATAACCATCACTAGTTTGAGTTATACCATTAACTGCCTCAAACGGATATTGATCCAATTGAATACGCTGTTCGGAATCGATAGTTTCAGAAGCATTATCTATATGAATACCATATATATCTCCTGTATAAGTTCCAAATAAGAAATTATTTTTTAAAGCTGAATATTTATCACCAATATTATACAAAGCTTGAGTAGGACCTTGTGGATACAATAATGCTCTTAAGGGTTTAATATCCAATGTTGAATTTGATAATTCTGGAGCAATATTTGGAAGCTGGTATATTGGATATCCGTAATTTCCACCTTTCTTTATTATATTTATCTCATCATAAAGTTCGTCACCATTTTCAGTTACTATGCCAATATTTTCTTTATTATCAAACGCAATACCAAACATATTTCGATGACCAAGGGTATATATCGGAGAATTTGGAATTGGATTATCTGACGGAATAGTTCCATCTTTATTTATTCTTAGTATTTTCCCTAATAATGAAGAATTCGATTGAGTGTGTTCTTCCTCTGTAGCGTCTCCAACTGTAATATATAATTTGTTATCAGGTCCGAATCCCAGCGCACCACCAGAGTGATAACCAATGCCTGCTGGTATGTTATCTAAAAGAACGGTACCTGTTTACTGCCACGTTATCTTTCTCAGTGAGTCTAATTACTTTGTTAACAGGGTTGTTACCCGTGCCATCAGGATAATGACTCTTGCCATTGGTAGAGGTATAGTATAGATAAACAAAATGATTTTCTTTAAAATCGGGATCTACCGTAAGTCCTAATAATCCCTGTTCCCATCCAACATATGAATCATTTATCAATGCAAAGGGTTTGTCTAATATTATCCCATCTTTCATTATTTTTATTTTACCTGTATTCTTTTCGGAGATGAATATTCTATCATCAGGTGTAGAAACCAAACTTGAAAGTAGAGTAAACATTTGTGCTTTATTTTTATATATAGAGAGATCGTCTAATGTATTATCAAATGACCAGTGTCCAACTAAATCTTTGTCTGGATTCAAACTATTATTAGTGGCCGTGCTATTCTCATTTCCAAGATATAATTGTTTAATTTCATCCTCAGATATTGTACGATTATATAGATTAATTTCATCAATCGTACTACTAAATTCATTACAAGAGTTACAATGGGATGCGGACCCTATATGTATAGGGAGGTAGTGACGCTGAACTATAATTTCCATCATAATTTAGAATTTGAAATAGTTCGCCATTTCTATAAACTTCGATTAGCGAGCCATCAAATGTAGCAGCTATATGAGTAAATGAATTATTCGAAATAGGGATGCTATTGGATACTGTCGTATCTCCAGAAGTGTCGGTTACAACAAAATGGATGGATTGATCGTCATGATTATGATCAAAATACCATCCATTATTTCCGTCAATATTTACATTAGAAATAACATGTGCATTTGGGCTTTCCTGAACCTGTTGATCAGGATGTGGCTTAGCCCTATCTGTTTCCTTTACCCAAAAAGACATTGAGATTTCAGAGGAATTATAAAGATTACTTTGAGGGATTTCTATATATTCTCTATACAAATCAATAAACTCTACTGCTTTACCATTTTTTCCATCGACATAAACTGGTTCTCTTGTTATATCACTAATCTTAGTACTATTGTAAGTAGTCGTGTTGCCTTCAAATGCGCTTCTAAATGGATCACAATGAAGATAATCATATTCATCAGTATATTCGCAACCAAAGGTACTAGTTTTTATATCCAATGATTCATTGGATGGACTACTATCAATAGATGCATTTGAATTTATCAAGTCTGATGGTAGTAACAAAATTGAAAATGTAACAATAAATGACAAAGTTATAGTTAGAACGTAATTGAGTATGGCCAAGAATAAAGATTAATCTGTTAACATATAAATACTATGAGGAAAAAATCGTGCTTACCATTATCCAATTACAGACAAGATCCACACTACATTCACATTCTAAAAAAGCAGACCTTCAATAAATTTTTAGAAAGAAGGTAAATGTCATTTTTGCAATATTTACAACTATTTGAAAACAAGCTATTTTTGTTCATATTTTTGACTCATGTGAATAATCGAATAATCTAACTATCCAGCGTTATACGGGGCTACATAAGATTTTCTTTGGTAGGTTATAATTGAACCAAACTTCTATCCTTTCAGAATCTTTTTCCTGAGATAATGATATCAATATCATTTTTCTTGATGTGGTTTCAAAGTAAAAAAATATCTTAGGTCAATTAAGTAAAATGCATTTAGTAGAATCGACGCAATTTACCAAATATGTGGCTTTATAAAATAAGCTAAATAATATTGTGCATACGATTCTTTCAAGATGCTTATATTTCTAAACCAAGAAATGACGATAGAGAAGCACAAGACTAGTACCCAATTATTTAGAAAGGGAATATGCGACTCCCCACTGAAAATCGCAGATTAATGTAGGAACATATTACCTGGTCCATAGTTATAGAATGTAACAAGAATTATTTTACACCAGAGGAATATAGTGAAATGAGAAACAAAGTTTCAATAGAGAAGAATATTTCCATTTCAAAAACGGCTGGAGGCATGGTATCTCGCTTGGCTAAAGAAATTCTCACTCAGGATAGGAAATACACTCAATTTATCATAAATTAATTCCTTATAAGAGAAAAAAAGTCCACCTAGATTATGAGACTGTTATGAGCGGGATAAGATCAAAAAAATAAACTTTATCGTTGACATATCAATAAACAATACTCGGATTGCTCATGTATTGTTTGAATCCGATAGACTTGAATAATAATTATAATCATCCATTGCTTAAAACATGGATTTCTGAGTGATCTCATAAGGCTAACACAGGAATACTATAATAATTTATTTCTAATATTCTATCACGAGATCCGAATCCAACAATACTATGATTTTATATCCTGAAAGGTAATGCTAATATCATGAAAAAGAATTGTTTTTACTAATCATATTAAAAAATTATTTATCATACATCATTATTGATTAATTCCGATTAAAGTATTAAGCCCAAAAAACACAAAAAAGATGGCCGTCTTAGCTATGGTAATATTTGGTAGTGTTTGCATCTACTCTATCTGACTGCAAATTACTAGAGATTTGCTTTAAGAATCGATCAGTTGTACACGTCAGCATAAGAGAGAACGTTATATGCTAAAATTTTGACGTAATTGCTAATTTTCCAATCTGTATTGTTATTGAAGTATCATTTAACTTTTTATCTTGTAGATACTAAATAAAAGAAAGAAATGACGATTTATTCAATTAATACTCTTTTCTTTATATCTTCTAGTGAACTCTTTTTCAATTTCTTCTTTCTTAATTACTTCTCCTCGTCTACCTGGGGTTCTGATCGCTTGTTGGTTCACTTGTCGCCTTTCTTCTTCTAATTCATTAAATCCTCTTTGGTGATCATTTATTTGTTGTTTTTTCTTTTGAAGCTCCAAAGCGTAGGATTTTCTAAAGAATTCTTCTTCGGAATCAATAATAATATTGTTATTCCCTAGTTCCACATACTTATATAGGCGGTCTTGATATATCAACATTTAATTTGCCTAGGTTAAGATCACACCAGAATACGTTAAGGAATTTGATTGTTATCAATAACTTTAATGATTTGTATGTTCATTAATAATTAGAATTGAATCAGAGGTTTTTTGTCAAAATATCGATGAATAGTTTGTTCTTAGTGGGAATTTTAGTGCCCTTGTTGGCTTTGGCTCCAGTTGTCTATGCCCAAAATATAGGAACTGATTTTGTAAACAATGAGACTTTTAACCAAGCTAAAAATACTTCCTTGGGACTTGTAAACCAAGCTCCTGATGAATTAAAAAATGCCTATAACCAAGCTAAAAATACTTCCTTGGGACTTGTAAACCAAGCTCCTGATGAATTAAAAAATGCCTATAACCAAGCTAAAAATACTTCCTTGGGACTTGTAAACCAAGCTCCTGATGAATTAAAAAATGCCTATAACCAAGCTAAAAATACTTCCTTGGGACTTGTAAACCAAGCTCCTGATGAATTAAAAAATGCCTATAACCAAGCTAAAAATACTTCCTTGGGACTTGTAAACCAAGCTCCTGATGAATTAAAAAATGCCTATAACCAAGCTAAAAATCTTTTTAAGAATGAGACTAATTCGAGTGAACTAGTGAATCTATTGGAAGGAGACGTTGGGAATTTAATTAATGAGTTTTCCAATTTATTTTCAAAATAGTTTAAATTGAATCTATACTTTCCATTTTTTTACATTATTTTATCCGGCTTGTTTAAATAATTAGGTCAAGTTTCATAATAATGAATGCTACTATCAGGTAACAGATCTATTATAGCCAAATTAAATAATCATATTAAATACTAATTTTTAAATCCTCAAATTGCGAGTATAAATGATTTCTTCAACTATATTAACAGTTTTAATTCTAATATCTTTAAATATGAAGAGGATGCCTTTAGTTCAATATTATTTATATTTATATAAATCAGGCTCAAAACATACTCATGAAAGCGTTAATAATCTATATTAAAGAAAATAATTTTAATGCGGTTAAAAAAGTCCTATTCGACAACCAGGTAGAGGCTATTACATACTTTGATGTTATGGGACAGGGCCATCTTGAAAGAGAGGCTACCGAAAGGATTGTACAAGGTTATAAAACTGGAGAAAAATATACACCTGAATTTGCTCGTCGTACACGAATCGAAACCATTGTACCTGATTCAAAAGCAAGCTCACTTGTCGAAGCATTAAAAAGTGATCCAGATATACAGGGTAGAGTCTTTATTTATGAAATGCCTGAAACATATGACTTGTAGTTCAAAATCCGAGCATTACTTCATTATTTTTAATTTATTGGTTTATCTCAATAAGTAAAGTTTCATGACAATTGAATCTTGTCAGTTAGTCGATGTCGACACATTGAACCTTTGGAGGTATTTACCTGTTTGATTTCAACACATTAATTCGATCAATCTTATCTGCTAGTTTGTAATGTTTGACCTTGTAAGGCAAGGCAGTTACCATTATCTGATTATTTAAATGTCATGGAAGGTAAATACAACTTAATCATGTCTTAAGGTCTCGAAAGGTTTGGACTGTTCGGACTCTCATATCTAATATGTAAGTTTTTATAATTTACTATTAGTTCTTTATATACATGAGTGATAACAAGTCCGAAAAGAGATATTCGAGGGAAATCGTTTTGGCAAAATGGGAGGATAGGTTCGTAGCTTGGCTCATTGACTTTGTTATTGTATCAATAATAATAAACATCCTGTTTTACGCATCTTCAGCTGACTACTCTTTTCCATTTTGGGGAATTTATATCGACGGTGAAAATGGAATGGGTATCAAGCAGCCATATGAGTATATTATTGCTAGCTCAATATTTTTTCTCTATTGGGTAGTCCTAGAATTTTTAACTGGACAAACTATTGGAAAAAGGGTAGTTCACATTAAGGCTACAAATTTGTACGGCGAAAGACCAAATATTATAAATATAATTATTGAGGTCTTCGGAAAATCTTTCTTATTACCGGTAGATATTATATTGGGGCTTATTTTTTCAAGTAAGAGAAGACAAAGAATTTTCAGTAAAGTAGGTGGAACTATTGTGATCAAGCTGAAAAAAACAGATGAAGATGAGTATGACAGCATAAAATATATCAAAGACTATTGAAAAACTTTTCTTCATGACTAAATTAAAGTGGTGATCAATTCCCATTATTGGGAGTCAATCTTTGATTTGTTAGTAAAGTCTAAGGTGATGATGGCATTATTTTCCAAAATTATGTTCTTGTAATTATCTGACTTACTTTGGGAACTGTTTTCTGAAATCGTCGAAACATTTGCTGCGATATTATTTTTTGAAATATTTTCAATGAAAGAAGAGTTATCAAAGATATCCCATACTTTCAAAAATTGATCAAGTGAGAATGCAGTTTTAATTGGCGATTCGATATGAATTATGCCTGAATCATCATGGGTATGCAACCAGAATATGCAATCATTTGGGATGATGCCTATTCCAGCAGGGATATTGTGAGTTTCATTTTGAAATTTCATAATTAATTTCGTATGGTTGTGATAAACTAAATGTTCAACCTTATCGCATGTAATTCCAGAAATGTTGGTAGGGATTGTTCTGAAATTATTATTATTTGATTGATCGTCCTGACCAAAAACTGCGTTATTCTGACCCGTAATCATAAAAAACATTAAAAAAAAGAACAGGTTTAAGGGAATGATCTTACAGTTGGTTTTGTACAATGAAGTAAAATTGACCTTCTAATATTTAAATTACTAATTGCTTTAGTGAATTACCAATCAAAAGCAGAATTATGTCATTTACCCGTCTGCCTGTCTTCACCAATCATTTAACTAAAAGGGAATAAATAAGAGTGAGATTTCAAATATTACAATCTGAACAAAAATTATCCAATTTGGCCTTTTTGGAGTGGAATAGGCTTTGCACTATTTGGGATATTGCTAGTGGCACTGAGGGCAAATGTGAGAGTGTCGTTTGTCTTCTTTGCTGTTGCATTATTTCTATTTATAATCTGGGTATATTTTATTTTAAAAACTGATAGAAAAAAGAAATTGGGTAAAATCGACCTTCAAAAATGCCTGTGTCCTATTTGTAAACATGAAGTTACAAATGTCTGTGTTAAACAAAAATGCCCATGCTGCATAGATATGAAAGATAATTCTGTTGTCGGACATTCAGTAGAATAGCAATAGTAGGCATGCTGTCCAATCAACTTTAATTTTGGTTTTATAGGGCACGTCGTGATTATGTGCCGTCATAATCTACATGAATAATTATGAACTTTCTTTTTAACAGTATGGTATGGGAATTAAATCTCACTTAGCTCTTAGAACTTTGTTTATATTTGGAGATATAGCAAATACGACGCTATCTATACCCAAGAGAAGTTAGGTTTGGATAACTTCTCGAAGGGCATGAAATACCTACTAATCATATTTGAACTTTTTCAAATATGATTGTATATTATAATACAATTTGAATATTTAAGTTTTATTTGAATATGGATGGTTCTGTTAACGAAATTATGACTTTAAGATGCTGTCTCTTTTATGATTAGCAAGAAATAATCATTTGAAGATATGTGTAATATTTTATAATTGTATTTTTCAGGTCACGGAAAAACATCTCAACGCCTTGCAATTATCATCAACGAAACAATGTTTTATTAGAAAAAAAATTGAAAGTGAATCCAAAAAACATAGCCTAAAAAATATGTTTAAGACGAATCACTGTAAGATGTATCATACACGAAACCCTGGTTAAAGATTGGGACATATTACGGTTGGTTATTGAGCATCATGTTATCGAGCCTAAAAACAGAAAAATTCTGACATTACCCCTATCCAAGGAAAGAACAATGCTTGTAGCGTAAAGAATGATTCATTTCGGGGTTGGTCAAGATTCACAGTAATCATTCTGTTTCAGATGATGGAGACACCTGGGTATCCCGCCCAAGCCTGCAGCTTCGCCAAACTATGACATCATATTCATTCTCAAGTATGAGAAACGCCAGATAAAGCGAATCAAACAAAATATCAAGGATAGACCTGTATTATTTGACGAGCACTTTACTAGTCATAAAGGAAAAATATACCTCTATCATGTTGAAAAACTTGATCAATCAATCTGTGTAAATATGCATTACGAAGGTGATTAACGCTTAAGTTAATGACCATTTAATGTACTCACTATTTTGATTAAGGGTTAGAGTCAAATCGTGAAGATACTAAGCCTGAAATTGGATTTATGGAAAAATAAACATGTTTTGGATTCTAATAAAGATAAACTTTTATAAAACGTTTTACAAACAACTAAAATGAAAGTAGTTACTATTGCAGGGACTAGGCCCGAAATAATAAAGCTAGCTTACTTGATTCCGTTGTTAAATACTAACTTTGACCATAAATTTGTATACACAGGGCAACATTTTTCACCAAATATGAGCGACATTTTCATTGATGAATTAAAAGTCAAACCTGACTATGATCTTCAATCAAATACATCTGACATTCCCACAATGAGAACTAAATTATTACCTGTACTGAAAAATATTAATCCTGATTATGTCGTTGTCTATGGGGACACTAACTCTAGTATGGCAGCGGCATTAGCAGCTAATGATATTAAAAGTAAAATCTTACATGTTGAGGCGGGGGTTAGAGACTTTGATATGCATGTACCAGAGGAACCACTTAGGATTCAAATAGATGAAATGTCTGACTTATCTTTTTGCACCTTCAAGTTTTTGTACAACTGTTCTATCATATGAAAATATAAGTGGAAAAGTTTTCACTACCGGGAATCTGATAGTAGACGTTTGCAAAGATTTGTCAAAAATTGCGATATCGACTAAACTTCCTGAGTCTATCCCACAAGATTTTCTTTTACTAACTTTGCACAGGCCAGAAAATGTCGATAACCCTCAAAATCTTAAATTACTAATGAACCATATTGCCTCCACTGATTATCCTGTTGTATTCCCTGTTCATCCTAGGACTAAAAAAAACCTAAACAATTTTAACATCAGTGTTCCTTCAAATATAACAATGATAGATCCACTGGGATACATGAATTTCCTTTCTATGATGTTGAAATCAAAATTGATACTGACAGATTCAGGTGGTATTCAAGAAGAAGCTATTACAATAAAGAAGCCTTGCATAACACTCAGACATACGTCAGCAAGATGGGAAACTATATTGCTAAGATCAAATATTTTGTTCCACCCGATAGAGAAGATAACTTGGATAAAGTTATAAACATGATGATTGGGGCAAAAATATCTAGGAATCCTTATGGTGAGAATGTTGCCGAAAAGATCGTCGACATAATGAAAAGTGAATTAATCAATTAGATGGGTTATATAACCATTCAAATATGGATGGTCCTGTTTGGATTATTGCATCTCAGTCAAAATTACAGAAGGCCCAAATTAATATTTCCTATTAATTGTTATACGAATGTGTTGTTGACTTAGGATCTACATGTCATATAGGGTTAGTTTAAACAGCTATTTTTCAACTTGCCCCGATTATTTTTTGGAGAACTCGAGTCGTATAATTGAGCTAAATTAATTCTGAGCCTTTCCAACTAGTCTATATAATATTATGTCCGTTTTATTTTTACGAGAGGAAACTTGCTTCATCCTTAAGGAACCATTTAGTATATAGGTTTACTCCTACGAGGGTCTGAGTTGATTTGAAATGTTTCTATACTTTGAAATCAAATATGGGATTTATACTAAACATTATAGTTCGTCGCTTTAAATAGGTATTTTTTGATATCGATTAAATCCTTTCGTACTGAAATAGTGTGATTTACCTTTACAAATATTAGGGGAAAAATCCACTTGTAAAGTAATCTGCGGATATGTTTTTTTGATACTCTATGTCTTTTTTCTAACACATGGTTCATAATCTGCTTGATATCCTAACCTGGGTTGGTTTGACAGTCTCTATTAAATTCTCATTAACCTTTTTTTGATACAATTGAAGGTTTTCCCTTTGTGGTTTATCCTCTCGTATTTCTATACTTTTTTCTTTAATTTATTATACTATTAGAAAGCCTGATGGTATTCCGAATAGTCTCAATTGCTAGCTTCAAGTGGTTATTTATGATATAAAGCTCTACGAGCAATCTTATTCCCTCGACATGTACATCCTTTTCAGGTGTGTATTCTATTGATAATATCATGTTCCGAGCCAAAAGTTATTCTTATTGTTTACTGACAAACCTCCTTGACTAAATTAGTAGCGTATAGTAGGTATAAAAAACGGCGATGAAATTAACGTTTTATAAATGTCCTTTACCTTAGAAGATGAATTTATTGTTAAATCAATTATATCGTCACCATCGTTCCATTTCTCGTTCCAATAACTTATTGCCTTAATTCGAGGATATGTTCCATTCTCAATTAATTGAAGGGAATCCTGTATCCATTTATCCTTGTCACCCATTTCCGGGTCTTCTATTACCCCCAACTCCAATATTGCAAAAGGTTTGGTTGCTGATACAGACTCTAATTCTTTGTAAGCAGTATCCATAATCTCAGCAAATGATGTCCATTCTTTACCAAACTGGGTGGAACCATATACAGTAGTACCTAACCAATCAATATAATCATCTCCAGGATAATAGTTTTCTATACTGTTCCATTGCTCCTCACTGAGGATTTCGTCACCAACATCATGTAAAGGAAAGACGTGAAATACCCATGTTATATTATTTACACCTTCATTTCTGAATAGATCTATGATGTGTCTGTAAGCATCGCGAAATCTTTCTGGACCATCAGCGGTATTTGGATCTCCATATTCTTCGGTCTCCTCACCACCGTTGAGTATACCACTCCATGGAAACCAATCACCATTCATCTCGGTTCCAAATTCAACCATTAGAGGAATATTGGTTCTCTTGGCATCTTGTGCCCATTCAATTAAGCTGTCATCAAAGTCTCCATCAATAATTCCTTGAAGAGTATAAACTGGGTCTGTCTCACCTTGATCAAAAGTAGTCCGGGGCATCATTCGAATAAACGGAACAGTGTCCAGGCTATCTATCAACCTTACGGATTCTTCCGGAAATTCGATATCGTCTACCCAATTATTAGAAAAGTATGCCCAAGCTATTTTCTTACCGGCCAATTCTTCAAAATCTACTATTCTTTCTGCTGTTACTTCATCCTCAGCACCGCCAAAATCAGGATTAGCTCCATGATAAATCCCATTAGTAGGAGGGGCAATTTTCACATCAAGACCCGAAATACCCTCAGACGCCTGATTAGACGTCGTGCTGTAAGCATAATGACTGCTAGCGGTCATTGATTGAAATATATAGTATCCTGACGTAAAAATTGATGCAGAAATAATAAAAATTAATGATACACATGATACTAATCTCCAGGTCATAAGTTATACTTACAAGACATTTGAGCAATTATATACCATTACACAGACTCTAGGTAGTCCTCACTAGATTTTACAAGTAATGCCTGGTTTACCAACCGCACGATACATGATGGATGGAGGTATTGGAATAAGATTTCGGATCTTTTTGTTATCTATTACTAAGTCAAATTTTTATTATAGCGTTCATTCATCCATTGGTTTAACTAGTAATTCTACAAAATCTGGAATGAAAGTGTATAACAGCACGTTTCATTTCGAATCCCGTGCCATGAATGATAAAGGTAAATCTTCCATGAAGATAGATGTAGTACCCACTAGTCTTACATAGGATTTTGAATATTTTGCCGTTTGATTTGCTTATAAACAAGATCGTATATATATTAAAGTAAATTAGTTATACTATTGTGTCGCATGTGACACAGCTTTATTTTTCTCAAGAGATGCAAAATTGTTTCCCACTTATAACAAAACTTACAATCATTTGATTGTGTACTATGCTAATAGATATAATAATCAAGTCATAAAAGGTAAAATGGAATCTGAATTTTTCAGTTCTTGAAGGGTTTTCTATTAATGCCAAATTCAATTAATATCTTAAATTCAATTGATTGATGTTCAATAATATGTGTCATAATTTTACCAGTCTTTATTAAAAAGCGTCATCGGTTATGTTACAAAATTGAAATGCAAACCTAAGAAAGAGAGTTTATTAAATAATAAATTTGCTAGTTAGGTAACTTCCTAAGGCTCTGTTCATTTAACGATAGACCTGTAGCTTGAAGACATTCTATTTCATCGTTGATCACCAGAAATAAAACGCCTCCAGAATATGTCTATCGAGTCTTATTTGTATTTTTCAGGTTTGACTTTGAGGAGAACATCTCAACGATTACCATCTTGTATTAAACGAAACCTTGTCACCATCTGGAACTGGATTCAAGAATACAAGCTTCAGTTGATCAAGACAAAAGAAATAAGAATACAAGAATTCATAGTGGACTAGATATTGCTCAAAGCAGGATCAGTTAATCTGGCTATGGGTGGCAATAGATCTAGAAAATAGGCAAATTCTCGCACTGTCTATATCCAAAGAGAGAAACATGTTTGTGGCTGAAAGGCTCTTTCAGGTTAGTTGAGGTTCATTGTAAGCATCCAGTTTCAACAGACTGAGGTCCCTGGTACCCAATGGCTTGTAAATTCCTAAATCTTGATCATCACATCCATTCCTCTTACGAGAAAAGCATTATCGAAAGGACGATGCAATATATCAAGGATAGAACTGAAAGTTTCGATGACTACTTTCCTTGCAATAACAGAACAGAAAAGAAATGAAATCTTTTTCACGTAAAAAACTGGCTCGATCTTTTTGTATACCTGCACAATAAGGGGGTGAAAAACGCTTAAGTTAAGAGCTGTGTAAATGATACTATACATCCATCTGTAAACTGATAGTGCTTTTTTGATCGACACCACAACACCTTTAGCTTTCGATTTTGGATACCTCCATTATGAGGGATACTTTCCTCAGATTACTTTCAGATGATGAAAGAAACATGTTATGCGATATGATAGAAGATGGTGAGGAGTCTAGTTACCGCGCCAAAATAATCTTACTCAAGAATGAAGAATATACTGTTCTTGAAATAAGAAGAGCTACCAACCATCACGACATTAACATAAGAAAGTGGATACATCGATTCAACGAACAGGGTATAGAAGGAATAGCGTCAAAAGTACACAAACACAAGTCAATCAAGCTAACGGTAGAAATCGAGAAAAAATAGTAGAGATAGCATCCAAGAATCCAAGAGAAGGTTATGGGCTGCCTTTCTCAACATGGTCATTACGTGTTCTCGCTGGATATGTATCAAAGGAACTAAACATCGTAGACTCAATAAGTCACACAGAGATTAGAAGCATCCTTCTCAAACACGGAATAAAGTATCATCGACAATCAAAGGTAACTCTAAGGACCAGCACAGATCCGGAATACCATTTAAAAAAAAGAGGATTGAAGAACTAAGGTATAGTCCACCTGTAGTAGACTCGGTTCTCCTTTACGAAGACGAGGAAGGTCCCATAGCAGAAAAAACATATGGCGGTCCCTCTTGGTCATCCATTCAGTCTAAAATTAGTAAGGGTCAGAAGACCAATGAAATTCTAAACGTGTTTGGGGTTTATGATCATACAAACAACCAGATGTTCACCCACCCACAGCTATAAACGTAAGACAAGTAAGCAGTTTCTGGATTTCATAAAAAGGGTTGAGAGAAAGTATGATGATAACACGAAGCAGATATTTCTTGCATTGGATAACACATCGATACCCAAATCAAAGATGGTAAAAGAAGGCATAGCCAGATACCATCCAAGAATACACTTGGTATTTCTTCCCACAAGGTCTTCAGAGCTAAATCCGATAGAGGTAAGGTGGATGTGGATATATAGACAGGCTATAAACAACTCGGTCTTTAAGGATGAATAGGATGTAGGTAAAGCCATATCAGATTGGACACATTATTACAACAAAAAACATGCTGTGTTGCATGATTCATCCGGATTACAAATAAGTCATTTATTGCGTTTTGTCTAAAGAGACAAGAACTTGTTATACAGTGATACTTTAAGCCGTAGTTCCTGTTTCATGTTCTCCATATTGATAGAATAAACATATTCCAAACATTCTTTTTAAAACTGAGAACACACCTTCAACAATCCATCTTTGTCCATAGCCTACGCTGTCTTTCCATTGTTCAAAGTTATTTCTCCGTTGTGTTATTACAGACAAATTCCTAAAAAGATTGGCAGTCTTCCATCTAACCCTGGAGTTCTTTCTGACCTTAATACATGGCATAATCCCATTCTCTGATAAATATTTGAAAGTAGAGTTACTATCGTATGCTCCGTCACCTAAAACTCTATCAATCATTACAAATCCATCATTGATACTTAAATTCTCAACTAACTTTGGTAGCATCTTGTTATCATGTACATGCTCGTCTGTTACTTCCATAGACATAATTTTCTTGCTTTTAATGTCTACAGCAACTTGAATCTTCAGGTAACCTTTCCTGTTTTGTATGTTCCACTTTTTATTCATCCATTGACCTCTATTTGTCTTCTTGATACCTGAACTGTCTATCGTGATCGTAAGGGAGTGTACCCATCCAAACTGGACAACTTGTCAAGAGATAGTCTGTTACTACTACTCATCTAATTATTACCTCCACTTACCATAGCATAAAACTCCTTCGGTGCCATGTACTTTAGGGATGAATGCGGTCTATTCCAGTTATAATCATGGAAAAACTTGTCGATAACATGTTTGGCTTCTTGGAATGTCTGAAAGTCATACTGCCAGATACAGTCTTCCTTAATTGATTTGTGGAATGCTTCTATGTACACATTCTGGTCAGGTCTATTCTTGCCAGTAACTTCCTGTTTTTTATTCGGTTATAGAACATGCTAAGACTTATGTCATACTTTATTGCAACAAGTGCGCATTGAACTAGTATCCATCTTAACCACGGTGAACCTTGTTTAGTTATTCTACCTGTTATTGTCTTTCCAGCTGATTCTCTTGTAGAAGGGGCTAGTCCAGCGTAACTTACCAGTTTCCAAGGTGTGGAAAATCGTCTTACATCAACTATTTCTGCGGATATGAGCCTGACAGCGAATATGTCTATTCCAGTTATACTCAGAAGGAATCTTTACATCCTTGTCATTCCTGCATGCACATGTTGATATCTCTTTTGATACTACATCTATCTGATGATTGGTAGTTTGAATGGATTCTATTGATGTGCTCAAGATTACCCTATCTACTGGACTAATTTTTGGAAGTAGAGATTTCAACCATTCGATGCCTGAAACACCGAATATGTCAGTCAAATCAGTTTTGTAATCATATTTGTCAAGGATTGAATGTACCTTGTTTACCAGTTTTGTTTTGGTTCTCGATAGTGTTATCCTGTGTCTAACAAGGCTTCGTTTGTCTCTATCTTCTTGCTTTGGGACATACGATTCATATATCAAGTCTGTTCTCAACAAATCAGATAATATCCTAGCATCTAGCTTGTCTGATTTTATCTTGGCTTCTGCTATTATCTTTGTTTTGTATGGATTGGCAAGTATCGTATCTATTCCATTCTCTTCTAATGTATCATGGATTCTCATCCACATGTTACCTGTAGACTCTAGTACCTGCTTGAGTGGTAGCGACGGTAGTGGTCGTGGAATGTGTCTCGTTAGTCTTTACTCTAGAAAGTAGATTGCTTATTCCGTTTGCATCATTACCAAAAAAGAATTCATCCAGTATGTTTCCTTTGTCATCCTTAAGAGCTGCTCTACATTTTCTTTTTCCTACATCTATTCCAAGATGGTTCAATTTCTCGTTCATCCTCCTTTTTTTCTTATTGTTGGCTATACAGGCGGCAAACATCCATTCACCCTCTATTGGGTAGTTTGATAGCCGCTCAAGGAATTGGTTCAGTCAGCGCCTCGCTCTCATACGGAGCATGTTAACTTAGAACCTAGCCAACACACAATGGTATAGAATACTACGAGATTTTCATATCGTCAGTGCCGTATACTCAGACGTATATCTATAGAAACTATCGATAGAACACATCAATCTTAACATAAATAGACCCTACACATTCAAGGTAATTTGATATGCTTATTGTCATTGTTTCACTTGAGGTATACTCTATTAGATATTAATCAATTAAAACTTCAATATGCAAAAGAAGAATAATAATCCAAAAAGAATATCAAATAGATGATAGGTTAATAAATTACTAGAGCGATTGGTTCTTAGATAAAATTATCAAAGTAAATAATGATCCAGACCAAATACAGTAAAAAAGATATCAATTATTTGTCAGATTCCTATACATTTAGAAAAAAAGGATACATATATATAAAATAATTTTATAAATGTCTTTTAAATTGAAAACACTGGTTATTTGTACTATATACTTTTGTTTGTCTTACTTTTTTATATTAATCCAATCGGCGTAGAAGCTATCCCTTCCGATCAGCATACGGTTTTGACTAAAAGTTGGACTCTTCCACTGTTTAGTCAAGATAGTAGTTATGCTATTACTAGTTCATTTAGCGGTAATGAGATATATTTTGTAGACGGTAATGAAAATAAGATTGGAAGACTTGTTCCGATAACTAATACAATTACACTTTGGGATATACCTACTGCTAATAGTTTTCCTACTTCAGTAAAATTTGATCCTTCAACTGGTGGTGTATATTTTGTAGAAAGCAACACAAATAAGATTGGAAGACTTGTTCCGGAAACTAATACAATTACAGAATGGAGCTTGCAGTCAAATTCTTCTGATTTCTCGGTGGGCAATAGTTCCAACATAACTAACAATACCAGACAATTCAGCTCATTGAGTGTAGATCCTTCAACTGGTGGTGAGTCAAATTCTTCTGATTTCTCGGTGGGCAATAGTTCCAACATAACTAACAATACCAGACAATTCAGCTCATTGAGTGTAAGATCCTTCAACTGGTGGTGAGTCAAATTCTTCTGATTTCTCGGTGGGCAATAGTTCCAACATAACTAACAATACCAGACAATTCAGTCCATTGAGTGTAGATCCTTCAACTGGTGGTGAGTCAAATTCTTCTGATTTCTCGGTGGGCAATAGTTCCAACATAACTAACAATACCAGACAATTCAGCTCATTGAGTGTAGATCCTTCAACTGGTGGTGAGTCAAATTCTTCTGATTTCTCGGTGGGCAATAGTTCCAACATAACTAACAATACCAGACAATTCAGCTCATTGAGTGTAGATCCTTCAACTGGTGGTGTATATTTTGTAGAAAGCAACACAAATAAGATTGGAAGACTTGTTCCGGAAACTAATACAATTACAGAATGGAGCTTGCAGTCAAATTCTTCTGATTTCTCGGTGGGCAATAGTTCCAACATAACTAACAATACCAGACAATTCAGCTCATTGAGTGTAGATCCTTCAACTGGTGGTGTATATTTTGTAGAAAGCAACACAAATAAGATTGGAAGACTTGTTCCGGAAACTAATACAATTACAGAATGGAGCTTGCAGTCAAATTTAACCCGCTTAGAATCTCTGGCTCCGGGCTTCGCAGGTAATGAGATATATTTTGTAGACAGTAATGAAAATAAGATTGGAAGACTTGCACCTACCACCAATCTTATTACTGAATGGTATATACCTACTGCTAATAGTTTTCCTACTTCAGTAAAATTTGATCCTTCAACTGGTGGTGTATATTTTGTAGAAAGCAACACAAATGAGATTGGAAGACTCTTACCTTTTCAAAGTGAATTTACTGAATGGAAATTGAACGAAAAGCCGGATAATATTGAGATTGACTCATCTGGAAGTATACATTACATTAATGAGAAGGGTACCAAAATGGTAAGAATGGATTAAACTGAGATGACTAGCTCTAGATGTAAAATAGAATGTATTAGATTTGTATTTTTGGTATCTATTATCTTATTTTCTTTGTTATATGTCAAAACCCCTATCGAAATTGCGTTTTCTCAAACTTCATCGTCATCCACATCCTTCCAAGTAAAAGATTCCTCATATCCTGCAATTCAATCTCCTGGGGATACACAAAAAAAAGAATACGAGTCTTTACCTAAAGACCATACCTTAAAAAATACATCTGTAATATCGAATCCATTATCAAATAATCCCACTTATAGTGTGGCAAACGCTACAATATCTATTGAAACAAGTGTTCTAGATGGAATGAATAGCAACAAAGTGATTCTTGATAATCAAAGTATTATAATACCAAAAGAAAATTCAATTGTTGGCAGAGTTCAATGAAAATAATATGGATTGGGAGATAGAAAGTCTAGGAATTTTTTATTGTCATCAAGCAAATTAAAAGAAATAAATAGTGTGTGATTCTAAAATATAATTACTCTTAACATTAGAAAGTGATGTAGCATGTAATGAATAAATTTTGAATAATCCTTCAAAATTATCCTAACTTAATGCAGCCCATAATAATGCTTCTAATCGAGTTCGATGAGATCAAGTTCCGTATGGTATCGAAGTTCGCTCATTTGAAATCATGTGGACCCACACGGGTCAAAAATACTTTGAAAAAAAATAGTTTGATGTCAAGTATAAACATTGCATAAATGTAATGTACCTTTTTCCTAAATCTTTATGGATGGTCTGCCCTTTTAATATGTTGATATAATTTTAGCTTGTCGCTCAATTATATACTCATAGTATTTATATGTTAATAGATTAATCTTTATTCTTGGCCATACTCAATTCCGTTCTAACTATAACTTTATCATTTATTGTTACATTTTCAATTTTGTTATTACCATCAGATTTGACAAAGTCAAATGCTACTATTGATAATCTTCAGACAAATGAATCAATGAATACAAAAACTAGTATCTATGGTTGTGAATCTAATGATGATTTTGATTATCTTCTTTGTGATCCATTTAAAAGTGAGTTTGAAGGCAACAGTGACCTATTATAATAGTACTAAAATTATGGATATAACAAGGGAGCCTGTTTATGTCGACGGAACAAGTGGTAAAGCAATAGAATTTATTGACAGATATAGAGAATATATAGAAATCCCTCCAAGTAACCTTTATGATTCCTCTGAAATCTCCGTATCTTTTTGGGTAAAGGAAACAGATAGGGATAAACAGGAAAGCCCCGACGCACATGTTATTTCTCATGTAGATAAAAATGGCAAAAGTGGATGGTATTTTGATCATAGTTCTGATGACCAATCTATTCGTTTTGTTGTATCCGACACTTCTGAAAATATGACCATATCTAATAATATCCCTATTTCAAGTAATTCATTTACTCATATAGCTGCTACATTTGATGGTTCACAAATGCAAGTTTATAGAAATGGCAATCTATTCCAAACTCTAGATTATTTTGGAAATTACAGTTCAGCTTTTAACCTGCCTATACATATAGGGTCTGCATCCTATTGTGACTCATGTATGCGATTTACTGGCATCATTGATGATATTAATTTATTTAATCGTACAATTTCTGAGGATGAAATTAAACAACTATATCTTGGAATTCAAAATAACACTGGGGCCACTAACACTACCACTAACACTACCACTAACACTACCACTAGCACTACCACTAACACTAACACTAGCAATAACACTAACACTAACACTAGCAATAACACTAACACTACCACTAGCAGTAACTGGTACGTAAATAAAGATCTAGTTGGACACTGGTCATTTGATAATACTTTAGATGATCTGTCCATTTATAAAAACAAAGCCAAAATGTTCACTTTACTTTCAAGTATGGCTGCTACACCTGCACCTGATGATAGAATATTCATCTCCGAAAAAAACACTGGGAAAGTAAAAATAATGAAAGATGGGATATTATTAGATAAACCCTTTGCAGTGATAAATGATGTGTATG
>CAWKJS010000036.1:0-21493 GCA_963850055.1 uncultured Nitrososphaeraceae archaeon | reverse complement strand
TTTACCCCTTAGCGTCCGTCCAAATTTAGATTAAGTTCTGTAAAAATTGTAAATATCATTATAAACTGTTACATATAGTAGCTGTATAAAAAGGATGTTTGACCCTTGGTTCGTTAACTTTGTGAAAACCGTCCCAAGTTTTGAGTGAACCATCATGGGAATTATCTGGACATGTTTTTAATATGGTCAAGGCCCACTCTGAATTTAATATATTATCTTAGACAACATTCATCACACTCTCATTCTCAAATTATAAGAATCTTAGATTTTTGGAAATCATTGACAATACTTAATAATTTCTTTTATAATATGTTATAATATGTATGGAAAAACAACCATTCAAACCAAAACAATGACTATCCTGGCAATAGCACTAATTTCGTCGATCTTTCTTCTTAGTAGTACAATTGCAGGTAGTAGTGATGCACGAAACATCGGTACCTACAGTTGTACTCCACAAGGTAGTGGTGTAACGAAATGCTGTGCAGTAGACTTAGACACAGCGCAAAACTGGTGTACATTTTGTAGAGATACCACTCCTCCAAGTGGCTGTTTACCTGCTGATCCAGTAAACAATAAAGGTAACGATAACACTATTCCAAACACCGGTGGTGGAGTATTGAATAACGAGGAGGAATCAAATGAATCAGAAAACACTAATCCTAAGAATATGGGAGATAATGTTTTCAATGATGGTAGCTCAAACGGTTCAACTGAATCAGGAAATTTTGATCCAGATAAAGTTGTTGGAGGGGGTTTTAATCAATAGGATGGCAGACAGACGGTTTTCTATGATTAGTTCCCCATATTTTTTATAACTTTGGTACCTTTTGACTAAAGAAATATATCCCACATATTCATGAAATAGTTTCAAATGTTTTGGCGACAGCATGTCTATTATTCCTTTTAATAAATTCGCACGATCATCTTAAACTGTAAGGATTACATTAGAATACCTGGTCGCCTGGTGTTGTTCAGGATCTTAAAATTTGGTAAACAATCTGATATCTGAGTATTCTTAATATAAACGCCTAAAACCTATCAAATCAATGCCTGGCTCATTTTAGTACATTATTCCTATATTTTTTACCTTAAAATCTTACTATAACAATTTATCTAAATGCTTTAGAATTAAATTGTATAATATCAAATATTGAGGTTAAAGTCCAATAAATTGAATGAATTATTGATAAATTCTAACTTTAAGTTCAAGGGAATACATCATATTAACGGGTTTTTTATAATATTTATATCACTTTCTATAATGGTTTTTGGACCGGTTTCACTGAGTAATATTGTGTATGCTCAATCGAACGAGAGCCAATCTGAACCTGACAGCAAAAACGTTCCTACCTTCGAGAACGATGAAACCACGGGAAATTCTGGATTAGGAACATCAGATAGCAATTCATTGCCTTCCAATTTGAAAGATGATGATGGTAATAATGATCCAGGCGTTAGCAACGTGCCAGGCCAATCAGCTGATCTTTCTTCACTCAGTCCTGGTAATGAATGTCTAATTGAATCTTCACTATCTGAGTGTAACAACGGTGGATATCGTAAATGTCCTACAGGATTCGTGACTCGTGGTGAGAACGCTGAATGCATGCCTGAACCTCAAGAAAGTCTAATTGTTGATAATGATACTGAATCTGATGGAAGTATTGAACCTTTGTCCTCGGATACCCAATCAGATTCATCTACAACTAAGCCGGATAGAGATTGTCTGTTTGATCCGGATTTACCAAAATGTGCAGCGGTTAATGGTAAATGTCCAGATGGATTCAATCAAAATGAAGATGAGCAATGTGTTCCAAGGGGCGGATGTCCAAAAGAGTACCATACTGTAGATGATGATGAGACTGGTCGATGTATTCCAAACTCAGACGGATGTCCTACAGATATGATATTTAGACCCGGCATGAAGACATGCGGATATAAAGAAGATGTGTGCAAGACATACCCTAATCTAGAGGACTGCAAGGTTGATGATAATGATAACGGTGGATCAAATACTCCCGCTTTCAATTCTGGATATAGTCATGGTTGTTCTGATGCAAAAATATCTGACAGTTCAAAAAGATATATCAATCAGCCAGGTAAGGGGCCCGGCTACCATACAAACGAATTCATGAGAGGATATAATGACGGATTTGAGTCATGCTCTGGCGAGAACAATCCCTTACCACCTTCAACATCCCAGGGAACCTTTAAAGTTATTGTCGAAGTCGAAAGTCAGTCCCCTAGAGATATATCTGGGGGCATTACAGTAAGTGTAGATCATCAACCTGAAAATATCTTTAATGCGGCTTATGGGATTTACTTCCCTGCAGGTGAAACTGTAAGCAAGACATTTACATTCAAATCAAGCGATGTGCCCATCGGAACAGAATTTGAAGTAAACATTGATTATGGCGATGATTACAATCAGCGTCAATTTGGAGAAAACAGTCCCGAAAAGAGACCTGAGGTGATCCAGTTCAATATTCCATAATAAAATTTTATCTTTTTTATGACCTATTATAAGGCGCAAGTTCTGCTTCTGTAATTGCTAGATACTATTTCTAGATGGAATTTCCCAATCTGATAAGAATAGAGAAAAGTTAACTAAACTACATAATTGATAGTGAAATGAAACGCACAATGTTTCAGATGTTGGGCCTTAACAATATCAACGAACCTTGAAATATTTCCAAAATGGTCAATCGATGAAGTCTAACAGATTAACATCAGTCTTGACATTTTTCTCTGAGGACCTTTTAATCTCGTTTATCAGTTTTTGATTCTGCAAGACTAAACAGACAAAAAAAAGAATAGAAATATTTGATATTGAAGCTTTGTCACTTAGCATCTTGCCCGCCCCATCATCCAAATTATCATAACAGCAATCAACTAACATACTTAGTATTTGTTCTCTATCATCTTTATGAAGGGCGTATAATAGGCCGTGCCACCTTTCACAAGTTTTATCAAACAACGTTTTCGACAGAGGTATCTCTCTTTCCAAAATAGCTACTTCCTGCAATATTGAATCTTCGCTTAACTTGCTTTCCCTGTTTAACTTCAAAAGTGTTTTATAATTATGGAACAAAGCACCCATCAAAATATGCTCTATTGGTATTGGTCTATTGACATTTGATAGATATTGTGTATACAGTGTGGCGTTTTCAAACATGGTGTTAAACGCTTTTTTCTCTTTCCTAGATGGTAGTCCTTTCTTAAATTCAGACCAATTCAGTCGCTCTCTTTCAATCAAATGTCTAAATGAAGGGTGCTTCTACCTATCAGATGTGAGAATATAATCATATGATTTAGCGTTTACGCAGTGTAACTATGCGTACACAAGGCCTACCGAACTTTGAAGCGGCCGAACCAACCATATCTAGTACTATTCACTAATAGCATAAACAATAGTTCCTATCTTTAAACTCGAAACGAAAAAGCTTAATTCTTCACCAACTGTAATCTTAGTATTATCATGTTATCAAAGGCAGAAATTCAATATCTACAAGGTCAAAAGAATGTTTCAAAATCATACTAAAGTTAAAATGCTTGATCAGCAACTAGGGTTTTGCAAAAAGGACTTCCTTGATGTATGACTTTTTATCTGTCGCTAGTTCGAAACGTTCTACAAAACGCCGCCCCGACTAGTATGACAACGAAACAGACAGAAACATTCTGCAACATGTTGTTGTGTTACATTATATCGGCTAGCTAGCAGTTTTAGATTCAATGACTAGTTCTTAGAAGCAAAGTGGCTTCAATGGGGGTTTAGCTTAATAGGTCCATTTAGACATGTGTTTGATGATGCTTCGGTGGTGGTGTAGTAGCAATAACAGCTGCACAATCCGGTCAAGCATTGCGGCCTTTGAATCGTAGTCCCTATTATCAAAATCTTTAGATCTTGATGATACATTAATTTCCATAGATGACTAGATGTACTTTTTGCAATAAAGGCCTCAATTCAACCTACATTCGCTCTGGTAGCCATGGAATCTTCAAAAAGATAGGATATTCGTGCACAAACTGCAATATTCACTTCGACAAAAACTGTATACAGTAAATGAAAAACTGTATACAGATTATGCCTCAATGAAAAACTCTCAAAACTCCTTAAATTGGTCTCAGAATTCAAAATCACCGATGCTCCGGCCGGGATTTGAACCCGGGATCTGCGACTCGAAAGGCCTTCTTCCTTACTAAATTTAGTAAGATCTATATTGGGAAATAACTGGTGACAGTAGCGGAAGTTCTTTTTCTAATAGATTTAGAAATCTTTCTTCTTATCATCGACTTTAGTTTGTATTCATAAGATTTTGATACCTGTTTTTCACCTTGTAAGAATTGGATTTCAGATTTGGAAAGAAGAGACATACCATCGGTTATTCTGAGTTATTAAAAAGTTTTCAGAAAAACATTTAATTTTGACCAAAACTTTCAGAATTCGAAATGCTCAATCAAAAAATTTATGGGAATACTTTCCTATCTAATGAAAAAAATATCTCTAATAATCTGTTTCAAATTTAGTTACAATTTTGGCAAGATTATTAGTATCGATTGCTTACATTGCTATTATGAGTTTTCATGATGTATGAATATGTGGGAGACCTGGTTATTTATCAGACATTTGAGTTTGATTTGTTGAAATTCCTATTAGTTTGACAGTAAGTTGTTACCTAGCAAGATAGACAAGAGCACTGATGATAACAAATAAGCGAATTTTTAAACGTATATTTTTTTACATTCATTTGTTCAATAGGTCAATCACACTTATTATCACAGTTAATGTGGGAATAGTTATGGCAATAAACTCCCCAAAGCCTTTCTTTATTTTATGTCTTGACAGAAATTGAATTTGTTGGTTATTTTCGTCAATAATTATAAGTTGTTTTAGATACCTCAATAAATCCAATTTTCCTGCCTTAAGTTGGGCCGCAATTTGAAGCAATAAGGAGACTTTATTTGATGGCGGGTTGATTAAAATGTACCATATAATCTCTCTATTGGTAAAATAGTTACTCCAAAACTTCTTTGCAGGTATTTGTTGTAGAAGTTGACAGAGGCGATGATGGATTTTGAAACACTATCATCATATTGTTGTTTATCGAAATATATCGATTCAATATATCCTTTGGATAATCTCAATGCATATTCTCTGTCCTTATATATAATTAATAAATGGACTCTACTTCTATTATTAGAATTATAGTTCCACTAAACTGAATCAACTGCACCAAAAAAGTTATTATTGGATTGTTTAGGTATGGGTTAGTTATATCAGATTTTCCAAAAGAGATTAGTGATGAAACTATTAATAAAAAAGTACTGACGAATATGACTTTTTTGATAATCTCATAATTAAGAAGATAATGTGCATCATTTACAAATAATAAATCAGGTCTTTTCATGTGGAGTAAAAATAGTATTAAACCAGATGTAATTGCTACTATGATAGCCCACGTCACATGAGGTGAATTTAATAACAATACATATGTGATTGTCAAAATTATACTAGTGCCTAGGGTATAAATTAGGTCTCTATACGGCTTAATTATCCCTAACATCGATGATACATCTGTTATCAGCATGCTTCCAACTAATGGAAAAATTATGAAAAAGAATACTTTGTACTGAATTATCGAATTTAATAAAAGGTTATCAGAGAGGGCCGGGTTATTTACAAAATCATCTTGAGTCAACAAAGCGACCAAAAAGATAAAAGAAAAATAAAAAATTAGTGTCAGTAATTCTTTCAGTTTCATTATATAAGGTGCATTTGATTAGAATAATAAGATAAATCTTCTGTCCTTCCGAATCCAATAGAATGGGAAGCAAAATTAGCTTCGTCATATTTTCAGCCCATCTCTTGCTATATTTTTGTATGTTATCAACTCATTAAAACAAATAAAAACACACACAAGTAGTAATGGTATCAATTGGTAGTATTTGTAGGATTATTTTCTTTTTAAATCAACCTTATACTATTCACCTTACGACCTTCTACACTTTTAATGATAAAGAAAAACTGGTAATGAAGTTATTAGAGGAGGGCAAGAATTTTCAGGAAATTGCACAGGAGGCTCACGTGAGTTTTAGTTTTATTTCAATGGTAAAGAAGAAAATGATGGGTGAGGATACTACAGTTAATAAACGGCTTTCAATACCGACTCAAGCTTTAAAGTTATTTTCAGAAGGAAAATCAGTCATTGAAGTAACTATAATCCTTGATAGACCTGTATCGGAAGTTCGAGGATACCATAATGAATACCTTGGACTCAAGGGATTAAATTTCTTAGTCTCCCTCTTAGAAGTGCACAGAGACCATCTTCCAACAATATCCAAGTTAATCAAATATGTGATTCAGAATCCACTCACGAAAAATGATTTAATTGCGGCCCTAGCACTAGTAAATGATATAACTCGACTAAAAACGACCAAGAAAAATTTGGAAGACAGAATTGAATATCTTAACGGAATAAGAAATCATTTGTTAAATAACAAAACAAGAATGAATTAGTATACATACTAAATATTAATGCGACTACCTTCTGATTTTAAAAACCTCATGGGATTCACATTTATCCTGGCATAAGATGTAAAATTCATAATTGAATCCTAGCAAAGATGAGGTCAAAGAAATATGGGGTCGTGGAGATTATAGAAGCAGGGGCCAATTTTTTCCACCAGTATCAGCTGATCTGACAAGACTCGTAAAATTACAAGCAGAGGAATCGGTGTTAGATGTAGCGTGTGGATATGGTAATACTGCTATAACCGCTCAGATGAAAGGAGCAAAAGTAACTGGTATTGATATTACTCCAAAGCATATAGCATTAGCAAAAGAAGAAGAAAAAATAGCCGGAACTAGCGGAATAGACTGGAAAGAAGGCGATGCAGAAGACCTACCTTTTGAAGATGAATCCTTTGATGTTGTTTTGTCAACCTTTGGTCACATTTTCGCACCCAATCAAGAGTTAGCAGGTAAAGAAATGTTGCGCGTCTTAAAGAAGAGCGGACGATTAGGTTTTACAAGTGGCCTCTTGAATTGGCTGTCGGAAAACTATCCGAAGTTGTTTCTAGATATAACCCGTTTCAAGCTTCTGACGCATTTTCACCTTATAATTGGGGCAATCCTGAGAAAGTCAAACAACTTTTACCAGGTATTAAAGATATTTTCTTTGAAAGAGATACTATCAATATTCCAATTTTGAGCCCAAATCATTATTGGCTCGATACTATTACCAATGCCGGTTTTATGATTCAAGTTATAGAGGCCTTAAAGAAACAAAATGAAGGAGACAAAATAAAGTCGTTTAGAGAAGATTATGTTAAGACTTTGCAACAATACACTTCTGAAAATGTATTGCGAATGGGGTATCTTATAGTAATAGCAAAGAAATAAGATTCCTATATTCTATGGCGTGTGATTGAATAAAAAAATGTCATAATAAGATAAATTACACTATATAACGGATAAGGGTAAACATATTTTAGAAGTATCACAGCCCCTATGTCATTATCCTCAATAATTGAATAGTACCTTCTCGCGATATGAGGCGGAATGTCAAGTTTTTTGTTACTATACGATTGTGAAATGAGAATTTGACGCATAAAACTAATTCTGTGTAATATATGACCAAAAAAAATATAGAAATGAAAAAATATATAGGCATATATTCATTGTTGATTATATTATTCTATTGAGTAGTAATATCTTTCAAGATAAGCAGGTAGAAGAAGCTCATTCGCTAAATAAGGTAAAAGAGCAACTACAAATTTTAATTGCAGAGTCTGAAAGTGATTTACTTACGCTATTTAGGGAATACCTATCTTCATTAGGTATGAAGATAGAAACAGCTAGCAGTGGACACGAAGCGATAGAGCAATTCGTTACTAGTGAAGAGAATGAGAGGCCATATGATGCTATAGTGTTAGATACACATTTGCTAAATCCCTCTGGACTTGATATTGCTAAGAGAATACGCTCACAAAAACCTAACCAAAAACTGGTATTGGTAACAACAACTCCAAAAGAAAATTTACAACAAGAATGCTTAAAAACTGCAGGAATATTGGATAAGGATATCCTCACGATACCTTTTAGGATGTCGAAGCTTATTCGTGTACTAAAAAATTAATCAGTTGTCCACATGTATGTCAACTGGGTTATTACCCTATTTATAAGGCTCAGACCCTTTGTCATTAGCAAAAAATCATTAAGCCATAACTAAGCATTAGTGTCTTGGCGCTGTCATCGTTTACAAAAATAAGCATCTATAAGATATCTCAAAATTCATTCTGGTTATAAATCGAATATGCTAACAATTCCCATACAATATATTAATTTTGGTCGGCAATATCCGACAAATGATATAAATTAATATTATTTTAGAATTTCAAAATTATCCATCGAGTGAGTATGTTGGCTTGCATGCACATAACAATAATACTCTGAGCAGATAGTACACTCTTGAGATTGGTTTGAAGATACAGTCTACGTTGTTACAGAATGTGTCTTTAATTCTAACAGCGGTATTATTTTCCAATTCGGTGTGTGTAGTAACGTATGCATTAGATTTTTGACGAACATCTGATGTTATTATCATAACTTTTGTAAATGTAATAAGAATACTATAAAAATATTTTATAAAAAAGAGATTACCAAAATAAGTTAGGCAGCAGTTTTTAGTTGGGTTTAGTGTGACACTGTTTAGTTAATTGATTTGAAAGTCAGAAAACCATATTGATTCGAAAATATTGTATTATTAACGTTAAATAATCAAATATAATAGTTGAGATGATATTACAAGTGGGTTTGATTAATATCCTGTAAACTCCTCAACCTTTATTCTTTCTTTCGGAATTTCCAATTCTTTTTCTAGTAGTGATTGCATCGACTTTAGCATATCTGGAGGGCCACTAACATAGAATATTGAATTATTCAACATATTCTTATCAACATATTTTAAAATCATTTCTTTATCTATTCTGCCTTTTTCTCCTTTCCATTCCTCGGTGCCAGAAACGTTATTCCTCTGAGAGTTATCATCACTAAGGGTATAGATTATTTGTATATTTTTATTTAAAGATGTCCAGTCATCAAACTCATTCTTAAAGAGTATATTTTGCTGATTCTTGTTTGAATCAAACATTATTATTTTTAATGGTATCTGTTTGTCTGTCGCGTAATTTATCATACTTCGAAATGGTGTCACCCCTATACCTCCAGACAAAAATATTATAGGTTTTGAATAATCTTCAGGTAAAACAAATTCACCTTCAGGTCCACTCACGTTAACCTTATCTCCCACTTCTAAGGTTGAAAGTCTCTGTTTGTATGGCGAATCTCTTATTTTGGTACTTAACATCATAAAATTCTCTGTAGGGGATGAAGAGATAGTAAAATGTCTAGTTGGACCTTTGTCGTCTCCTACAACATCATCTAAATTAAAATAGGCATATTGACCTGCAGTATACTCAAACAAAGGGGGTACTTGATATTTTTCTAATTTGTCAAGAATCTGATTAAACCTAAAAGACATAACGTCAGTCCCTTCAAATTTTATTTTTTCTAATAATACAAGTTGAAAATCAAAAGATGGTTTCATTATATTTTTATTTCTCCTCGTAATATGCTGTCATCATTATATTTTAACTTCATTGCTTGATTTAGATTTATTTTCAGGAATTAAAAATTTCTCAAGAATCCTATGTGATTGATTTTTATTTCCATATAGAATGGAAGTCATATTTGAATACTAGCAAAGATGTGGTTAAAGAAATTTGGAGTCGGGGAGATTATAGAAGCAGGGGCCAATTTTTTCCACCAGTATCAGCTTATCTTGACAAAACTTGTGAAATTGCAAGCAGAGGAATCGGTATTGGATGTAGCATGTGGATATGGTAACACTGCTATAACTGCTCGGTTAATGGGAGCAAAAGTAACTGGTATTGATATTACTCCAAAGCATATAGCATTGGCAATAGAAGAAGAAAACATAGCCGGAATTAGTGGGATAGAATGGAAAGAAGGCGATGCAGAAGATTTGCCATTTGAAGATGAATCCTTTGATGTTGCATTATCAACGTTTGGTCATATTTTTGCACCTAATCAAGAATTAGCTGGTAAGGAAATGGTGCGAGTATTAAAGAAAGGCGGACGTTTAGGTTTTACAAGTTGGCCCCCAGAATTGGCTGTGGGAAAACTATCCGAGGTTGTTTCCAAATACAACCCCTTTCCAGTCTCTGAAGCATTTTCTCCTTATAATTGGGGGATTCCTGAGAAGGTTAAACAACTTTTACCAGGCATTAAAGATATTTTCTTTGAAAGAGATACCATCAATATTCCAATTTTGAGCCCAAATCATTACTGGCAGGATACTATTACCAAAGCTGGTTTTATGATTCAAGTAATAGAAGATCTAGAAAAACAAGAGAATTGGAGTAAAATTGAATCCTTTAGAAAAGACTATGTACAGACATTGGAGAATTATTTATCTGATAATTTATTGAGATTTGGATATCTAATAACAGTAGCAAGAAAATAAAAAATTACTTTTTTTCTATTATTTGAAATGAATTAATCATTGTCTCAATTGCATGTAATGAGCTATTGAAATCGTCTATCCTTCTTCCGAAAGTCAATGAATAAGTCAAAATTTAGATATTAGCAGAGCAAAATTACAAAGTATATTTCAGTATCTTTATCAGGGAAATCATAATACAACTTTTTCAACATTTCCGCTCTGAAAAAATGCAGTTGCAAAGAAGTATTAGGATTTTTAGCTAAGATTTTTGTTGAATTATTAATTATATCAGACCACTTTAAAAAGAAATAATACTAGTTATTTACTCCCCAAGGATTATCTATCAAAACGAGCCAAGAGTTATCAGATTGTTTTCTAAGTACGTCTATTGCTGTCCCACCAAGGTTGATTGGAGTTCCGTCAGGACCAGAGCCATTAAACGTCCAATCGCTGTAAGCTGTAGAATGTTACCTGCAGGGATGATTTTTCTTACAGTACTTTCTAATTTGCCATTCATATCCATATATCCTTTTAATTTTTCTCGAATTTTCTCAGGTCCGTTAATGTTTTCTCCTGATTCGTCAACAAGACTAGCTTCTAGTTCATAAAGCGAAACAAAAGAGTCCAAATCTTTAATGTTTATAAATTCTGTAACCCGGTTAAGTAATTCTTCTGGTGTATTAATAGCCATTGTAATAAGCTAACATATGCTTGCATTAATCATTTTAGAGTATATAGATAAAAAAAGAAAATGTCAGGAAATGAAGTATCATAAAGCAGATGCCTTATATATTCTACTTAGTAGGAGCTCTTTCACTATTATGAGGTAATTCATCAATCAATGAAGCCATGATTTTGGCCCTCAATATTTCTAGAGCCTCTTTGTCCAAAGCAATACTCTTAAAAACTATTTCGCCGTCATCCTGGTACATTCGCCTTGATAGGGCTAATCTCCTTACTGTTTTTGGTAAGAATTTTTTCTTGAAATAATGGAGACAATAAATTTAACTCATTATCAAAACCTTGCAATCTTCTTTTTTATAATCGACCTTAGTTTGTATTCATACGATTTTGACACTTGTTTTTGGCCTTTGAGGAATTGTGTCTCTGACTTGTAGAGAAGAGACATAAAATCGGTATTCAAAGTGATTTAAAAGGTTTAAACAATATTACTTAATTTTGACATTCTACCTTTGGATAGGAAGACTGAATTATTTAATTTCCTCAACTAATTTTTAATACTAAAATAAATTCTCCAATAATTTGTTGTGTATTTAACCAGAATGAATAAAGGTTAAGTATCTTCACATAAGATGTAACTATTAAGGCTATCCTTAACTAATAACAAATAACTCGAGAAAAAGATACGGAGTATATAATGGATGTTGACCCTTTATCCTAGGTGAGATAAAGAGTCTTGATTTCATCGAAAATAAGCGAGTTTGAGGCGCTCAATGGATAACAAAGAATCTGAGCAATTACAAATTTTGATAGCAGAGTCTGATAGCGATTTACTTACACTATTTAAAGAGTACCTATCTTCGTTGGGGGTGAAGACAGAAACAGCTGCCAGCGGACAAGAGGCGATAGAGCAATTTCTTAAAAGCAAAGAGAATAAAAGGCCATATAATGCTATTGTGATAGATACACATTTGTATAATCCTTCTGGTCTTGATGTTGCTAAAAAAATACGGTCTGAAAAGCTAGACCAAAAAGTGGTACTTGTGACAACAACGCCAAGAAAAAATCTACCGGAAGAATGCTTAAAAAAAGCGGGATTAGAAGATAAAGATATTCTTTCGATACCTTTTAACCTATCAAAGCTCTCAAATGTATTAAAAAATTAATTTTTATCTTCTTGCCAGTTGTGTTATTACTCTGTTTGTTAGAGTTTCTGCACTGATTGGTTTTAACACAAAATCATCTGCTCCATAATCAAGTACCCTAGTCTTTGCGCTGTCATTGTTTGCTACTACAACAATTTTTATCGATGGTTTTTTTATCTTGGATTTTGTAATTACCATTGCTCCTCTATCTGCTGCTATCCTTCCATTTATGAGCATCGAGTCTACTTCATCTAAATATTCATCTAGAGTCTTGAGGGCCTCTTCTGCTGAAGTACACTTGAAGCACTTGAAGCCATTTAACGCAAATATACCGCTAAGTACAATATTTATATCTATCTCATCGGTGACTATTAGTATAGTACCGTTAATGTAATTTAATCCATCATAGTCATCATCAATTGGCAAAAAACTTCAATAATATTACTATTTTACACATAATAACCTTTTCTTTACAATAGTGTATCAAAAATTTGATTAACAAGTACATATTATATCATAGTGAAATAATACCTCCCTCTAAATTTTATATTGCTATTTCGAATCTTGATGATGATGGTCACATAAGTGTTTTTTGTGATGACACCCTACATCAAAATAATAATAAACAGACAATCAAAAATAATACTCGTGAAGTAAGCCGATATTCTACTCTAATTGGAATTTCACTGTAAGATTGCCTATCTAAAATACCACTTTTTTCTAATTCCCTTAAACGTATCGTTAGCGTTTTGCTGCTAAAACCTTTCATCGATTTTCTAAATGTAATATATCTTACAGGGTCAGTAGTACAACACAATGGTATCAAAATCTCTAAAGTCCCTCTCTTTGTAGTAATCCTTACTACGAATCATATCATATAATTCAACTAAGTACTTCCAACCAACTACACTGTTTAATTTTATATGAAATATTCTCGTAATTATATTCGGGATGTATGTGCTAGTAGCAAATGCTTGTCACTCCTACAGTACTGGCATGTTATGTCAAAGTCGATTTCTCTATTTGTAAAATGGATAAAACTATTACATTTAAGACAAAAAGTAAAATCAATTGGATGACCATATTTGTCTTTAGCATCTTTGATTTCTTTGGTCAGTTTCATTTTGTCCAGTTTCGCTATTATTAGATTTTGACAATTCAATAAATACATATAGTTTGCAAATTTCAGCTAAATCATCAACGCCATTTCAGCAAATGGAATTTGAATGGCAGGAATTGTTTATTGAGTGGCGCATTAATCTCTATATCTTTATTTATATCGCAGTCTTTCAGAATAATCTATTAACAGCAGCATTACAATTTCTCTTATCTTTTACAATATTCTTTGATTTTTCTGCAATTTCACCACATGATAAATTATTCGATTTATGATTAAATAAGGGATTTAAATAAGCATTATAAATCAGGTAACCTCATCATATTTCTTTTATCATATTTTTAACCAAAAATCTGTGACAATGACTTTCATCTTTGCAATGACAAAGGAGTGTGACGGCATTATATTTTGATAATAAGTTAGTGCGTTGGGACGGAGGTTGCTTATCCTGGTTTGTATCTGGACTAATTATAGTCTTGTCAGGAGAAGCTAAGTTATGTAAGGCCTTTAATGCTAAAGGATTGTTTAGTATTTCCAATTTGTATCTACGAGAATATTCATCCCAGTCTATTATCTTGTCTTTAAGATATTCTTTCCAAAGTGATTTACTAGGCGCCAACTCCTTCCACCAGACATGCCAATTCTCGTCTTCTTTACGTAAATATCGTGGTCTAAATCGGGCAATCAGAATTCTAAGACCATCGGATTCTTCTGTAGGCTCTTTGAGAGATTTTAGTTTTATAGCGTCTACATTTACCACCGTATTTGTACATTAAGCGTGTCCCATGTTTAAGATTAATTAGTAGCAATACAGATGGATGAAAAACTCACATCACATTAAATAAAATAGATTGTCCGGTGGATAGTGTCTAAGCATTCGATTTACTACTACAATTGTCTTGACTGCTCGGTTTTGGAGTTACTAGACTTTATCTCATCAATTAATATAGCCAAAATTTCAGAACAATGATATGCCAATAGTCTAAAAGTGCGAAGTGCGGGAATGGAACCCGCGATCCCTCAATAAATCCGCACTTAGTTTTATTGTTTATTACACGATACAACCGACCAATAGTGTTCTATTCCTTTTAAAATATAGTGTAACGAGCACATAAATAACCGCATAAGTCCATATGCCATCTTAACTATATTCCAGATCTATAACGATGACTAATGAAACCTATTCGATTAAATTGACTATGGTGAATCATATCCATCGATATGTGGTATTCTTATACCCACTATGATAGTTGTAATTACTCGACTATAGTTCATAACGATCTTGCATCATATTCACTTCGGGAGTGTAATACCCGTTGTCATAGTGATTGCAAACTAAGATTTCTCGAAGGTTAGGTGCATATTCATCCTTGCATTAAGATTCTAAATATCATGATCACTAGCTAGCTTGGCCTTGATTTCCATGTATTTTGCTGAAACCTCAATATTTCGTACAATTGCTATAAATATACAAAATACATAAATAGCGCCAATAAGAACATGAATTTATGAAAAATCAAACAGTATTATCTCCTATATTATTGCTCTTGATATTAATGGCTTCACCATTTGCTCTAGCATTTGCATCCACTGAAACAGATGATAGTTTCCTTAACATTCGGGAGGCCGCCGTAGATGCTGACTCAGATGAAATGAGTGCATTTCTAAAGACACATGGTCACATTCCTACAAATGGTGACGGTGGTGCATTTGGCTATGGTTTGTTAACTTCCGAAGGTTTGGATGCCGTGGTAGTAAGTACAACTCATGCAGGTGTATTGGATAGCGAAGAGCAAGATGATGCTGATGATCCAGTATGGCATAATCACTTTGTAACTTTGGGTGATGATTCAGTAAATTGTGGTGACGACCCCGCTGTAAAATCAATTACATTTGAATCTCCAGGCCAAATCCGCATACAGGATGAAAATGCTGACCTGACTCAGATCCCTAGTTCGTTTTCAGGCACTGATGCTTTGAGCCAAGATGATTTAACTATTGCACCAGGCACTGACGTTGACGATGTAGTTTCTTTCAAACTTTCGCCGCAATTCAATGATAATAACGAGTTAGAAGCTGTATGTGTAACAGATATTCAACCTGCAGATAACGTCGTTTCTGATAATAATGACAATAGTAACAACAACGATGATAATACCAATAGCAATAGTGGAAACAGTGCAAGTCAAGGTATAGGTCAGGTTGAATCGAACAAACAATGAAGCTTGGATTAACAACAAGAATTCAGTTCTTTAGACAAGAACATACCTTTTTATTAATTTTATATTTTGGTGTTATTGTGATTCTCTAAATCTGACCTCACAATGTGCTAAAGAACTACGAAACAAGACAATCCTAGACAAGAATTAGAAAGCAAATCAAGAATAAAGATCAAGCTTGATAACATAGAGGGCAGATTCCATTATTAGCTTATGAAAATTAAAATAGATGTTCAAAACTAAATCGTAACCATAGCGACGTTGACTGAAGATACAATTCGCTTTTAAACTCATCATGTTAGTAATGACGAACTTCTTCCACAAGAATGTCAAAAGGGTCTTGCAGTGTAATCCATAGTCGCTAGTGCAAGACCCGATGTTCAAGTATTTTCACTTAGAGACTAGAATTAAGCCCATGAAAAGACCACACAATCCGAACAAATCTAATCTTATACAATTAAACCAACAAGTTTAAGCACAACTTAAATATAAGTTATGTGATTAATTTGCAATGAAACGCAATTTATCAAAAACACAATTCTATATCGGCTTAAGTGTAGTTGTATTGACATTTGTTGGGATTAATCTATTTGAGAATAATGTGGATCCTGTTTTTGCTCAGGTAGATCCTACTAACTTTACCTCCGCCTCCAACAACAATTCTAACACAACCTTAGCAACAGATCAACAACAAGACTCATCAAGTCTTCATCCTCAATTGGTATTAATCATAGAAGAAGAAGGTAAAATAACAAATCAAAGGGTTCTTGAAGTTCATCCACATCCAGTAATTGAATCAACATTTGTTTCGAACCAAACTATATTTGGAGATATACAAGCACGTAACCTTGGCACATATTGGTCAACTATCTATACTAACGGGACGGTACATGGAGAAGGACATGGAATATCTACTACAACAGATGGAGAAATGGTAACTTGGACAGCAGAAGGAATCGGGAATGCGAACCCACAAGGCGATGTTAGATTTGAAGGTTCATTATTCTTTAATACATCATCTGAAGGAGAGTTATCCAACCTAAATAATAAAGTGGCATTCTTTGATTATGAAGTAGATAGTGAGGGTAATACATCAGATAGTGTTTGGGAGATAAGATAAGGAATAAAATAGCCTCCCCAATAATTTTCTCGTAATTTATTCCAATAAGTTGCCATTTTTCAATAGTAGGTAGTAACTAGAGTGAATAAAGATTATCATTACATGGTGTTTTTAAACTCATCCTGTTTGTAAGATCTAATCTCCAAAGTAATTCCATAAGGGTCTTGCATCTAGTTCCACACCGCATATGCAAGACCCAATGTTCTAAAAATAGAACTCATAGATATAACAACTTTTTAATAAAATGGACTAGTAATACAATATAGTGGATGAAATAACTCTCAAGCAGTTAAAAGAGTCCAATTATTATCATCCTGTAATTACTGACGTTATTCATGATTATAAGATAGTGCTTGAAATGGTCGCAGATGGATTGAATTCGACCGAATTAGGATATAACACAGTTTGGGATGCTGAAATGTGTAAATGGGCCTCCAAATATTTTATAGAAGGATTAGAATTAGTAAAACAGAGAGTCAAAGAAAAGGGCATAAAATGTAGACTGATTACTGAAGTGAATACAGAAAATGAAGGATTTCTTAATACCTTACCTTTCGTAGAAATTAGACATTTAGATGGATTGAGGGGAAATTTTGGGATCCGTGACGAGAAGGGATACATGGCGTTTGTTCTTCATAAAGAGGATGACGAGTCTCTACAGACATACTTTAGTAATTCTAAACTACTAGCAGAAAAACAAATGCAATTGTTTGAAGAATTGTGGAGTATGGCCATACCATTTTCTACAAGAATGAAAGAATTGGAGTATGAAGTTAAAAGAGAAACTCAGAAAACTATGTCAGATTTTGAAAATATTCAAGGAGAGGTAGAATCTTTGCTCCTAACGTGTAAGAAGGACCTGACAATATTTTCATCCAACAAAATTCTTTGCTATCTCCTGAATAAAGTTAAGTTTATCGATTATTTACCAACGATACTCCAAAAAGAAGCGTCAATCAAAATTCTCATGGATAATGTAGACGAATATTTGACAAGACAAATTGCTTCCATAAATGCGTCAGCACAAGTCAAACCAATCCAAATAGGATATACGAATAAGATTGCAGAAATAAATGAAATGGTCATGATATTTGACAGTAAACACGTGCTTCATGTTAACTATGACCCAAACAACAAACTACTTGCAACTTATTCAAATGAGGAACATAAAGTATTGATTCAAGAGTTAATGTTCGAAAAATATTGGAATGAAGTAAAAAGTCTGGATATTAGGAATAACAACTAATAAATCCAATAACATGGATAAGATTGATCTTTGCTCGGCATCAAAGATGAACCGCTCTATTTGAACCCGCAATAGTTTATAGACTTATGTTACCTTATCAAATATTTATTCAAAAGGCCATTAATGTGGGATATGACCACTTTAGATTTGGGTATACAATGTAGATAGAACAAGGATATCCGAATAGTCAAATATTAAGAGGCATTACCAAATAAAATAGCAAGTTGATTTGATTTGAAAGTAAGTCTTTGTAAATATACCACTTATTATTCAATTTAATAACAATTCAGATATACAAATGATTTTATTGTAATTATTATTGTTTGAAGAAATTAGCATAGAAGGTTATTTCGGGATTGGTGAAGCAATAGGAATTATTGGTACTTTATTTGTTGTCCTTTATTTTTCGAGAAAACAAATGCAAAGCCTATCAGTAGATCTTGAAACAAAGATACTAAATGATTTGGATGATAAGATAAATGGTTTAACGCGGATGATGGTGAATAATCCAGAATTAATAAAGGTGGTAAGTAAATCAGAATCAGATTTTACCCCAGATTTAGCATTTAGTTATCATGTATTATATACATTTGCACATGCTTTTCATATGCGACAACGTGGAGTAGTTAGGGATAATGAATGGGCCGGATGGAGCAGATATATAACATCTGCATTTCAACATGGCGATATATATGAAATATGGAAAAATAATATAGAATTGGAAAAATGGTTCGACCCTGATTTTCAAAAATTCATTAATGATGAAATAATTCCTGCCGTCAGGAAGTAGATAATTTGAAATTTTTTTTTTTGATTTTATACAAGTTAGTTTTTACGTATCAAGGATGAACCGCTCTATTTGAACCCCCAATGTTTGGACATGGGTCTTACAATAATGGTACTACAAAAAACCAAATGATCTAATAATTCATTGCTCTAATCAATGATTTTACAACTTTAAATAAAATGAAGTTTTAAAGCGAATTCATGGATGATTTAACCTTTAGACAATTAAAGGAGTCAAATTACCATCATCCTATACTGACTGAAGTCATGTTTGATCACAACATGATGCTCGAAATGGCGGGCCATTCTATGACCATTGTTAAAAAAGGATATGATTCGGTATGGGATTCTAACATGATAAATTTTATTTCCAAATATTTTACAAATGGTATCGCATTTATGGAAGGATTAGTTAGAGAAAAAGGCATTAAGTTAAGATTGCTTGTTGAAGCAACGAAAGAGAACATAGACTTTATCAATTCTATTAGAAGTCATGAAATTCGGTGCCTTAGTGAGATAAACGGTAACTTTGGAATTTTTGATAATAGGGCATACATGGTATTCATATTTCATACCAAAAGCGATAGACTTGATCAAACCCTTTGGAGTAATTCTAAAGCGTTAGTAGATAAGCAACAATCTATCTTTAGCAAACTTTGGGAAATGGCAATGCCGTTATCCATAAGAACAAGAGAATTAGGACATGAAACCCTTCCCAGTTACAATAAGACAATCTTTTCTCTTGAGGAAACTAGAAGAGAAATTAGTTCATTAATTGAATCTTCGAGAAAGGAATTACTTCTATTTACCTCCACGAAAGTTCTAAACAAAATAATGACACATGAAACCTTCTGGAACTACTTTTTGCCCCTAGCAAAAAGAGATATTTTAGTTAAGGTTCTCATTGACAGTGTCGATAGACATCTACTAAAGAAAATAAAATCGATAAATGATTATAAAAATTACAATCTAATTGAAGTTGGCCATACAAACCAATTGGGAGATTTCAACGAAATGGCGTTAGTTTCTGACAGTAAGTATGTGCTTCAGATAAAGTATGATCAAAACGGTAAATTGATAACTTCATCTTCAAATGAAAAACACTCAGTTTGGGTTCGAGAAATTCTTTTTGAAAAATATTGGAACGAAGTAAAGAGTCTTGAAGTTCCAAATAACACCTAGATTAATAATTATTACGTGGAGATCCAATATTAGAGCAAAAGTAAAAAAAAGTCTCATAAACCAAGAAATTTAGAACATTGATCTTTGCTTGGGATCAGGGAATGAATCGCTCTATTTGAACCCGAATCGTTTACTTTGTATTTTTTTTAATTTCATTCATAACATATTGTATATAATCGACCATTTCAGTTTCATCTAATGATGATTGAACTCCAGATGCTTCTTCTATTTCATTGGCAAGATTCTTAGTAACCGTTAATACCCGAGATTCTAATTCTTTGTTTCTTTGAGCAGTTCCAATACCACCTAGGAAATTGGCTTGTTCAGTTACAGATTTTCCAATTGACCTAAGAAGGACAGTATCTTGAGAAACAATTTGAGCAGACGAATAAAGTCCCGAATAAATAAGATAGCATGACAAGCCAATAAGAGAAACCGAAATTAATCCAAATGGAGGGTATGCGGCTTGTGCAGCCACCGCGGATCCAGTAATATAGAAAAGAAGGAATCCATACGCAGTTAAAATCAACTGATTTCTGACTATAGAATTTATCTTCAGAGTCCTTGCTATTGATAAGAAAGAAATCCCAAAGATGATACCTGCAAGAATTCCTCCAAAAGAGAGTAGTAGAATATTCAATAAAGCGTTTGCATCATCGACGGGATCAAAATACCCCAACACAAAAAGAGGAAATTCTATATTGTAATAAATAAGAGATATAATCATTATAGTCCAAAACTTAAACCTTCCAATTCTACGTATGTACCGATGGAGCAATTTCACGCTACCTATCCACGTTAAGATAAAGGCAACTACAGAACAACTATAGTTAATTAAATCAATTTGACTTCCTATCGATTCGATACTAAATTCAGGAAAATAAGCAACATCACCTAAAGAAATGATTGAATTTTGCTGTGTCAATGTATCCAACCCATAAATCAAACCAAATACCCCATTTAGAACATAGGCTATCATAGCAAGAGCAAATATCAGTATCATGCTATTTCGGTTAAAATTCTTATACCACATAACAAAAGCCCTTGCCAAAAGTCCCAAAACACCAATCCAAATACCATAACTGACTATGTATATTACGAATAATGACAGAGAATCATATTCTTGAAATATTAGTATTTGAAGAACGGTAAAAGAAAGCATCAATGCAATCAGAGATTGTGCTGCTAATACAAAATAATAGATGAGTTTGAAATGAGCATATTTTCCCACAGTCAAATCTTCGATTCGTTTGACATGATTAATCATAAAGAAAGAAGATAATACTAGAAACACAGTCAAACTAACAAATAACAATACTCCTGCAGTAGAAGACAAATATTCCGGAATGAAATCTGCTATAATGCCGATCTGAGAGTCTATGAGAATGGAGACAACCATGGCCACAATGATAATTGGAACAAAGTTGTTTTTGATTTCAGAGAAGACGATAGCCTATCCAACCAATTTCCA
>CAWKJS010000035.1:0-129807 GCA_963850055.1 uncultured Nitrososphaeraceae archaeon | reverse complement strand
GAGGTTTAACATCACTCAATCTTCAAATGAGTATTTTTGATAAATTTGATTTGAATATTCTTCGATATTTCCCTCTAGTTGGTGAATATCAAAGATCCGGGTCCCGTAAGAATGATTCAAGGTTGGATGCCAAGGTTCCTTTACTAGATAGCCGTTGATTTATTACACATGTTAACGAATAATCGTCAACAGTTTTTTGAAAGTAAATCAATATCACATCGGGTATTGATTTAGGGCTTTCTGTGTTACATACACCCCTTTCACATTTTCTGGACTGATAAATATTAATCCATTTTGGAGCAGGCGGTCTATGACATGTTGACGTATCTGTAGGTTTGATTTATCAAATTTATTGTCACTAAACCCGGTGTTTATGGAATGTCCTTGTTCATAGGTATAAAGAAATGGTATTGGACTCCTCAGATCGCCATTTGTTTTTTCTATCAAAAGGTTGATAATTTTATTAGACAATAGAGTAATATTTTTAGAAATATCTGAATCCATATTATATTAGTGTAATATACCTTATATCGTATTCGCATTATATTTGATTCACAGGTTCTGATGGACTAACTTGTATATTGATTCTGAGGAAGATTCAAGGTGTTTAAATTAAGATTGCATACCTCATTTAATGGATTGACGTCTCGATACTCCTGTAATGGATACTTGAGTAAAATGATATGGACAAAATAGTATTTAACGATAATAAAAATAGATATGAGGAGAGGACGTTGGATTAATCCCATCTATCCCTTATACTAAAAATCTGATTCAGGAACTAATTCAGATAATTTCTCATTATAATATTCATGTTTGTGATAAATCATAATTCAAATCCGTTATGAAAAAAATGTGAAGTGCGGGATTACGCCCTCATGGTCTTTTTAAATAATTTCCCTACTATAAGGTATATAAAAATCTGAAATCTTTTTGACTAGTTAAATTAATGTCAACATACTAAAAAATAAAAAAATTAGTCCGAGTCTCCATCATCATCAGATGATGAGGGTGCTACTGCTGGAGCTGGAACTACTACTACTTGTTTTCCACTGGCGTTGATCAATGCATTTTGAATCTGAACTAAACTATCTTGTGCGGCACTAGTATTATCATCATTTAAAGCTAAGATAGCAATATTTGTATAATTTAGCAATTTTTCGTTCATTTCAGGGTCTTGTTGCTTAGATTGATTATTTTGTGATTGAGTTTGGTTGGCTTGCTCTAGCTGTTGTTGAGCTTGTTGTGTTGTGTTTTGTCCACTAGTTTGGTTGACTTGTGCTAGCTGTTGCTGTGTTTGATTAGATACTTGTTGTTGAGTTTGGTTGGCTTGTGCAAGTTGTTGATTGGCTTGCTCTAGCTGTTGTTGAGCTTGTTGTGTTGTGTTTTGTCCACTAGTTTGGTTGGTTTGATTTGTATCAACTATTATTTGTCCATAGATATTGGAGCTTCCAGTATTTAGTAATAATACCAAGCTAATGGTTAGTATTACTGAAACACAGATGTTAATGAATGTCTTCATTGAAATATAATTTCTAACAATGTTTTTAAAGTAGTAACATGCGAGTCAAATAAGCCAAATAGGCTGAATTACGCGGGGCATTTCTAAGCCTATGATTGTCAAATGATAAATCAAAACCAATTATGAACCCGCCTCAATGAACTACGTGACAATGTGTAATTTCAAAAGCGATTAACGATGTTTGGTAGTATTTATCCCAATTCTGCTGATATTACCAACAGTTACATCATTCAAGATAACTGATAGCACATGTATATAAACCATTATTGATAAAATCTCTTGATATGCTTGGAACACTTTGGACAATTATTTTGGTTATAATAGCAATTATCGTTATAGTATTTTTACTACGATTTCTTTTTGGAATATTAGTTATAGCTCCTGTAGGGATGGAATTCGTTAAAACTGGCACACCCATCGACACAGTGTTATCAATAGTTACTGGCATCTAGTAAGTTGGAGAATGGCATAATCGTCTGGACAACAATTTGACGTCTCGCAAGTAATGTCGAAATTAATTTAACAATGAAATAAATGGTGTAAAACATACGAAAGAATACTGCGATGGAACATACTTGGGGGATGGTCATAAAATAAAACAACTACAAGGAATTAAAAATTCAAATAATACATTAATGGAACCAGATATTTTAGAATCTTGCAATACCGGAAATATAAATGAGGAGGGAACCCCTGAAAAGGATTATTATTACAAAGTAGAGTTTACCGAGAATGGCTATGTTGATGATTTATTTGGATTTGAATTTAAATGATTCATTATATTACAGAATAGGGTAGAAACATTCCTTCCTTTATATAATGGATTGAAACTGAAAGACTGAATTGAATCGATTTCAAGAGCCACCTATCCTCCAACAAGACCAGTAATTCGGTGGAAACCATGTGGATATCCACACGAGTCAAGCCTAGAAATAAGTTAGTTTTTTTTGAATAAAATTTCCTTATATGGATGGAAAAGAAAAGTGACAGAAAAAAGAATGTAATTTTAGTATTGATGTATTTAAAAATTTGAGTTTGTTTAACTCCAAAGGATAAATCAATTGGTCGAATTTTTTTTGTCTTTGATTTTTCTTTTATCTTTGTTAATGATTTGTGGACTTTGTGGTACTGGTGGAAGTAGTAGATGTGTTTACGTTTGAATTGGCGACTGCTGCTTCTTTAATTTCTGCTGCTATTTGTCTTGAATTTTGTTCAAACACTCTTGCGGTGTTTACTCCCGTGTTTGATATGTGTTTTGAAACATCTTTTGCTTGTTGTAGTACTGGTTTCCATGCATCAAGGGTTGAGAAAACAACGTTGTTTGAAAGTCTGATAGTTGATACCGTGTTGTCTGCAACATTACTGACAAATCTTGTATATGCTCTCATTGCTGCATCAGGAGAATAGAAGTTGGTAACATATCCATTGTAGACCTCATTGTATGGCCTCCATGCTGATTGGAGTGAATTGACTACTTCTTTTTGAGAATCAAGATATTCTTCTGAAATCTCTTTTGCAGTTTGTATTGATTGCTCTTGATAATTATTTACACTTTCGTTAATTCTTGGAATTTGTTTTCTTGATTCATCTAATGATTTTTTGATATTGTCTTTGGTTTCATCAAATGATTGGTTAACGGATTCTTGGAAATCATTATTGTTATAGTTATTGGTATTATTTGAATAATTTTGGTTAGTTTCTATTTTCTTTGACATAGTATCTATTAATTACCGTACTATATAAATACGGGTATCAAATGGTTTTTAATGCCTAAAACTGACAAAACATGACCGCAATTGGTGAAATCATTAAAAAATGCTGACACATGACTAAGATTTATAGTTATTCAATGATAAATTATTTCTATTTCAATTACATTATTCATTTGTTATAATTTTTATATATCTATATCGTTACTAAGATGGGTAGCGGGTTCGGTGGAAATCATGAGGATATCCTCATGAGTCTATTTAAGATATGATTTGAAACAATAATCGATTTTCGCCTAACGGAATAAAATACAATATGGTATTACATTGCGCTTACAGAGAAAAATAATAAATGGTCGACACTTGGTCTGATTTATCAACTATTCTTTCTCATTGCATACCTATGCTACTTTAGAAAAGCGGCTCATTTCCTTTTACATAGATTGTATAATGATCAATACCATCTACTTCCTCAGGCATTGCAAAGAATCCAAACCCTGAGGATAAATCTATTGAGAATGGAGAATTATCAGCTGGGGGAAGTGATTCAACTAAAGGTCTTCCTTGAGCAATTCCAAGAAAAGAATCATCTTTGTCAAAAAGGATTGCATAAATTGTTATAGAAGATTGCTCATTTGTAGAATTATTTGTGACTGTTCCTGTTATTTGATTTGATTCTCCGCGGAATCTAAGATCGGTTATAGTAAGATTTTCACTTTTGCCTATGGTAGCTTCAGGAGTGGTAGTAGTAGTAGTGTGGTGGTGGTTTGATTTGTAGTTGCATCAAGATTTGTGGCAGTATCAAGTGGTTGTCCATAAGCAAAAGGTATTGCCAGGATAAAAACAAGAATAGTGAATGCACCGGAAAGGATTTCTTTCATTGTCCTCTCTAAATAGAGGATATTAATTAAATTTTCTTTGTAATTGAATTAAAATTAGTAAATATTTGGATTAATCTAACTCCGCCTTAGTAGGTCAATCGGAAGATAAGTATGATGGTAACAAACAAAAATAATCATCATCATGGTCAGACCCTTCTATTTTCTGAATCGGTGGGATTAAGTCATTCGGTTTAGGAGTTCGGATGAAATGACGTGGATATCCATATAGTGCATATTCAAAATTAGTATCCACCTACCTCAAGTAGCAATTAAACAGGAATTTTCTGAGAAAATTATCCTTTTCTTTTGTCTTTATAGGAAGTTGATAGATATCTTTAATTTAATGGAAATTATTTACCTCATATGACATTAAGCCTTAGTTGCAAAGATGCTGGAGACCCGTGTGTACACATACAATGTATGGCGAAACAGAGGAAGAATTAATAGAAAATGCAAAGAAACATGGTATGGAAGTTCACGGCTATACAGAAGAGTCATTCAAAGAAGAAATGGCAAAGAACATGGAACACTTTAGAAAAATGATAAAAACTACTTGATTTTTTATACCCTATTTTTTGATAATACCGACAATTTAGAACTACTTTATCTCTAATTGCGCTATAACTTCGTTACTCACATTAATATCGTGTTCGGTGGGATTAAGTTCCGTATGGTATAACGGTTCGGTGTAAATCATGAGGATATCCACATGGGCCTGATAAGTTTCTTCTACCATATATATCCATGTACCGTAGAATAATAGTTACAAAATTAGTGTCTGATTTGACGTTATCCAGCCGGATAGATATTCTAATGCAAATCATTTAATTGAGAAATGAATCTGCCTATTATGTTGCTTGTACTAATATGAATCAATAAATCAAGGATTCAAAACCTTTGAGCATTCGAGTTCGATCTTATTATTATACCTATCTAAATCCATAGAAAGGGTTGCTATCCTGTTTGGATCAGACTGGTTTGTGCTACGAATGAAACGCGAGATTGCCTAATAAAATAAATAATATCATTCTTGAAAAGATGATGCTGACCAGTGAGTAACGGACTGCCCGACTATTGATCAGGAACACTCTTGACATTGAGTTGAAGTAATACTAATTTGTAGTCCATATTCTGGCTTCATTTGCTCTACGATATGCAATTTGTAAAGGTTTTATCTTTTTCTCTGCAATGAGATCCTGTAATTGGCACTTTTCAAGGCAATCCGGAGACTGTCTAAGCTCCCTCAAAGTACATTACTTAATGTAAAATCACCCGGGTTACTTAGATGCAGACTATCCTTTGCCATATCACTCTTACAGTTCTTTACAAACTCTGGACCATTCTTTACTCTTTGGTACAGTAACCTCCTCACCAGACCCACGATAGGAAGAATATTCATTGGTGTTTTGAAATGAATGTATTCACAAAATACCCAATATCCTTAAATCGATCCACTCATAGGTTGTATGTATGACTATTAAAAAGATCTCCGGCCTCTGCATAATGACTTTGACTATTCTTGTATTAACAATCACAGCCATCTCTGTCACCCCAACAGTAGTTGCTCAGAATATGACCGGTGGTAATACGACCGGACAAACCAGTAGCTCTCAAGCAGAAGTTGAGGCACAGTGTTCGCTTAGCCCAGCTTGTATTACCTGAAATTACAATCTGAAATATCGCGGTCTAACGCAGACTCTGTAAAGTTAACGATAAATTTATAGCTTTTATCCGCACTAACTATTCATTATTTATCAGATAAAAAGAAATATCATTACTAAAACTAGTATCGGGTTCGGTGGTATGTGAAACAAATTTGACTCGATTTAACCACCTGGTTATCAATCAGAAGCATAACATATGGATCCCGTTAAACCTAAGGCACCATATTATCGATGAATCGGGGTCGACCCTGCATATTGACTAATTTTTGTATTACGGGTTTTCAAATCTTAATGTTGACCCGCTCGTTGAATTTACCCAGTTCTTTATTCTGCTTCACCAATAAAGCCATTAACATAGAAAGCATCAGTTCAGTGTTACCTTCTGATTTTGTCAGAATGGATTTATGGTATTTGTAATAAACGGTGAAAATCATTTTTAGCAACAATTCCTTGTCTGTATATTGCAAACTCTCCGTTAAATCCTCCAACTTTTTAATATTTCTATTGTAATCCTTATCCTCTTATGAAAAGGTATCATCTGAAAGGTCAAGATATTTAAACATGAAACATAGAATAACCGGCCATATTTAAAGAAATTACAATTTCAGCGTTTTATCACAGGTTAGTATATCACTTCTTTATCGAGTTTTATCAGAATCTTGGAGATAAAGTTAAATAATTTCAAAAAAAGCAATATCTATTGTCATTGCCACCTACCCATTCCATCATTGTAGTGGATGACGAACTAGAACTTGCATCTCTTTTCAAAGCATTTTTAAAAAATGAAGGGTATGATGTAGTCTCCTTCACCGACCCGGTATTGGCTTTGGAGTATTATAAGGAAACTGCTGATAAACATTCATTGATAATAACAGACTTGAGAATGCCTGGTATATGTGGTATAGATCTTGCCAAAAGGATAAGAGAAATTAATAGTAAAATAAAAATTTTCTTGATGACTGCTTTTGAAACCCAAGATTTGGAAGATAGAGAAGACTTTAAAACCACAAGAATTGATCGAATAATTCAAAAACCTATTCGTTTTTCAAATTTACGAGAAATGATAAACGATGCTTTGAAGGACTGATACGTGTATGTTACTTAAGTCGTATGCTACCGTCTTGATTGTAAAATGAACATATAGTTTGACAAATGTTGTCTAAAAGTATTTCATATTTTTATTGCTATAGAGTGATGATTCAATAACTTTTGTTTTTGCTCTTCTGATAATCTATTAAAATCTTTTTTATGGAACAAGCATACTCTCTTCAAATCTATATCGTATTTAGAAGGTAAAGACAACTCGTAGTTTACAAGATCTTGTATACGGTGACAAAAAGCAAAGGCACCTGTATCTCCTAAGACTGATACACCCGCTTTTCCCATCGTCTTAGCATAGTTCACTAATTTTTTATTAGCATCATAATCAGATTCGAGAGATTCAGTGCCGAAATATTTCTTTAACGAATCGATAATCATTAATGATTTTTCGTGTTTTTCCCATTTTTCTACATTGATTGATATTTGTCCTTCTGATAGAGATTTTCTGACAGAATCTTCAGTTTCATAAAACGGTGCTACTTGAATAACTTCATTTCTTTCCTCAATCCTTTTTTTTACATAATAAGAATAAAACTCTCTTAATGTTTCTAAATCCTGATAGATAACCAATGTATGAGATCCATAATCTGATTCTGATATTATATTTGATGCATTTTCTACATACTCCGTCAAAATATCATCTTCAACTGGCAAATACTAGATCCTATGTTAGTGTCTATAATGGTTTAATAACATAAACCAAAATACAGATCTTGATCTCGAAAAGTTCAAAAGCATTTTTAGACAGGAACGATAATAATTGAATCTTATGGCCTTGCGATTAATGGATCAAAGTTTTAGACAGAAGCAACATTTTCTCAACCATATTAGAAAAATCGGACCATTAGATGAAAAAGTTGTATAATAAAGTATTTAACGATAGTAAATCTTATCTCCCTAGTTCTAAAACTACTAAATATTGGGAGTTTATGCAATTCATAAGGTTCACCCCTCTATTTTAGTGTGTTATCAATAAAATAGTTCTCACATGAAGTCCAAGATAAATCTTAGTTCATGATTCTCCGATTCTTCGGTGGGATGGCAATATAATTTCATAATCTCTATTAGTTCGTTTTATTTGTGACTATCTCATATACCTTTATGCACATTTAGAGTGAAGCGATATTTCTATGACAAATCAAAAAGCAGTCAAAATAATATTGTTTGGAGCATTAGGAGGAATCATTGCAAGTATAGCCATGTATCCATTTCTTTTTCTTACTACAAGTATGATGGGACTTCCTCTAGATGACTTGTCCATAGCTAGAGGTATGGCAATAAGTAATATCAATGACAATTATTATCTTAATCTGACATTGGGTATTGTAATGCATTTGCTTACTGGAGTCATCGCAGGTGTAATATTTGCCATTATAGTATCTACAATAAAGAAACTTGCAATCATAAATTTTAAAAGAGGAATTACGGAAGGAGTCATTTACTCGATAATCATTTTCATAGTTTTGTTTATTCCGACTACTTTGGGTATGGTTCTACCAAATCTCTTTGATATAATGAACCAATCTAATCCCACCCAAAGTAGTCTCGAAGATCGCCAAACTGTTGAACAAAATCTCATTCCAATCTACGGGTTTGGTTTTATTGCACATATTGTATTTGGAATAATATTAGGGTTAGTAACATCATTGTTAGTTATCAGAGCTCATATGATTCAAAAGAATTGACGCAAATTGTCCCTCTCCAAATATAAATTTAAGTCAACGAGTTGCGGATAAGATTTAATTAAATTCTCATTCCGAAAAACTTGTAAGACGATTGCATAAGTCTTATGAAAAAAGACTAAAATTTCACCTAGTCTTATATTTTACTATGACTCTTAGGATAAAATGTAAACAATGTGGTTTTGATCATATTTCACATATATACCGATTGGAAGAACACAATTTTCATAGAAATTTTTCAAATCTTGAAAGTTGTCCTAGCTGTGGATATGTATCCAAATATGACGAATCAGATTATAAATCTAAATTAGTCAGAGTATAATTGTTGGCTTAATAGGCTGTACGTATTGGACAATGGAAATAAGAAAAGAGCTAAAAGGATAAATAAAATAGCATAGATGAAATTTAAGAAAATCTTGGATATCTAACTTTTTTCCTAGTTGTGCTTTTCAGAGTTTTTTTTAATTTGCAGAGTTATTCATCAAATAGTAACTTATCAGGATATCCTAAAAAAACAAGAAACTTTCTAACAATAAATTTTCTCTGAAGGATTAGATCAACAAAACTAAATCATTAATAGCGAATCAAAGCATTATGCCTATCTCCGTGTCTATGCCGATCCAATTTTGAGAACTACAGACTAGATTCAATCTACCAATGTTGTTGTTATTAATGATTGAATAGGTGGGCGGGGAATACATTAATCCAAATTGAAGGTGGAATTCTTTAATCTTGCAACAAATATTATGTTTTTCAAATCTATCTTTGATATAGAATGTCAATGACTTCTATCGCATTTATTATATTAGTAACTGCTTCGAAGAAAAGATTTTGATTAAATCCGTCAAAATAGAGATTCTTACTTATGTCGATAGATTCTAAATCATCAATATTGATTGGTGTTTTTTTGTCTAAACTTACTGGTGGATTATGGTTTTTATGGATGAAAACATACTGTAAATTCATTTGTAATAATGATAATTGCACATTGCGTAGGAATTCAATACCAATGTTATTGAGATTTGAAATTTGACTATTTAGTTGTTGATTGAATCTATAAGAAGTTGAAATTTTGACAATCTCAGCTTCATTGAGGATTATTATGTTGTAGCCATATCTATCATTGACAGTTACTTTTCCAATAAAATCAATTTTCTGAGATTTTACCAGATCGTGATCTGACTCTACCTTTAGTTTGGATACATCAACCCATTTGTATATGTTATCCAGTATTTCTTGCAAATTGAAATTAATATATACAGACTATTTTTAAACATATTGATTTTAGTGTCTGAACCAGAGATACAAACGCTTGTTTACCCTAAGATTGTCATATTGACAATAATACAACTATTAATGATTTATCGAATTTTGATCAGTTTATAATTCTACAGGCCCATGAGAAAAAAAGGGATGAGTCGTTTGATAGAGATATCCTGGAAATATTGTGAATCCTGTCTAAAGAAATATTTCACATCGCGTAATACCTCCTTAGTATATGATCTTCAAATGGGCCGTATCGCCTAGATGAACGAACATGCGCACAGGTCCGATACCTGTTGACGGCGGTTTAGATAGATATTCATATGAAGTAACATTAGTAGCATGATAATTCACCTGCTTTGAATTTGAAGTAATTAATAATAAATGAACATAAGTTTTAATAAAAAATATACGATAAGGCAAGCTGGGATTCGTGGGACGAGTATGAAACTCCATACTAGTTATTTATCCTTACTTTTGTTCGTAGCTACATCATATACCTTTATGTATATTTTAGAGTGAAGTGGTATTTCTGTGATACATCCTAGAATTATTAAAACCCTATTACTCGGAGCATTAGGAGGAATCATTGCAATGCATCATCTTGTATCCTTGTACTAACTTGAATTCACAATTTAAGGTGATAATCATTAGCCGATTCGGATTCATACTGCTAACGTTAAAACTTGGTTCAATTTTAGTAGTATCTAATGACAAGTTTTTTTTGTTATTTTACGTATGCACCTAACAAACTTCCAACTAAGAAGGCTACTACTGCAGCAATTCCCCCCATCATTAACGTATTTAAGCCAGATCTTACAGGAGATTTGTTAACAACTTTTCCCTTTACTAATCCAATTGAAAAAAAAGAAATAGCAGTAAATATAATTGAATAGGAAAAAACATTGTCTATAGTATATATCGAATCCGACAAATCAAAATATAGAAAATAGACAAAAATAAACGGAACTAAGGGAATTAAACCAATTAAATAAAAAGCAAAAAAAGTTGTAATTGCTTTGTATATCGGATTTTCCTCATTATTGTCTATTGGTCCTATTTTCTCTTCCATCATAGTATCAACCCAAACCTTTCTTTTTGAAATAATGACTTTAGCAACATTTTCAAGCAATTCATCTTTAAATCCCTTCTCAGAATAGATATCTTTAATTTCTTGTATTTTCTGAGCAGGATTATTTTCGATCTCCCATTCTTCTCTTTTTCTTTCTCTTTGAATAGATTCAATTCTTGATTTTGTCGATAGATAATTGCCTATGGCCATTGCAAAACCATCTGCAAATAGATTTGCAAATCCTAATATCAAAACAACAGAAGGAGAAAGCGAGGCTCCCACTACTCCAGCTACAATTGCAAAAGTTGTAACAGCACCATCAGTTGCACCATATACAAAATCCTCAATTGACCATTTCAATAACAGAAACATGTCATTGTACTATATTATACACTATGGTTTGTAAATGTGGAAATCCAAATAAGAAATTAGCATGGTAAGAGGCTCATTGATAAGATTTCCCATTATTATTCCAAATGGAAAAAATAAAAATAAATTAGTTTACCTAACATAAAAAACTATATTCGGCCTAACCACATTTTACAATCCGAATAATGAACGAGAAAAAAGATAGATATAGATAAATAGACAGTTTTTTAATCTAACGATTGAGTAACAGCGGTGTCTAATTTCGCACCAGATGATTTTCGTTTATTAGCAGTGAATGCGGGTATCATAGGATCGATTTTCATCTTTTTTGCTATTGCCGTACAGCTTCCTCCTACAACCATTTTTGATATAGATTCCGAAAAATGCTCTTTTGGATTCCATCTTACTAGTGAGCAAGCTCAAATTTCAGTTGTAATTTCTGTCGGGATATTGATAATACCTTTTTCAATTTCTTCGATTCTTATTATTTCACATATTAGGATTGCAAGTCTATTTACAAACATTGGCTTTGCATTAATTATTACAACGGCGATTTTGATTATAAGTTCGCTTTCCTGTAGAATACCTTCAACATTCTTTAATGTTTTGATGGTTTTGCCAGCAGTAATCTCCGTACTAGTTGTAATTCTGTTATTCTATTTTAGGCAAAAAAAACTCCGTTCTAGTTCCTAGAAAGTATTTTTCTATTTTCGTTTCTAAAAACTAATGCATTACATATATCCTCGTAGAACAAAGAGCCACTATCAGATTCTAACTTATATGATAATCACCTTTTGATAATAAACTACTATATTATCTTCAATTTTTTAGGATGTATACTGTCACTATTTTATTTTTTTTAATGATTTGGATATTCGAGAATTACCTTTATTTTTGTCTATATCCATATTGTGTTTATGCAAAAAAAATCGACTATATGCTCGACTTACTATTCTTAATATTTTCTAAAACGACATGTCCTATTTCCTTTTGTATTTTTACAGCCTCTTTACCTATGTCTTTTGAAAATTCATATATCACTTTAAGGCTAATTAGATCATTTAAATCATCTTTAGAATTAAGTTATGTCGCATTTATTACATTTAAACAGTATACAGTATTTTGTATCGGATCGGCTAAACCATAATCCGTTGGACTGCTAGTAGGACCTTTTTTTGTTGTTGGTGTATTAACCTCATTCGATAGAATCCTTTTGACCCCCCATGTACATGATTATGCGACTTGTCATAATAGGCAAATAACGATCGATGTTCATCTTTTCAACCAAAGCTTTGAAGTTACATTCTGTCAGATATTTATTCGGTATCCAACCATAATCCTTTGCAAAATTCTTACCGTACAGATCCTATTAGTCTCGCATATTCTGTTTGTAGTTTAGTATGATTAACATTGGGGAAAGATTCTCCTAGTCTTTTATAATAATCTTTTAACAGTAATGATTGTTGTATTTTTTTACGGATTGATGTTCTAAATATCTTTTTGCGAATTCATCATGGTTGTTTGCAATTACAACAAATATTACCATTAATTCAAATAGCCTTCGCCATCGTGCGTTTGCTCCATCAGTATAACCATTTTTATATTTCCAATATCTCCTGGATTAGACGACGCAATATATCGGAATTTTCATTAATCTTATAAATCAAGATTTAGGGGTCATAAGTATGACATCCTTAACTCCTGAAGAACTACTTACAACTACAAGAGCTGTGAGAAAGAGACTTGATCTTTGAAAAACCTGTGGAAATTGAATTAGTTAAAAAATGCATAGAAATAGCCCAGCAGGCCCCAACGGCCTCTAATAGACAGAATTGGCACTTTTTGATTATTACTGACCAGTCCATGAAGAATTCATTAGCTGATCTCTTTAGAAAAGGATGGCAATCCCATATAGATTCACCAACTTCTGTCGTTAATACTATAAGTTCTGAAGATCCAAAGAAAAGTGAAACTCAAAGGAAAATATATGAATCTGCGAAATATTTGGTAGACAATTTAAGAAATATTCCTGTATTTGTTATTCCCTGTATTGAAGGCAGAACCGACGGATCAAATATTTCAGTGGTAGTCCAAAGTGCTATATGGGGATCCATTGCTCCTGCAGTTTGGAATTTTATGCTAGCTGCCAGGTTATACGGATTGGGAACAACTTGGACTAGTTTTCACCTTTTGTTTGAAAAAGAGGCCTCTGAATTATTGAATATCCCCTATGAAAAAGTTATGCAAGTGGCCTTGCTTCTTGTAGCTTACTATAAGGGAACATCCTTTAAACCTGCACCAAGAGATCCGATAGAAAAAATAATACACATTAATTCATGGTAGAGATTATCCTCTTTTATTAGAACAATATCAAATAGATTATCTTAGTTATTACTGCTGCTTTGAAGCATAGTATAGTTATAACAAGGACCATGCTTCAAAAAATAAGCAATTTTATGTTAAATAAGAGGGGATATTGAAAACAGCTATTTGCTAATTATTATGGACCTGATAGCTCGACTTTAACGAAGATGTTAAGCAATCTAACGACTTAATCTTTTAAAGGAAGTGAACTTCATAAAGGAGAATAATAGGAATATGCATATGCATATTGTCTGACTGAAAGTTGAATTTTTGATTCATATAATATATATAAAATTGCCTCTGGTATATTCCGAGGTTCTGGAATATAATATCGGGTAGAACGGGATCAGAATCAATTTCCATCCTGCTTTTGTTTTTAAGTATAAACCTGAGCCTCGAAGTCTTCAGAGGTAAAATGCTTGATTTCTATAAATAGAGAAAATAAACTATTATCAATAATTCCAGATTTCCTATTGCAACAAGCTTATCAGTTACAAAAATTTATTCTATATGTATTGAAAATATTAGTTGATCATCATTAGTAATTCTTTCCTTATTTTATAGGCGCTGCAAATGATAATTGGTATCCATCTGGTTCTCTTATATGAAAGTACCTTTCTTTCCATGGTGCATCCTTAGGCTCATTTTCAAATGATATCATATTTGAGAATTCTTTATTGTCTTTAAAATATGAATACAGTTTATCTACATCATCAGTATAGAAAATTATTCTTCCAAAATGTCCTTTATCAAGATAATTAGTGGGATTACTAATATTTGTGTCTAGATTTAATTCTAAATTTAGATATGCTGAAGTATCATTACCAATCTTATAGGTGGTAAAAGAATCGTCTGATAATCCGCCATATACTAATTTAAAACCTGGTATTTGAGAGTAGAAGTTACATGACCTTTTCATATTTTTAATTATCAAGGTTACAGCAGATATTCTATATACGTCAACCATGTCTTATGTGAAGATGTTTTATCTCATATATGACCCAAAGCATTTGGATGTAGGGCATTAAGTCCATAAACAACTAAAATTCGAAAAATAACATCTTTCATTTTACAGAAATAATGAGAATGTCTGCGGAGCTTCCGAGGCTCTGGCAATGTTGGAGGAATATAAAACAAATTTTGTTATATATACCATTACTAAAAATTGTAATGTTGATATATCACCGGAGACACGGATGTACCGGAGCCAGATTACTCTCTTTCTATATTGATAAAGTTCAGAATTTAAAGTTGATGAATCTATTGCCAAGGCCTTGCCTTGAATATAACTGTTCTAGTTTGTTATTGGTATTAGAATTACGACGATAATTACTATGGAAGTATGAAAAAAAATATGTATTTCTTGCCTAAAGGTTTCTATCATACCAAGTCAAAGGATATCAATAAATCTTGATTACAGTCAACATAATTATTTATTTTATTTTTATTATTTGATCTTATCTGTTTGCAATACCGATATACTGTACATTTTTTATTAGTATGTATAAATATGAAAAAGTAGATAAAAAAAAGTTTGATAGATTTGATTTAATTGTCCCTTTGCATTATATCTTTTGTAATGAGTCGGTGGTATAGCAAAAAAGCACCAAAGTTCGTTGACAAAAAGAGTAAATCAGTGCTTCATCCCTTTATTGTAAGAGGATTTAAAGGATATACCTTGAATGCGTATCAAGGATGTCAACATAGGTGTGGTTATTGTTATGCTACATATGAATGGTCTCCAGAATTCTATGATAAAATTTATGCAAAAAGTAATGCTCCAGAGATTCTTGAAAGTCAATTAAAAGATTGTAAATCTAAAGTTATAGAACCTGTAATGATTTCATCAGCTACAGATGCATATCAACCAGCAGAACTAAAGTTTGAATTAACAAGAAAATGTGTTAGAATTCTACAGAAATACCATATTCCTTATTATGTATTTACGAAATCAACGTTAATATCAAGAGACATAGAACTCCATCGGCAATACAAAGATAATTGCTTTTTAGTATGGTCAATTACAACTTGTAATGAAAATGTAAGGCGTATAGTAGAACCTGGAACTCCACCTGCATCTGCAATATTTAAAGTAATAAAGAGATTTAGTGATGCAGGAGTTCGTTGTGCTGTAAATATTGATCCTATTATTCCGCTAATTACAGATTCAATGAATGATATTGATTTAATACTTGACAATTGTCTTAACTCAGGAGTTAGGTACATTTTAGGAGCAACCTTAAGGCTGAGAGCAGACATTTGGGAAAGAATGAAGTCCATATTTAAGATGCTAAATAAAGAAGAAAAAGGAATTGAAGAATACAAAAGACTTTTTCACTTTCATGAACCTCTTAACCACGGCTATAATCTTGCTGTGGACAATGGTTACTCAAACATCATTTTGAAAAATCTAAAGGAAGGGGTAATAAAAAGGAACATGTATTTTGATTTTCCTCATTTAATTGGAAGCAGAAGTATTGGAATTAGCAAATCAAATAATGATAATTCAAAACAACTCTCATTGATGAATTTTATTTAGACAATAAAGTAAATATGTTAGATGCATCGATTTACTACCTATAAAATTAGGAGTGGATTAACTCTTTCTCTGTCCTTTTTAACTGCCTTAACTTTTCGGTATGCAGCCATCTAAAAAAGTACTTGATTCTTTGTAAATAATCATTCTGGGTTCGCATCTATTTTCCATTAGGATCCTCTTCCTTATTTTTTATTTTAGTATTAAGAAATGACAGTATCTCTTCCTTTTTAGATATTTGGATAAATTCTAAATTTTTTCCAAAGAATTTTGCCATATTAATTAAGGCTCTGATATTCTGATTTTGATAACTTTCGGATGTATTAACGGATCTCAAGTATGTATAAAAATCATAGACGAACTTGGAATTATTCTCATTATCTAATAATTGAATATTATTTAGAGTGTCTCTAATTTTACTGGAATATCCAAGACCTCCTTTCATCACGATTATAGGTAATATTCACTGTTATATGACGAATATAATAAGAAATAACTAGTATACAGACCCGTATACTATACAGGTTCGGTGGAAATCGTGATGGTATCCACATGGGTTTTTCATCAGCATAGTAGTTGGCTATTTATCAATGATTAAATTTATGAAAAAAAGGACAATCGACTATCTACCCATCACGAACTAGTAATCTTTAATTCATAGAACACATATCATCAAATGCTTTGTCATTAAAGATTTCGATAATTCCTTCCATTTCTGTTTTATGTTTTTTGTTTTGCGGTTTAACTCTCACAGATTATGCTCAATCAGAGTTACAGACAACTAAATATAGAAACATGGTTATTGATTTGGGCAATGGTTTAGAGACAAATGCTAGACTAAATCTTCCGGCCACAGGTGACGGTCCCTTTCCAGGTATTCTTCTTGTACCTGGCTCTGGACCTATTGATATGAATGAAACTGCAGGTAACTACGTTCGTATAGATAACCAAACAGGCTCACTTATTTATCCATCTGCTAGACCATTTTTTGATGTAGCACAATATCTTTCCGAAAGAGGTTATGCAGTGTTGCAGTATGACAAGAGGGGAGTAGGTGCAAATTTTACAATTTTGGATAGTAACGTATGGGGGAATACAACTGTTAACGATCTAGAAAACGATGCGGAGAAAGCGCTAGAGGTTCTTATACATCAACCAGAGGTTGATTCTAATAGTATGTCTCTAGTTGGTCATAGCGAGGTACTATGTATGTCACAAGACTTGCAATCAACAATCCGGATATAGTAGATAATATCGTATTGATGGGCCCAGTAGCCCTGGGCTATCACGAAGAAGCATACTATCAAGCCGTTACCCTCCCAATACTCTACGCTCAGAAAGTTCTAGACCATAATCATAATGGATTTATATCAGTGCAAGAAGCATTAGAGGATCGTATTTTCCACTCTATTCCAATAAATCTCACTCAAGCTCTCACTCAAAACATTACTACTATCAATGGAACAGTCAAACAACTCAATCCCCAATATAATATGAATAATGACACATTCATAAGTATTAATGATGAACTTAAACCCAGATTAATAGACCAACTCAGATTAGCATCAGTTATGACACAAGATGAGAAGTGCGGTCTAAAACCATGTCCAATTTGGCTTAAATCACAATACTCTGCTATACCTAATTTGGATATCATAAGTAAAGTTCCCTCCGACACCTCTATTCTGATATTGAATGGAAAGAATGATTCACAAACCCCAATACAGCACGCATTACTTTTGCAACAGAAACTCACAGAAGTAAGACATCCTGATCATACGTTGATTACATATCCGAACCTAGGTCATTTGTTTTACCCTTCATCTCAATGGATTACTGCAGCTGGGGGACCAATCGAATCGAAGGTTCTAGAAGACCTTTTTGGCTGGCTTTCAGATCCAATCAGAGACATCAATAAATTTACTATTTTGCAACAAGAATGAAATAATAGTCTGATTGGGAGTCCTGAAAATAGTCGTTGTGGAAACACACAACATATAGTAGGTCAAAGTTTGCTAGAGATGAGGACTCAGATTGACTTTATTTTCTTTATAAAAGACTAGGAATTTAGTGTTCAAGATATCCACAATTACATATTATGTAGATACTATAAGCAGATAGTTAGTTCGGTGGATTAAGTTCCGGATATTATGCGGGTTCGGTGGTATGTGACACAAATTTGACCTATTTTTATCACTCAAAAGTAAATAAATCATGAAATTGCAATTGACAAATTTAGACTAGTCCGTTATCGATCTTTATTTGTTATAGGTAATCTAAGACAAGGGTTGAACCTACTTATCATATTCTCTGAACTGCAATTCAAATTAAGCATAAAATAAAGGAATTGGGTTATTCGATTTAGTCTAAATAAAACATTGTGTTGTTATTTGCGGGGTTGTTTGGAATTCGCTGGATGACATCCCAGTGCTCGGCTATCTTTCCATTCTCATTTACCCTAAAGATATCGACTACCGCATTTCCGTTCTCTTCATCTGGAGAAAATTAATGAACTATTACGGAATCGCCATCGGAGTAAGTTCTTTGGACTTGATTTTCAAAATTGGGATTCTATTCAAAGATTTGCGTAAAGGCGTTGATAAATGCCTCCCTTCCTGTTGGGACCATGGGGTTGTGCTGAACATAATCTTCTTCCAAATAGTTGACGGCAGCCGACACATTTTTAGCAATAAATACATTATCTATAAACTTCCATAACGATGCCCTCATTTTTGTCTCCATCTCCGTTTTCTCAGATCATTACCTATTCCTGCTTTAGCAGCATCCTCTTGGAAATTCCTAAATAATGTTTTTTCAGTCGATCCCTGACCATAAGATGGTGAAACAAATGATGTAGCCAAAGCAAATAACCCCATTAGTAATAATATTTTAAACGAAATCATAATCTCCAATACAGATGTAGATGAAAGTATATAACATACTGTTCTACGTTGTTTAGGAATATAATCACAAGTTAGAGAAAGATAGTGTTCTCACACTCAATTGATCAGGTACCTAGTTAAATCAAAACATTGTGTTGGTGTTAGTGCTTTTGTCAGGTATGCGTTGAAGAACATCCCAATGCTCCACGATCTTACCGTTATCGTCAAGTCGAAATATGTCAATACCTGCCCAATCGCTACTGTCTCCAGGCCACTTCTGATGACAATGTAAATCCACTGGTTGCCTTCGGCTATGGTCCGCTTGAATTCTACACGCTTGGTTGGATATTCCTTTGCCATTCTCTCGAAATACTCGATGAACGCTTCCTTTCCGTCACCGACCTCCGGATTGTTCTGAATGTAAGTGTCTTCAGCATATCTTCTGATGGCCTCGGCGGGGTTGTTTTGATTAAACATAAGGTCATAAAACACCATTACATTTTTCTTGTTTCGTTCCAACTGATCTGACATATTTTGCTATGTAAACACAAAAAACGATAATTATTATACTTTACATATAAATAGATAGGTCCTCTTCTCCTATAATTTTCTTGTTACGGGGGTTGTGAACTAGATAAGATGAATGAAGGTTACCCCGGCTTAAACCTAGCCTGCTACACCGTTCTATACTTTTATAAAATTGTAATCTTATTATATTCTATTACGAACAATTATTGACCGATACGGGAGTTAATTCTGAAAATACAAAGATCTTACATGGTATTGAAAATACAATTTCATATGGGGTAAGACATCTTCAGAATGCCACAGAAAAGCTTGACCTTTGTACAGATAAAAATGGGCCATCTATTGTTATTGAATTGGATATTTACAAAGATAATTATATTAAAGCAAGAAATAGAGGAGTGAAAATAAGATTTATCGCAGAGATAACAAGAGATAATATTCATTATTGCAAAGAACTTAGACAATATGTTGATGAGTTAAGACATCTTGATGGCCTAAAAGGAGCGATCGCTGTAAGTGAATCAGAATTTGTTGGAACATCCATACTCAGAGAAAAACAGTATTTAACTCAGTTACTATATAGCCAAGAAAAAGAGATAGTCGAACAACAACAATACATTTTTGATACCTTCTGGAAAAATTCGATATCTGCAGATCTTAAAATAAGAGATATAGAAGAAGGAATAGAACCAGTAAAAACTGAAGTATTGGAAAATCCCGAAGATATTTTAAAAAAAACAATAGAAATTTGCAATCAGTCGTCATTTCTTTGTATTTGTACAAATATTGGTGGTATGCGATTGGGCTATAATCATTTGATTGAATTTTATAGAGAAATCTTAAAGAGACCCAAAAATGAAAAGCAAGAGAGGATAAAGTGGATTACTTCAATAAATAATAAAGAAGATACAGGAATTGTCAAATTGTTAATTCAGGAAGGGATACACGTAAGACATGTTTTTGATATGCCTTTTGTTAACTTTACTATAAGTAATAGACACTTCGCTTCCACAATAGAAAAACTGGGGATAACTAAAAACCTTGCCAGTGTTTTAATCAGTAACGATCCCTTATATCTTGATTATTATCATAAAATTTTTGATAAATTGTGGAACAATGGAATAGATGCCAAATCTAGGATAGAAGATTTAGAAAAGGGTAGTCAGGTTAACATGAAAATAATACCTAGTCCAGAGGAATCACTTACATTAACTAATGAATTATTTAGTCATGCAAAAAATGAGATATTGATAATACTTCATTCCATAAATGGAGTTATGCGCACAGAAAGAGCAAGGGGATTTAGAATTTTAGACGAACTAGGATCAAAATCAATAAAGGTAAAAGTTTTAACCGCATTAGATTACACTAATCGTCACACAATTGACGACCTGAAGTCAAATTATCCTCGTATTGAATTTAGAAGTTTACAATTTTCGCTTCCAATATTTAATAGAATGATAATACTCGATAGAGCAAAAACTATGATATGGGAAATAAAAGATGATGACAAAGATAATTTTATTGAAGCGTTAGGTATGGCAATATATATTGAAAGTGAACAGACAGCCTTGTCGTATGTTTCTATTTTTAATAATTTGTGGAAACAATCAGAAATTTACGATGAATTGCATGATGCATATGAACATCTTACTCTCCACGATAAGATGCAAAAAGAGTTTATAGAATTAGTTGCACATGAATTACGCACTCCTTTAACACCAATTATTGGTTTAAGTGAACGTTTAAGAGATAAATTAAAGGATAGTGAACAAATAGAATTACTTGATGTCGTAATTAACAATTCGAAGAAATTACAAAATTTAACTGAAAAAATTTTAGATGTAACCCGAATTGAGGGCAAATTATTTAAACTTCAAAAGGAGAAATTTAGTCTCAATCAATTCATGTTAGATGTTGTCAAGGGCTTTGAAGATAATTTTAAAGGCAATGATAAGAGCAACCAAATAAAATTTGAATATGATAATAGATTAAAAAAAGAAAATTATTGGATAACTGCTGATAAAACTAAAATAGGGCAGGTTATTTCTAACTTAATTGAAAATTCTATCAAATCTATATTAAATGAAGGAATGGAGAAAGCGAGGACTGGAATCATATCAATAGCTATTGAAAAGAAAGAAATTGTTTCTGATATAAATAGTTATGATACTAAAGTGCCATTTGTTGTTGTTTCTATAAAAGATAATGGTAAAGGTATAGACTCTGAGATCCTTCCCAAACTATTTACTAAATTTGCTTCTAAATCATTTTATGGAACAGGATTAGGACTGTATTTGTCTAAAAATATCATAGAAGCCCATGGAGGCAAGATTTGGGGAACAAATAATTTGAATGGAGAGGGTGCTGCCTTTAGTTTTAGTTTGCCATTATATAGTTATATGGCATAATAAAAATTTTATATCTTTGTTTTCAAATACACTAGTAATTAAGAGGAGAATAATGAAACATTTCTTTATAAAATCTAATTGACTCGTATCCTAATGATAATACCATTTGATCTAACTGGTTCGTTGAAGAATCAGATTTCGTTTATATTAATAAATAACGCTCTACTGTGATCGAATAAGCTATCATCTTAATGGAAATTCAAGATGAATTTTTCTTCAAAAATTTACTCTTCTTGTTTTAACCACCTCTTTTCTAAATAATCCTTCAGTTACTATTTATCAGTAAAAATTCTTATCCGTGGAGATTAAGTTTCTTGTGGCAGTAGAGTTCTAACACATTGATCAATTTCTGTTATCATTCATTATCACAAGGAGACATCAGTGTTTGGATTGTGTGTGGTAAGCAAAAAAAAAATTATAATCATTCCTGACGTATGTTGAGTTTATCATAAAGACAATAACCTTTCTTTATATATCATTATATACTTACGACTAAGATACGAAGTCAAATATATTCAATGAGTCAAATGGCAATATTATAGACAGTGCTATTAATTATGATGATAATAAACGCAAAATTTGTCACGACCTGCCTGATAAAGATATTTTTGATGTTGCTATAATTGGTGGTGGCTTTGGAGGACTTTCTGCTGCATTATTATTAGGAAGATATCTTCGATCCGTTGTAATCTTTGATACTCTCAAGAATCGAAATTATAATATTCATGGCTACCTAGGATTTGAAAACACATCTGTTCGGGATGCAATTCAAAAATCATGGCATGATGTATTACAATATTCTTCTATTATTCGCGTCAAAAAGGAAGTAAATAGTGTTAGAAAGGATGATGATAGCGACTTGTTTCAAATTTCTGTAACACCATCCGTTCACGAATCAAATAAAGATAATGATATCGGGATGGCCATTAAAAAGGAATTCAAAACAAGATACCTGATTATTGCAACAGGCGTGGATCAAATAAAACCCGATATTAAGGATTTTGACAAATTTCTTGGAAACGGAATTTGGCATTGTCCTCATTGTGATGGATTTGCAACTACTCATAAGAAATTAATCATTATAGCTTCTCATAATGACCCTCAGAAAGCAATTAGATATGCAAAGGTTTTTCTTGGCTGGACCAACGATATTACACTATTTTTGCAGGGGATTGAAGCAAAAAGTAACAAATCGAAACACCGATTGACTGACAAACAAATAAAAGAGACAATCAAATTAGGCATCAAAGTAATTGAAGATGACTGGATTGTCGAAGTAGTCGAAAATCCCAAAACAAATAATTTGGCTGGTGTGTTATCTAAAAAGAGTATATTTCATAAAGCCGATATATTGTTTTATCATATGGGAACATCAATTAATAATAATATTCCTCTACAACTTGAATGCAAACTGGATAAGGGATATGTAAAAGTAAATGAAAAGCAGCAGACAAGCGTATCAAAGGTATATGCAGCGGGCGATATCGATAAAGATAGACACTACGCTATCTTGGCTTCAGCAAGTGGTGTTATTGCTGCACAGAATATCTATCAGGAATTACTAAGAAAATCAATCTATATAAAAAAGGAAGATATTGAAGGTCAATAGATACAACAGTTTCGTCTTCTGCTACGATATTTGATACATTCTGAATCAAGACAGGCATATCAATGGATATTAAAATCTAGATTAGTTCAAATGTAATGCGGACTATATACATTAAGTCCCCTTATAGTATAAGGGTTCGGGATATATCAGATATGCAGCTTTAGAGGAGATGTAGTTTCTAATTTAAGTTGTCGAACCGTAGCAGGTGCGGATATTACCATACAATAAAAAGGATCAGTCATTCATCAGAGAGCATTATTACCGTCAGTTGCAAGATGGTTTATTCGCCAATGACTTGCATTATGATTTTCCGTTCCCTCGGTCTAGTATCTATCTCTACCAACACTATCTGTTGCCAGGTGCCAAGCGTTAGACGACCTTCTATAATCGGAATGGTTAAGCTTGGTCCAATCAAAGAAGGCCCTAACATGTGAGTGTCCATTTCCATCATGCCATGCATTATCATGAGCGTATTCAATCTCTTTAGGCGCCAGTCTTGACAACATTTCTGGAAAGTCCTATTGTAATCCGGGCTCGTACTCTATAGTCGTGATTGCAGCAGTTGAGCCGATAACAAAAACTATCACAGCCCCGTTTTCTATTTTGCTTTCTTTAACAATCTTTGATACTTGATCTGCAATATCAATAATATCATTTTCTGATTTTGATTTGATCTGAACATTCTTTGTTATTACGGTCATATCTTGTGCTGACATTTTGGTTATTTTTATAAAGTATAAAATTTTTCTATTAGGCGGCTTCGGTGGAAATCACGTGAATTTTCACAGGGGTTTAAAATCCATGACGGATTTATTCAATGGTCTCCAGGATTGCTTCACAATTGAATTTCTAATCTTCTTTAATGAGTTCACATTTCTCCTCGGATTAGAGTTAGACATTTCTGCAAGAGTTCTATGATATCTACATATGAATAGCACCTACGGATATGATTTTTTCCTTTCAAAAAAAGAAGGGAGACTAGAGTGAAGGTTCACGCTGAGAAAAGAGGTATACGGGTTCTAGGTATAGCCGAAAGCTTCAAAAAAACTAGTATTTGTTCCACGCTTGCAGGAATAGTAATGCGTCGTGATCTTATAATTGACGGTATGATTTTTGGAAAGGTTACGATTGAAGGAAATGATTCGACACAAAACATCTTGTCTATGTATAGGTCACTGAAGAGAAACGACATCAATTGCATAATGCTTGATGGCCTTGTTATAAGCATGTACAATATAATAGATGGTAAAGAGCTCCAAGAGAGCACTGATGTTCCAATTATAGCAATAACTTTCAAAGACTCGGAAGGACTGGAAGGTGCTATAAATCATCATTTTTCCAATGACTCTAAAATGAAATTAGAACAATATCATAAACTGGGCCAGCGAGACAAAATTCTATTAAAGACCGATAAGAGCCTATTCATACGGTACTGGGGAATTAGTTTAAAAGAAGCATCCACGATCGTTAATTCCTTTACTCTCCAAGGTTCGATTCCTGAGCCAATTAGAATAGCAAAAATTGCTGCACGTGCATGTATACGAAATAAATAATCCGGGTTTGGCTGATGTCTAACTTGGAATAGATGGTCACATACTTGTTTTAATTAGGTCGCCCATAAGAATTACTTTCAAATAGAATAGTTGTCAAGTCATATCGGATTGATAACAAATTATATCGTATAGATTCTTAATCTCATTAAATCCTACCCTCAATAAAACTAATACAATTGAATTCAAGAAATGAAACTCTTCCGATTCCAAATAATAGTATCAATATTAATCTTTAAAGTATTTGAATCACTAGCGAAGTTCTATATGAAGATAACAGAACACAAGGTAAGTAATGTCTCCAACATACTTGTCTACATTCAATTTATTTATATCTTAAATAGAATTGGCTTCCGTGGGATTAAGTTCCCTATGGTATACGGGTTCGGGCACATGAAACAAATTTGAACTAATATTGACACCCAAATGATATACTATAGAATGCAATTTCAAATTGCCGGGTTCATATTAGTTTCATTTGTTTATAATTTGCCTTCAATTTTGACCACGAAGAATAACAATTAGACAACCTGCACTCTATGAATAGTAATAAAGCCGTTATCGCCTATCATTTGTTTTAACGGTAACAACAATGGTTGTACCTTTTCTTCCTTATCTATTGTTTCTATCATCATAGGTTGATTTATCGTTAAACCCTCCAAATGAACTGTTGACTTGCCTCTTCTTCCAAATCCGTCAACACCTAGCCATACTATAGCCCCTAAAACGTTTGCCTTCATCAAAAATTCAATAATAGTTTTCTCCAATCGTTTTCCATTTACATTCCCAAAGTAATAACTCATGAAAAGAAATTGGAAGATATCGTTAAACCTCTTTCAATATTATTCTACTCGCTAGAGCCTTTGATTGAAAAAACACTAACATTGTTAATACAACTTCCATCTTTTCTTTCAGAGAAGAAAGGCTTTGGTCCTTTACAAGCCATGGTTAGATATCTAGACAAACGATTCAAATATTCTTTAGAAGTTCGACACTCTTCATGGTTTAATGATAATGTATACAATTTAATGAAAGAAAATAATATTTCCTTAGTTTGGAGTATAGGGGAAAAACTGCAAACGCCGTCGATAATAACTTCTGATCAGGTTTATCTCAGATTCATGGGTGATAGAAGCATATCAGAAAAAGACTTTGGTAAGATAGTAAAGGACAGAAGAAAAGAGATGCTTGATTATGTAAAACAGGTTAGAGATTTGTAGAATGAAAAAAAAATCAAATATTAATAAAATTTAAAAATAATTTTAAAAATTTTTAAAATTATTAAATATGTCAGAAATAGATTGGAGGACCGAATGGGAACGTTATGAAAACCATTCTAGTCAATCCAATGGGGGATATCAATCTAGTTTATCTGATTTCCCTAAATAGACTTACTCTTTAATCAATTTCCGACAAATAAACTATCATAATATTTTTCTATCGAATCGGAAAGTCATAATTAACAATAGCCATAAAAGTATTAAAAGAATTGCTCACTAAAGAAATGGTTTATTTTAATTGTGTTTTTGTTTCTAGATTTTGAATATGAACAATAAATATATTTAGGACACACTATTTTATAGCAATTTATGAAGAAATGCAAAGAAAACTTGTCAATAATACTGGTAATAATAATTACAGCAGTATTAACAATATCTGGATATTCAAATCAATCTGTAGAAGGGCAAATACAAGGAGAGGCTACAGGCTTAACTGGACCAAATCAAGTACAGACATTTGCATCCGCATATGATACCTTTGTAACGTCAGAACCTCTAGGCTATGGAGTTTACGAAGAAAAAGAGTCAGATAATTTTGAACCTGGTGAAGATATAATACTTTACATAGAACCAGTAGGTTTTGGATATGGGACTTCAGATGAAGAGGGGGATAAAACACTCTATACTATAGACTTTACCGCTGACTTTGTAATCTCTGATAGTGATGGGAATGTTCTAACCGGGCAACAAGGTCTACCAGTAAGCAATATCGCCTCTTATCACCAAAATAAAGAAGTATTTATTCCATTCACAATTACACAAACAAGCCCCTTTCCATCAGGAGATTATGTTGTTACCTATACTATCCATGATGACAACTCAGGAAACAGTTTTGATATAGTAAAAGACATAACTGTATCTTAGAATTAATTACGAGATGAACCTATAGGTGGTGAGCGGGTTCAAATAAAGCGATTCATCCTTGAATCCGCGCAAAGGTCAACATTGTCAACATATTCTTGCTTTGCAAATAGACTATGTCCTTGTCATACTGGACTTGGATTTCTCAATCTATATCCGAGCCTAATTGTTGTTAATGACTGTGAGACTATTCACTTCATTCCAGTATTTTTCAAATAGAATCTCTTGAATCGTTACACTATGCTCTTCGTTTGAAAATGAGGCAACTATTTCATTTTGTTGGTCATATTTTATTTGTAAAACATATCTGTTATCGCTTAACATTATGAATTCATTAAATTCTCCTAACTTGTTGCTATATCCAAACTGCATTTGATTATCTTTGTTTGTTCCATTTATTTGAGCAATATGACTCATTAAATGTTCGTCAATATCGTCAGTTAGAATTTTAATTGTTATGCCCCTTCTTAGCAATGAGTCGAAATTATTTACAAAGTTATCCTTGTTAAGGACAGTATAAATTAATTTGAAAGACGAAAATATTAGTAATTCTTTTTCACATTGTTCTGTTAAAGAATTTATTTCATTATGGATTTGTTTGTGATTTGTTATAATCCTCTGGTAATTTAATTTATCACGATATTCTATCTCTTTTAATCTGTTTGCTATTGGAGTTGCAATTTCCCATAATCTGTTAAATAGCGATTGTTGACTATCTACCAGGGCTTTAGTATTACTAAATAGCGCCTGAGCAGGAGGTTCATTTTCCTTGTGAAATATTTGCACCATATAAGCCCTGTTATCCAATACAGCAAAGTTACTTCTTATATTATCAATATGTTTTATTTCATAATACTTGAATGATTTTACAGACTCCATGTTTTCTTTCGTTATTTCAACAATTAGTCTAAATTTGATACCCCTTTCTTTGGCATGTTTTTCAGCAAGGAGTATTCCAACTTGATAAAACTTCCATAAGAAATCAATCATTATTTTATCCCATACTATATCAAATCCTCGCTCTGTGTAATTAATAGCATCTATGCCCATTTCTAACATTTTATCTGATTCAAAAATGACGTCTGTAACTTCTGGATGATAACCTTTTGACTCCATTAACTGTCGAAATGTTGAATCATCCACTATATTGTATTACTAGCCCATTTTATTAAAAAGTTGCCTTATATACGTCTCTTATCCTCGGTCGATTTTAATTAAGTCTCCTCCAAATATAATGGTTCATCCCTGGTCCCAAGGAGAGATTATGCGTTCTAATGTCTTAGTATACTTTATTCTTTATGATTTGAGACTAATTGATTTGAGAATGTTAGAAATCTCCGGATCAAAATATTTTCATAGTCGGTGATAATTCCTCAAAATCTTAAATAATACAATTAGGGATTATGTATGCATATGTTAAGAACTAGTATGAGTTTTCTATTTGCAATAATGATTACATTGAGTGTTTGATCATTGCTTTCTGTTGGTTTTTCTTTTGCTCAACCTGTATCAGGTGATCCGCCGTGCGATAATTATCTAGAGAGAGAAGAAGAGTTCCTAGACCGATATGAGGCAGATCCTGACAATAATGGAAAACAACAATCTTTCCAAAGTTCATTTAAGAATGGAGGACCTTGTATGTAGTAACTGAATTTATATTCAACTTTAATATATTTTCCAAAATTCATCCACATTTGAATTAGATTTTCACTTTCAAGGTGTTCATTAAAATAACTCACCTTGACTTTCGCGGGATCAAAACCCGCACTTCGCACCTTATGTAAACTTAAAGTAGATAATTGACTATTTATTTCAGGATTTGAACTTATCACGTATTTTATTATGTCATCAGACGTCAAAGTAATTAATCTAGACCATATATTATGAATTCTAAATCGGGTGTCAAAGGTGTCAAGGGATAGCCTAGTATAACCACCCTTAATATTGGTATATGTTTGACGGTCGTTTTTAAACCGTCTAAAGATCGTCCAATAAGAATATAGAGTTCTTTGGTTTGATTTGTGCTGGTTTCGTTCCTGTATAAAGTACTTTTGGACGATTAGGACGATTAGGACGATACTTTTCAAATATTTGTGGAAAAGATAAGACAAAAATAAACCTAAACAGACAAAATTATTCTAACAATATTCTGCTCAATCTAAGAGTCAGAATTAACAATAGCCATTATAAATAGAATTCTATGGTATTTGTTATTGAACATAAAAAGGTTAAGTTTAACTCTATTTTTTATTGTATTAACTTTATCCATAGGACTAGTTTCAGTCAACCTTCCTTTATTATCTTACGCCCAAAATAATATCTTTGGGCAGGATGGAAACGGTCTTGCAGAACGGATAATAGACCAGTCACAATCTTTTGAACAGGATGGTCAAGTTGTTTCCGGGGATTATACCGTATTATCAGGGAACAACATTCTATGCACAAAGGGAAATAATTTGAATGAACTATCTAACTCCATAGGAAATTGCGATTTAAATCCAATGCCTAATGATGGTGGGGTTGGATCTGGAGATGAAAGCGGAACCTTATACATTTCTAGTTTTTTGAGGATCAATTGTTCTCCTCATGGTGTATTTGTTTCCTGCCCAAACCCTGATGGAAAAATCGTAATAGAGGATAAAACCAATGGGGAACTTCTGGCGGTTTTCAATCCAGTCACATATGATGGCAGGCCAAATCATTACACAGTTGAATACCCTGTGGATCACAAAATTTCTGTAGCCGCTGGCGCTGAGGATAGCGAATATTGGGAAGCCGAACTGCCAAATATTGTTGATAATTATAATGCGTGTAGTGGAAAAGGGGAATGTACATTTCAGAATAATTATAATGCGTCTGATCCTGACACCTATAGCAATTTTTACTCTGCCGTGTCCATAAATTTCCACTACAGTTGTACTGCGATTCTATGTGGATAGAATAGGTCATCAATCCCACACACCTAACAACAGGATGAATCCAGAATACAAAGGGGGGAAGATACTGAAATTCATCAATAGTCACAAGAAATTTGAGAGTTAAAGAAGCCTTTCTTGCGTGGTCCATGATTTATTGACAATTTTCTAATCCTATTAAGAAAATCTGGAGTAAAGTTGAAGACTGAATGGATGGAAAAGAAAAGTGACAGAAAAATGAATTTAATTTTAGTATTGATGAATTTAAAAATTTTGAGTCTGTTTAACTCAAAAAGGAAAAACCAATTGGTCGAAATTTTTTTTAGTCTTTGATTTTTCTTATTTCGTTGTTAATGATTTGTGGATTTTGTGGTAGTGGTGGAAGTAGTAGATGCGTTTACGTTTGAATTGGCGACTGCTGCATCTTTAACTTCTGCTGCTAATTGTCTTGAATTTTGTTCAAATACTCTTGCGGTGTTTACTCCCGTGTTTGATATGTGTTTTGAAACGTCTTTTGCTTGTTGTAGTACTGGTTTCCATGCATCAAGGGTTGAGAAAATAACGTTGTTTGAAAGTCTAATAGTTGATACCGTATTGTCTGCAACATTACTAACAAATCTTGTATATGCTCTCATTGCTGCATCAGGAGTATAGAAGTTGGTAACATATCCAGTGTATATCTCATTATATGGCCTCCATGCTGATTGGAGTGAATTGACTACTTCTTTTTGAGAATCAAGATATTCTTCTGAAATCTCTTTTGCAGTTTGTAGTGATTGCTCTTGATAATTATTTACACTTTCGTTAATTCTTGGAATTTGTTTTCTTGATTCATCTAATGATTTTTTGATATTATCTTTAGTTTCATCAAATGATTGGTTAACGGATTCTTGGAAATCATTGTTATTATTTGAATAACTTTGGTTAGTTTCTATTTTCTTTGACATACTATCTATTAGGTAGCATCCTATATAAATACTGGTATCAAATGGTGTTTAATGCCTAAAATTGACGAAACATGACGACAATTGGTGAAATGACTAAAAAATGCTGATACATGTCTAATATCTATATCTAATCAATTCATCTCTATTTCAATTATAGTAATCATTTGTTATAATTTTTAAATATCCTTGTCGTTACTAAAATTGGTAGCGGGTTCGGTGGGATTCGGACCCACGACATTTTAACCTCTTTCGATCTGGTTAAGAGCCAGACGCTCTACCTGGCTGAGCTACGAACCCTACGTTTAAATGAAATTAGCTGAACACTATTTAAACTAAACTAAGCATAATATCTGCTTTATTAATATAATGGATTCAAAAAATTATTGGATTGGTTTGGCTGCTGTAGCCTGTTGTTGATTCTGATTAATGATATCAACAATTGCCTCAGAAACTGAGCATTTCAACCTCTCTTTCTCTTTTAAGACTTTTCTATAAGCTTCTAGAGTTATGTAGACTGGAATTGAACCTGTACCCTCCAACAATGCTTTTACTCTGTATAACCCATTTTCCATTCCTCTTTCAGCTATTTTCTTTAGTTTAACCTTATCCAGTAAGCCTCCAAGAGGTCCCATAGGCATATCGTACACGACTGTTAATGTTGTCTTTGTTTTTTTCTCCTCTAATTCATCAAAATCAACAGTAATCTGCCAATGTTTAAACGGTCCTTCAATCATTTTTGCAACTATTTTTTTATGTGGAATGTAATCAATGGTTTCACAATCCCATTCTAATTTTTTGCCATCAAAATCACCGCTAATTCTAAAAATTGTACCTACCCCAAATCCGTTTTTGACTTCTAGTGGAATTACGTTTAGACCCATATTTTCTGGAAATTGATCTGCCATATGTTCAGGTCTTGCAAAATAAGTAAAGACTTCGCTCAACGGAGCAGCAATATCCATACTCTTACTAATGGTAGTCATAAGATAACTTGATAAATAATTAATATGAATTTATAGTTTTTCCTAGCAATAAATAAAAATAATAAGTTTTTAAGTAAGAGGATTGCTGTTTACAATCTCATCCAGACATTTTATAATGTCCTGTTTTGTAACTTCTTTCGGATTGTTATCTAAATGCCCCCTATCAGGCATAATAACATCCGCTGCGGCATCCAGAGATTGGGTGAGTTTTAATGGCTCAAATTTTAGTTTTTGGCATATTTTCTTAAATCTATCATAATAAACAGAATTGTTGAACTTGTGGGCAACAGTTGTGCACGAAGATAAAGAATATCCGTGTGGCACGCCCTCGTTAGAAAAAACGTATGATAAGGCATGGCCTAAGGTAGTTGATGAGTTGCCAAAGCCTATTCCTGATAGCATTGCCCCATAAGGTAACAAATCAGGTTTATCGTTGATTATAGCGTCTTCCAGAATATCAAATGCCTCTCTACAAAACAGTTTTGTTAGAGGATTTGCCAACTTGCTGTCATATCCTTCAGAAGCTTGAGCTGCAGCATCGCATGCAGAATTACGCATTATATTAAATGGAGTTCCAGGCAAAAAGTACGGATCGATAACAGCGGCGTCAGCCAAGAAAGCTTCGTCCTGAAGTAGTTTCTTTTTATGATCAAAACTAATCACAGCATAAGTAGTCATCTCTGCACCTGTTCCAAATGTAGTAGGTATTAGAATTTTTGGTACTCCAGTCATCTTGCTCAAGTATTTACACACATCAAGTGAGCTACCCCCTCCCAGCCCGATATAACAAGATACATTTTTTCCATTAAATTCATTTTTTATGGTTTCAATGGATTCAATTGCTGGATCAGGAGTGACTTTATCATAAATGTGATAATTTTTTATTCCCATGTAGTCTATCCATTTTTCATAAATTTTGCTCTCTGTTGTTGTTATTATTAATGCATTTTCAGGATAATCAAATTCCTTTGCGGCATTTTCCCCATATGCGATTTTTTTTGGAATTAAAATCTTCCACACATTACCCTGAAATGTTTTTTTCAATTTAAATATTTTCTTCTAATATTCAATTGTTGATGATATCTCCTTTTATGGATTTACTTATTCATATATGAAGATTGAATAAATCGATTATCTCTAATGCATTATAGAACTTTTGAATCTAAGATGATAATTACACACGTACATATCTTGTAATTTAATCCATTTACTTGGTTGTAATTGTAAATCCAGTCAACATTCCATTGGCTTTCCATAAGTAAAATGGTCATCCAAAGATAATATGAGGTCAGTCTTGCCTACTAGGGAAAACCCTACTTTGGAGATATATATTTACGAAGGAAAAACCCCAAGTCATTCATCTGCTTGATGATCATGTTCAATTCTGACCTTTTTTTATCAACCTGTTGTTCCAATATAGATTTTTCAATTTTCAGATCAGCTATTTCTTTTTTCAATGTATCTATTTCCAAAGGCATATCAAATATGGATACATCAAGATTTAATGTCATCTCGTGGACAAGTTCCAGTTGCTTTAGGAACTTTTCAATGTCTCTATCATCATTTTTGTAAAAGAAGACGGGTAAATATTCTAGGAATTTTTCAACTCTATCCTCTGGCAAATGCAGGTTATCAAGCATTTTCCTTAGCCTTATAGAATGAGCAAATGTATTCAGGTCCAAACCTTCTTTTTTTAATTCTACTGCTACGGCTCTTAGAAGGTCAATATCTGGAATTTCCTGAGTTTTGACCGCATCGATTATGTTAGAAACTGATCCTTGAGAGATGTGGTTGTTAGTGGCGATGTCGTCTCTTGATAAGCCGTTAAGCCATTCCGTAATTACATCTATTTTTACTTTCTGAGGAATTTTTTTTCCCATAAAGGTATAGTATTAAGAAGTTTTTAAAGAAACAGTCGTAGACTGCCTCAGAAGAACAAAATATCAGTCAAATGACGGGTATTTGACATGAAATGACGGGTATTTGACTATGAAATGACTGGTATTTGACTATGAAATGACGGGTATTTGACTATGAAATGACTGGTATTTGACATGAAATACCAACCCTTATAACTCCTTACAGAAGACGGGGACGATTTGTTTCTGATTGATATTTGAAATCAAGATTCTGTTTTTATTCTCCCCCATTTGGACATATATTCTATTTATTGAGCCCGCAATACAATGGACAGATTTTAGATTGTGATTTATTAGATAATCCTTTCAGGTAAATAGAAATACATCATGAGAGAAGAAATGGACACCCATGAATATAGAGATTCAAAGGTTACAGATCAATCAACAAAAAAAGGACATTTTTGCTAATAGAAATAAAAAGCACAACGCACAATAACAAATATGGAAAAAAAAGACGTAAAGTTTCATTTTCCGGTTCTAATATATGATAATTATTGTTCTTCTTGCTTCAAATTTGCCAATGTAATATACCACCTATCGAAAAAAAAGATAGAAATTTTGGGCCATTTTGATATTGAAAGGTCTACCGAGCTAAAGGAATTAGTATTTAATAATTATTCCAAAGACCCAACTAGGATGTTTTGGTATGTAAAGAGAGACAAAGCATATGCTTCAAGAAAAGGCTTGGTACAAGTAATCATAGATCTGATAAAAATTAACCTAGGCTTGATAAAATATAAGAATGTGCAATTAGTAGATCAGAAATTTTCCAAATCCTGTTATATCAGAAACAATTTTTATTCCCAATATGGATGTGGAGATGATACAAAGAGTGTCTTTAAACGAATTTCATATCTTATTCGAAATACAGATTCAATTCGATGGAAAGTATAGATCTTTCTTTCTCTCTTTCTTCCCCTATTCCAATTCCTCTTGCTCTCCTCCTACCATCTTTTTGGATAACATTCTCTTAGAATGAGAGGCAAAACATTGATGGCCTACCTACCTACTAACACCATCCCCCACAATCAATTGAATAATTAGACTTAAAAGCGAGAAAAAATTTACCGTTTCTTATTGAAATGTTTGGTTTTAATATTACCTCTGATTTATTGATAGTAGCAATTTTTGCTCAAACAATTGCTATTGCATTAATAGTATTGATTATGTACTTTAAAATAAAAAAAATTCAATATAAGAGTATTGATTTAAATGAGAAATTAGAGGAAAAACTAGACAGAGTTGAATCAAAATTATCCTATTTATACAACCAAGTTTTAGTAATCTCCGCTAATCAAGATAAATTCAACTACTCCATATCTTCTCTCGATCCATCGACATATTACCGAACTAGGGTTCCAACTAATGAGAATTCAGATTATTCAAGTCTATTAAAAGATACCACTCTTTATAATCAAAATTCGAGGGACCCCAAAACAGTAGATACAAGTCTAACTGCAACTAAAGCAAAAGAATCAGAAACCGAACCTATTCCAGTAATAAAAACATCTTCTCTACCTCCTAATAATAATTCATTTTCAGAAATATCGACCAGCAGCAACGACCTTAGTGACCCTGTAGCCAGGAACACAACAGTAGACTATGTGCAGAACAACAAGGAACCCACAAGCTCCAAAGTCTTTGCTGATAATGATCTCCCCAGTGAAAAAAATACAAATCCGGAAATAGATAAAATAGAGAAGGAAATTTTAACGGCCCTCAAAAGACTGGGTGGTAGTGAGGATGATGATGATGGTGGTAGTGGTGGTAGTGGTGGTGATATGGATGGTTATGGTGATAGCAGTAGAGAAGAGGTGATATACCCGACGGCAAAAAAGTCCGATAGAAAGGTCAAAAACATTGACTAAAGTAAATTAGAAACTGGTTTTCTTATACAACCAAGAGAATCTAGATTCATTATTTAGGTTAACAGATACGATATTGGCAAAAATTATAAATGATAATCTGCTATAGACTTTTAACCATGATTTAATATCATTGTAGGTGAAAAGAGATTTCCCAATCAGATGAGAACAATTTAGAAAAGGATCAAACAATAAAGAAAATTGCCAAATATGAGCAACATCAAACGATTGTAAATCTCTTTGATTCCGGAATTCCTGCAGATATAATCGCATTGCAGTTAGATATTGATTTAGAAGAAGTTGATAAAGTCATCAAGAATTTAAATGAAAAAAAAGATTATGAAAATAACAGATTGATTGGCAACAATATGGTGGATAATGTCTCTGTCTTTTACGTAGATGCTCTGATAGATATCCAAAAAATTATTACTGTTTCTCAATCGAGTATGTGGAAGGCTTTACGCTCAGATCCCATTTTTACAGCCCCCTTTGAAGAAACACAACAAGTTCTCAGCAGTTATTATAATGAAAAAATTAAACTGATAATTCTAAATATCGATATAGTTGGCTCTACGAAATTGTCCATGAACCTCCCAATAGAAAGGGTGTCTAAAATAATTCAAACATTCAGTCAGGAGATGACCAAGATTATCCGCCTCTATGGAGGATATGTTTTAAAATACATTGGTGATGGAATAATTGGTTTTTTTAATGTAAGTTCTGACCATTTGTATACCCTTTGTATTAATGCAATAAATTGCGCCCGTACCATGATTAAAGTTATCAATCAAGGATTCAATCCGGTATTTAGTCAATATGATTATCCGGAGATCGGCGTTAGAATTGGTATTGATTACGGTGAAAATGTAATCGTAAAATATTATCCACATGTAGATAATATAAACGACCTAACACTGTATGATTATAAAACCATTCAAAAAACTAGCGAATTAATATCCGATAAGAAACCGTCTTATGATATACTAGGATATACTATAAGTATTGCTACCAAAATGACTACTTACGCTAAAGTTAACCACATAGTAGTGGGTCAGCTAATTTATGATGTACTATCAAAAGAGGAACAAGAATATTTTTCTGTTGTAGACATCAATCCCGAAAACTGGAACTATATCAGTGACGAAACAGGAACAATATACAAACTTTACCTGAACCGCGCTTAAGTATCTACCTGGTTCACTTATAAACTCTAGACATTGATAAAAGAAGAATATGTCAATTTCAGATAAGGATTTATTTTTGATCTCCATAGAGTTCACATATGACGAAAGTATGTTCGTTTTGTAATATTGCCACAATTAATGAATCTGAGAGTGTGTGCAGTGGGTGTATGAAGAAATATGGCCTTGGCACTTTTGATAATAGCAGAGATGGTTGTGGATGTGATTGCTGACAAGAAGAAGGATAAGAGGGTCATCATCGATATAGAAATGGAAAAAAGTATAAACCTAAGAAATAATCAAAAATAACAAAAAACAAATTCAGGGTCAGTAAATGGTAAAATCAAATCATCTCTTTATTGTATATTCATACAGCCACCGTATCATCATACCCTGTATTGTTGAACTCTAAATGTTAAAGACTTTATTAAATATTAACTTGGCCCGGCTTCTAGAATCTTCGCTCACATGTACTATAACCAAGCCTTGATAGGGTTGTCCATAACATATAACCCAATCGTCTGGCGAAAACATGAGAAACGGAAGTGCAACCAAATCTTCCTCGCCTTCAATAATGAATCGGATTTTGCTTTCTAATTTGCTTTGAGTTAATTGTAGTATTTCTGTAATTATATGCTCATCTAGCTCTCCGGGTTTATTCTCGAAATGTAAAATTTTATCAGTTGGATATTCAAATATCTCGGGTTTTTTTATCCTTTTTTCTTTTCCATCTACAACCGAGATGTCAGGAATATAACCTAAACGCACCAATTTTTCAGTAGTGGTATCTCCTACCGTTACAATCTTGTGTGCTCTACCAATTTCCCGGTTTAAAGACTCTTTATTGATAATATCGTTCTTAATTAATACCCCAAAAGGCTCCTTTAAAAGACCCAAGCGGGATTGATCGATTTTCAAATTTTCTTCCCTTTTAGTAAAATTTTGCAAGAGTTTCTTTTTTGCTTTTTGGCGGGCTCCAAGTAATGAATATTAACAGAACGCTATTTTTGTTGTTCTTTTTCTTGTTCTTTTTGTTGTTCTTTTTGTTGTTCTTTTTGCTTGTTCTTTTTGTTGTTCTTTTTCTTGATCCATTAATTCTGATGCAATAACGCTTATTCTTCCAGCGGTTATTTTCGAGATTTTATTAAAAGCCTGAGCATATTCAGATGTAGGTTCAGAAATTAGGACAGATACTCCACTATCACTTCCTTTCATAATTTGGGTTGTCAAGGGTATCTCACCAATAAAAGGAATTTTAAACTGTTCACTAATCTTAATTCCTCCGCCTTCTCCAAAAATATGTATTTTTTCATCACAATTAGGACACTTTAGATAGCTCATATTTTCTATCACACCAATTATAGGTATGTTTAATTTGTTGAACATACCGATTGATTTAACGGCCACATTCATAGCAACCTCTTGAGGAGTTGTCACAACAAGGATTCCGGTAATCGGTATTGTTTGTGCCATGGTAAGTGGAGCATCACCAGTACCAGGTGGCAAATCAATAATAAGATAATCAAGTTCGCCCCAGTTTACGTCTGTTATGAACTGTTTTACTATACCTGCAATAATAGGTCCACGGTATATTCCAGCTTGTTGAGACTGTTCATAAAAGAATCCCATCGACATTACTTTAACATTTTCAGTAATAGGTGGTTGAATCTTACCTTCTAGAACCTCTGGTACCTCTTTTAGTCCCAACATCAAAGGTACACTGGGCCCATAAACGTCAGCATCTAATATGCCAACTTTAGCACCGGTTTTTGCCAGGGCCACGGCTAAGTTTACCGCAACAGTGGTTTTTCCAACACCACCCTTCCCACTTGCAACCGCCAGTATATTTTTCACTCCAGGCAGAATCTGATCCATAGTTATCGTCCTGCCCTCCATCACTCTAGCGGTGACTTTAAGATCCAAATCTTTGATTCCCAAATTTGATATAGTACTTCGCACATCCTCCTCAATCTCGCTATTAAAGGGACATGCAGGTGTAGTTAATTCCAATGTAAAAGCAAGTTTATCCTCGTTAATAGTAATATCTTTAATCATACCCATAGATACTATATCTTTGTGTAATTCAGGATCTTTAACATTCTTTAAGGCACTAATGACTTTATCTACAGTAACCATGACGATATAAAAATCGAGTCATTATTCTATTTAAATCATTCATTCTCAAAAGCAAGAATGAAAATAATAAAAACTGTAATTAAGGAAAATTACATCACACAATTAATCAAAAATAAACATAAAGTTCATAAACTGATAGTTCTGGATATCTTTTATCTTTATTATGTTTGCTATAGCACATATGTCCGATGTAGTAAGAATTCCACCTAGTAAGCTAACTAATTCTCTAAAGTTAACTGCAATTGGTATTCTAAAAGAAAAATATGAAAGTATGGTCAGTTCAGATTTAGGTTATGTTATTTTGATTATAGATGCAGAAACCAACGCTGTTGGCAAGGTTATTGCTGGGGACGGAGCTACATATCATAAAGTAAATTTTACAGCATTAACGTTTTATCCAAAACTTCATGAGGTCGTAGAGGGGGAGGTAGTAGAAATTACCGATTTTGGTGCATTTGTTAGAATAGGTCCAACTGACGCGCTTTTACACTTATCTCAGATCACAGATGATTACCTAAAAAGTGATGTTAAACAAGGTTTAATCTTATCAAATCAATCTGAAAAAACTTTACGAATAAGCTCCAAAATACGCGCTAGAATCACAGCAATTAGCTTAGGAAAGAGCGCATCAATGGGTAAAATAGGAATCACATGTAGACAACCATTTCTAGGTGCTCTAGAGTGGGTTGAAAAGGAGATACGCCGTGCCCAAGGGGGAACAAGTGGAGAAAATGCCGACAACAAGAATAACAATACAGACAAAAAAGTCGCAGACAATTCTCAAGCGAGAACTGCCAAAAAAGACAAGAGATAAAAATTATACCGAGTAGTGATAGTGTTGGCAAGAGAATACGCCTGTAAGAAATGCAAGGCCTTAACCACTGGGAAAATGTGTCCAGTTTGTAAGTCTACTGAATTATCCAAGGACTGGTTTGGAATTTTGTTGATACTGCATCCAGAAAAATCAAAGGTCGCAGCTACATTGGAAATATCTGTTCCTCACAAATATGCTTTAAAAGTTACCTAGTTAATTTTTGAATTGAAAAATTATAACAATTTTTATAATACAAACTTTAGAGTTTTAGATCGAGAGCAAAGGCAAGGGCAAGGGCAAGGTCAGGGGCGAGAGGAGCAGGAAGAGCATGGTCATCCATTTCAGTCTGAGATAGAAAAAAGAGCAACACTGGTCGGTTTTTTAAATGAGGATATTGGCACTGGAGACATTACAAGTAATTTACTGATTCCAGAGGAGACTATTTCTAAAGGAACAATAGTTTGTAAGAATACCGGAAAAAACATCATAGTTAGCGGACTTTCAGAGGCAAAAATTATTTTCGATATTTGTGGGTGCGAAGCAACGCTGCTAATTGATGATGGTTCAAAAATTGCAAGAGGTACAGATGTGCTAGCAGTAGAAGGATCGTCAAGATCGATTCTAAAAGGAGAAAGAACAGCACTTAATCTTTTAATGCGTATGAGCGGAATTTCTACGCAGACTAACCAGTTTATCGAAAAATTAGGAGAATTGTCAAAAACTGTAAGAATTTCTTCAACAAGAAAAACTGTTCCTGGATTAAGGTATTTTGATAAGAAGGCTGTAGTCATCGGCGGTGGCATCTCCCATAGGGTAAGACTTGATCAACTGATACTAATAAAGGATAATCATATTGCAGTTGTTGGTTCTGTGAAAAAAGCTATTGAAAAGGCCAAGTCTGTGTATGGAAATAAAAGAAAAATAGAATGTGAGGTAAATGATTTTAGCGGCATAGTTGAAGCGATAAGATCAGGGGCCGACATAGTAATGCTAGACAATTTTAAACCAGAAGATGTCAAAGAGTCACTAGACAGAGTTAGGAAACTAGGCTTACGCGATAAAATCATTATCGAAATTTCTGGGGGTATAAATTTGGATAATATTTATGATTATGCCTTTGCTAAACCAGATGTCATCTCTATTGGATCGTTAACTCATTCAGTTCAAGCAATAGATTTCAGTCTTGAAATTCCCGGGTAATATCACATGTACTTTTTGAATGAGAGGTTCAACTATTTCTTACAATCTTATTAAGATACAAGACATTGAATTAGTTGTACTAAAAGAATTCTATCTGTTATAATACAGTGTTGTTAATATTAGTATCAGTATTAATAGTGATAGCAGTATAGAATAGGTGTTCCTATTGTCAGTAGATAATGGAACGTATCAAGTCAAGGTTTGCACCTCAGGTGTAGTTGATCACTCTAACCCTAATACCATCGTAGATAAATATGGTAAAGGATGTAACCTAGATGGAAAAAGGGAGTTAACAATAAGGTTGGTGGTGTGAGGGTAGAGTGAGCCAGTCTGGGCCGGGGTGAGATGGGGTGAGCCGGGCTAGGCTAGCCAAGGTCAAGAGATTGCCAGCATTCTTTCTATCGGTATTATGGCTTTTTTTGCTACATTTTCAGGAACTTTAACCTCATGAACATCATTAAGGAGTGAATTGTATACTTTTTCTATAGTTATTTTTTTCATATATTTGCATATTGCGTCTTTTTTTACAGGGATAAATTCTTTAGATGGATTTTCTTCTTGCATCCTATGAAGTATTCCTACTTCTGTAGCTATTAGGAACTGATCGTTTTTTGATGAGCTAGCCTCTTTCATCATCCCTTCTGTTGATAATATTTTACAATCTCTATTTATATCCCCTTTAGATACGTGGTATAGTGTAGAGGAAGTACAGCTACATTCAGGGTGGACTAAGAATTCCGCTTTTGAATATTTTTGTAACATCAAGTTGATATCTTTATCCGTAATACCAGCATGTACATGGCATTCACCTGGCCATATCTTGATATTATCCCTTCTCGTCACCTCTGCAACATAAGCTCCCAAAAACATGTCGGGCAAGAACAGGACGGGAGTGTGTTTTGGAATACTCTGTACTACCTTTACTGCATTAGAGGAAGTGCAGCAATAATCTGATAAAGCTTTTATCTCTGCAGATGTATTCACATAACTTACAACCATAGCATCCGGATTTTCACCCTTCCATTTTAAGAGTTCTTGTGGATTAATAGAAGAAGCAAGTGAACATCCAGCTTCTAAATCAGGTATCAAGACTTTCTTGTTTGGACTTATTATTGAAGCTGTTTCAGCCATGAAATGGACACCACAAAATACAATAGTTGAAGCATCTGTTTCCCCCGCTAATCTAGATAATTTAAGAGAATCTCCAATAAAGTCAGATATATCTTGAACTTCAGAAATTTGGTAGTTATGAGCCAGAATTATTGCATTTTTTTCTTTCTTTAGTCTTTGGATTTCTTCCGCGTATTCTAGTTTCAATACTGACATTACTTGCAAATCAAATTATGAGATCCCTCAATTTAAATAATAGTGATTTAGTATTTGATTGCCATGAATATATCTATGCGGGTAATTGTTGCCTATAATATTCTAATTTCAAAATGCATATAATAAATATGAGTTTCAATATTAGTATCTCATGCCGACTCACGGATCATTAACTAAAGCTGGAAAGGTTAGAGGTCAAACTCCCAAAATACAAGCACGTGAAAGAACTAGCCCTTCATCTAAAGTTAGGAATAAGAATAATTTTGTAAAAAGATTTGAAAAAAGGATTCAACCAGGACAGAAAAAGCCAGAAAGAATGCATAGACGCTAAATAGCGCTCTCTGCCTACTCTGTTTTGTTCTATTTTTCCTAATTTATTCGAGTTTATTATTTAACCAGTATCGTCTTTTCTTGATTGTTTTTTACCCAAATAAAATATTAATGGGTAAAAACAAAGCAAAACCATGTACAGCCATATTGCGGAAACATGGAAGACAATGTTGAAAACGAGATCTTCAGAAATAAAGAATAAAGCGTATGTATGGAGAAGAGAACCTACAATACATAAGATAGAACACCCAAGTCGCATAGATAGGGCTAGAGCACTAGGTTACAAGGCTAAACAAGGCATAATTGTGGTAAGAATTCGCGTCGGCAGAGGAGGAATGAGAAAACAACGTCCTGTATCAGGCAGAAGACCAAAACACATTGGTGTAGTTCACATCAAACAAAGTATTAGTATGAAAAGGGTAGCCGAAAGGCGTGTCAACGAAAAATACCTCAATCTAAGGGTAATGGGATCATATTTGCTTTATCAAGACGGAATGTATTCTTGGTTTGAAGTAATACTAGTAGATACAAATCACCCTGCTATCATAAAAGATAAAGAAATGAGAAGTAGAATAAATTTTAACTAATTCGATTAGTAAAGATTATTTTCTTCTTTTTATCCATCTATTTCAATTACTTTATTTATGATGTCATTGACTTCGTCTAGTGAAACGTCCTTGTCTACAGTCACATAATATAGAACATCATCATTAGTTTTGGACGGAACTAATACCAAGGTAACAAGTTCATTTTTTGTAATAGCGAATATGGTTTTTCCAATCGATGACTCAAAGGAATTTCGAAGCTGTTGTCTCATAGATTCGATAAAGTGTTCATCCCTAGCCTGTTCGGGAGATAACAATGGTTTCACATTCTTTCGCAGCTTGCCTGATAATGTTCTACCAAATCTATTTATTATTCCAACATAGCGAATCTTTTCAGAAATATTCAAAAATGCGATACACTTGTCATGATAAACAGATTTACTTGGATGATTATTATATTTATTTTCCATCGTTAATACAGTTGTAATTATATAGCTTTAAAAAGCATTATTATTTCTTGTTTTTTATAAATAATGAGAAAAAAATTAAGACATTTTTCAACATAGAGTATTATGAAAGAGATTTGTTCGACGGATTTAGAGGAATATGCCAATAATTGTTAACCAACTAATTTTGGCACAACCACTTATTAGAGTCTAAAGCAAATACTAGGCTTTTTTCTTAATATCTACTCTATTTGAGCTAATTGTATTTGTATCATGACATTCACATTCGCATCTTACCATTTTCATATCAAAGGAGCAGTCTTCGTCGGGACCGCAAGTCTCATCGATGGGCCAATTACCAGGACATTCTTTATGCTTGTCTCTTTTGCAGAAAAAGGTTAAAAACATCTGTATTATAAACCTACAAATCAATATTAAATAACTGAGGTGCATAAATAGACCCCTCTCTGACTCTCTTCACTTTTGCAACAGACAAATAGTGTGGCCAGAGAGTTATCATAATTGCTCCTTCAGGAACATTTTCTGGTGATTCAATTACTATTAAATCGATTAGATTAACCCCATGTTCATTTAATTTTTCTTTACTTCTATCTATCAATTCTGCAGGCATCCCGCTGCTATATAAATAGACTTTATCGGTGTACTCTATTCTATTTGACACTAAATACCTAAAAATTTTGCATTAAAAAAACATTCCCGTGATATAACTTCAGGTATTATGTCAATAAACTGTTCTATATCTAATTACAGCTCATCAACTTTATACTTTGTAGTACAACCTATGCATTCATAGATCTCGCTGCCAACTTGGCCAGAAACATTGAATCTTACGATGGTCTTACATTTTGGACAGCGTCCTTCAGTAGACTTTGTTTTTCGTACTGGTCTTGCAGTTTTTCTCTTTCTACTACCCATTTATAATTAATAATAAATTCAACCTTTTAATAAATTAAATTGATCCTTTGTAAAAGGATACAAGATATTTATGTAAACAATTTCAAACTAATTTATTAGATTTAGGAATTTCTTTGAATAGATAGATAGTAGACCAACTGATGAATTGATGAACGTAATATTGATTGTTTCATGATAAAATCAAAGATAGAATACAACTTATCCTGTAGAATACAAGAGAAAAAAATTGATTCTAATAAATCAAATAATGAAAAGAAAAAATTGTAGAAAGAGGTTCGTCTTAGTTTTGACCTAATGCATTATTTCCACTGTTGATTTGTTCTTGGAAGCTTAAATTGTTACAAGATACGATTGCATCTTCACCAGAAACACATTGTGCATGTTGTTTGTTGTCTTGATCTTGATCGATGTCTTGATCTCCGTCATTTCCTTTACCTTTTTTGTTATCTCCACCATCTTGTTGTCCTGCTGCGTTTTCTCCTTCGTTGTCTTGGTCTTGGACGCTCAAATTGTTACAAGATGCAGCAATACTGCCACCTGCTACACACTGACTATTTTGTTTGCTTTCTTGATCTTGATCGATGTCTTGATCTCCGTCATTTCCTTTACCTTTTTTGTTATCTCCACCATCTTGTTGTCCTGCTGCGTTTTCTCCTTCGTTGTCTTGGTCTTGGACGCTCAAATTGTTACAAGATGCAACCACATCTTCACCAGAGACACATTGTGCATTTTGTCGTGAAGATTGACCTTGATCGATGTCTTGATCTGAATCATTTCCTTTGTTTTTCTTATCTTCAGCCATAACGTCATTCACAGCTAAAGTGGGACTCAAAAATAGAGCAAAAGTCACCACTGCAACCACAGCTAAAATATGTGGTTTTTTATTGTTTAATGTAAACATCATAAGTTAAGGTAATGTGTATAATATGTATAGTTCTTAAAATAAATATACTATTATCTTATATCAAATTTCTACTAAATAAAAAACTATTATATTTATTGTCAAAGCTCATCCCGAATCTGTAGCCTGATGCGATAAATGAAGCTTCTAAACTTTGCTGTCTTCTAATATGCTTCGCTTCATGCTCCCGCACACTCTCCACTTTCTTTTGGTCATTTGGTTTGGAGTGCAAGCAAACAAGCAAACAAGACGGACAGGAATATATCAAATTTGAGCAGTCTGCTTTAGATACAATAAGAGACTCATCTTCATCTTACACATATGTGTGTGTAGATGTATCATATTTATCTCGGATATCAATATCCTTCATCATAAATGGGAGATACTGGTACAAATATTAGAGATTCAAAAAATACTAAAACACATGTTGAAGTTACTATTGTAGGTAAAGATAAAGAAGGAATAGTTGCAGATACAACTAACTATATATTTAGAAACGGTGGAAACATTGAAAAGATAAACCAGAATGTAGTAAAAGGTCTCTTTGGAATGCATCTTGAGGCGTCATTTCCAATAATTGAAAAATCAAAAATGCAAAAGGAATTGGATGAGTTAGGCAGAAAACTAGCCATGGAAGTGAAAGTACACTTCCATGAGGAGAACAAAGTCAAGAACGTGGCAATTTTAGTAAGCAGAGAAGACCATTGCTTGTTGAAAATTTTAAATTCTCGTGCCTCTGGAGAAATAAATTGCAATATCTCTTTGATAATTGGCTCTGACGAAAAGCTAAAATCGATTGCAGATTCCTTTTACATACCATTTCATTTTGTAAACCACGTTGAACAAAGTGTTGCTGAAAGTGAAATATTACAACTGGTTGAAAAATTCGACATTGACCTTATCGTCTTGGCAAGGTATATGAGAATACTAACACCTAATTTTGTATGGCGTTATCCAAACAGAATCATAAACATTCACCCATCTTTATTGCCTGCTTTTCCTGGAGCTTTTGCCTATGTACAAGCTTATGAAAGGGGCGCCAAAATAATTGGATGTACTGCGCACTTTGTAACGGAAGATCTGGATCAAGGTCCTATAATTATTCAAGAATCGTTTAAGGTTTTGACAGAAGACACATTGGAATCTATCAAGATAAAAGGTCAAATTGCAGAAGCTCTTGCGCTGTTTGAAGCAGTAAAGCTGTTTTTAGAAGATAAATTGGAGGTCTATTGGGGCAAAGTCAGTTATAAATAATCAAATATGTTTTATAGCACAGCGCTACGATCCTAATTAAATTAATAATGGAAATCAAGAATATCAGTCAAAACAAATTTTCCAGCTTGACAAATGAATTCAATTTCGAGTCGGCCATTTTACCTCTTGGTTCCATAGAACAGCACGGAGATCATTTACCATTTTCGACAGATACCCTTATTGTAGAACATATTTCGAGCATTGTATCGAATAAATCGAAAGCATTCTTACTTCCTTCACTTTTCTATGGCGTATCTTATGAACATGAACCACTCTTTAATATCTCAATAGACTATAACATATTAGTTGATTTTATCTCCTGCATTTGTCATTCGCTATCAATGCACGGTATCAAACGTATGTATGTAATCAATGGGCATCACGGGAATATTGGCTTATTACAATATGTCGGCCAGAATCTATTATCAAAATATGCTATAAATTCAGACTTTTTCTACTTTATTAACTATTGGCAAATGCTTGAAACAGGATTTGATCATGCAGGAGAAGTAGAAACTTCGATCATGATGGCTATTCATCCAAATCTTGTTAATATGGATCTTGTAAAGGCAGGATTGGATACAAAAGATCAAGAATTTGGAAGTTTGTATAAATTGGGTACAAACATGTCAATCAACAATCCAGCAGGATTTATGAAATTTACTAAAAATGGAATATGGGGAAATCCCGTTAAGGCCAATGCCACAGAAGGAAAAAAAATGCTTTCGCAGGTAATAGAAAAAATTTTGTCTTTGATTACAGACTCCAACTACAGGTAATTCTTTGTCATCGCACAAAAAAGTAAAAACTAAATTTAATATAGGACATCCATTTGATAGAAAATAGGTTAGATAAAGTTGTCAGTAGATATGGCAGTTAAAGTCCTCGATGAAAGCCTCGGTAGGGATGTTTTGATAAAATTGAAAGGTGGTAAGGTTATTAGAGGAAACTTACAAGGTTTTGATCAACATATGAATTTATTATTAGAAAGTTCTGTGGAAATATTAGAAGAAGGAAAGACAGATGAAATTGGAAATATCGTTGTGAGAGGAGATAATGTGGTTATAATTTCTCCTCCTCAGTTCAAATAACTACAATTAATTTTGAGGTAAAAGGAATTGACTAAAGGAACAACATCTATGGGTAAATTTACCCGCAAGAAGACACATATTAGATGTAGAAGATGCGGACATAATTCATTTCACAAACGTGGCAAAACATGTTCAAAATGTGGATATCCTGATCCAAAGCTCAGAAAATATAAATGGATAAAAAGACGGGTAAAATAGCCTTCTAATTTTTACTTATTTAACATTATTTTATTTTTATAAACCAATATGTCATTATGATTAGCATATAAACATGATAGAGATACTCATAGTTGCCAGTTCAGCCATGTTAGGTGTAATTTGTGCCCTTTTTGTTTTCCAAATTATAAAAATAAGAAGAAAGAGTCAGTTAAAAATTCTCGGCAGTGTCAAGTATGAGTTAAGCAGTCTTTACTTTGAAAAATCAGTTGCTTTAGAAGCTTTAAACAAGATAAACCAACAATTTGATGAAAAAAAGATAGACGAATATGAAAGGGACAGGCTATCGCATAAATATATCAATCTTTTAGAAGAGTACGATAAACGTGTCTTTCAACTTAACCCAATACTACAAGTCCAAGAAATATATGAGTACAGAAATCAGTTAAATTCTATATTATCAGACTACATTAAAAAAATAGATAAAAAGTTAACAACTTTGGGGGTAGATAATAATGAATCAAATTTTGAGGACAAGGACAAGGGTAAAAACCATTCAGATACATACCTCAAACAAACTACCTCGATATTAAGTAAGATTAAAACAATAAAATCAAGTAACAAGAAAAACAAGGAATCATTTTCGCATATTGATAGCAATAGCGATAGCGACAACAAGAGAGAATTAGGATTTAGTTTAAAAGGATTCAAAGGGACAGGAGGATCAATTAATGATATGAATAGAGAGCACTCTCAAATGAGTAAAGCAGATATAGGAACATCATCTATCCCACTGAATTTGAAGCAATCCACGAACAAAAACATTGACTTAAACGAAATTGACAAAATCCAAAACGACATTCTTAAAACATTAAAAAGATTAGGGGATTCATAAATAATCAGAATACGATTAACTGAATTATAATAGGATCATGACTACAGCAGTTGTGAGTGCTCATCCTGCTTCAATCGATTTAAATATACTTTCATCATCTTCATTATAAAGAATTATGTCCCCAGCCACTTCCGGTTTTCCAAATAATGTATCTTTAGATAAAAGCTTTGAAAACATTGCTCAACACATCATTGAAAATCATATATCCAATAAACCCCTTATTATCGGATTAGGTAGTGGACGGGCCATAGCTAAAATTGTAAATCTGTTACCACCTTCCATTATAGAAAGGTGTAAATTTATTTGTACCTCATTACAAATAAAAATTGAAGCCGAGAGAAAAAAATTAAGCGTAGTGGATGAATCATTGATTCCCTTTTTAGATATTGTAATAGACGGAGCAGATCAAATCGATAGTAAGTTCTATATGATAAAGGGTGGTGGTGGAGCCTTATTCCGTGAAAAGATCTTGTACTACTCGTCTAAGAAAACAATAATTGTTGGAGAAGCCTCAAAATTTGTGCCGTGTTTTTCAAGATCTGTGCCACTGGAAATCCTCCCATTTGGGAGAACTGCAACGATGCCTTTTTTGGATAAATTAAATGGTGTCCCAATACTCAGAACTTTGGAGAGGGGTTATCCCTATATAACAGAAAATGGAAATCTTATTCTAGACGTCATGTTTAACGATTATTCCAATGTTCTTCAATTAGATACAGAACTAAAGAAAATACCAGGGATTATTGAGACTGGGTTCTTTATACGACCTGCAAGTTTTTGTTATTGTGCACTAGAGAATAACAAATACAAAGTCTATGAAAATCCACCGAATTTAACCAGACAACTTGGCTAAACGCAATTCTTTTCGCTCATCAGGTGATGTTAATGAGTAACGGTTATGACCGTATCATCAATAGTAATAGCTGTGATCTAATAATAAAGAATGCAAATGTTGTGATACCTAAAGTAGGAGTTCTTCGAACAAATATACTCATAGAAAATGGAAAAATTAAAGAGCTAACTAATTCATCAGCTAGTGTAAATTATTCAAAATCAATAAATGCAAATGATAAATATGTATTACCGGGATTAATCGATCCTCACGTACATTATGGAGTATTTTCACCTGTTGAAATGGCTGCAGCAACCGAATCCAAATCTGCTGCAGTTGGTGGGGTTACCACAATTATGCGAATGCTTAGAGTATACGAATCATATAAGGATGAAATATCCAAGCATCTAGAAGCGAGTTCAAGGAACCATTTCATAGACTATGGCATACATGCGTCAATACTAAATTCCGATCAAGTTAAAGATATTTCGTATTTGTATCAAAGTGGGATACATTCATTCAAACTCTACATGAATCTAGGTTCGACAGATAATAGGATATTGATGGATATGTCCCCGTATAGAAATTTACGTTTACCGAAAAATGTGTTCGTTTCAGACGAACTCTGTAATAGCGTAGTCGGCAAATCTTCAACATTTAAGAACTCAGTTGTTCTCGTGCACGCAGAAGACCATAATACGTGTGCGAATCTCATTGAGGAAAAGAAGCTAGAAAAGTCAAGAAGAGAAAGCGGTGCTTTAGATACGAGTTCAGAAAATGTAAAAAATAATCCAGCAAACCCTACCAAGGATAACCCGCTAGACTTATGGTCTAAATGTAGACCTTCCGAGAGCGAAGTAATCGCCATAAAAAAGATAATGAATATGGCCAGACAATTTGGATCCAATATTTACTTTGTTCATATAGGATCAAATGGTGCATTGGATGCTATACTATATGAACGGCAAATTGGAGGTTGTAATGCCTATATTGAAACCTGTCCACATTATTTGACTCACTCAGTTGATTTTGGTGATCTTAGGGGCAAGGTTGTACCACCTTTACGCTCCAAGAGTGACATAGCTAGTTTATGGAGTGCTATAAAAAACGGCGTAATTGATACTATAGGAACTGATCATGTTGCAAATACTTTGAGTTTAAAGTCCGGGGAAAATAATGATATCTGGACAGCATTAGCAGGGTTTCCTGGAGTGGCTACCATGTTACCCGTCTTGCTTCATTATGGAGTAAATCTAAGGCAGCTGCCAATACAGCGCATGGTGGAATTAACCAGTTACAATACTTCAAAGATATTTGGAATGTTTCCTAAAAAAGGCACTATACAAAAGGGTTCAGATGCAGATCTAGTCATTATAGATGTAGATTTGGTACAAAAAGTAACCCCAGACCTCTTGCAATCTTCCTCTGACTACACAATATATGATGGGGTTAAATTGCAAGGCTGGCCCATCACAACCATATCGAGGGGAAAAATAATTATGGAAAATGGCATAGTATTTTCTGAATATTTGGGACATGGCGAATTCATAGGATCAAATAGTCCTGTAATGAAAGAATAAAACACAGAATCGACTAACATTTTAAACAGATATTTCTAAAATCATGGGAAAGGGATTACACTGGAATAATCCTTCTCATCATCGGATTCATCGGCCATACTCGAACCAAACGGCAAAGCCATAGGCACATCGTCCTTGCTGTTGGTGGTGGTGGGGGTGGTGGGTGGTGGTGGTGGTGGTAGTAATGCTACTGCTACTGCTACTGCTCTTGTCGTTATTGTTGTCATCGTTATTGTTGTTATTGTTATTGTTATTGTTATTGTTATTGCTGCTCTTGTCGTTATTGTTGTCATCGTTATTGTTATTGCTGCTCTTGTCGTTATTGTTGTCATCGTTGTCAGTTGGATCGGATTTTAAATCAGGTACTTGATTAGATTGAGCGGGATTATTGCCTAGATCAATACCAGTAGTTGCATGAACCACTCCAAATTCATTAACAGAAAAAACTAGAGTAGCTATTGTCACAAGTATAATAGCATAAAAATTCAATCCACGATTCATATGTCTAATTGAATTATTAGATTTACATATTAATGGATTTTGATAAATATTTCTATATTATTAATTTAGAAATTTATGTGGTACCATAAACTATCTATTTCTTATGGAATATTATTGACATAAGTGACATTAATCTTATTTAAATCTGATGACCCAAGATCTTTAATCATCTGATACGGAGGAATAAGCAACGGTATTATGTTTCTGTCAACATTCTCCTGGGCATAGGACAAAATGTCTCTATTTTCGAAATTTAATAATACCCCCCCTATAATAAAAGTAGACAATATTATTAAATTAGTTTTTTTCATAAGAATATTATATTATATTCTACTATACAATATTTAAATTTTGACTATTGCTTTAAAGCGATAGTCGAATCTGGGCAGCTCTTCACAGAACTAGTCTTGATTTGAATCAAGAAATGAAATGCAGACACCTTAAATTCCTATCAAAGAGTAAAAATGACCAATTTGGTTTATTGTAAGATCCATACAATTATTATCTATCCATCTATCTAATGTGTATAATATAGGCTCAGGTCAGGTTGGATCTATAGAAATGAATTGTTTTATTTATTCAATTAATTGGACTGTGATGATTTATCCCTCTGCCAACAGAGAAAAGTACTACATTTGGTTTCGCATCTGAAAACCATAGTATTTGGAATGGGAATAATTCAGTATAAAGATCTTTTGACAATTCTATAACTGTTTTCAATTTTTATATAGCTAGATGAGTAATAATATAGAATTGAAATCTTAAATGGCGTCTTCATCTCCTTCTCCTGATCCAATCCTTAAAGTCGATCGAATTTATAAAAGTTATGATTCGACAGCCGGAGAAACACCGATACTAAAAAATATCGATTTTGATGTTAAAAAGGGAGAATTTGTGGCTATTGTAGGTCCCTCAGGTAGTGGTAAATCTACACTTCTAAATATACTAGGGACTTTAGATCGACCGACAACTGGAGATATTTATATCAATGGTGTAGATGTATTTTCTTTAAATGATCATGATCTTGCTTATTTAAGAAACAATGCGATTGGATTCATTTTTCAGTCTTATAATTTAATAAACAGGGCTTCTGTTTTAAAGAACATTGAAATTCCATGTATAATATCAGGATTAAATAAAAAGGAGCGATTGGAAAGAGCTTTTAAAATCATGGGATTGCTTGGAATTGAGGACAAAGGCAGCTACAAGCCATTCAATTTGAGTGGGGGTCAACAACAGCGAGTTGCAATTGCTAGAGCACTAATGAATAATCCCTCCATAATTTTGGCCGATGAACCTACTGGTAACTTAGATACTAAAACGGGTAATGAAGTATTTAATTTGCTCAAGATGTTGTCTAATAAGTATGATAGGACCATAATAATGGTCACGCATAATCCTGAGCTGGCAATTAAAACCGATCGAATAATATATCTCAAGGATGGGGAAATAGAACGGGAAGAAAATATAGTTACATGAATATTTTTCTCCTTAATTCAGCCATGTAGCTAAGCAAATCTATATTTTACTATTATATCTTAGATAACTTTAAGTCTATTTTGTTATATATAATAGCAATTATTGTGATGATTACGATAACACGGATAAAAGCTCTAGTGATACAAAATATGATGAGAGGAAAGAATCATCAAATTTATAAATACACTTCAATTAAAGATAGGATCCGACTATTGTATCAGTTTAATTTCAGTTTAATCTTAAATACCACTTTTTTCTTGATGATATACTTTATGAAAATTTTGCTATGCTGTCCCGGTAGTTCAGCACCACAAATAAGGTTTGGATCTAATTATGAACGAGTAGTTAGTTGGGATAGTATCTATGGACATTAAGGAAATATTTGTTCTATCATTTCAGGCACTGAAAGAGAGAAAAATCAGATCTCTTCTAACCATTCTAATGGTTATGGCGGGAACCAGTCTACTAGTTGCAGTAAATGGTGTAGGGGCAGGATTTACTGAATTCTTTAATAAACAGTTTAGCAATTTAGCTCCTAACATTTTATTTGTTACAAGTGGTCAAGAACAGGGCTCAGGTACTGTCGGCTCCGGTAGTGGAGGAGGAGGTGGAGGAGGAGGCTCTACGGATTCCAAGATTACATTAAATGCAGCAGTCATAAACAGAATTGATTCATTGCCCTTTATCGAAGAAGTTATACCATCTTATCAGTCTCAGGTATTGATCAAATCTAAGGGCGAAGAAAAAACAAATGCAGCACTATCCATAGATCCAAATAAATTATTTGTAATTGCACCGACTCTTGGTTTACAGGAGGGTTCTCAAATAAAACAAAATGATCCATCTGCAATTGTAATATCAGAAAATATTGCCAAACCTCCCGGAGAAGACAATCCATTTGTAACTTTGGGTGAAACAATAGAATTAGAATATTCATTTATTGATGACACAACTGGAAAACAAGATACAATATCGAAGAATTTTTTGGTTACCGCAATAATGGAATCGACAGGCAATCCAACAATAGACAACGCAGCAGTCATTAACTTGGATGCTGGCGATTCCCTTTTTCAAAAATCAGGCAAGTATGACTCTTTATTTGTAGTTGCATCATCTAATGAATTAGTTGATGTTGTTGAAAGCGAAATCAAGAAATTGTATGGAAATGATATAGGAGTAACAACAGTAAAAGCCATACTCAAGACCATTGAGCAATTTACAGGCGGGATTACATCTTTCTTGTTGAGCATAGCTATTATATCATTAATTGTTGGTGCAGTAGGTATAATTACCACATTATATACTTCCGTGATTGAAAGAATCAGAGAAATAGGTACATTAAAAGCAATAGGTGCACAAAGTTCTAACATTTTAACAATGTTTGTTTTTGAAGCTTTGATTATAGGTATGCTGGGTGCAACACTGGGCTTAATTGGAGGTATAGGTGGTGGTTATGCACTGTCACAAGCTACCCCCAGAAATGAAGGCGATCCTCCACTAATCCCCCTTTTTTTTATGAGCGATATGATTACCGTGTGGATAATCTCTGTTGTCCTAAGTGTGATAGCAGGATTATTGCCCGCTTGGAAGGCATCAAAGGTTAGCCCCATAGAAGCGTTAAGACCAAAAACCTAGATGATATATCTGAGTTCAAAATCACTAAAGTAAAGGATTCATGAATAACCGGACTCTAGGATTTTGAATTAAAAATAATACTAATTTATAACAAATGCTCTAAATATTATCCTGATGGCTTTTAAACTTACGTCTTTATGCTATACTGGCCTATTGACCGTGTGGACCTGCTTGTTGATTTTATTGATTACTCAGTCCAAGTCATTTGATATTGGATTGACTAGTGCTCAGACTCTTAAAGATCCGAACCTCAGTTTGCAACCAGTCTACAGTGATTTTACATCTCCTACAGGAATGGCATTCCTTGATGATTCTGGGAAGAATATCATAGTAATAGAAAAAAAAGGTAACGTAAAATTAATTTCAGATGGCATATTACAGGATACTCCGTTAAAGCAATTTGACGTCAATTTTGAAAGTGAACGCGGTTTATTAGGAGTGGATGTAATGAAAGAAAATAACACTACAATAGTTTTCTTTTATGTTACTGAAAACGACGTTGATCAAACCGTGACAGACCCCAATGAGAATTTGCGTAATAGAGTATACAGTTTTGAATGGGATGGTACTGAACTTATTAATCAAAAGTTGATCTTAGATTTGCCGGCCATACCTGGACCAAATCACAATGGTGGCAAGATAACTCTAGGCAAAGACAACTATCTTTACGCTATAATAGGAGATTTGAACCACAGAACTAAATTACAGAATTTTGAGAATGGAGGAGATCCGGACTATACTGGTTCTATTTATAGGATTGATCCACATTCAGGTTCTGCACCTGTCGATAATCCCTTTGTAGGAAGCGATGTTTCAAATATTGATAAAACTTTTGCATATGGTATTAGAAATTCTTTTGGTCTTGCGGTAGATCCGATTACTGGAGAAGTTTGGGACACAGAGAATGGCCCCTCCTTTTCTGATGAAATAAATCTGGTTGAGCCGGGATTTAATAGCGGTTGGAGATCAATAATGGGTCCAGCTCCATCAACTGGCGAAATAGAAGATCTCGTGTTCCTTTCACCCAATTCTAATTATTCAGACCCAGAAATAAGTTGGCTTGAGCCCCCCGCGGTCACAGACTTAGAATTCATCAACAGTACTAACCTAGGATCAGACTACACTAACAATATTTTAGTAGGAGATAATAATAACGGTAACCTGTATTTTTTTAAATTAAATGACCAAAGAGACGGATTGGAAATACAGGACGCTGTTATTGATTCAGAGGAAGAATTAAATAATTATATTTTAGGAACAGGGTTTGGTAGCATTACTGACATACAAACAGGTCCAGACGGAGATATATACATCGTTTCCTTAGAAAGTGGAAGTATATATAAAATCTCTTAATTTTTTAGAATTAAATATTTATTATATCGATTAACACTAATAAGTATAAATGAAAAAAGAATTCATAGTTGCTAAAATTGAAGCATCCACAGATGGTTCTCCTTATATATACGTATCATTCAAAGATCCAAATGAATATTTAAAATCTGGTGATAAGCAAATGAATCCTTTTGGTTCCAATGTAATGGCTTTTACTTCTCCAGAGGACCTTATGAAGAATCTGCCTAAAGCCATGTCAAATATCTCTAATATGTTTGGTGGAGGCGCAGTAAGCGATGCCCCTACTTTCAAGGTAACCATGAAAGAATATGACGACCTAAAGATCAAGGTTGGAGATAAAGTAGTTATAGATATTCAAAGATATGAACAGAATGATACTTAATGCGTCATAACAATCAAAAAAGCTGGGCCTAGTCCCTAAATATTTCTTTGAACAAAAACAATAGAGTATTACAGTATTTGCTTCATTCCTTTAATCCTTAGTTAATCACTATTCTCTAAATCATTTCGATTCTTTCTTTCAATTTCTATTAGTGCATGTTGTTTTTTGTCTTCTATGGTAGTCAACACCGCTCCGCAATCGAAGCAAAAATAATTTGAAGTTAACCTTGTCTTCAGACCAACACTGGTGAGATTTTCTTCATTAAGAATCGCTGGACCTTTATCAGTAAGTGTCTCATCCAAAATATCCTCATTAGATTTAATATCATGACTAGTTTGATTTCCAACTTGAGGAGTTTGATCATTATTTACTTTTACAGTATTATCAATGCTACTGTTTTTATCCGAACTTGTTTCGTTCAATTCCACTTATTCCCTCGGTTCATGTGATAACATGGTACATAGTACATGTCAATGATTTTATATATTATTTACCTTGAGTGATTAAATCGTAAAAATAACCAGTATCAACAAATATTTTTTTTCTTGTTGTTGTTCTTGCTTTTGTACTACGAATCGACTCTGGAGAACTCATTTAAGCTTCTATATATGAAATCAAATTGCAAAGTTCAAATCATTTTCCAAAGTCATACTCTGTGTTCTTGGTACTATTAACGTTTATAAATTCGGCCAATTTACGCTTTTCATCATAGATGATTACACAAGGATCGTCAGTAGTTTTTTTAGAAAAGAAATTTCTGTTCAAAGGTCCGGGGTTCAACACAAGTGTTTTTCCCATTTTATCAATTCTTTTGACATGGGTATGTCCGAGTATCAAAATGTCGAATAATTGACTATCCACCAAGGATTCTGACAAGTCAGAGTTTGTTCCATGATATAATCCTATTTTTTTTGATGAAATTAAGAGTTTTCCAAATTCGTTTAGAAATAGAGCATTTTCAATTTCGGCGAACTGTCTTGTGATACCCATTAATTCCCCATCATTATTCCCTCGAACCCCATAAAATTTTGTTTCTTTGTCTAATTTCTTGAATAAACTGATCATCCCGGGATAAACGTAATCACCTGCATGAAAAACATGATTTACCTTCATCAAGTTAAAAATATTTATTGCTTTTTCAGTATTTTCAATATCATCGTGGGTATCTGAGATTACGCCGATTTTCACTATCAATAGTTTTGTAATCATCATAAAAAATCTTGTGATTTTCTTAAGTGACACGTGGTAATACATCATTCAAGAAACAACTCAGAACGATACCAAGTATCAAAATATTGAAATTAGTACAGGTCAAGCAGTTCTAGTATTCTGGGGATAGTACTATCCAAATACTTTTGATTTCTCAAGTTCATAAATTTTAATTTTTTTTTATAGAATCCGGGTTTTATATTACATGCGACCAAGGGAGGAGTTTCAGGAGAGGGGAAAGGAGAGGGGAAAGGAGAGGGGAAAGGAGGGGGAAAGGAGAGGGGAAAGGAATACGTACTTCAGGACGGTTCTTTCACGTAAATAGATGATTTCTTGTCCGATCTTTGAATAATATAAAAAGCATGACAAGAAATTATAAGAGCCGCAAGAGTCATCTTAGTTGCGAAGACTAAATTCCAAGGTGTTTCAGGGTTAGGATAACTTATATTGATTTCATCAAAATTCAAAGAATTATTGATTGTATGTACAGTAATCAAAGCTCCCCACACCGTAAAATTATAAGTAAATTCGTAAGCTGCAACGACTATCAAGATAATGGACAATATAGATAATACAGATCGAACTATTTTAGGTGTATTCTGTACTCTGCTATAACCGATTTTGGTAACACAAAACCATGTGATAACCGAGAAAATTGCAAGATAAGTAACCAATTTGCCAGATCCATCAAAGATTAAATCGTTCTTTACTATTATATCGCCTATATTTAACGCACCGGTTTTATCATATTCCACCCAACTCCAATACATTCCAAACATTGTTATATACAGCATCATAAATGCTGAAAAATAGAAAAATACTATGTAAATGAAACGTGAATCAATACTATGAAAAAAATTGGTCAACATATTATCCATGAGTAGTACTGTTAGATAAATTGTAGCGAATATAAAATTAACTTTATTGATGTCAAGGTTCATAGATACTTTTGATGTGTTTTAATAATCGTACAGCATCTATTTCCTTCAAACTCTTTTTATTATTCAATATATAACCTCTAAAACTTTCAATCTGAGAATTGATTTCAGGATACTTTAATTTACTTTTGTCCAAAATATCTTCGTATGTCCTATAAGGAAAATATGTCTGTTTTGATACTTTAAGGATCGACCTTCCGGTTCTATTGTCTATGATCTTGTATTTTTGAGCCAAAAATAAATTGTATCTAATATCTATCAGTGCTTCTGATTTGTAATTGGTATAATCCGTAAACGTCACAGCTACTTCATCATCAGATTCCAATATTCCTTCCCTAAAAAGTCTAAAAATTTTTCCTATTCCTATCATTCCGTATTTCTCAAGTTCGACTGCCCGAAGTGCACCCAAACTTGATGATCCAAAAACCTTCACATTCCTTTTTCTGACTAAATTATATACCTCAATTGGTGTGGGGGGGTAATCCTGAAGAAAATATCCGTCAACTAATCCAACAATATCAACTTCTTTTAGTATCAACTGAAGCAGGTCCCCTTTTTTAGCTGGTAATCTGTAATCCGCGTCTAGAATTTTTATTGCTTTTTCCCTTGATAGAGACGGTCCTAAAAATATTACAGGTTTGGACCTAACCATTTTTTAACACTTTCTTGGGCTCTTTGACCGATAACTGCTTTATTTATTTTGAATGTCTCCAATCCAGGGACAATGACCCTAATAACTGGTATCTTTAATTTTGAATTGGTCAAGTTTACCACGATAGCTTTCTTTAGACCTCTTGTTTTTAAACTGCTCAGTATAAGTTTTATGTCATCTAATATATCATTATAGGTAAATGTATGAACATCTGAAAATGATTTCTTTTCTTTAGACTTTATGAATTGCCATGATCTGTTTTCATCACTATTTTCAGGATCATATTTCATCTTTCTTAGATCATCCCTCGAGCCTTGAATATTAGCTGCTCTTGATTGGGATACTTCTGTTACAGCCCTCATCAGTGCAATTCGTGCATCCGGATGAGTTCCATGTCCTTCTACCAAATATCCATACTCATGATTAACCCACTCGGCACTACTTGCTATGAAAGTTGGAATTCCAAGGTCAGAAGTAATATCCTTTACTTTCAATGGTATTTGAGAACTTCTAAACCTATTGATGACTCTCTTAATAGGAACGTGTTCGATACTGTTCAGATCAATTTCTGGATAAATAGAATCATCATCCATAAAATTCTTTGAATCAAATGACTTTACCTGAAAACCCCTTTTTACAAGTGAATTTTCAACAGTTTTTAATATATGATACTGAAATGCACTAGAAGTGAATTCCGCCAAACTCACTGCATCCCTTTCTACAACTTCGCATAGGGCATGACAAATTGCTTCTTCGATTACATTCCCAGATGCCAATCCATTTGTATGGAAGAAGGAGTAAGGATTTATTGATGGAGGCGTCGGAGTATATCTGAAAATTGTTAATGGCGCAGGCACCAACACTTCTGTGTTATTTAATAAATCATAACCGATACAATAGTCCATTATCATTTCTTCATTTAGGTGGAATGAAACGGGTTCCACTACTTCATCATATTTTAGAACAGTATAACTTTGAGATAATTCTTTAAAAGTGCCCCTTTGAATTTTTCCGTCGAAATTTGCAGGTAATGATGAAAACCTTTCAATGCTTTCCATAATAACACTAGCCCTTGCATGGTTTTTCGTTGGACCCTTCCCGCTATATACCCAAATGTAATCCTCAGTTCCTGGTAATACGGCTGAAAAATTAGGTATTTTAAGCCTATCCATATTTGTAATATCTGCAATTCTTGTAATCCCAATTTTATGAATCAAGGAATTTACTTTTTCTAAAGTTTGTTCTACTGGCTGGATTCTAGACGTACCCATCGTATTCCATTTTTTTCGAGATTTCAATAATAATTGAGATGTATTTTTCAATAAGAATTTACATTCATCATTTCTAAAAGATATTATTTTAATTATTGGATTGACATGATAAAAATACTTAATCAAACGGCATAGATGGAATAATGGTTCATAAAATGCAGATTGGAATAGCAAAAGTTTATATATTACAAATCCTCTTGAGGAACTACTTGAGTTCTATCAATCTAGAAGCTGAAGTTATAAGCGAGATTTTACTTAAGGCAGCCAGGGAACCTGAATTCAGGAAACGGCTTATTATGAACCCAAAAAAAATACTTGATTGTTATAGTATTTCAAAAGAAGCTAAGCAAGTAATTCAGAAAAGCATTGTTGATTTAACTCAATAAATTCTAATAGTTTTAATTATCAACCAGAGAATCAAATATTTAATTAGTCTAATGATCAATGTATCAATCTATAACAGCACCAAGTTCCAATGCAGTTCTTTTTTAAGAATGCCAAAGCACACTCTAATTGTACTATTAGTAATTTCTTTTATTTGTATAATACCAGGTTTTTCACTTTCTGTTTTAGCCACAATTAGCATAAATAATACCAGTCAAGGGTCTCAGGATGTTTCTTTTAGTGGAACAGTATCCTCAAATCCCAATGTCTTCCACAATTCAGGGCTTGAACAATCATTTTTTATTTTCCCAATCAAAAATGAAAGCACTACTTATTCAGGAGTATTGACTTTTACTTCGAGCAAACCTGTACAAATACAATCGTTGAATATATTGACTATAAATAATAGCTTGAAACTACCCGTACAATTTGGAACACTATATACATTTCCTATTAACGATACTGCGGTAATTCCAACTAATCTGCTTGACGAGCCGAAAAACACCGGTGGTGTCCAGTTCTCTGGGAATGGATTGCGTATTATAACAAATGAACCTTTTTTGGTTAGTTATTCTTTAAGTGGAAAAGTATTTCATTCGATTATTAATAATAATATAGAAAGCGCAATTGAGGTATATAGAGACTTAACTGGAACCTACTCGTGACAAATAAAAATTAAGAAATTTCACTCAAATCGAGTAGAACTGGTTTTTTGGTGCGATTATTCATGTAAAATATTTTTTTCTTGCATTAAAGCTATTTCATATTAAGGTCAAAAGACTAGTCAAAAAACTAGTAAATAATTCCACAAGATAAATGACCGGGAGACGGCATTATTTTTTAATGAGAGGAGTCAGCAATATCTGATGGAATCGTTTTTTAATAAATGCGAAATAAAAGTATTATTTGAGAACAAGATAGTAGGCGAAACCATGCAAAATAATTACAATATTAGCCATCAATCAAATAGAATCGAATTGCTTGAAACGATATCCTCGAATATTGTAATCGAAAATTTCAAGGGAAAGAATATTGAATTTGCATGTGCCTTGGCACACTCAATATGTTTTAGACACGGAAATATACAGATGGCCCATGTAAAACGATTCGAAGAGTTGGATTTATTTGAGCTCGTAGTCTACTACTCTAACTTTGATGTTATAGACGTAGAAAGAAAGGAACAGATTATGTTTTATCATTCTCAAAATAAATTAGATTTTGAGTACCTTAGATCCTGGAAACATATTGCAATCATCAAATTCCTACCTTAGTAAAATACATCCCGACTAGCTTCATTGAATTTTGTAAAAAATATTAAGCATTCATCTTTTAATTGAATGCCGTGATATTTTCAAGGGATTTTATAGTTAAAAAGCCCACCGGCCTCTATGATATCAGAAATTATTTTACTAAATGGTTTGATTAAATATGATTCTTTTTTAGTAACGTTTAAAATGGTGTTTGCGTCTAAATCAATTTCTATTTCATCCTTATCGTCTATTTTTTCTAAAATATTTTCTTCAATTTCAATTGGTAGTAAATAACCACCATCTATAGAATTTCTGTAGAAGATTCTTGCAAAAGATGGAGACAAAATAGCTTTAATACCCGTTTTTGATAGAGCAATTGGAGCATGTTCTCGACTTGATCCACACCCAAAATTATGACCCACCAAGAGAAAATCACCTTTTGAAACTTTGTTGATAAAATTAGTATCCAATCCTTCCATGGCATGTTTTGCAAGTTCGTCATGATCATGAATTTTTAGATACGGACCTGGAATGATAACATCCGTGTCTATATTCGGCCTATTGTATTTATGCACAATACCTTTTAAAACCATCATAAATCTCTCGGGTCCGTTAATTTTCCGGTAATCGCTGACGCAGCTACAACCATCGGGGAGGCAAGATATGTTTGAGACGTTAAATCTCCCATTCTACCTGGAAAATTTCTGTTAGTTGTACTTGCACAAATTTCATCTTTACCTAAAACACCCATATGAGCACCACAACAAGCTCCACATGTAGGTGGACCAATAACTGCTCCAGACTCCATAAAAATGGTAACCAAGCCTTCTTTAATAGCCTTCATATAGATTGATTGAGCAGCAGGGAGTACCTCAGTTTGTACTTTAACTTTTTTTCCTTCCAAGATCTTGGCTGCAGATCTGAGGTCAGAAAGCTTTGCACCAGTACAAGATCCTATATACGCTTTGTCTATTTCTGTGCCTTGAACCTCTCTTACTGGGACAACATTCTCCGGCGAGTACGGTTTTGCCACAGAAGGCTCCATTTTTTGGCAATCATAATCAAATATTTCACTAAATTCGGCATTTGGATCTCCTTTAATTAGATTAAAGTTTAATGCCCCGAGTCTTGTCCTTAAATAATCCACAGTAGTGCTATCTGGTTCAATAATTCCGTTTTTTGCACCTGCCTCAGTAGTCATATTAGTTAAAGTAAACCTTTCCTCCATTTCCATACCATCTATAACACTACCACTAAATTGCATCGCTTTATAATTTGCACCATCGGTCCCTATATCAGAGATAATATTCAAGATAATATCTTTGGCCATAATATAATCTGGTTTTTTTCCTGTTACCTTAAATAATATAGTTTCGGGTACCTTAAACCATATTTTACCATGTTTTAAAACATACGCAATATCTGTATGACCAAGCCCTGCACTAAAAGCACCAATTGCACCTGTAGTATTAGTATGCGAATCTCCACCAACATAAACTTCTCCAGGTAACACTAACCCCTCTTCATGAGAAATCGTATGACAAATGCCATATTGTCCCATTCCATACTTGAAATGTTTCTTAATACCATATTTTTGAGCCCATTTTGTTAATTGTATAACATTGTCAGCAGAAATTCTATCAGAGGCTGGAACAAAGTGATCTTCAGAAATCCATACTCTGTCAGGGTCCCACAATCTTTCCAATTTATGGCCCTTTTTTTCCAATTCCTTAAACACCTTGATAACTCCAGGACCTGAAACATCATGAATCATGGCTTTATCAACGTTGGAAAAGATGATGTCTCCAGGAGTAACCGTTTTTGAATTTGAGGAATGAGATAGGATTTTTTCGGTTAATGTCATTCCCATAGTAATATGATTAAATATGACTGCTAAAGATTAATACTTTTTGAATTTAGTTTAAAAAGAATTTGAAGTCCATCATGATAAAATTAATTATATAGGTTGGTTTGAGAAATACCATAATTTGGAAGTTATCCCCATCCACCTAGATAGAGAATCATCAGAATTTGATATGTATGATAAAATTAGCAAGAACATGGAAAAAATAAACATCGAAGATAACGATGTGCTGGTTATATCAAGCAAATATCTCTCGATAAGTGAAGGTAGAATCAAGAAATTAACTGGGATAAAACCAAGTAGTCAGGCTATTCAAGCATCCAAATTTTATCACATAGATCCAAAAATAATGGAACTAATACTCAGGGAGTCTGATGAAATTTTTGGTGGATTATACGGCTTTGTCCTAACAGCCGTTCATAAAGTTTTGGCTCCCAATGCAGGCATTGATAAGTCAAATGTACCCAATGGTAGTGTTGTTTTGTATCCAAAATATCCGTACCACTCCATAGAGATCCTCAAACTGAAATTTTTGATAAATTCTTGGAAAAGGGTAGGAATTGTATTGTCAGATAGTAGAATCTTACCTATGAGAAAAGGTACAGTAGGCATTGCATTAGCTTGCTGTGGGTTTGAACCAGTAATAGATCTGAAAGGGACTTTTGATCTTTTTGGAAATGTTCTAAAATATACATCTCAAAATCTTGCAGATTGTCTGGCTTCCATCGGGACGATGATAATGGGAGAATCTGACGCATCGACACCAGTCATAATAATAAGGGGATTAAATATTAAGATGTCTGACAATCCTGTCTCTAGCGATACCCTGAACATGGATAGCAAATTTGACATTTATGTACGAGGACTTTCAAAGAGAATAGCTCCATCATATATTTGAAAAGTTTTAATCTTTTAAATTATAAATAGTCAGACAATATTATAGTAATTGTAATTGGAGAAAACTGTTAATGGCTGAATTTTCTACATTATATCCTAGAAGAATGAATCTTCTACAAGGGATTCAGAATCTTATTAAAAGAGAAGAGGTAGAGCTAGATCATTTATTTTTGATGGTTAAAATAAGAAAAGATGAAATTGTCAATACACTAGTTTCTGAAGGATTTAAAATGGTAAAATTTGAACATAAAAAGCCTACTCAAATTGGTAGTGGGTTCTCAAAAAAACTAAAAAAACCATGGGAAATGCATGTAAGACTCCTAGATTTTAATCAAGGTTTGATTGGAATCCATGCGGAGGTCGAAATCTCTAGAAATTATTTACAACATATAAAATCAGTGAGAGTTCCTGTAGTATATGAAATTGAGACCATCTTAAAAAAACACCGTATCGAATATCAATTATGGCATTCGATTGTCAAGGATTACATCACAAATATTGTAGAAGATCATCAAATAAAAATAAAAACCCCCAAGATTCCGGCATTGCCATGGTTAGGGATGCTAGGGTTCATTACCACCGTTGCAATAGTATACGGTTTGAAATTTTTCATGGTATTGAAATAACAAAGGAGGGGCAATTAAGCCACTATTAACAAAATTTTTATTGTTATTTTTATAAACGAATATTAAAACCCATGGGAATACCAGAAAAAATCCAGGCCATTCAAGATGAGATACACAAAACTCAGATAAATAAAGCAACAGAGTTCCACGTAGGCATTCTAAAGGCCAAGATAGCAAAGTTAAAGAAAGAACAAGAAGAAAATACCCATGGAAAGACCGTCGCTACTGGAGGCGGTAGTGCGGGCTTTGACGTTAGAAAAGCCGGAGATGGCACTGTCGTCTTGATAGGATTTCCCAGTGTAGGGAAATCCACTTTATTGAATGCATTAACAAACGCAAAATCTAAAACAGCAGCGTACTCATTTACTACATTAACTGCTGTGCCAGGTATGTTAGACTATAATGGCGCACGGATCCAGATTTTGGATTTACCAGGTATAATTGAAGGTGCAGCTGCGGGCAAAGGTTTGGGAAAAAGAGTATTATCTGTTGCCAGAAATGCAGATTTAGTTTTAATTATCCTAGATGTATTCCAGATCAACCATCTTGAGGTAATAAAAAAGGAACTATCGGAAATAGGAGTGAAGGTTGATGAAAAGCCTCCTGATATTATTGTAGAAAAGACTGTCACAGGAGGTATTTCGGTAAATATTCAGGTTCCAATACAAGCTGATGAAAACTTTATCAGAAATGTGATGCGAATAAACGGTATCCACAACGGTCGTATAACCATACGAGAAAGAGGTCTTACGATTGACCAGTTGATAGATGTTTTATCTGGGAATCGAGTTTACATCCCTTCGTTAGCAGTTATAAATAAAATCGATTTGGTTGATACAGAATATCTCAAGATGGCAACTTCTAAGCTTAAAATTCCATATACAGCCGTGTCGGCAGACACAAACAAGAATATACAACTTCTTAAACGGGAAATCTACAATAAATTAGACTTTGTTCGAATATACATGAAACCCAAAGGACAAGATGCAGATTTGGAAGAGCCTCTAATAATGCCTAGGAATAGTACTGTCCAGAATATTTGTAACAAGATTCATAGAAACATGGTCAGAGACTTTAAGTTCGCTCAGGTATGGGGCAAAAGCGTAAAATTTGGAGGTCAAAAGGTAGGGCTAGAACACAAAATTATTGATGAAGATGTCCTTACAATCGTAAAGAAAATAAACGCTCTTTAAATACAATGTTTTGGCGGCTCAGTCAAATGCCTTTTCTTCATATTGAATACGTGATAACTCTGATTCCTCATAGCCGCCTACGCATCTGTATATTATCTACCGATTATTTGATTTTTCGATTCCAAAGTGTACTGTGTATTAGGTACGTTTATACATTGAAAATGACAAATATTGGTTTTATAACCGGCGACAAATTTCTGATTAATAATGGTCAATTCTTTGAGTTTGCACCAACGTATTTATCGAGAGCTTTGTTTGCAAGATAATCCGCACGACTATTTTTAATTCTAGGAATATGTTTGTATGTAATCTTATCATAGTTTTTTTCTAGATTTGTAATTTCTCTGGAAATTATTTTTAGTTCTTGACTTCGTATTCTGTACTTTAAGTTTCTCTGATTTATCAATAATTCACTATCTGATAGAATATTTACCTCACCATCCATGTCTGTACAGATTTCAAGGGCTCGCCGTAATGCTTCATATTCTGCTTGATTATTGGTCCGGATACCTATAAATTCACAGTGTTCTTTTATTATTTTATCGTCACTTTTTATCATGATGCCTATGGCAGATAATCCAGGGTTTCCTCTACTTGCACCATCAATATGTACGTCCAACAACTACTATTATTAAAAAACTATTTTACATTTATTTTTTTTATTTTTTGTCATAAGGATAAAAGTGATTGTATTTTGTCAGGATTTCTAAAGAATTTATATTGTTAGAAGAATACTGAATTTGTGCCCAAGAGAAAGATAAAGGAGGGGACCCCAAAAAAGAATTTTTTCCAAAAAATGGGTAAAAAGGATTTACTTTTGCCTCCGATAATCATAGGGGTAGCTGTATTATTTGGACTTGTATTTACACAGATTGTTCCACCTCCAGAAATATTGAGCGTCTGCCTCAAAGCACATTCATTGGATAGTTACAATGTTTATCCAAGAGTCCAATTATTTGTAGATAATAAACAATATTTGTTCCCTGGCAACGTAGGCAAGCAACTCGTAGAGGGGAAAGATTGTTTAAAACCAATTCATACTGATTCGATAGGTGATACTCTTCATGTCCAATATATTAGACCGGTTCATTTGTCCTTACCTGATTTGATGAAAATCTATTCATATGATAATAAAACTGTTAATTTGGTAGATAATTCTACGGGCAAATATGTAAATAGTACTCTTAGAACTTGCCGATTATGACATCCAGTATTCGTATTATTCAGATAAAGGAGAGTTTACTAAAATTGTAAATAATAGCGAGTTCCCACCATTTTCCAATGCTTTTTTTGGGAGAATTGATTTTATCCCAAAGTAACTGAAAAAATAAATATGAATATAATCAAACATTTTTTGAGTTCATTTGAGCAATAAAAAAGCTGCTATAATAAATGGTGACGGTACTGGTCCTGAATTAGTTAGCGCGATGATTAAAGTTTTAAAATCATGTAATACTAACGTTGAATTAATAACATGTGAAGCAGGTTCTGAATGGTGGGAAAAAAATGGAGGTAATTCTTATATCTCAAATGAGGTCTGGGATACTCTGAAATCATCCGATGCCTGTTTTAAAGGTCCCACCACTACAGTCCCAAATCCTGATGCACCCAGAAGTGTTGCCGTAAGCATTAGACAAAAATTTCAACTTTACGCAAACATCCGTCCGATCAAAACATACAAGATTTCGAAATTACAGCTAAATTTTATTTGTGTAAGAGAATCAACAGAAGGGCTGTATGCGGGTATTGAGTTTAAGACAAGTGATGATTCGGCCATAGCAATTAGAAAAACCACTGGGAAGGGTTGCAGAAGGGTAGTCAAAAAGGGCTTTGAAATAGCTAAAGAAAAAGGATTTAAAAAAATATTTGCAATAACTAAACGAAATATTTTAAAAGAAACTGATGGGATTTTTTGGAATGCAGTAGTGGAAACAAACAAAACATATCCAGACATCGAAGTCGAAGAATATTATATCGATAACATGACTCAACAACTAGTCAAGAATCCAGAAAGATTCAACAATAGTTTACTACTTAGTACAAATTTATTTATGGATATAATCTCTGAATGTGCATCAGGACATGTAGGGTCAATCGGCAATGTTTATTCTGGAAATTATGGTGATACATATGCAATGTTTGAACCTGCTCATGGAAGCGCTCCAAAGCATGCTAGACAAGACAAGGTAAATCCAGTGGCAACAATATTGTCAGGTGCTTGGATGGTCGAATACTTAGGAGAGAAGTATATTTCAGAAGCAATTTTCAAAGCCACTGAACAAACGATTGACGAGGGAAAGTTTTTGACATACGATCTTGGTGGATCATCATCATTATCAAAAATGGCAGAGGCAATCGCTCAAAGGTCAGCAGCATTAATCAAAAAGTGATCCCAAAATCCATAACAAAAGTCAACTGATCCCTTTTGTGTTCGCGTTTTTCTTTTTATTGTTATGGTTCTGATCACATATCTTTTCTTTTTACATCAGATAATCAAGTCATAGAACAATTTCTTACGCCAGAGAGTTCCAATATTTCTAAAGATTCAAAGAAGAATGTTTTTTTTGCGATTATTTTGTTGTTTAAAAATAATTTATCAATGAAATCATCCATTTTTTTAAGATCTGATAAGGTTGATCTCATTATCACAATTTTCCCCCTTCCGCTAAGTTGCAATTGAATTGATCTCAATAATCGAATAGTCAATTCGATTCCTTTTTTTCCTCCATAAACCGCAATATCATCAAGACTACCAAATTCCGTTGGTAAATACGGTGGATTGCTAATAATCAAATCAAATTTACATTTTAATGGTAGACTCAAATCAGAACAAACCAACAGTTTGTTACTAATATTTGCCAGAGTATTATTTTTAGCATAAATGATAGAATTAACATCAATATCAGTTCCGACAACAAACTCAAAGTTTGTACATAATAATCTAGTCAAGTATCCAGATCCAATACCCACCTCAAGGGCAATTTTACCTCTATAATTTGCGAGAATATCCTCCATGAAATAAGTATCCTCTGAAGGGTTGTACATGTAGTAATCGCTTAGCAAGTAAAAAGATAAAAGGTTATTTAATAATATTTTAGCAGAAATTCACATTATCCTGAGTTTAAAACAGTATAAAGTAGAAAATCGCTCTTTAATATATATTTGTGATTTCATGTTACATCATATTTTTTGATCATTTTATAACAATTTCTCCCTTCATTTCGGGATGAAAAGAACAATAATAAGTGTAGTTACCTGTTTTATTACTTGCAATTCCTGTAACAAAATCTTGCTCTGTTGTCAAGTAAGCAGTATTGATGCCTAGTTCCTCGGAAATGAAATCATGTTTCACAAAGTCTTTATTAAGAATTATTAGTCTGGTAGGTTGACTTGAATTCACATATAAAGTTGGATTGGTCTGGTTAAAAGCATTATTTTGAGCTATTAATAGGATCGAATCATTTGACTTTTGGATATTTTTTTCCTGAGGAGCATTTAATAAATTACCAATACCCCATAAACCACCAACTATAATGAATGAAATGGCTATGATAGCAATGATATTATGTAACAAGTACGTTATTATTGTTATACTATCAATAAATATCTTGAATGAAAGAATTTTTCATGTCAAACTAGTTACATTCTTCTTAAAGCGCAATCACTACAAAACGCTTAATTGAAATCCGTAGTACTTAATAACCAAGTTCATCCCTGTTCTGAAAGATATTCAATAGATATTCCATCGATCTATTTTCACTCTTGTATACTTCTTTTTGTTCTAAGCCTCTCATTTTGAAAGTAGAATTAGCTTGATGATATTTTTTCAAAGCCAGCTTCACATCATCGATAGTATCAACATCCACCTTCAAATTTTCGTGGTAAAATATTTTCAGCGAGATGCCATTATCAAGAGCTTTTTTAAAATGGTTGAAAAAACTGTTATCATCGAAGCTCGTATTTATTATCGAATGTGGCTTTCTCAACAATATGTTGGTCCCATCGAATCTATTTGAAGGAACCATACTAATAATCTCTTTAAAGTCCCGTGCAAAAGAAATGATCTCTTTTATATCTTTTAGCGCTAGCAGAGGTATATCTATTGGGATCACAATCGAGCTATCAAATTTGTTTTTCTTTATATAACAATCGGCAATTTTGACAGCATCATTTACTCCGCTGCTACGACCTTCAAATAACACTACCACCTTTTCTTTTGATTTTTCCGGTATTGGAATAATTTCATTTGTAACCAAAAACATATTACTTTCTTCCAACTCAGACATTTTTTCAATCAAATCATTTACCATAAGATGACAAAGCCAGGCCCTTTGTTTTTGACTAAGAAAGCCACTCAACCGTGTCTTACTCTTTTCAAATTTTTTTATAGGAATAATTATTGCCGTTCTTGTGTTGCTCAAAAAATAACCCTATTCTATTCTTAAAAATTAGAAATTATATACCGCGCCAGTGATGTTTCTTTTCTTGAATTCGTCATAAGTATGTCAGAATAACAAAAGTCTATTTCAGGATAATGGTTTTTTATTTTTTTTTCAATTTCAGATTCATCAAGTTTATCGAAGATCATTGTATTAGCAATTTCTGAATAAAAGTCAATTAACCCCCTCAAATTAGGAGAGATATTCTTCACCTTCATATAGATTTCACATGGACCACTGACTGCTCTATTAGAGATAAGGGGAGAAATCATAACAATTTTATTTTTTAACTTCTTCAAAAGGTTTTTCATACCAGGTATGCTTATTATTGGCCCAATGCTGGTGATTGGATTTCCGGGAGCAAATAAGATTAATCTTGATTCTTTAAGTGCTTTTTGAGCTTGTAAGGTTATCCGGGCTTTTTCAATGTTATTGTAAATAATGTCATACACCGGCACCGAGCCTTTGTATTTTATCCAGTATTCTTGTAAATGAATTTGTTTGTTGCCTTGAGTCACCATGTTTGATTCATAATGATTATCAGAAGCAGGAGCTATGAGTAGTGATAGACCATATTTGTGGGTAAAGAATTTCGTGATTTCAGTTAAACTCCTCCCCTCTTTCAATAGTTGAGTTCTTAAAACATGGGTTGTCAAATCTTTATCCCCGAGGTTAAACCATGTTTCAGTTCCAAGAGTATTCATATATTTTAAGAAATTAAATGAATCTCCTTTGACTCCCCAGCCCTTCTTTTTGTCCAAATTATTACTGAGTCCATAGATGATCGTATCGATATCTGGACAAATGTAGAGCCCATAATGCCAAAAGTTATCTGCGACATTTGAAATAATTGTAATGTTTTCTGATTCCTTATACATTCCTCTAACTAATTTAATAGAACCTGTTCCCCCAGCTAAAATGGTAATCAATATTACAGTTCTATATTTTTCTTTTTTTATTATTTGTTTTTTTTCTCTTTGTTATGTTATGATTTTTTTACTTTTAGACTAGATAAAATATAATTTTTAATTCTAATTATGCAGTATTCAATTTGAATTCACCTCAAGTAAAGGTATTTCAATAAGCTTATAAACAGGGAAAATGGAATTCAAAAATATTGAAATTAAGGTCTCTAGATTATGTAATAGTATTATTGACTATTGTTTTTTTTAGCGGGATTATTAATCAAAGCTATGCTATACAAATGGAAGCAGGAGTCTCGCCTGCAATAAATACGGCGGATGCTTCCTATACAGGGGATAGAATTCTTACTTTAAAGTATCCCGCGAATAGCACTATGTCACAAATCTTAGATGGAAATAAAACATCAATCTCATTTTCATTGAATTCTTCAGATAGCAGTAATGGTGTATCTGAGATTTTGGATAAAATAAACAATCAATTACTTTCTCAAAAACAAAGTTTAGTAAAATTTGAAAACGCCACACTAGATTATAAAGCAACCCTCAATGGAGGACCTACATCTTCAACTGTTTCGTACCAGGTGGAATTGCATCCAATTATTACTAACCTTGTAACTGGATCAAACGGAACTTCTACATCTATTTTGGATGTAGATTGGAGAAGTATTGCATTAGAAGAACCATTGATAGTAAATACTGAAGAATATGGTCAGATTGACATTAATCATCCTATCGGAGGTTTGGAAAAACTAGCTCCAGAGGTAGCTGCTAAAATTCAAAATACAACTTTAGCTCCTGCATTTGAAACTCCTATTATGGATTTTGCAGAATTTGGATCGTCAATGAATAACTGGCACTTTTTGTTTGACGCAACTGGTGCTCAAGCAGGTGCAGCAAGCTTTGGGTTTTCTGTCACAGAAGGAGGATCAAAGATAGTTTCGATATATTCTTTGGGTGAGAGTAGTTTCAGAGAAGGAACACATACAGTAAAACAAACTTCTGCTTCAGGTGATATAGATGGGGTAACTGTTGAAGTTGATGGTTTAACAGCCCCTCCAAGTGGACAAATGCAGATAGGGGGATTCGCTCAAGTTCAACAAACAGGAGGTAAAGAATATCTCTCTGTGTCATCCGTAGCACCCCAGGGTGTGGCTACTTCTTCTGGTAGCTTTCCCCTACAAGTCATATTGATATTTGGAGCTATGATGGCAGGAGTGGCAATCCTAGTACTAGTAAAAGCCAGAAAATAATCAATAGAATTTAATATTTTTTTAGTTGTTCGTATTTATAGTAAATGGTTAATATTTTTATCAATAGATTCAGATAATCTATTTTCACTTTTTAAATAATATGTACCAATATCCTGAGTAGTATCTATCGTTATTATATTAGGTTGAATAATCAAGCTCCCCGAATATCTAGATTTACCTAATCCAATAACCTCCTTGTTCTGGTTTAATATTATAACTTGTTGATTTTCTTTTATATTTTTGAAAAACGAAAGAATCGAACTTCCCATTATATCCCTACCAAAAACTATTAGATTTTCAGCCTTAGTATTGATGATAACGTGAGGATAATCCATATTTCTATTGTGGTTGACTACGAATTCGGCAAAATTTAACCCGGGAGAAAATTTCTTATTCTTAATTGTACCGATTTTCAAACCGATAATAACTGGATGTAATTTATTAAAAAGCATATCGTCATATTTTTCGTTGGAATGAACGAAAACTTCTTCTGTTCTCTTTATTTTTTTTTCTGACTCAGCAAATTCAATACCATTTGAGTATCCTAATGTTAAGGTATGAACTTGTCCTTGATTATTGCTGTTATATTTTTCAACTGCATTATTCCTAGTATTGCTGCATGAATTGCGTCGTAGGATTTTGTTTGAAGTGTCATCATGTTTTGAAATGTTTGTCTCTTGATCACTAATAACGGCATCTAGAACCAGGGTTCGGATTAATATTCTTAGTGTTCCAAAAATTTCAAAAATTCCCCAATTATTAAAGGACCTTTTTAAAATCGTCTCTTCAACATTAGTCAAATTTCTAAAAGTCATTGTAGTTCGATTTCTTCCTTATTTTTGCTATAAAAAATCCGTTGGTTGAATGGATATGAGGATAGAACCTTTTGGTAAACACCATTTTCTCGTCGAATTGGTACTTTGAAAAGCTTGTCAAACCATTTATTCCATAATTTAATGGCTCGAGTTTTGCATCTTTGTGATTGCTTAAGAGATATTGTATTATCATTTCATTTTCTTCAGGCGCAAAGGAACAAGTACAATATATCATTAGTCCGTTTGGTTTTAAAACATTAAAACCAGACATAATCATTTTTTTCTGCCTGTTACTGCATGTTTCCAGATCCACCATATTACGACTTTTCTTTCTAGTATCATCTTTCATGATAATCCCTTCACAAGTGCATGGTGCATCAAGCAGTACCCTATCAAACTGTAAATCAAGGTTGTTTATCTCTTCTGCCTTAATATTAAGCACAATTGTATTTTGTACAAAACATCGTGACAAGTTAAAAAGTAGAGATGCAAGTCTGTTGGAGTTCAATTCACATGCGAAAATTGCTCCCTTATTATTTAGTTTTTGAGCGATATGTGTGGTCTTGCCCCCAGGTGCAGCAGCCATATCTAATACAACCAAATCGGATCCAGCATGAATTTCTAATTCCTCTACTGCAATGCAAGAGCTCAAATCCTGAATGTAATAGTATCCTTTCAAATATTCAATCGTTGAACCTATACTAGGCTGTTTGGACTCAAGGTCACTATCTTTGCTAGACTGCAAATCACAATCTTTTTGCATGGTAACAGCAACCTTATTGTTATTGTTATCATCATTATTTTGATGATCAATTGTAATCCCAGTGTCCTTAATTTGAATACCGCCAAACCCAGGGTTCTTTATCTCAAATACTTCTTTTAGAATTGTCTCGCTTAAGTGATATCCCTTCTCATCGAGTCGCCTTTTTAGTTCCTGTGGATTAGTTCTTAGGGTATTTACTCTTACATAATAATGCAAGTTTTTACTATTATGGATATACTCAAGCATCTTTTCAGGATAAGGAATAAAATTTAGAAATCTAGATATCATCCACTCTTTATACCCATATCTTTTTGATAAGAACCTCGAATGTTCGTTACCCGTTAGAAAGACTGGACAGTCTAAATTATCATCCATTCTATATTACAATTTATCAGTAGTGACAATTAGAATTAATAGATTTTCAAAATTTATCTGAAGATAAATAGTATGGGATTCAAAATGGAAAAGTTTCCCTTATGAATCCCATAACATGTGTCCTAGTAGTAACCCTCCTTTTGTTTTAAGCAAGATTTAGCTAAGCAGCCTACCTGAGTGTATGTACGGGTTCCTAACTCTGTTTGGCCTTTCTCCACCTAGGTCGACAGTTTCACTCCAAGATTGAAATCACTCAGATTACTAATCATCATTGCCTTTGATCTCAACTGGATCCTTTTCTATTTCGTTGCCAGAAGTCTCCTTCTAATTATCGCTAATTCAGGTGCCCGTAATGAGGGAGGAGTTTCCTCTTCGTTATATATTGCCAGAAGTAACTTGCTCGCTAGCTCACAAGTAAAAATGAAACTCTAAAGTTATTAACTTTCTTATCCAATAGTCGTTTTTTGGATATTCTTTGTGGTTGAAGATAAAATTACCATTCTTTTCCAAGTCCAAAAAACTTTATATTAAAATATATTTGAATCTTTCAATTAACTTGTATTAACGAAATTATCCTTCCAGTGTAATTCGCTTTTTAATGCTATACTTTTCGTAGAATTTGTTGTTAGGAGTTGAAAATCTGTGGAAAGTAATCCTTTTCTATCGTTATTAACTCATCTTGTCCTAGTGCACGAGAATAATCCTCCAAGATTTCGGAGTTTAAATCCAAAAATGTATGCCCCCACTTAAATTTATTTAAGATTTCCCTAGACATTTCTTTGTAATTCAAAATATACAATGCTGCGGATATGGCTTCAACCGTTGAAAGCATTCCTAATTTGGCATAATTGGTAGGATTTCCGGCCAATAAGGCAGGAAGCTTTCTATTATTAAAGAATTTTTTTGATCTATTAATTACCTGTGTTGCTAATTTCCAAGAGCAATCAATAGCGCAAATGCCTCTAAATTTTTTCATATCATTAGGGGTAACCATTTTTTCAGCGAAAGGGTTGAGTACCAAAAATGTGTTGGGAACTCTCCTTACTTCCTTAGCCATCTTAAATTTAACAAGTCGCGATGCTGTACATTTGTTTGGATCATCCTGCCTATACATCAATACAGCCAATTCTAAAGGTATCGCACTGGATTCACTCATCTTTTAATTTTTCTTTCTCCTCTTCCTGTTTATCCTTTTTACCGCCACGAATGAATGAATATATCAATAATCCAGCAATTATGGCCATTATAATATAGTTTACAGGCGGTTTCAAAACCTGAGGTATGATACCCACTTGTGGAATTGTATAGATAACTTTCCCTACATAGTTCTCCTCCGTTATCGGAAAATCTATTCCAGGAATGGAACATTCGTTTGCATCTCCTTTTGTCAGAATTGTTTTTTCCTGTATGACTTCATTTATGGCAATAGGAGCACAAAGGATCACGTTTCCTGTCAAATTATTTCCTTTCTCAATGATAGCTGATACCCGGTGTACAATAGTCTTATTTTCTTCCGCAGGATCCGGAGCTTTAAAAACGATAATATCTCCTATATTGGCATTGGCAAAGGTGCTATTGTCTTTCTCCCAAACTATTATCAAATCATTTATGTTGAGCACAGGGATCATGCTACCACTTGCCACTACATAAAACGGATTAGAGTCGGCCAATAGAGTCCTAATAGAAATAAATGCTATAGCAAATACTACAACTATGATTATGATTATCTTTATATCTTTCCTCTTGTTATCCTTGTTCTTTTTTGACAACTTGTAATAAATAATTTGGATTTTAAACCTTACATAAACATTCTGTTTAAATTTTAATTATCTCTTATATCATCCAGTTGAGTAATTTGAACCTAAAGTATTGCATCAATACGCTTTTGCGAAGATAACTATCTTATTTGCCTTTTTTCCGCAATAAATACAATCTTTAATTACGTCATATGTCGTATTGAGTCCAGTTGGGAGGTCTTTTGAATCAAACGGGATTACCCTAATGTCTGCTCCAGTATCCTCCTTTACTCTGACTTCACAGTCTTCATTGCCACACCAACCTGTCACCATAAATCCTGAATAGCTATCCAAATTCCTCTTGAAATCGTCAAAATTTGTTATGATCTTTGTATTCTCTTTGAGATGGGTTTCGGCTTTGTAATACAAATCAGACTGCAAACTTTGAAAAATTTTCTCGATTTCTTTACTCAAATTCTCCATAGGGACAATGCTTTTTTGTCTATTATCTCTTCTCACCACCTCTACATTATTGCTTTCAATATCTCTTTGTCCAATATTTATCCGGACAGGAACCCCTTTCATTTCCCATTCGTTATATTTCCATCCAGCGGTAAACTCATCTCTTTCATCTACAAAAACCCTATAGCCTAAGGCTACCAAACTATCTTTTAGTCTATTAGCATGGTCTTTAACTAAATGTTCGTTTACATTTTTGTAAATTGGAATAATAATAATTTGAATTGGAGCAACGATCGGAGGTAATATCAAACCTTTGTCATCTCCATGGACCATTATTAAGGCTCCAATCAATCTCCAAGATATCCCCCAAGAAGTTTGCCAAACAAAATCTTCATTATTATTCTTGTTCAAAAACTTAATCTCAAATGGTTGTGAAAAATTTAGACCCAAGTTATGGGAAGTTCCAAGTTGTAGTGCTTTTCCATCAGGCATCATCCCCTCCAATGCAGTAGTGTAATCTGCACCAACAAATTTCTCTTTGTTGCTCTTGTAGCCTGATATTGTAGGAATTGAAAGAACTTTTTCAATAAAATGTTTGTAGAGATACAAAATTGTCATCACTTCGTCCGCCGCCTCTTTTTTGTCAGCGTGAGCTGTATGGCCCTCTTGCCATAAGAATTCGGAATTTCGTATGAAGGGTTTTGTTGACTTTATTTCAGCCCTCAAAGCAGTGTTCCAAAAATTCATTTTAAGTGGAAGATCTCGATAACTGGATATCCATTTCGGAAATATTGAATAAAGGAGAGCCTCAGAGGTGGGCCTCAACGCTAATTTTTCACTCAACGGAGAATCACCAGACGACGTTACCCAAAATACCTCTGGATTGAATCCCTTGAAATGTTTTTCCTCCTTATTCAACAGACTTTCAGGTATCAAGCAAGGTAAGAATCCGTTAAGGTGTCCTGTCCCATTGAATTTCTTATCTAGATAGGTCTTGATGAGGTCCCAGATAGCAAAACCATATGGCCTGAGGACAATGAAACCTTTTGCAGATATATAATCGGCCAATCCTGCTTTTTCAATTATTTGAGAATACCACTCGCTAAAGTTTTCATCTTTTTTCACACTAATACCAAATTCCTTACTGATTTTCTGGTCCAATTAATCAAAAGATAGCTATGGATTTCTATTTATGAAGCTTTTGCTATTATTACCAGCGCAATAAAAAAAATAAACAGACTACTCTAATGGATCACCCTTGCAATGAACCACACCACTAATTCTACTATGAAAATTGCTACAAACGTAGCATTGTACAAAGCCAAGTTCCTGTTTGAACACAGGGCAATCTACAGATTCTAACTTCATTCTTTTTAACATTTTTGGGCTGACACCCTTTAGTTTTAGTTTACCCTTATCATCCATCATCCCTGAGCTCTTTAGCTCAGCTTTGGCTCTATCACTTATTTTCAAAGTTTTTTCCACCTGCTTTATTGGAACCTCATATTTCGTATCGGGCAATTCACTCATCTCAATTAGATTTAATGTACGGTCTGATTATTTATAAAAATTTTTTTTCCAATTTGAGGAATAAGATAAAGTATCTAAAAAAAAGAGACACATAGACTGCAAAATTTTTGATTTTAGATTCGCGCTAGATATGACTAAATCTTTATGAGATGTAATAAGTAATAACCAATAATCACTATTAGATTATCAATAATTATACATCTTTATTATCTATGACCAATTCAATAAGCTGTTTGAAGACGTATGTGATATCCAAGAAAGATACGGAGAAAATACTCAAAACAATAGTAAATGGTTGGGAGGAGAAAATATCGATTCCCAAAACTAAGAATATTAAAGTATTTGAAATTGAAGAAAATAAGAGTATCTTGGTTATCGATTCCCTTGTAGCAGTTTTCATTTCTGAGGAGATTATACTGCCTTTTTTGGGCAGAACCGAAGTCCTAGAAAAATTTCCTTCGGTAATTGTAGATTCGGGTTCTATAAAGTTCATATGTAATGGAGCAAAGATATTGCGTCCAGGTATTGTAGAGTTTAGTCAATTCAAGAAAAATGACATAGTAGTAGTAAAGGAAGAAAAATATGGAAAATATTTATCTGTCGGCATAGCACTTGAGGACAGCATAAACGCCAAAGAATTACAAAAGGGACAGATAATAAACAATCTGCACTATGTCGGAGACAAATTCTGGAATGCTTTTAAGGAAATTTCCTTTCGGTTATGAGATCAAATAATACCGGAGATGATAGCTTTATCTTTATATATCCTAACCATTTTTAAAATGACATGCTTACGGGAAAGATGACAGCTACTTGGCTAATCCTTTTAACTATAGCAGGATGTGCTGCAGTTCCAGTTTTGTTAATTTATTATACGACAGTACATCCATTCATCGAAACTCATCCGCCTAAAATAACCTTAGGTTTAGTAGATTTAATTCCTAACGCCATAATACTTGGCTTTACTCATACTGTTTTAACATAGAATCGCTGCGCTTAAGCTTGTCAAAAAAAATTAGGAATTCAATCAACTAATTTTTAATATTCATTTAAATAATCTTCGCTTAAAAACTAAAATATATTGACTATGGAATTAAAAGTTCATCCATCATTTTTTAAAGAGTTTGCCACGAAAACGTGGATATCTCCCTACGAAATAGTGAGAGAACTTATTGAAAACGCCTTTGACGAGGATGCAACGAATGTCCTCGTAACAGTACTAGACAACGGCAACGTGGTAATTGAAGATAATGCAGGGATGAACTCAAATTCAATGGACAAGTTTTTGATATTAGGCTCTCCTCATAAAGCTGAAGAGACTCTTTCACCAAAATTGAAAAGATTAAGAACTGGAAGATATGGTACTGGACGATTATCATTTTTGACTTCGTTTGATCAAATGAAAATCAAAACTCGGCTTGATGATTTTAGCAAAACCATTACTATTGATGGAAATACATTAGAAGAGCTTATTACGGGAAGAGCAAAATTACGGGAGATAAGAGAACCAAGACTCAGTAGAAATGGTACCTGAAATCTTGTTGACAGGACCTAAAATTAGCATTGACATAAACAAACTTTCCAAAGAGATTAAGAAACTCTCCATTCTAAAATACCCACTCTTTGAGGTGTATATTAAATCTGCTAACAATATGAAAGAATGGGATATGTCTGATTCCCAAGTAATACGCTCACCAGATATTCAAGGTTACAAGCTAGAAGTAAATTTAGATAACCCAAGAACGACCGGTGAAATAACTATTGCGAGAAGGCCTTTGGGACAAGATGAAAAAGGAATAGCAATAATGGTAGGTAATCATGTGGTTTTGAGGAGCACATTTGGATTTGACAACAAGCTGAGCCGAGTTACAGGATATGTAAAATGCGACGAACTTACGTCCAGGTTTGCAGATAAATCGGCTTTGATTGAGAATGATACCTATAACACTTTCAATCAAAATGTAAAAACCTTCATAATTGATCAAGTACTTCCAAGCCTAACAGAATATGAAGATGTCCTCATCACTAGGGAAGAATCAAAAATTTATAAGGAAATAGATAAAGTCATGGGTCAAGCTGTTTTGGAAACACTTGAACCAGTAGAAGAGATTCAAGGATTTGAATCAGTCGAGGTTTCATCCCCAGCTGGCGAGAACGGAACAGATGACTCGAGTCACACAAAAGATAGTCTCCTGGGCAATTCATATTCAAATCATGGGCATGAAAATAATAAAAACGATAATGTATCTTTTACCTTAACACAGGTAGATAGAAACAATGATTCAGATATGGGGGATGACAACAGCAAACGAAATTCCGATTCAACTTTTGATGATTTGAATGCAAAGAAAGCTACAAAAACCTATTCATCAGACAATTATATAGACGGTAGAGACAAAATTTTAAGCAATTCTGAAATCCAGAATTCAGCAAATGAATTTGCACTTAACGATTCTACTAACAGAGAGAGTGCTTCTTCAACACAGGTTTCAAATAATAATTACAACGACAACCTCACTAATGGCAATAGCGGGATAATTAGAAAAACTGTTAGAAAGCCTATTCTCAAAAAAACGTTCACGCTAAAAAAAATAGGATACAAGGTGATCCCCTACGAGGATGAAACAGATCCGAGATACAGTTTTACGAATGAAAATATCGTCTTTGTAAATAAGGCTCATTCCACCTATAAGGTCGAATCTCAAAGAGGAGATGAATTCCTATTCAGACATATAACAAATATTGTTGCAGAGGTGGTGGTTGGATCAAAGTATCCAGAAGCAAAGGACATACTTGAAATTCAAAATAAGCTAATATCCGAAGCAATCAAGATTCATGACTACTCAATGTTGAAAAAGTAGGCACCAATATAGAAACGACTAAATCTAACTCTTTTTTTTTAATTATTAAATGGCTTTTCAATTTATGCCCGGAGCAACAGCAGTTGGTATTACTTACAATGATGGAGTACTTTTGGCTGCTGAAAAGAGAGTTTCATATGGCAATTTCGTAGTTAATAAAAATACTAAAAAAACATTTAATGTTACTGATCATGTAGGTGCCGCCTGTGCAGGTATGGTTGCTGACATGCAGGTTCTCGTACGCCAGGTAAGCGCTCTATCAAAAATCAGGAAATTGGAAACCCGACGTAATGTCGAACCAAATTCGGTAGCAAAATTGATGTCCGTTATAATGTTTGAAAGGAGATACTTCCCTTTATTGACTCAAGTTGTGGTGGGAGGTGTTACAACTGGCAAACCAGAAATTTATACTCTCGATCCGCTGGGTTCAGTTTTACCAGATAGATATGCCGCAGTAGGAACTGGAGCTGAAATGGCATTGGGAGTTATGGATGCAGAGTTCAATGAAAACCTTGATGAGGAGAAAGCAACTAATCTGGCATTAAAATCCATTCGATCATCCATTCAAAGGGATTCTGCGAGTGGGGATGGGATAGATATTTTGATCATCAATAAGAATGGGAAAAGCGAAAATTCGTACCCAGTATAAATCTGAAAAACAAATATTTTCTCACTTTTATAACGAATGGTAAAAAGCGATTTCTGTCCTCGAGGCCAAATCAACCAAATGGTTTCTTTTATTTATTTGAACTAAAATTTGAGAAATTAGACGGTAAGATATCTACAACACCAAGTTTTGGTGGTGGGATCTTTAATTCTCGTTCTACCAAATTTGGAACTCTACCTTTTACTTTTTATAAAAACCATCATTTTAGAATAAATAAAAACGGGCGCGGAGGGAGGAGTGCTGATATCGGTCTTTAAAAAGGATCTATCTAGTGATTTAATAGGCATTACTAAGGAAGACTTCACCAAAGTCAAAATGCTACTGCGAATCTTTTTTTTAGTTTTTCGATGACGAAACGTTTCATAAAGATAACAATTTTGGTTCTAGCATTTATCGTTTAAGGGTCTTGTCTGCTCTAAATTTTTCCCGCTCTAAACATATAAGAGTATTATAGATGATAATTTCGAAATTATCTATTAGAAGTTAATATCCTAATTATCTTCATTAATTATTATATCTCATATTTTACGTTTATAAATCAAGTTTAAAATGTTAAAGTCAAAAAACACAAACAAAACTACACTAGTATTAGTAGTGGCTGTATTATCAGCCATTATGACATTCGGTCCTTCAGTATCGAATTTTCAAAGCGCATTTGCAACCAATGGCGTAGATAGTGAACAATGTAGGGATGATGAAGATTATTATGAAGATAATGAAGAAGCATGTGATAAGGATCTAAGACTTCACTTTGGTGAAGATTATGATGGTGATTTTGGATCTAAGACCATTGATGACGATGATGATGATAATGACGATGATAATGATAATGGTGGAAACTCAGCATCTCAAGCTATAGGACAATCACAATCATCAATGAACAAAACTCTCAATGCATTTCTGGTGGAGATACCGAAGGCTCTTGTAACAACATAAGCCTTCAAAACCAAGAAAACTCTGGGAACAACGCTTTAGCTCAGGACGGTGGAGATGATGGTGATGGCAATAGTGCAAGACAGGGAATTGGTCAATCACAATCAAGTGAACAAAACAGCCAAGTAGTTTCTGGCGGAGATTCGATAGGCTCAGGAAACAACTTTAGCTTCCAAAACCAAGAAAACTCAGGTAGCAACGCAGCAGCACAACAATAACCTCTCTTTTTTTGATAATTCTATTATCACAATCCATCATTGACTGCTAGATGATAAAGAATGAAAGAACCTGTATTTAACCGAAGTCGGCTAGAATTATACTATCTTATATTAAAATCATGTACTATTAATGAATATCATACAAGAGGCTCTCTAAATAGACAACTTATGGTACCCTATCCTATGTTAAATGAGTGCTTGATTTACTTGGAAAGATTAGGCTTTTTAGATATTAACTATAATCAAAGAACAATCAAAACTACTTTAGAAGGACAAGAGTATGTACGAAAATTTGGCTATTTAATGCAACAGGTGGGAGAGACTTCATACATGTCAACCTAAGAATGTTCAAGTTTGGTTTCATAAGGTTGAGCGCGCTGACAATGTTCTTATAAACAAGATACATAGTCTTGATATTTTCATAAATTTTGGATTAAAAAATAGTTCTAAAATGGATAAAAAGAATTGAAGAATTAAAATGTTCAATCTTAGGATTCGTTGTTTCAATGACCATATTATACAAGGTATAATCAATGGAATCCAATTTAAAGACCTATATAGATGCGGGCCCGGAGGGATTTGAACCCTCGGCCTGACGCTTAGGAGGCGTCCGCGCTATCCATTATGCACCTTTGATTTGACAAAGTCTGCGCTACGAGCCCATCTAATACTCTTAGATTATCATTTTTTTAAGATAAACATAATATTAATGCTGAGAAGAATTTACGAGGTTAGATGTAACCATTAGTTTGCCTAAAGTAGTGATATTAATTACTGTTTTACCTCTGTCACCTTTATCTACTTCTACCAACCCCAAGTCTGCCAATCCTTTATTTTCCTTACCGCCCTGAACATGATAACTTAAAAGAGGTTTGCCATAACCTGAAATTTGTTCTAGTTCTTCCAAGCTACTTACCATTCCGCCTATACTATCAATACTTTTTAGTATTTTTATTTTAGTATCTGATATGATTTCACTGTAACTGAACTTTAGTACTGGTAATAACAGAGGTACCGTGTGAGCATGGTCCATTGCAAAGGCCTTTATTCCATTAATGAATGCGGATGAGAGTGCAGCACAACTGATTAATTTATCCCCAGAACTTACATTCATTAGTATCTGATGATATTCCATACTTTTCTTTAATAATACTTCATTAACTCTTTCAATTGTATCCTTTACGACGTTTTCCTTCTCAACAAGAATTATTTCTGAACCGATACCGATTATTGTTTCAATCTTCTTTGAATAGTCGACGGCTTTCGATTCATCGCTTGAGTAGCATATTAATATGAGTTGGTGAATTGGAAAATTTCGAATCCCCAGTGCAATCCCATCTTGATCATCGTCACCAAAGGTAGCAATTTGAAGGGTTTTCATTTCTATAACTATTGTAGGATGAACTTTATTAAAAATATTTGCTATTTTTCATTTTTTTTGAATTTAACAATCAATAAAAATTGAATTTTAGAAAATCATTATAACCTCAGAAACAAAATTCCAAAAGTAGAAAAATTATCGATTTATTAATCGGAGTTTGAACATAAATATTTTTGGGTATGGCACTAATCAAATTTTGCTAAATGAGCGCTATTTTCATACCCTAAACATAATACCGTTATGGGTGGGTAATAAGAAACGACTAATCAAGCCCGAAATCTCTATTATTCGGAATAATAGTGTACTTTTACGATATCTCTCTCGCTAGAAATCTGGAGAGATATTCAAATTTGAGATTTTATGTAACATGCTTGTAAAACAATTGTACCTTGCATATTTTCTGAAAATTTGAGTCTGATAGTTTCACGTTTAACTATATGCTTGAACAACAACCACCATAAAATTCTATAATTTAGAATACAAAAAATCTGGTTTTAATATTAGGATAACCAAATAATCATAGTACGAGAATATGTCAGACATGGATCTTAATACGTGTTCAAGAATCAATAAAGTCTTAACCGAGCTGGAAAAACAATCAGCATTAGAAAGATCAGGCTTGACAGATGTATCCCATGAAGATTCGATGCTTGCGATTACCAGTGACACTGGAAAATTTTTCAGTATCTTACTATCATCCATGAATGCCAAAAAGATATTAGAAGTAGGAACATCTGTTGGATACTCGACACTGTGGTTAGTATATTCGTTTTATCAGAATAAAGAAAACTCTCGCCTGTCAAAAGGAAACATCACCACCATAGACAATAATCCACTTAAGATCAAGAAAGCAACAACAAATTTTAAGAATGCTGGAGTCAGTGATTTAATAGAAATAATTGAAGGAAATGCCATAGAAGTACTAAAGCAATTGTCAAACTATGTTAATGATAATCCAGACGATCGATCCCAATATTTTGACTTCATTTTTTTGGATGCGGATAAGGAAAATTTGCCAGAATATTTTGATTTATCTCTAACAATGGTCAAGAAGGGTGGAGTAATCGTTACTGATAATGTATTGTATCCTGAAGAATATAGACCAAGTATGTCTAAATATGTAGAACATATAAGGAAAAAGGATTTTGTTCAATCAGTAACAGTCCCAATCGGACATGGGGAAGAAGTGAGTCTAAAAATAGGATAATTCTTGAGGCTAACGACACATCATGTACCTCATCCTATTTGAAATTAGAACACATATGAATTTGAGAAATACTATACCACAGCAGTAACATTTGAATATTTAAAAGAGGATTAAATAATTGAATTATGAAGGCATAAATTAAGACTATTTAGGAAATGAATTTATTTGGATCAATCAAGGTTTAACCTTAACCATTTCGATTAATTTTAATGTCGAAAATTGTTACAACCTAGGCTAGTCCGTGTTCGGCTATGAACAAAGATATTAATTTGAACATATCAATATGAACATGACAAAAATTGTTAAAACGAATCATCCCAATGAAATAATCACACTTGAATTATCAAAGTCTGAACTAGAAGACATCCTGAACTCGGTTGACTGTATGACAGAAAAAGAACAGAGAAAATTATTAGAGAATATACCATCCACAGAGGAAGGACGAACAAGACTGGACAAATACAAAGCCCTTAAGGAAGATCTCAGGAAAATATTTGAATCCGTTTCATGAAACTAAATACTCTTGAAATGAAGAAACTACTATTGAAATGAAGAAACTACATGTTGAACTGCCAAATGAAAACATTGCAAAATTGAGATTCATAAATTCATAATAACATTAATAGCTGCACATAAAATGAGATTTTCTATTGTAAAATTGATTATTCTATATGTCGAATGACCCGAAATAATACATCAAAAAATGAAACTAATAATCTGAATAAATCAAAAATATGAAAAAGTTGGTTTTAGGATTGCAGGTATGGAATTTTTTCATTCGCACCTGCATCACCTAATCATTGTTAATCCTATTATGCTATTGGGGCTACTGGTTTACCTGTTTCTGTTGTTGTAGTTTCACTTTGAGGAGCTACTGGCTTACCTGTTTCTGTTGTTGTAGTTTCACTTTGAGGAGCTACTGGCTTACCTGTTTCTGTTGTTGTAGTTTCACTTTGAGGAGCAATCATACGAGAGTTGTCTGAGCTTGATTTGGTGCTGTCATCGTCAGAGCTTTCATCAGAGCTTGATTTGGTGCTGTCATCGTCAGAGCTTTCATCAGAGCTTGATTTGGTGCTGTCATCGTCAGAGCTTGTTGCGGTTTCTTCGTCAGAGCTTGATTTGGTGCTGTCATCGTCAGAGCTGTTGCGGTTTCTTCGTCAGAGCTTGATTTGGTGCTGTCATCGTCAGAGCTTGTTGCGGTTTCTTCGTCAGAGCTTGTTGCGGTTTCTTCGTCAGAGCTTGATTTGGTGCTGTCATCGTCAGAGCTTGTTGCGGTTTCTTCGTCAGAGCTTGATTTGGTGCTGTCATCGTCAGAGCTTGTTGCGGTTTCTTCGTCAGAGCTTGATTTGGTGCTGTCATCGTCAGAGCTTGTTGCGGTTTCTTCGTCAGAGCTTGATTTGGTGCTGTCATCGTCAGAGCTTGTTGCGGTTTCTTCGTCAGAGCTTGATTTGGTGCTGTCATCGTCAGAGCTTGTTGCGGTTTCTTCGTCAGAGCTTGATTTGGTGCTGTCATCGTCAGAGCTTGTTGCGGTTTCTTCGTCAGAGCTTGATTTGGTGCTGTCATCGTCAGAGCTTGTTGCGGTTTCTTCGTCAGAGCTTGATTTGGTGCTGTCATCGTCAGAGCTTGTTGCGGTTTCATCGTCAGAGCTTGTTGCGTTTTCATCGTTAGAAGGTGATTCATTCTGAGGAGCTATAGATTTACTATTGTCGTCTGGACTTGTGGAGCTTGCGTCTTCAGATGGTGTATCAGATTGTGCTTTTGGAGATTGAATATCATTGAAGGGAAATACGAGATCGATTCCACCCAATGGATCAGTAGCTGCAGATTCATCCTGAGAACTTGAAGCGGAGTCATCATCGCTAGATGATGATTCATCCTGAGAACTTGAAGTGCTAGAATCACCGAAGGGGAACATTTCATCGAAACTGAAACCTTCTTTGCTACTTCCGAATAGACTATCAAAATTTAATCCACGGGAACTGTCTTCACCTGAGCTTTGTGCTAATACGTTTTGATTAAAGATTGCTTGTGTACCTGTACCTGTTACTACCACTACTAAGAATATTAATAGTAGATTAAATGGTATAATCTTTAGCATTATTGAAGATCCTAACTAATCCCATAAAGCAGTTTGATAACTGATTACTTCATCAATAGTACAACATCATGTTCAATAAAAATAGAAGAAACAAAATTAACCTATTTAGTTATATAATAGAACTCTACTAGAACGCATTGCTAGTATTCTAACTTATGCAGCTGGTTTTAGTAATTAGATTTGAATATTTGTAAGTAGGGAGAAACTTGATTCACAGTATATAAATTTGAAGAATATATGCCTGTTTTCCTTTATATACTCAAATATTGTTTTGATAATTCTAAGTAATTATTTGATAACTCTTTTATCCACTCTCGTTCCTTGTCATTTATGTCACGGATTTCCTTTGCGGGCAATCCCCCCCAAAGTTTGCCTGAGGGAATTTTAGTGTTTGGCTTAACCACGGATCCTGCAGCAATTATAGACCATTCTCCAAGCTCGCACTCATCCATTACAACTGAACCAATTCCAACCAACGAGTTATCTTTTATTGAACAACCATGAAGTGTCACCGAATGACCAATAGTAACATTGTTGCCAATGATGGTTGGATATTTATTAGTGGTAACATGCACAACGCTATTATCTTGTATATTGGTATTATATCCAACTCTGATGTGAAAGACGTCACCTCTAAGAACAGTACCAAACCAAATCGATGTACGAGAGCCTATTTCTACGTCACCGATAATCACAGAATTCGGTGCAATAAAACAATCGGAATTTATTTTGGGAACTTTATTTTTAAAAGGCAATAATGACACACTCGTCTTAATGATGTAATAGGTTATAAATTAATACAGGCTAATCGATATGAATTAGAATCGCTCCGCTTGAAATTGATATGCCAACTTTCTAGCTTTGATTTGATATTAGTTCAAATTTGACAATATCGCTTTTATCGTTACGGCCCAAATATTCTTATTATAATCTTCAGGGATCCCAAGGAGACTTCCTGCAGTAATACCATCAAACAGAGACACCATTCCTGAGGCAACATAGGTTAAGTCAATATCACCTTTAATAAACCCCTTATCACTTTGGATCTGCAAATAGTTTTCAACAACTTTATAGATTTTGACTCTATGTTTGAACAAGATTATTTTTAATTTTGGATTGCGTGTTGATTCCGATAAAGCCTCAAAAAAGACTTTGGTACTCCCTTCTTTTTGTATTTTTTGAAAGTTTTCATAAAATAACTCTGCATTGGATATTAGATCATCCCTACTTTTAGTAAATAAATGATCAAGTTGAATTTTTAGTAGGTCAAGACTATCCTCACAAATTGCATTAAATAAATCTTCTTTATTATCAAAATAATTATATAATGTTCCTTTACTTAAATCGGCCAAAAGAGATATCTCATCCATTCGAGTTCGATCGAATCCATTTTTCGAAAAGCATTCAATTGCTGATTGGATAATCCTACCTCGTACTTCTTGCTTATGTTGAGATGTTACCTTTGGACACATTAATGTTCACCCATTTCAAGATTTCTGTAAGAATACTTGTGTCCTCCAAGGTTTACTACTTCAATACGGGACATATTTGATTTACCATTTTTTTTTAATGAAAAATTTATGGCACATAATACTATAGGTTTAGTGTAATTACTAATAATTTGAAATTTTCTAGTATGATTTTTTATACTATTAGGGAAAGGTAAAGAGGTATTTCTCATTCTAAACCTTAAAAAATACTTTGAAGCAAGTTCTTGGGAATTAAAATTAAGTCTATTCACGAACAATTTAATTTAGGCCTGGATATTAATAAACATGTCTGACCAGTCAGTTTAATTTATTAAGGAGTATTGGTAAGATAAATCATGATTCCATTAAGGAGGGAAAATGATCAGTCTTTAGGCGATACGCGTTTGGAGACACAAGAACAGTTCAATTATTCTGATAGTATCCTTAGCACTACTAATCCTACTAATCCACTTACATATGAAAAGTTAAAGGGCCATGGGCTTAACACCCTTAAAAATGAGAGGGTTGTTATCATAGGACTTGGCCAACTTGGTCTTCCAGTTGCAAAATATGTTAAAGATCATGGTTTTGATACTTATGGATATGATATCAATCAAAAAACCATGCAGTCAGCTGAAGCCAATTATGGAATAAAACAAGCAACCAACTTTGGTGACTTTGACGTACTAATTATCTGCGTATCTACACATAGACCAGATGATATGTTTACACCACAAGTAGATGGTTTGATGTCTGTTGTTCAAAAGATATCTAGAGAAGCTAAAACAGGTGCATTAATATCAATTGAAAGTACTATACCAAAAGGTACATCAAAAAAAGTATTTGAAAAAGTAGACCATAGACTACACGTTGTACATGCCCCACATAGATGGTATGCATTAGAAGAAGAAGTTCACGGCGTTAACCAATTACGTATTGTAGGAGGTGTGAGCAACTGCTGTTTGCAACACGGTCTTAACTTTTATGATGGACGTGAGGTAGTACCTCAAACAACAGAAACAGCTACATCAACAGCTGGAATAAAAAGTCTATCAATTCCAATGCATCCAGTATCATCAGTTGAAGTAGCAGAACTAACAAAAATAGTAGAAAATGCTCATAGATATCTTCAAATAGCATTTGCAGAAGAGCTTTACCTCTATTGTAAGTCTAACAGCGTTAGTTTTTCGGAATTACGAGAATCACTCAATACAAAATGGAATGTAGAAGTACTAGAACCAAGAGATGGAATAGGAGGTCACTGTCTTCCCAAAGATACAAAGATGTTCATTAATTCATCTAACACAATAAGAATGCAAGATACTTCAAGCAGCAATGGAGATTGATGAGGACTATAGAGAATATAGAAGTAAATTAGAGAAGGAAGTTAAAATTCCAGCCGTATGACCGGATAACGTTATTACCATTTTTTACTAAACTAGGACATCCATTCATGAAAAACATAAAACCAAATGCCAGCGAAAAGATTCATGAATCCACGTGGATAACATTGGCAATATTGGGATCGACGATTTTAATTACGATGTACGGAGAAACCATGCTTTTACCAGCTATTAGTGATATAATTAAAGATTTTGATATTTCATACAGTACCTCGTCATGGATTCTGACAGCCTACTTAATTTCAGGAGCAGTCATGACACCTATTGCAGGAAAATTATCAGACATATATGGTAGAAAAAAAATGGTGCTCGTGATTTTTATTATTTATATTGTGGGAATCGCCATTGGAGGATTGTCAACTAATATTTACACTTTAATTTTGGCAAGAATCATTCAAGGGATAGGCATTTCAATGTTTCCCATCGCATTTGGTATCATAAGGGACCAATTTCCGATGTCTAAGATTGCAATTGGTGTAGGAATTTTCAGTTCGATGTTTGCTGCAGGATCAGTAGTTGGAATGGCTATAGGTGGGACAATAGTCCAAAATTTTGGATGGCAAGCTACCTTTTTCACTATAATACCAGTGGCAATCATACTTTGGATCATAATAAAGAAGCGAATAAAGGAGGATAACACACTTGATATCAACGATGAAGATGAACAAAATTCAAATTTCAACCCACCCAAAAAAGAAAGTGTACTAGTAAATCAAAATAACCTAGGTGATAAAAAAACCAGACATCAAATTGATATTAAGGGAGCAATATCTCTAGCTTTATCAATTTCAGCTTTCTTATTAACTTTAACATATTTTGCTAACATAAATAGCGAATCCAACAAATTTACATCGTTTGATGGGATTGTTCTGGGTTCACTTGTTACACTGACAATTTGCTCAATGATAGCGTTCGTAATCGTTGAAAGAAAGGCAAAGGATCCGTTAATACCACTCAGATTAATATCAGACAGAATTTTGCTTCCCTCAAATATCATCCTCTTAGTTTTCGGAATAACAATGTTTATGATTTATCAAACCATACCAATTTTGGTAACTAGCCCAATACCTTTTGGATTTGGTGGCGAAGCAATAGATAGTGCAATGGTTCAATTGCCGTTCATGATAATTTTCCTAATATTTGCTCCATCCTCTGGATTTATAGTATCAAAAATAGGCAATTTCAAGCCAATTGTTGTAGGAAGTGTTTTGACTACAATTGGTTTTGCTAGTTTATTCGCATTTCATGTAAATGAATTTTTAATTTCATTAAATTTGATAATAATCTCCGCAGGATTGTCATTGACACAAGTAGGAGCTTTCAATATCACATTGCAACATACACCCCATCAGTATAGCGGAGTCTCGATAGGGATATCAGTAGTATTAGTATTAATGGGCAGTTCCATAGGTCCAGTAATTGCCTCAACTTATATGCAAGCTTTTCAAGAGTCAGTAATCGGTACTGGGGGATTATCATTTCCTTCTCAGTTATCATACAATCTCATCTTTATCACTGCAACAATAATTTCTATGATATCCTTCCCCTGTATGATACTATTAAAAAGAAGAACTAATCAAATGATCCCTAAAAGAGCATGAACTATAAATTCTTCAGTTGCTACACTTTCCCTTAGTGTAAATAGCTATCTGACAAGAAAAATCATAAATTGAGGTTAAAATTCCCCATTTTCAGTAAAAGGAATCCCGTACTACATATCCTACATTAGAATCAAGAATTAAGGATGATGGTTCATTATTCTGACCTATATATAATAGAGAACCCCCATATCAAAATAGTTCAACGAATATATTTATCGGAATCCCATTAGCTCGCATACCAATTCTGATTCTACCAGTTTCATATGATACATCACCAATACTATCCTTTAATCCTCGTGACGCAAAATGCAAATGATTACTCCGCAGGTTTATTTTATAGGTACCATCATTTTCATTATGAAGTCCTGACAAAAACTTCATGTGGCCTTCATTTTTCAATTCATCAAGTTCTCTACAGACAGGCTTGAGAATATTCCAAGCTTCTTCTTCTAATAGTTCTTTGGTCAATTCTTGTAAATAATCAGGACCGACTTTTATTGGTTAAGATCTTGTTAAACTAGATCTCATGACAAAGATTAAAATGACTATGGCCAGTATCATAATCATAATTTACTAATATTCAACTAATACTATAGATAGTAATTTGATTATACAGGATTTGTGTCTTAGAGCAGCCAAGATAAATAAGAAAACCGTTAGTATGCATGAAGATACTCGAAAAAGACGTCATGATAATTCTGAAAACGCATAGCCTTTTTAAAGATTGTTCATTATTGGAATTAGATCATTTGGAAACTAAAACTTCCTCTCCTTTTAACTCGGTCCCTAATTCATAGGCATTAGTCACATCTTTTACAAAGAGTACGCCGTATGGTTCTTCTTGTGTATCAAAACTACGCATCATCTCCTCAATGATTTGGTTAACAATTGAATCCGAAACTATTGAAATCACAAGGACACGGCCTATAAATTTAGGTATTGTGGTTCTACCGGTTTGATAAGAATGAATAATTTCGGAGGTAGATCGTGGAGTTCTACCAGTTCCCTGGATATCAAAAAAGGTAATACCCAATTTATGTTTTTGTAAGATATCAGTCACTTTTGAGAGATCGTCCTGTCGAATATAAACATTGATTTCTTTCATGAAAGAAAATACAGAATCTCTAAATTAAACTTTACTAATTATTTTTATATACATTAATAATAGTGTTTCAAGAGATACAGCCTTTATCATCTTTTGTCCAGTTCAGTCTGTAACAAATTGAATAGAATATTTGGTCGAAATTTAATAAAGCAAAACAAGAACTAAAAATGGGTATTATTTGCTTTTTTATCTTAGTTTAATTTTAGAAAACAGGAATGGATCTAATTTTCTAGCCTTAGTTAGACAAATCTGTGCATTTTCCAAATTACCTTGCATTTCAAGGCATCTTCCCTTATTATACCAAGCTTTGGAATAATTTTTATCAATAGAAATAGCTTTATCAAAACAATTAATGGCTTCATCCATTCTTTTCTTTTTGATTAGGGTTAAACCCCTATTATGCCACGTTACCGAATTTTTTGGATTAATTTCCAATGCCTTAGAATACATTTTTAAAGATTCGTCCAATTCTCCCATCTTGTCAAATACTAGGGCCTTATCACCGTAAGCAGAGTCAAATGAGGGATTTATCCTTATTGCATTATCAAAAATATCTAGAGCCCTTTCAAAATTATTCCGACTGGCCTCTTTTTCACCACACTTTACCAGTTCTTCAAGATTGATGGCTTGATCCGTAATTGAACTTTCGTTACTAAGATTTTTGTATTTATTCTTAAAATAGTTTGTGTTTATTTTAAACAACTGCATACACCCAACTTGTCTAAAATATAAAAGCACAAACTGATATCTCTTTTGTCAACATGAGGAACTTTAAAATCCAATTCGTCTTGTAAATCTTGTATAAAATCATAAATTTCATTAACTGAAACACAATCGTTCCTATTCTTATGTTCAATATTAGAAATATATAAAGAAATAAAGTAAGATAAAAAAGTCGCTTTACTCAATTCATCATAATGATCAAGTTTTTCATTTGATTTGAGATAACTTTGCATCACTTACTATCAAATTTAATTAATATAAGGATTGTTTATAATCCCGTAAATTACGAATATAGGCGTAAGATTGATACGTATAATACGATTAATAAAGAAAGTGGCAGACTAAAGGCTTCAAACCAAAATAAATAATAACATAAAAGATGAATAAGTAATAAAGATTGAAAATCAAGAATATTCCGGTTGACTTAATCGATGTAGCAGATGAAAATGTCCGTAAGAATTTTTCATTTGGAAAAGATTCAAGTGATAACTTAATGAAAGAACATTTGGCAAAATTTGAATTACTTCAACCGGTTGTGGTCCGATTTGATAATTTTACTAAAAGATATAAGTTACTTATCGGAAGGAGAAGATTTTTAGCCCTCCACAATAAAGGAGAGAAAGAAATTCCAGCAGTTATTACAAAATTGAAGGGTGCAGAAGCAGAAGCAGCCTCTCTGTTTGAAAATCTAATAAGAAAAGATCTCTCCCCTTTAGAAAAGGCAAGAATGGTAAAAAAATTGGTAGAATCGACGAAGTCTGGAATTACAGGAGTATCTCGTTTATACGGGTTACCCAAAAGCACAATTAGTGAATGGCTAAGCATTCTTACCCTTCCAAATCAGATTCAGGAAAAAATAGAAAATGGTGAAATTACGCTTTATGAAGGTATAAAAATAGCAAGACAGCCATCCGAAGTTCAGATAAAGTTGGCAGACATCGAGCCTGCTGCATTGAAAGAAGAACTCATCCGATTAGGGATAAAAAGAGGCGCTCCCAAAGGACTACTAACAGTAAGATTAGTTTTTAATCCCTCTAAAGAAAAGGATAGAATCTTGTGGAATTCTTTAGAGCAAAAGGCAAAAGAGAATGGTCATGAGGTAAATGATTTTGTAAAAGAAATAATCCTAAACTATCTAAAAAAAAAGTAGATGGTTATCGGATTACCAACACAGGGCATTTGGAATGACTAATTATCCCTGATGCAATACTTCCAACTAACATTTGTTTAAATTTAGATAATCCTCTCGAACCCATAATAACTAGATCGATGTTATTTTTTTCTATAAATTGAACGATTGTTTCTACTTTAGAATTTTTTTCATCATCTAAAATAGCAATGGTACTCTTGATACCCTCTGTTGTGGCTCTCTCTTGAATTGGTTTTATCCATTTTTCTGCGTCCTGCCTTCTCGCCCTTTTGTATCCATCAATCAGATTAGTATCACCATATCGTGCTCTTAGACCTATGACCCCGCCTTGCTTAATATGATCAAGGCTATGTAAGAATGTAAGAGGCGCCCCTTCTAATTTACACAAGTAGATTGCATATTCTGCTGCTTTTGAAGAAGCAGTTGAACCATCGAAAGCTAGTAAAATATTCTTAAATAGCATCTAAAAATCAGAGAGGAACCATTTTGTCAATGACCCTGGAATAACTTACCTGTCCATCTTTTTCATGAATGATGAGATCCACTGTATATTGAAGACCGTTTAACAAGAATGTAACCTGAATATCCCATCCATCTTTTGGTTGAGATGTCTCGTCCATCTGTTCGCTATGGGCTACAATTTGATCCTCAGAATAGGGAAATACTTCACGTATTCTAAAATTTTCAACATTTGGTCCAAAGAGGGCGTTTATTGCATTCTTTGAAGCATTTTCAATTTCAACTTTAGATGTTACAGTTGGCATTAAGGAATTAATAATTAATAACTATAAAAAAGTATTGCAAAAAAGGGGAATTTACACATTTGCTCCAAAAAACGAATACGTAATCTACTTTTATATTTTCAGAACGAATTACAAATTTTTGTAAAATACATTTTTGATGTTACCATATATAAACTCCAAGAATTATAACAAGATATGTCCCATGCTAAACTAATCCCTGATGATGCACAGCGAACAAGTGGCAAAGAAGTAAGGAGTTATAACATTCATGCCGCTCGGCTGATAAAATCTCTAATTGAAAGCTGCTATGGTCCTCTAGGAAATGAAAAGATCTATATTGACATAATTGGTGAATCGACATGTACAAAAGATGGTGCCACATTCCTCCGCAAGATTGATGTTCAACACCCCGCAGCTAAGGTGATAATTGATGCAACTAATACTGTGGATAATGAAGTAGGGGATGGAACACTAACAACCGCCATAATTGCGGCTACTCTTTTGGAAAAGGCACAAGAGATGTTGGCGATGGACATATATCCATCTACTATTGTTAACGGATATGATAAAGGGCTCAAGTATTCCCTAGAGACCTTGTACAATATCTCAAGAAAAGTAAGTAACAAAGATAGGACAATCATTGAGAAACTCGCACGGACGTGTTTAGGAACAAAAGTCAGGCTTTCCCCTGATCCACAATCCGAATTAAACAATATTTTAGAAATTACCATTAATGCGATCAATATTGTATATTCTAATAATAACTACCTTTTAGAGGCGGATGACATAAAAATTGAGGAAAAAATTGGTAATTTAGCAGAGAGTATTCTGATTGATGGGGTATTGATTGATAAAACAATAGATAGTGATCTCATGCCTAAGTTTGTCAAGAATGCACGAATCCTTTTACTAGACGAAGACCTGCAGGCAAGATCGACAAAAACAGAATCCCAATTATCAATCAGTAGTCCAGAACACATGTATCTATTTAGGATGGAAGAAAACAACATCACGAGGGACAAAATACAAAAAATAATCGATAGTGGTGTAAATGTAGTAATAAACCGTAAAGGGATAGACTTGGTGGCACAGGATCTTTTGGCCAAGTTTGGAATAATATCAGTCAAAAGAGTAAAAGAGAATGATCTTCATTGGCTAGAGAAAGCTACGGGTGGAAAACTGATAAAGGATTTGGATGTTAGAAACATACAAAGTAATGTAGGATATGCCAAAAATGTATACGAGAAGAAAATAGGGAGCGATAAGATGATATTTGTAGAAGGATGTATGAATCCTAAAACAGTTTCAATTTTAATCAGAGCAAATTCAAAAATGATGCTAGATGAGTATCATCGTGCAATTCAAAGTACTATTACCAGTATGAGTAGATTCATCCAACATCCATCCATTGTCATTGGAGGTGGGTCTTGTGAAGCATTAATGGCACAACAAATTAGAAAAAGAGCAAACATGATTGAAGGAACGGAACAAATAGTTTTACTTAAATTCTCTGAAGCATTAGAAGAAATTCCATTAATTCTTGCAAAAAATTCAGGGTTGAATTTGATGGATGCTTTTATTCAACTTAGACTAAATCTATCGCAGAATTTTGGTAGTAAAAAAGTTAAATGGTTTGGACTAAATTCAGACGAAAGAAAAATATCTCAACTGGATTGGGATGTGATCGAACCTACAATTGTAAAGGAGCAAGTACTCAATACAGCCGTAGAAGTAAGCCGTCTTTTGATAAATATAGACGACATTATTATCAAAAAACCATTGATGAACACTCATACCCATGAGGATGGGACAGAGCACTCGCATGCTGGTGGAGACAAAAAACATGATCATTACTTTGATAGGTTGGGCAAACAACAAAGGCCCCAGCACCACTATTATTAATTTTTTATTAATCAGAAATATACAAAATGGTAGAACAAATGCAAGGTTTGAACTCAAGTATCAACAGTAAATATCAACAATTTTGTTTCAGCATTGTTATCGATTTCAAAAAATAAAACCCGATTTGATGCATTTGCCGATTAATTTTTAGTCGGTAATATTGGCTTTACCAATATTAGATTATGTGAAATAACGTGATCCGTAGCAATTCTTATATCAATTTCAATTTTTTTCATTAACTCCACTACTCCTATCATGACCATTTCTTCACTGAGTATCCTAGATAAATTTGTCTTGATCTCATCTATATCAGTACCCAAGTGTAATTGATTTAATACATATCCGCAATAAAACCAAATTGATTCATTTAGATTGATTCTTAATTGCCTTCTAATTTTTGTTTCAACAATCTTGAATGTATTAAAAAATATAGTTTCATCGATTTCATCTCTCAAAAAAATATTGTGATAGATGATTTGACGTGAAGAAAAGCATTGTACTCGAATTAGAAGCATTACTCTCTTTTTGGTATCTTTGCTTTAGGACCGTCTCCAAAATCGTACGTATGCCCCTTACCACGATAAAATTTGGGTCGTACAGGTTTTCCATCAGATTCACCTTTTTTGGTCAAAGATAACCCCGCCATTAATTCAACTATCAGACGATTTGCGAGCCCAGACGTAATACCTCCATTATAGGAATTAACGTCACTTACATCATAGGTTGGGGAGACCTCAACAAGATCGAATGCAAATCGATCTGGATCAAATGAAGTCGATAATAATCTCATTAGCTTCATCCCCTCCCTTGAAGTGAGACCATTGGGCTCTGGTTCACCGGTCCCTGGTGCATATGCAGGGTCAAAAGTGTCGATATCCCAACTAACGTAAACAGCATCAACATTGTCATTTGCCCTATCCGCAGCCTCTTTGGCAATCTGAGCGATACCTAGTTCCTCTACATCAAGCATCGTAAACCATTGAAAATCCTGATCGGCCATCCATTTGTATAGATCGGGTCCTGGCCAATACCCTCTAGGGCCAATAAGCGTATAATTTTTTCCCTTAAGACATCCCAATTCCATGATTCGTCTAATGTGAGCTCCATGATCATATTTGAATCCACAAAGCCCTTGTGGTGCACAATCAGCATGACAATCAATATGGATCATTCCTATGTTCTTATATTTTTTAGAAAGCGCCCGAACGTTTGCAAAGGTCACTGAATGATCTCCGCCCAGAATTATTGGGATTGCATCTATATCGAGAACTTCCTTAACTTTATTAGTCATCCGTCTATGAGACTCAATGACATCCCCAGGAGAGATATTGACATCACCGTAGTCAACTGCTTTAAAGACTCCAAACGGGTCGACCCCAGTTTCAATGTTAAAATGTTCATAAGGTGGAGAAGGAACAGTAGATGCAGCCCTAATTGCCCTAGGGCCGTAACGAGTACCAGGTCTTATTGTAGTTCCAAAATCGAAAGGCTCTCCTACTATTGCTATATCAGGCTTTATCTTTTGCAATTCTTCATTTTTTTTGACATAAGGTAGTTTTAGAAAAGTAGGTATGCCAACAAAAATAGGTTCATCATTTCCCTTGTAAGAATCTCCGTAAAATTCCATTCCCATATAATATCTAAATATTATATCTATGAATAATTAATAAATATTGTTAAGTAAACTACGTTTGAAAAAAAGTTCGACAGTCGAAAATATCATGCGTAATATTCACAATTATTACATTTGACGTAGTTTACGTCTTTTCTTGCAATAACATATTATGTATTGATCTTAAGAGTACAACTACCATATATAATGAATATCCAGTCAAATAATATAGCGTCAGATATGCAGATCAGTAAATTTCACTTTTTTAAGCAAAGTTTCCGAAATTATTTATGAAAAGAGCAACCAAAAAAAATAGTAGTCAATAAATTAATAATATTTATATATTTACTAACTAACTACCAATAACATTGGTTTTCATAGATGCTTATGGTATAGCAGTCCTCTCGTTTATGGGACTGGTCTTGTCTGTAGGAGTATTAACTTCCATGATGGTAAAAAAAAGTAGCAAAAGATATATGGTTGCAGGAAAGAGCTTACCGTTAATATTTGTTGGAACAATGCTTTCAGCTCAATCAATAGATGGCAACTCTTCCTTGGGGAACGTGGCACTAGTTTATCAATTTGGTTTTTGGGCTGGAGCTGCAATACCAATTGGATTGGCAACTTGTTTAATAATAACAGGAATTTTCTATGCAAAAAGGGTGAACAAAATGTCCATGCTTACCCTTCCAGATTTTTATTATAGAAGATATGGTGTTGGTGCAGAGGGAATGTCATCCATACTTTTGTCTTTAAGTTTCATAATATTAGTTGCAGGAAATTTTGCAGCAGGGGGATTTATACTGTCGACCGTTTTGCACATTCCACTTTTCTGGGGTATGCTAATTGTTTCATTGGCGGTTTTGGTATATACGTTTGCGGGTGGGTTATTTTCTTCTGCATACACAGATATTTTCCAGGTTTACTTAACTATCGGAGCATTCTGGGCTGCATTTCTGTATTTTGCCTTTGGATTCGGAGGCGTGGATTTAGGAACTATTCTGTCTGCCACGCCAGAGAGCTATTTAGATTTATCCGGGCTAACTGATCCTAAGAACGGGGCTTTGGTAAACTGGGCAGGAATCATAGCATTGGGTCTTGGTGATGTAGTAGCACTTGATTTTATGGAAAGAGTATTTTCAGCAAGAGACGGAAAGACAGCTCGAAGAGGTGCATTCATGGCTGGAATTTTGACAATTTCAATTATTGTACCGACTAGCATGATGGGGATAATCGCGCTATACATGTTACCAGACATAGAAGATCCGTACACAGTGTATCCTTTACTTGCTATCAACCTACTTCCGTTTCCAATAGGAGCTGCTTTACTAATGGGAGTTTTAGGTGCGTCTATGTCAACTGCTAACGGGGGTCTTCTTGCGATCTCAAGTGTTATAGCGAGAAACCTGATTCAAAGAGATATCCTTAGATCATTGTTCAAAAAAGCTGGAATAGAGGATAAAAAGTTGCTTATATTAACTCGTTGTGTAACGATACCAGTAATGTTATCAGGGCTTCTCCTCGGAGCAGCAATCCCTCGTCCAGGAATTTATTTAATACTCGCATTTGATATAGTATTTGCAGGGTTATGGGCGCCACTTACATTAGGCCTGTTTTGGAAGAAGGCAAACTGGCCGGCTGCGATCGCATCAATTTTGGTAGGGTCTACCCTAAGATTGGTATTGTATTATATTACTCCACCAGAGTATGCAGGAATAGATACTTTTATACCACCCATAGTATCGTTTGTACTTTTCATAATCGTGGCATTGCTTACTCAGAAGAAGGATCCAGGATTCAAGCGATATGGAGTTGTGAACTATGTACCGCCTGAGGAAGATGTTGTCAATGGTGAAGACCTGAAGAATTATGTACCGCCACCTAGCGAAAAATAATTCACTATTTTATTTTTTCAACCTCTTTCAAAATAAGTTAATAAGCATACCAAAGTGAATAAAAATGATGCCTACTAAGGGATATGCAACGATTGGGCTAAAACCATCTATACTAAGCAAACTGCAGAACTCTACAGATGAATATTACCCAGGAATGTTTCTTCCAAGTGCCCTAATAATTATGATGAATGAAATCAAACGTGGGCATTATTCGGTTGAAATGCATAACCTGAAACTAGATTTTTCAGGAGTCTACACCTCGTTGACAATTAGGATGGATGTAAAAACATGGTTAAAAGAAAACTATGAAATTCATAGAGAGGAATATATGAGAAAATATAAATTAAAAAATTTTACACAATTCGCAGGAATTTTTATGATAAATGTATTTGAATCCAAAGCTAAAACTAATAGATTCATTGTAAGATTAAAAGAAGCAGATTTTCTATGGCTTGAAGACGAGTATGATAAACGCAAAGAAGAATATAAGAAGCAATTTGGAACTATTGATTTTGACAAGTTTGCCGATTTGTTCATCAAAGAATTATTTGAAAAGCTAAATCAGGCCAAAAAAATTTTAACCATGGATTGATATTCAATAATCCCAGAATGTACAAGTGTAGTGTAATAAAAAAGCAATATTTCTACGGGTCTTTTCGTATTTCTCGAGCATATTTCAAAGTCTTTTGCTCACGTTCTTGTATATCACGCTCAATTTCTGGTTGAAACTTATTCTTTACTAACCAAGTCACAAGTCCACATACCCCTAAGATTATCCCAATGGTTAAGGATTCGACTAACATCGCTAATTCTTTTGTAATAAATCCAACTAAATATATATATTTTGTAATAAACTTTCAATATTTATTACTTTACTTATACATGATCTACATATCTTTTAGTAATATCTATAAATATCATAAATATTATCTTTTAATGATATAATTTTTTGATCTATTTGCATGATGTAAAAAAATTCAACGCTGCCAAATAAATAAATGAAATATCTTGATTTATGGTGTCTGCTATTTCACCCCCTTTCAAGCATCAACCCAATCACCAAAACAAATCAGTAAGAAAATTAATGAACACCCGAGAATGAATTATAGTGTGAAACTTACAAACGCTGAGATATCAGACATCCTTCGTAAGATTTCATTTCTACTGGAGTTGGATAATGATAATAATGATAACAAAACTAATTTGAATTTCAAAAATAGAGCATATATTAGAGCAGCTGATCAAATTGATAACCTTCCACAAAGTATTACCTCTCTGTATGAAGAACGAGGAATTAATGGATTATTACAAATTCCCTCTATTGGTAAAGCAATCTCCTCAAAAATAGAAGAATATATTAAAACAGGCAAGATTGAATATTACGAAATACTAAAATCGAAATACCCCATAAAGATAGATGATTTCATAGGCTTAGAAGGAATAGGTCCGAAAACTTTGAGAGTAATAATTGACAGGTTACCCGTGAGAAATCTCAGTGATTTAGAAAGGGCCGCTAAAGAAGGAAAGTTGAACGGGATTACAGGAATTTCTAAGAAAAAAGAAGAAAGAATACTCAAGATAATTGTATTACACAACATAGGCAAAAAAAGACATCTACTTGGAGATATTTATCCATTGGTAAAGCAAATAGAAACATATTTAACAAATTTGGAAAATGTTTCTACTGTAACACCAGTAGGATCCTTTAGAAGAATGAAGGAAACCATAGGTGATATCGATTTTCTAGTAGTTTCAGACAATCCAGATAAAGTAATCAATTCATTCGTAAATATGTCCGAGGTTAAAGAAATTCTAAGCAAAGGTGGTACTAAAGCATTTATTAGATTTAATAATGGATTAGATTCCGATTTATTGGTCGTTCCTAAAGAAAGTTATGGAGCAGCATTGCAATATTTTACGGGAAGTAAGGAACACGGAATAGCATTGCGAAGATTGGCACAATCCAAGGCACTCCGCTTAAATGAATGGGGATTATTTGATATTAAATCCGATCAAAAAATTTCTGGCGAATCAGAAAAACAGTTATACAATGAATTAGGATTGGAATGGATCCCCCCAGAAATGAGGGAAAACACTGGAGAAATCGAGATGGCAAGGAAAGGGTCAAAGGAATGGCAGGAAAAAATGAAAGAATTGATAAAATACTGTGATATAAAAGGAGATCTCCAAGTACATTCAAACAATACGGACGGGAAAATGTCAATAGAAGAAATGGCATATTTTGCAATGACGGATTTTGATCTTGACTATATCGCCATCACAGATCACACAAAAAGCCTAAGAATCGCTAGGGGATTAGATGAACAACAGCTACTAGACCAAGCACATAAGATTCAAGAATTTAATGATTCAATAAAAAGCGGTACTTTCTTTGTGGATCTAAATAAACATAATGAAGAAAAACCGTCAGAAAGGAAAACAAGCAACAACGAAAAGAAGAGGAGAAAAAGGGAAAGGAATTTGAGTGACTTTAGAATACTTTCTTCAGCAGAAGTGAACATCCTTAGCGACGGTTCATTAGACATTCCAAACAACATTTTGGATAAATTAGACATAGTAGGTGCTGCAATTCATTCTAATTTTTCTCAACCAATAGAAGTACAAACAAATAGGTTAATTAAAGCAGCCCAAAATCCGAGTGTAGATATTATCTTTCATCCAACAGGCAGAATCATTAATAAAAGAGATGGCTATCCTGTGGATATCCCGAAATTAATAACAATTGCAAACGAAACTAACACAGTTCTGGAAATTGATTCTCATTATAACAGGTTAGATTTACGTGATGAATACATAAGAACAGCTATACAGAATGATGTTAAATTGGTTGTAGATTCGGATGCTCATCACCCCCTGCATTATGCATTTTTGGAATTCGGTATAGCACAAGCAAGAAGAGGATGGTCAGGAAGAAACGATATTCTAAACACGTTACCTGTACCTGAATTACTCAAAAAATTGAAATAATAAAATTGCTCTCAAATTACATCAAAACGGTCTCCTCATAAATTTTAACCAAATTTCCTAATCCATCAATCTTTGGTACCATCATCGCAGGATGTAAATTCAAATAAGATCATTAACAAACAGATTCAATTTGCAATGTATGGCAGGAACACCGAGGAGATAAAAAAACGTATAACAGAAGGTTGGGAACAGATCTTAAGATCGAACTTTAATAATCTTTCAGAAGAAATATCAGGTGGATCTCCACCCTCCGTGTTCGTTAGCAGTTATGCATATCCAAAAGTAAAAGTAGGACCGCTATTTTCTCCATTGCAAACCGATTCAGCTATACTGGATCACCCCGAAAAATGGGCAGGGAAGTCCATTGAAGATATAATAAGATACAAACTATCTCTAATCAGAGGCACACATTCAACACATGTAAAAACAAATTTGAATGCTGATCGCTATATTCAATCTCTTCAGGAATTAACTATGGCAACTAGATCCACTGAAATAGAGGTCGCATTTGAGAGAAAACCCAAATTGAATTTGGAAGAAATCTCATCAAGGACGGCATCCGATTCAGACGCGATCCAGTTCGGCATGGTATCGGAATTAGAGAGTTTGAAACTACCCTCAGACATTTCTAGTAACAAGAAAATTGAAAAAGCATTTTATGATATTGATTTTAGAGCCATAGAGGCAATCAACTATTTATATGAAGAAGGAATTGAGATAAGTAAAATTAGTAAAATCCTAAGTTTAGGAATGATTGGAATAAAAAAAAATAGAAGACTCGTACCGACCAAATGGAGCATCTCTGCAATTGATCAAATAATTTCATCTGACTTAATAAAAAAAACTAATGCCTTTCAACCACTCGATCGGACCAGGATCTACAAGTACGTGCACATGGGAAATTATTATTCCATTGTCTTAATCCCAGATGAATTATGGAGTTTTGAAATGCATGAAGCATGGATAGACAAAAAAGGAGCTGTAAAGATAGAAACAGATTTCGAGGATTCAAGTGGTCTAAAAAATTATCCAAAAATAGGGGGATCTTATTTTGCTGCTAGGCTAGCTGTCATTGAATTTCTGCATTCCCAAAAAAGAAGTTCATCGGTAATAGTCCTTAGAGAAATACATCCAGAATACATTCTCCCTGTCGGAGTCTGGCAAATAAGAGAGGGAATAAGAGAGGCGTTGAGAACGAACTGCAACAAGTTTGATACCCTGGACATGGCATTATCTTTCGCTTGTAATAACTTAACCATATCAAAAAATGAATGGATTGGAAATAGCAGTTTAGTTAAAGCCAGAAAGAGTCATAGCAGAATATCCGATTATTTCGGGACGTCCTAATAAGAATATGGCACTACTAGAAATATAAGACAAGAATTAGTGAATTAGTTGTCTTCCAATCGAAAATTTTGGGAAATCACAACAGAGCGAGAGTACTAAATTTTTGGGAGACCCAGATCTTTTGGGATTAATACTATTTGTTAGTTCAAGATGAATCATCAAGGGACCTGAATGAATATGTTTCACAACTCTTGGCATTCCCCCAGTTTGAGCTCGGCTTTATTTTAGATGATATTGCCAATCCTTTTGGCTTTGATTTACAATTAGAAATATAGATAATAGAAATGGGAAATTATTAGTTTGCAATGTAAAATAATACTTGTCTATTCTTGTGGCTAAGGATAGCACATTTGTAAGTATTTAATAAACATGCTCATGATCTGATAATATTCTGATATGGCCATAATATTACAATGTGAAAAATGTAGACAAGTTAGTAAGAAGACTTACTGTGGAGAGTGTAAAAAGTCAATTGACTACTTTGAAGTTTTTGAATACAACAACGAGACAACCGTTCCTGAATCTAGGGAACCAATAGAAAGAATAAAGGCATATACATGGAGTGATGTATTGAATTTTGTCAAGAATAAATATTTTAAAGAAAATAGCGATCTAAATATTAACTGTGAGAAGGATTTTGCATATCTAGAAAAGAAATCACTTCGAGATGTTTCTAACATGAATTCTACGATCGACAAGTTAGGATATAGAATATTTCTAAACAAAAATATTCCAACAGTATTAGATAATTCATCAAGTCCTGGAAGATACATCACAGATATAACTTGAGAAATGGAAGATCCAAATTGTTTAATGCGTGATCAAAGGATAGAAGGTTTCTAGATAAATAATAGACAATAGTCAATAAAAACTCACCCATTATCACAAAAGGCTTCTAGTTTGATAAGAATAACTCGAAACTAGAATGATAATTACTTTAGCTTCGGAGTTTTATGATAGGAAGTATGAAAACTAAAACCAATAATCCACCAAATAACCATGCCAAAGAATAACCAAATGATTTTACCATGATAGAGAATACAAATGGAACCCAAAAAGCTCCAAGTAAAGATAATCCATTAACAAAACTAACAGCAAGAATTTCATATTTAGGCAAACCAAGTTTCTCCAAGGCTAATCTCCTTGCCAATGCATACGGAATTACAAATCCTCCTGATGCAAAAATTCCAATTATCATTATTGAAGGTATCAAGAGATAAATATTAAGCAATGAAAAACAAATGATATTTACTGAAATAACTAATCCACATATTAACAACAATAATATATCATTATTGAAATTATTTTTTCGAGTTAATTTATCATAAATTCTACCAATAATAGGAGCAAATATAACATTCACTATCAAGGTTGATCCCCCAATTAGACCCGCAATTGAAGAAGTAATATCAAGTTCGTCTCTAAGAAATAGAATGATAAAAGTAGAGATTAAATTCCAGGCTATTTGAAATCCAAGCAATGATAATCCTACATAAATCATTTGTTTACTCAACATGATAGATTTGAGGGCATCAAAATTGATTGTGAATTTAGACTTTTGATTGCGGGTTTCTTTGTTCAGATCAAAGAATCTAAAAAAAATGGAAACCTTTTCCTGAAAAGAATTATCAGATAAATTATTGGCGCTGTCATAATTTTTTATCTGTAGAGAATATAGCAAGAACAATCCACTGAGTATACCCAGAATTCCACTGATTACTAGACTTGTCCTCCAACCAATAGCCTCCGCAATGATGATCCAGCCAAATATTCCAATAATCCCACCCAATGAATGGGCGGAATTTAAAATTCCAACACCTAGCCCATCTGATCCTTTCCCCAAATATTTTGAAATGAGAATAACGCTAGGACCAAAGAAAAACGCCATCCCAACTCCTACGAGGAATCTTAGAATTACCATTTGATACAACTCCGAACTTAACCCTGAAAGAAGAGAAGACACAGACAACAACATTGTTCCAAAAAATATCATAAATTTTGCATCGTATTTTGCCGACAGTATCCCAGCTGGAATCTGAAAAAGGCCAATCCCTATTAGAAATCCAGAAGTTACCAATCCCAGCATCGAAACATCCTGTTTAAAATCATTTAAGATGAGATAAAAAATAGAAGAAATATTAAACCAATTTACAGCATATATGATCCTAGCAAGTATTATGGAGGTAACAGGAAGAGAAAATACTTGCTTGAATGAAGACATACACAAGTAAACCATGGATTGACGTATTATTACTGTTCGGATAAACAATCGATCAAAAACAGAAATTTCAAACCGATATTAGGAAGTAAGACAAAATTTGGTAACTAGAACGGTTTTTAAAAGATAGTACATTCAATTTACCTTATTAATCATATCGCTGATTCTAAAATTCTCAGCATAGTGTAGTAGTCAGACATAGTTTTTTCAGGGTCAAACCTTTGATTACCATCATCCGCCTAGTCACTTTATACATATAAATTTTTAGATACTGAATGAAAGCAAGTATCCAGTCATGTGGATATTTTTTCTCATAATCCTTTTTATACAGTAATATACCCCATATAATTCTGAAACTACAATAGGTTGCCCAGACGAGGTTCAGAAGCTTAGTATGTGTTAGGGAAAAAAGTAAAGAATCTAGTTGAACGTATATTTAATAATGTCACTAATGAATCAAATACTAAATTATTTTTGGGCATGTTAAAGTACATATACAATTCAAATCAAAATACTAGTATGGAATGTCCCACATGTCAGAGCCAATTTCATTCTAACATGCGTAATACGCTTGTCGGAAAAAATAAGAGAAATGCTAGTATTTTTGTTTATTTTCAAATATGTCCGGAATGTGATGAACCTATTGTCGGTATCAAAGAGGCCACTAGGGGAGAAGTATATATGAACCCTAATAATATTGACGGTGTAGTCCTATTGAAAAAAGAACAGAGAAGATGAGGCCATTTATATAAAATACAAGAAAGAAATTGGGTTTACCACTTATTTTAAGTAGAGATATCAATAAAATCAGCATTCAATTCTATAGATAGTAAAGATAGTAAATATAAGAAAGATATTGATCAAGAAATAATATTCTTAGACATCATAGTAAAACATGAATTGATTTATGACTGATTCATCGTTACCTATTTCCACTATTTCCTTATTTTTAAGATCCGAATACGTACTGATCAAATCATGGTGAAAACAAAGGTTTAGATAATTTGAATCACTTTTCAACGAAGATAACGCTTCCTCCAAACTACCAGGCAGAACACCTATTCCAAGATCCTTCCTCCTTGAGTCGGACATTTTGTAAATGTCTTCACTAACAGGATTCCCCGGTTCAATTTTTCTATTTATTCCGTCCAATCCTGCTGCAACTATGGCAGAGAAAGCAAGATATGGATTTGCGGAAGGATCGGGGGCTCGGTACTCAATTCTTTTTGAGGTCGAACTCTTTTTTTCATTGACTGGAAGTCTAACTACAGCAGATCTATTTCCCCTAGCCCATGCAATATAAACCGGTGCCTCAAATCCAGGTATAATTCTTTTATACGAATTTACGGTTGGAGTTACTATTGCAGATAATGATCTAGCATGATCTAAAATACCGCCTATGAAGTATCGCCCAGTTTGGCTCAATTCGGCGTAATCATCAGATTCATCGTAAAATAAATTGGCATTTTTATTTGCTGATTTTGTCCATAAGCTTATGCTAACGTGCATACCTGATCCATTATCACTATTTTCATTGTTCAGAGGATCAAAAATTGGTTTTGGCATAAAATTTGCGATCTTGTTATATTTTTTTGCTACATTTCTGACTACATCTTTATAAATCTGAACATTGTCGGCGGATTGAGTCAAGTAATCATGCATAAAATTGATTTCAATCTGGCCACTACTAGCCACTTCGTGATTCATATTTGTGACATTGATATCATAATATTGTTTCAATATATTAGCTACCTCAAACCGAAATTCAATCAAAGAGTCTTGAAAAGTAGGAACATCATATCCTGATTTTTTACGAATAGGATATTTCCCAATTCCATATTGTTCTGAAGATAGGATTGAAACATCTTTTGCATGATTCCGACCATTTACATTATTACTTGTAGGGTTATTCTTTTCCATATCAAAGATTATTTGATCAAATACAAAGCATTCAACCTCAGCACCTACTTGACACGCAATCTGACTCACTGCAAGGTGATCCTCAAGAGTTTGTGAAACGCTCCGTGGATCTTTTCGAGATCTACCTTGATCAAATCCGTTGTAAACATCGGCAATAACGGTCATTATTTCATAACTTGACAAAGGTATTTTTCTTAATGTTTTTCTATCAGGAAACAGCATCATATCAGACTCATCTATGGTTGAGAAACCATTTACTGAAGAGCCATCTAACCCTATCCCTTTTCTAAAAACATCCTGAATCAAATCTTTATCGATTTGAATGTATTTTGCGAGAAACTTGCCTATGAGATCAGTATATCTTATTTGCATAAAGTCTCGATCGATAGATTCAGTAGTAATTCTCCCTGTCATAGTAGTATCATTCAAAAAACTTTTCCCTCAACAACCATAATACTTTATAGGATAAATAATTTTGTCAAGTTTAGTTGCTGTAGGAGATAGAACAAGTTTAGTTACACTGATTATTAGAAGTATAATAACAATAGTATTAATTAACTTGAAGATCAATCAAAGGTAAAGTAAAGGACCTACAAGAAAACCAAGATCCAATAGTGGTCATGGAAAAATTATCATATGGATAATGACAACAATATGGAATCACTACCCCACCACCGGTAGTGGCTCCGTCTGAAAATTAATCATCTTATATAAATTAGATTTCGCTGGAACAGATTGTTATTTCCACTGACTGGTCCACTGACAAAAGAAAGGTAATTTAGGGCAACTAGAGATTCATTTAGTCGAACTTATGGAAAAATGCGTTGTCCTGTGTACCTGTCAATGATAATAATTGCCTTAGTAGGACAAGTTTTGGCTGCATCAAGTATAGTTTCAAAATCTTCAGCTGTTTCTGAAATTACTATCGCTTTTGGATTTATTCGTCTATTCTTCTCAACTACAAAAACCTTTGGAGCAAGCGTTTCACAACTTCCGAAAGCTAAGCAGAGTGATGGCTCGACAATTATATGGTATCGACTTTCTAATAAAGAATTATCCTTTCCTAACGATGTAGTCTCATGTTCAGCATTTAATCTACTTTCAAAATTTACGTCGACTTCATTATCATAACTTGCAGTATGACTGCCCAAGTCATCTGAGATAATATTTACTCCCCAATTAATTTGGTTAGAAGTTGAATCACCTTCACGATTTTGATCAGATTGGTCTAATTTTCTTGGATGCTCTTCACCAAGAGTTTCATCGTATTGTTGCCTTTTTCCCGGATCGGATAGAATTTCAAATGCGATATTAATATTCTTCATGATATCATCAGAAACAGTTGAATTCCTATCGGGATGATATCTCCTTGCAAGTCGTCTAAATGCACTTTTTATCTCCTGCTGATTGGCATATCGTGATATCTCAAGAACCTTGTAATAATTAACACTATCCAACCAGTTTTTCTATATAATATATCTTTTCAATTTTATATATACATACTTGATTGTTTTTACAGGTTCTAGTCACTATTATCAATAGGTTTGATAAGAATTACAAATAGAAATGAGCATTGAAATAGAATCGGTATAGTTGTAATCATGAAGATAGTAAACAAATATCGATCGTGATATGCGCTTTCCTATAGCAAGGTATTAATAATTTATCTGATTCTTTTGATAACAATCCATATCATTATTGACCGAAGACACTAAACTATTAGAAAGGCCTACCAGAGAATCAAGAGATTGAGATAGAATTTTTTTATAGGATGAAAGTGAAGTATTATTTCAAACCTAGTAAATCCTTCATAAGCGACCTTTGTCTTGGGATTCGCCATTTGAGACTCATCATGTCTAGTTTCTTTCGTAACCAGACAAATTCAATATTCTTGGTCTTAATTATTTATTACAAGCAGTGGGATACTACAGTATTAGAAACAGATATAGACCATTATATTAAATCCTCACAAAAGAACAAATTACGATAATCATGATCATACTCGAACCCGCTTTAAGCAAGTTTATTATCATATTTCTTTACGAAAGACTATTTAATCTTCATTTTATTATTAATAATTTAGAACAGATATTCTATAATTTTGGCTGTAAATACAAGTGTCATTAATAAGATTGCATTATGGATTGAATAGGAGGCAGTATTAATCAAGTTCACATAATATTTGATTTGATTTTTAATCTCTTATCTCAAACAAAAGATTATTCAATACCAATCACTCATATATACATGAAATTGAACTATGGCAAAATACGGAAACTCTGGTAGGCATAGAAGGGGCGTATTATCACGCGTCGTAGGATACATAATGATTGGTATTATCATCCCCTTTGTCTTGAAAAGGATTCAGCATCGTATTATAAAAGAACAAATGTCAAGATGTAACCGGTGCAATAGAAAAATGGATATGATAAAAAAGAATGAATACTATTGTAAATATTGTAAGATTATTAGGATCGATGATGAAGACATATAACTAGAGGCGCAAACATATTTTTGTGCTTTATTTATTACCAATATATCATAGAGTCTCAAGTTAAGTACTTCCTAGTTTTTTCAATTCCCTTTTATTTTGATTATCTATTAGCCGCTACGACTCTATTGTATTAGGTAAATAAAAGGAATAAAAGGATAAGACAAAAACGTCAAATATAAGAAAGAAATATAATGAAAAATAACAAGAGTCGTCTTTATTTCTACGACACCGATTTTGTTGTTCGAGATTTTAAATCATAACTAACGTTAAACATCGTTATTATATCGCGAAAGTTTTCATGTGGTGAAAACCTACAGAGTGTGATCCAGTTTCCACGAAGGCGTATTTTGATTTCACATATGTCACTTAAAGGAGGTGGAACAGATTCCACATCAAACCGACGCCTTAATTTTTCTTCTAATTTAGTCCTTATCGGATCATCAGCCAGGATCAAGATTTTTTGCATGTTTATATTTCAGAAATTATCAACGATGAAACAAGTCATACAGCGACACAAAAGGATTCTTGTCTGAATATCTTTGAAATGCTGGAACACTATGATATGGGATTGTAAGCGAGGGGAGCAATTATGTAACCTGAATCAATTCTCTATAAATAATTTCCTAAGTTAAACAAAAGAAGTATAACAGACATTGTTAATCAATTTTTAAGGAATCAATCATAGAATTAATATCCATGATGTTTTGCGATTTTTGTATTTCCCCAGCTGTATAGCCCACTAGAAACGCATTTGAATCATTAACAAATAAAATTTGTGTTTGTGAGTACGGATCGCTTGTGGATGTAACATTATATGTTAACCCGCTCATATTACCGATTGAAATAGGAAGATTATTTGACAATGTGATTGTAGGATCCGTTAGTAATGAATTCCTCGTTAATTCGGTATATTTTTCAATGGGCACAGGAAAAGGAAGTAATTCAGACAATATTAAGAATGAAGATCCATCCAGAGATTCTGGCAGTAACAAAACTATAGGTTCAACAAGTTTAGGATCTTTATTCAGCCCACTATCTATGTCATCCTTATCTCCTAGTATTGCATCAACATACTCTTTAGTAGTTACCTTCCAATCCGATGGATAATGAAAAGTAATTCCTGTATGCGGATCTTGAAATGTAGTTTTTGTTACATTTGTTTGTCCCAAGACTACCGGAATAATGAAAAGAAAAGAAATAAAAAACAAGAATAATGGGATTATTACGATTTTTTTTGACAATACATGTTACCTAAAGTCAGCTGTTACTTATTCTTTTTTATACTCACTGTGGCAACTTATCCTAATGCTACATTCCCCTGTTGTTTTGATAGTGCAGATTGATTGAACCGGTTTTGTACATGCTTTGGTTTACAGTCTTTACTGTACAATGAAAATTATCGTCGAATCCTTCCGGTTCGTCCTGTATGCCCAGCATCATCACCTCAATCAGGCTTTTCTTCTAAGAGGAATGAATGTTGTAATCAATGTTCAAGAACTTAAAGCGTATGGATATCAGGCACCGACTTCTGGCGAGACCGGATGTTTTCTATGCCTATTTGTTAAGGACAGAGTAAACCTTTCTGTAATGGGCATAATTCTTTCTTTAGATATAGTTACTGCGAGAAATTGTTCTTACAAGATAATCCTGAAAAGTACAAGTACAGACCATAGTCAATGTACCCTGAAGGTGTTCCATTCCTTTTAGCATGCACAACAAGAGAGATAGGGCATATTTGGCTATGAGATTTTATTTAAGTTAACAGTTATGTAAACATACAGATACTCACTCGATGTAAACCGATTGTGTATCCATCCTAATACTGCTCTATCTAAATCATGTTCTCCTAGAAATGTTGAATTATTTGTTATTTGTCTGTTCGTGCATACATGATTAGTCAGCCAACCTTCATCAGATTTATTTAAGGAGTCTATCCTCCAAAGAATGATGATCCTAGCACGAAAGTCATTAGCTCGTCGTATATCATGCTACACAGATGTTTCTTACATCGCAGTAAGCAACCAGAAAAGCGAAGAATTCCTTATACTGACAATAAAACACAGTGGTAGCCAAAGATCATCCTAAACAAGCACCGTTAGTTTATGTGGTGTAATATAATTTTTGAGGCCCTGTAAACAAGTACTATTTAAATCATGAGTTAAATAGCCTTTCGCCATATGTATAAATCATAGAGATAGAATAAAGCAGTTTGAAACATGTAAATCAAGTAAATAGAAACTGCTTATATCGTTCATCTATTCTATGCAATTTACTTTCAGTAAAAAGCCAGCTCAATCCGTGATATTGCATAAACTTTATACGTAATGGTGTTCCAAGCCATGGAAAGAAAACATAGGCTAATCTATTAAAAAATTCCTTAGCTACGGATCTGATTGTTTAACATATCCCTTTAAACCCTGACACATTTGTTATTACGTACGATTAATATTGTTTGTATATCAAAAATAATTCACTATTAATACTAGTTTAAATCATATAGCAGATTAGTATGACGTATGACATCAAAAGTTGACGACACCAAGTCGTCAAATACCGCTACATTGAAGGTAGCTGAAGCAGAACAAAGAGATGTAGGACGAAAAATAGCTCGGGTAGATCCCGATGTTGCAGAGTCGTTAAACATTGTTAGCGGTGATGCATTAGAAGTATCATCTATTGGTAGAAAGACCACCGTCTTAAACTGGCCAGCAAAGGAGAGTGACAGAGGTAAAGGGCTCCTCCGTATGGACGGGTTCATACGAAGTAGGTTGGATGTCGGTATCAATGACTTGGTTGAAATCAAAGTGGTAGAATCAAAAACCGCAAAAGACATAACTTTTGCCCCTACTGAACCCTTACGAATAGTGGGTGTGGAAGAATATCTTGCAGAATACCTAAATGGAACTTTGATGACTAAAGGCGATACAGTCCCCATCAGTGTAATGGGTAGAAGAATAGATTTGGTTGTTATCTCTACACATCCATCAGGTCCAGTCATAATTAACGATACAACGGATATACTAGTTTCAGAAGAGTCCTCAAAGGCCGTTCAGATTTCCAAAGAGGGTACGGCTTCATCAATTACTTATGAGGATATAGGCGGCCTAGGGGATGCAGTAGCAAGGGTTAGAGAAATGATAGAGCTCCCTCTAAGGCATCCAGAATTGTTTAAGAGATTAGGTGTAGAGGCACCAAAGGGGGTGTTATTACACGGTCCACCAGGAACAGGGAAGACATTATTGGCAAAAGCCGTAGCAAACGAAACAAATTCCAATTTCTTTACCATTGGAGGACCAGAAATAATGAGCAAGTATCACGGGGAATCAGAAGAGAGACTCCGCAATGTATTTCAAGAGGCTGAGAAGAATGCGCCTTCTATAATATTTATCGACGAAATTGACTCAATAGCACCAAAACGAGAGGAAGTAACAGGAGAAGTTGAAAGGCGGATTGTGGCTCAACTGCTGTCTGTAATGGATGGGATGAAATCAAGGGGTAAAGTAGTTGTAATAGCTGCTACAAACAGAGTAGATGCCATCGATCCTGCATTAAGAAGGCCAGGCCGATTTGATAGGGAAATCGAAATTGGAGTTCCCAATAGGGATGGACGATTGGAAGTATTACAAATACACACAAGAGGAATGCCACTTGATAAGGATGTTGATTTACAAAGACTAGCTGATATTTCCCATGGTTTTGTTGGAGCTGATTTGCAAGCACTTGCTAAAGAGGCAGCCATGCGTGCACTTAGAAGGGTTCTCCCCGAAATCAATCTCTCTGGTGAAAGCATATCAGTCGATATTTTAAGAAAGATTATAGTTAGAATGCAGGATTTTATGGATGTAATTAAGGAAACAGAACCCTCTGCCATGAGAGAGGTGTTTGTCGAAGTACCAGATATAAAATGGGAGGATATAGGTGGACTTTCCACTATAAAACAAGAGCTTCAAGAAGCTGTTGAATGGCCATTAAAGTACTTGGGAATTTTTACCTATGCAGATGCCACCCCCCCAAAAGGAATTCTATTATACGGTCCACCAGGAACAGGGAAGACATTAATGGCAAAAGCAGCAGCAAATGAAAGTGAAGCAAATTTCATCAGCATTAAGGGACCCGAACTACTTAGTAAGTGGGTAGGAGAATCAGAAAAAGGAGTAAGAGAGATATTTAGAAAAGCTAGACAAGCTGCTCCATGTATAATTTTCTTTGATGAATTAGATGCTATAGCTCCAACTAGAGGAGGAGATCAAGGAGATTCGCATGTAACAGAGAGAGTAATCAGTCAATTACTGACTGAGATGGACGGCCTCGAAATACTAACGAATGTTGTAGTGATTGGTGCCACCAATAGACCCGACATAATAGACCCAGCATTATTGAGACCAGGGAGATTTGATAGAATCCTATATGTACCTCCACCAGACCGAGAATCCAGGCTTCAAATTATCAAAATTCATACAAAAAAGAAGCCACTAGATCAGGATGTCAATATTGAAGTTTTAGCTGATAAAACGGATGGATATACAGGAGCTGATATCGCTTCATTGTCTTCTGCAGCAGTTATGTTGGCATTAAGAGAACATATAACAAAATATCCAGATTCTAAGGAGGCAGAAAAACAAGCAAAGGATTTGAAAATAAATATGCAACATTTTGAAGATGCCATGAAAAAAATAAGACCATTATCAAAACAGGAAATAGATATGTATAAGAACGTGGCAAACAAATTTGGGAAAGTAGATTAAGTCCTCAGTATTTAGAAAAAGATATACTTCGTGCTTATTTGTAATACTAAATTCGTTTGACCGAATAACCCTAATCTAGGTTGGAAGTTAAGGGCAACAAGATATATAATATAGTCATCCCAGTTCAGTTCCCATGACTATTACATAGTCAAATGAATATATTGAAGACTAATACAAATTGGAATTCATCTTAAGTTTGATGCCTTCCTCTGAAGAGCATTAATATCGACGCATGGATGACTCCATGTCTAACAATTTCTGAACTCTCTTTTCGATTGGTGGGTGAGTTGAAAAAAGTTGCGTAAGAGTGTCACCTGAAATTGCAGGGATTATGAAAAACGCATTGTAGCCCTCTATGTGTTTTAATTCCTTTGGTGGCACTTTATGCATAGTTCCACTAATTTTCAATAATGCGTTAGCCAAGCTGACAGGCTTTCTGGTCATTTGAGCTGCACCCCTATCTGCAGAATATTCCCTATAACGCGAGATGGCCCTAATTATTAGAAAACTTACTATCCAAGTTACTAATGAAACAACAATTATGATTATGATAGAGCTTCCATTATTTCGATCCCTTCCTGCACCATAAATTCCTCCAAAAAATCCGAATTGCATCATTTGCCATGCTATGGTTGAAAACAAACTAGCGAGTGTTATTACCATTACATCCCGATTTTTTATGTGTGTTAATTCGTGAGCTAAAACTCCCTCTAATTCATCTTGATCTAATATTTCTAACAATCCTGTAGTAACAGCAACAACAGAACTGCGATGGCCTTTGCCAGTGGCAAACGCATTAGGAATTCGGTTGTTTACCACAGCAATCTTGGGCTTGGGCAAATTATTGTTAGACACTATATTTTCCACCATTGAATGCAGACTTCCATATTGTTCCTTGGTAACTATTTTTGCTCCAGTACTCCATAGAACTATTCTATCTGAAAAAAACCACTGGCCCAAAATAAAAACTGCTGAAATTATTACTATAGGAAAAAAGCCCAGGCCAAAATAAGCCAAAACCGTGATAAAAACAATGTATAAAAAGGCCAATATACTTAAGCAAATAATTATTCTAATTGTTATACCAGTATCCCTTTTTCTCCAAGAACTCTCCATTTTCCTATTCATATTTGGATGATTTGCTATTTAATTATGATATTTTTTTGTTCCTTTGCTTCACCCCTAAGAAAATGTAGATAAGATACAGTGTTAGAAATTCCAGAACTTTATAGTTAAATGAAAATCATTCGATTGGCTTAAAATAACAAAACGGCTTGGGATTGTTGAAAAATTGATCATGATTATATGATGTTCCTCCCTAGAAAATCTAGAACCCCCTCGGTGATGTTCCTTTAGAATATTTGTTAAATACTCTTTCCTCTCTAGACTACTCTGAATATGGAAATTCAAGGAACCGCGCAGTCTCTTTGCCAACCTGTGTCCCAAAAAAATGACTTACAAGGTATAAAGATAACCTTATGCCTGAAGCAACTCCTGCAGAAGTAAATATAGTTCCATCGACTGTAAAAATCACATCTTTTTGTATTTGTGCTTTGGGTGCAGAGTCATGTAGAAAATTAAATGTTCTCCAATGAGTAGTAGCTTTTTTTCCATCCAAAAGTCCCGCCTTTCCAATTAGACTCGAACCCGTACATACTGATGCGGTCAAAGTGGATTTTGTAGATAGTTTTGATATCTTTTGGAGCAAGACAAGGTTGTTTACCTCTCTACGTGTGCCCCATCCGCCTGGTATGATGAATAAATCTAAATTTGGACAATCATCAAAAGTAAAATCGGGAAGTAGCTTTAATCCTCCGATTGCAATAACAGGTGTTTTTGTTTCAGATAACAGCACAACTCGAAATGGTGATGTGGTTTCATATCTTTTGTTTTCATCAAGACGCGTCATCGAAAAAACTTCAAATGGACCAGCAACATCCAAAACTTCCACGTCGTTAAATATCAAAATTCCTACAGTCTTCATACTAGAAATTTTTTTATCCGTTATAGATAACATATCTAAGTATATAATAATATCACCTTTATTTTTCACTATAGACTTTAAGATTTCAATGAATTATCAAATTTTAGACTTACACCATTATTAAGATAGGGTATAGGACGTGAGGTCGCTATTTAGACTTGCATCTACTATCATACCAAGCAATTTCTAAATTTTGTTTTCTTAATGATATAAGGCGGGTTTCAAATAGACAAATGATTATTTATTTATACAATATATACGAACTAGTATCATGAAAGTCCATGCCTTTGCTGCAACTAAACCGGGATCAAAATTAAAGCCTTTTGAATATGAGCTAGGACCACTCAAACCTGATGAAGTCGACATAGATATTGAGTATTGTGGAATATGTAGGAGCGATTTACACATGCTCAAGAATGAATGGAATATAACAAAATATCCTTTAGTCCCAGGACATGAAATCGTTGGAAAAATTTCAGCCGTTGGAAAAATGGTAACTCATCTAAAAACAGGTCAACGAGTTGGAGTTGGATGGAGATCTCGTTCATGTCAGACATGTGAACAATGTTTGAGTGGTTATCATAACCGATGTTTAACAGGAGAAGATGTAATTGTGGGTAGACATGGTGGATTTGGAAACAAGGTCCGCTGTCAAGCCTTATGGGCTTTTCCACTACCAGATAAGATGGACTTTAAAACAGCGGGTCCACTCTTTTGTGGCGGTATCACAGTATTTAACCCCATAGTTCAAAATCGTATAAAGGCCACAGATCATGTCGCAGTAGTAGGAATAGGAGGGCTTGGCCATATGGCTCTCCTTTTTCTCAATGCATGGGGATGTGAAGTTACATCTTTCTCTACTAATCCTAAAAAAGAAAAAGAAGCAAGGAAATTGGGGGCTCATCATTTTATAAATTCAAACAATACGGATAATTTGAACGCATTAGCAAATAAATTTAAGATGATCCTTGTGACTGCAAATGTCGAGATAGATTGGGATGCTTATATCAATACTCTTGCCCCAGGAGGAAGATTACACATAGTTGGAGCCGTCCCCCAGGTAAAAGCCACGATGTCTCCATTGATTTCTCATGAAAGATCAATAGGAGCATCTCCTACGGGAGGTCCTGCGGTTATCTTGAGCATGCTCGATTTTTGTGCACGACATCAGATTGGGCCACTTGTTGAGGAATATCCATTATCCAAAGTTAATGAAGCCCTGGAACATCTAGATGCAGGAAAAGCAAGATATCGTATAGTATTAAGGAATGATCTGATCTAGTCAATTGTGGAACAAATCTCATTTTATTTAAGGTATTGTTGCTCTATACCAACCAAAGTTTAATCCACTCTCTTACCTTATAGTAGATTTATTTAAATAATAATAAATAAAATAGCATCATACAATTTGTGTTAATTCATTTGATTCCTTGGCAAAATTTAAGATTTGCCTTCAGTAAAGTTCGATAGGAACAGATTTTTTTCTTGTAAATTAACCATAATTTCTTGATAGTGATGCAATTATGAAGTTCTTAATTGCATTTTGATGGTAAAGTCAGTGTAAACTTTGAACCTTCGATCTTGTTATTTCCATCGTAACAATTTTCAGCCCATATCTTTCCCTCATGTGCCTCGATTATTTTTTTAGAAATGTACAAACCCAATCCGGTTCCTTTGCGTGATCTTGATACGAACTTGGTGAATAGATTAGGTAGAATTTCTGGATCTATCCCACGCCCTGAATCACTAATGGTTAATAAAATCTCACTGGTTGTCCTGTTCTCATTTAACCGTAGAGTGATTGTCCCCTTATCTGTAAATTCAACTGCATTTTCTAAGATGTTCACGATAACCTGAATAATTCGCGTTCTATCCGCAAATACATATCCAAAATTTCTCCTCCTTTCAGAATTAGGATTATTGCCATCAATTAGTCCAGGATCGTACCTGATTTCTAACTGATTCTTATTTAAGAGATGTATATTATTATTGTATTCTCTTACAATTTCTACAACAAGTTTCTCTAAACTAAAATTTTCTTTATTTAGTATCAACAATTCATTTTCTAATTGGGTAACATCCAATACTTTATCAATTAACCGTGCAAGCCTCTTTGTGCTATGATTTATAGTAACTATAAAGTTGCTATAGCTTTCGATATTTCCTGTGGTATTCATCAAGATATCAGAATATCCTAACAATGATTGCACCGGATTTCTAAGTTCATGTGCAGCAATATTAATAAATTCTTTTTGTAGTCTGTCTTGTAGTTTTAATTTATCGTATAGTTCAGTTTGATTCCAAAGAGCTTCAAATATGGACGCATATGATTTAGAAATCCTATGACTATTTGAATAGGATGAAAGTCCAATGGACTCAATCATATCAATCGAAGATATATTTTTTGATTCGATTATCAATGATCTACTCTTATCAATAATTAAGAATCCTATCTCAGTAAATAACCTGCTGTTTAGAATTTTTAGTTTGAAATTCTCTACACCTTTGAATTGAAATTCCAATGGGATCTCATCAGATTTAAAACTGCCAGGAATCTTCTCATTGAATTTGTCAAATATTGTCAAAATCTTGTGCTGCATTTCATTATCAGTTTCCTCTACGATAAGGATTCTGATATTTACATTCTTTTTTGATAGAGAGGTATATTTCATAAACTCCATCATTCCCGATTCGACCTGTCTTAAAAATGAGTTAAAATTAGGAAGTATAGCCAAGATTTCATATTTAGCGGATGATATCAAACTACGAACTAATTTCACAGACTCCTCAGGATCTTCGATGGTTTCTATAAATGATAATTCAGTCTCCTCTTCTAATGATTTTATGACTCTTTCGGGATCCTTGCTACTCTTCCACAACTCTTCAAATACATTTACGAAATGATCTAAATATGAGGGATCATTACTGTACAGAATACTATCGCTAGGATCGTTTTTTTCTGTTCTCTTAACGGCTATAATAAGATCCGAATTAGTGACAGTGTAATCGATAGAAGACATATCTTTGATGTGTCTAATTTGTATACCTAAATCTAGTAATTCTTTAACTATCTCTAGATTGTCTCTAGTGATCTCAACAAGAATTCTTATTCGTTTATGAGTATTTATCCGCTCATTTGTTAATGCATTTGTTATGGATTCTATAAGATAATTCTTGTTAATCCTTAAACCATCAATAGACGTACAAACATTAATTTCAAAAGAATCCCGTACTACTCGCCCAATCTCAGATTCTATCAAAGAATCACTAGATTCGGTGATTAGTTTTGTTTCAAAAGATTTGATCCCTTCTTTTAATTCTTTGATCTTCTTTTGGGCAGCTGTAGCATTTTTCCATAAAGTATCAAAAATAAATTGCCCCTGAGCAACAACTTCGTCTACGTTGCTGTAGATTACTTCGGTTAATGGTTGTGCTTCTTGAAGGACTGTAGTAGCCATGTACTCAGTTTCATTTATAGCAATTCCTCCTTTAAGACCATCCATATGTCTTAATTCAGTAACAGTTTTCACTAATTTCTCGCAATATTGTAGATTTTCTTTTGTAATTTCGGTTATGCATCTAATTTTTCCTCCCCTCTTTAGAATATCCCCGTAACCATTGTAGTATTGTGGGATTTCAATTACTATTGAAGGAGCTCGATGATCAAATGTAATATCCATCTTATGTTTAACATTTTTCATAAATTCTACGCCTTTCCCTACCGCATTTTCAGCTCCATATAATAACTGCGTATTCTTATGCAGATGAAGACCATGATGAGGTAATGATTTTTCATCATATTTACCTGAAGCCATGGATATACAAAAAATTAGTAAGGACGTATATAAAACCTATTTGTATAGCTCATAAAAAGTATATCAAGATTTTAGAAATTAAGCATTAAAGAAATATAACACGTTTAACCAAATATACATGGTTTTTTATAAATGAATATGACAATAGACGCCAGTTGGCTGGCTTCACATCTAGACGATGAAAATATGATAATAATTGATTCCAGGGGAATTGTGCCCTTTAGATTCAGTCATATCAAAAATGCTTTGCCAATGGGTGTGGAAAAGGTGATATCAAACGATGAAAATGGGTCTCATTTGGTAATTGCGCCCCAAGTGGCTGAACAAATATTTACTAGCATGGGTATTGATGACACCAAAGTAGTCATCGTGTATGGTGAATACCCAGACCCTTCTCTCGCAAGAATTGTTTGGACACTTATTTATTTTGGTCACAGAAATGTAAAGATTCTAGACATTGGTTTTGAAGACTGGTTAGAAAGTGGATACCCCGTTACAAAAGACTTTAAATCCAAGAATGCAGCGACAAAACCAAACAGAGGATTTGTTGCGCATATTAAAGCAACTGAGAGAGCTGATGCACAATTCATTTATGAAGAGAAAAACAAGCCTGAAACTACCATCATAGATGCACGCACCCCCCAAGAGCATTTTCACGCGAGAATTCCAGGATCGATCCTGCATAATTATGAGGAGGGAATAGGGGACATGGGAAAAATGATCAAGGATGTTGAAATACTAAAACGAGATTTCGAAAAAATAGGTATTACCCAGGACAAACAAATAATATGCTATTGTCACTCTGGAATTCGAGCTGCACATACCTATTTGCAACTAAAACAAGCAGGTTTTGCCAATGTAAGACTGTATGATGGGTCTATTATAGATTGGGCCAAGCGTAAATATCCTTTAAGATAAAAATCATCATTAGCTTTTACATGGATCTTGATTATTAGAAGACTTTTTGATACTCACCAAAGTAATCAAACAAGTAATGACTTTGGAAAATATCTAGACGGATTAATAAATAGATGAATTAAGGATTCACGATTGCCTGGAATCTATTATTTGTTTGTCTTTTTAGTTCATTCAAAGATTTATACGGATTTGGATTTGCTATCGATTTAAATAATTATTTGATCGTTAATTGAAATATATGTTCTTGACTACTAGATATGTCCCTATAACTTGGTCTCAATAATCGATTTTGCTTTTTCAAATATTTGAATCCACATAGGCCACGTTAAAGTCCCAGTATTAGTATTTCTCCTGCTTGGATGATATGAAACGATCAAAGTCTTAGTAGAATCTATTTGATAAACACTATTATGTTTGAAGTTCAATCCCCTTATATCACTCAATTTGCAATATGTATCAAAAGCCATTTTGCCTAAAGTTATTACTACTACTACACTACTTTTTAACAGATTTAACTCGCTTCTTAAAAACAGTGAACAATTAGAAATTTCAGAATTAGTGGGTTTGTTCATCGGAGGAGCACATTTCACTATAGAGGTAACGTATGCGTCTGATAGTAGCAACCCATCATCAATAGATACACTGTGGGGGCTATTAGCAAAGCCAGTTTCAAACATTGCTTTCATCAACCATTCCCCGGAGCTATCTCCTGTAAACATCCTTCCTGTTCTGTTACCACCATTGGCAGCTGGTGCTAAACCAATTATCAATAATCTCGCTTTAGGATCACCGAAGGACGGGACAGGTTTTGCCCAATATGTATGGCCACTATATCTTTGCGGTCTATTGTCCCCAACTTTGCGAATATATTGCAGGAGACGAGGACACTGGCTGCATAAAGTGATTTGTTCATTGACTTTATCTAATGACAAATATTGTTCATCCGTCTTCCTTTTTTTCATTTTAATAAGAATTAATATTAAATATAGTTCTTTATTTTTAATTTGAGCATAGATTCTATTCTAACGTATCTACAATTATTATGCAAACACATCTTATTAATACCGGAACAATAAAATCAACCGGCATTGACGCAAATTATTTATTGACAAATTTGGTATAAGATGAAATTCCATAAGGACTTTGTAGTTTGGATCCGAATTTCAAATTGGGTATTTCGTATTTCCAACGTAAATGAAATCAAGAACCAGAGTATAAAACAGAAGTGTTAAATATCAAAATTTATTATACCTAGTATGCACCCACTAATTGAATTCCAATACTGGACAGTTACTGAATTTGTAAGACAGTTGATCGAAGGCAATGTGATTTCGACAATTGGAGATAAGGAAGTAGATGATTTGGATAAGAAAGTACTTCAATGGATAGAACGAAGCTATGAAAAAGACTTTAATGTACATGAGGATGAAAAGTTACAAGATCTTACTAAAGAAATATTCGATCAAGTTGTTTTTCTCAGACTTACAGGATTATTATCAGGGATTTTATCCATACACAAGTTTGGCAAATCTTAATTCCTAAACCTTTTTAAAATAGTATCTTTGAGTCTGGACCTATCTTCGTATCAAAAATCAAATCCAGATTTAAAGTATAAAATTTAATATTTTTTGAATTGAAATTCTCAAAAACGAGAGTGAGCAGAAGAGTAGTGTATGTTTTTGTGAAAATTAATTATTGCAAGGGAGCACAGTAGATCAGTAGGTTTGCTGCAATACTTTGTTAAATCTTAGTAATCAAAAAAAGTATACGATGTTATGGGTACATATTCGGGATTAACAGGGTCTTTTTCTTGATTTCCATCTGGATTATCATCAAGGGACTGAGCATAAATAACCATAGTCAAGATTTTGTTTTTTGTATTTAAAGTATCTGGCAGTTGAAATTCCAAGTCAATATTATCCTTACTCAAATCCCACTTTTTTGCTTCTATTATCTTGTAGGAATCATCCTTTTTTTCCTGAATATATTCCAAGTCTGATGGTAAGGGTTTAGATATCATTAATTTAAGGTCTCCAAAATCGTAACTATTCTTGTCTCTATTTTTTTCATAATTCAATTTGGTTGGAAACTCGTCTAAGAAGAATGAAACATGATTTATCACAAAATTAAATTTATTTCGATCATTGATTTTAGCTTCCAATACTATATCTTCATTATTTTTTAGGATTTTAAGATCGGAGTTTAGATAATGATTTTCAAAATTCTGTACCATGACAAAATAATATTTATTAAATGCGATGCCAATGCTCACGTGGGTATGAAACTTGTTTAAAATATTATTCTTGTGTCCGTTGTTGCAACAAGCCTCATCATTATTCATCATTGAGTATTCCAAATCATTTAGTGCTTTGTATTGATCAATGACTGGACAGTAAAACCGCTTGAAATCATAACACAAATCAGATGCTTTGTAGTAATTTTGACTATCGTTTGAAAGTATATAACTTATTTGACCTATGTTTTGCTGAACATAGCCAGTACCATTATACAAAGAATACAGCATGTAGGGTTTAAATCCATCCATGGACATGTGAGATATGGTCTTTGTTTGTAATAACTCATTTGCGTGAATTTGGGCAGCTGTATTATTACTTTGCAATAATGGCGAAAGACCATGCTTTGTACGATCCTCATTTATCTTGGATAATGCAAAATTCTTTAATGCTTGCATTGTATATGAGGAATCATTATAATTAATCGTAGAGATGGGATTTGATGCATGTGATGAGGACACATTAGCAATAAGTAAAGAAAAAATCAAAAAGGAACCAACTAACAAAGGTTGGTATTTACTAGGCATATACAAAGAATTTTTATAAAAAACAATATTTTTATTTTTTGTATAATTCATACAGTAAAATCTTCCTAATTTTTCTCTATTTTGATCATATTTCCCAGTAGTTTATTATCTTATCTAATAGGAAATAAGTCCTACTCAACAGCGGATTTATCCGATAAATTGCTCACAGTTTGAATTTTCCTAAATTCAAAAATTTTCTTTAAATTATTTTCCACATATCCTTCCATTAATTTTCCTAAAAAGAAAAAAGGCAATTCGAATTCAATCTTGTCTGTAACAACTGATTGATTTTTTCCGATTTCTGAAAATAGGTGTATATGTTTCCATTTTTTGAACGGTCCTTTTACCATTTCATCAATATACACGTGTTTAGATATATCAACCAAAGATATTATTGAATTCCATTTGCTGTTGTAAAGGACTAATCTCCCTGATATGGTCATTCTGAGACCTTCGACAATTTGTTTATTGGAGGTTTCCATAATTTTTAATTTCAAGCTGGGTGGGGTAACTATTTCTAAATGCTTGATATCAGTATAGAAGTTCCAAACTTTATCTATGCTACAATTGACCTTGAATGATTGTTCAAAAGATTTCATTTTTCAATTCACCATCAGATTAGTCAATTTTTGAGCTTTTCTAGAATTAGAAATTCATTTCCATCGATATCTTTAAACATCGCATGAATTCCTAGAATAGACTTTAAAGGATTACGAGAAAAGGTAACTCCTTTTGCTTTTAGATTATTAAATGTACCATGAATATCATCGGTCCTAAAAACTATCACAGGCATTGGTTTTAGATCTTTTTTGGGAATTAGTGATTTTGGATATAGATTAATCGAGGAATTCGATGATCTTGGGGCAATCTCCAACCATCTGAAGTTTGATTCCAATTCTAAATCACATATAACTTCAAAGCCTACCTTTTCGACCCAAAAGGTCAAAGATTCCTGCTGATCTTTTACAAATACAGATGTTGAAGCAATTCCAGTTATCACCATTTATCTAATTAATTCATCTTCATCCCGTATTCCTTTTAATGTTTTAGGTCGGATTGAAATGGGAAATGTTTTATACAGACAGGGATGAGATCGATTGTTCCAATTTTATATCCATTCATCTTTTACTATATGATAAATCTTCTTTCTTATGTCATCTAGATTAGTCTTTTCAACAATTAGTCCTTGATCTTTTAGTTCCTCTAACCCTGTTTGGACGGTTCTACGGGGTAAATTAGTAATATTAATTAATTCGCTTTGTTCCATAGAATTTCTAGTTCGAATGATATAATAAATAAACTTTGTAGCTGGACTACCTTTAGCTATTTTTTTCATACTGGAAATTCCATAACTAGATCGGGATAAGAATCCCTTTCTTTGTGATTCAATGGATATTACATTCTCCAAATTTGTTTCAGCAAGATTTACCCTTTGACCAAATTCAGCAATCATTGCTGACTGTTGAATTTCCAAAGGAGTTTCAAATATGATCTTATTTGGAGATATTTTCGATGTTACTGCACCAACTATATTCCATTTAATATTCCCTTTTTCGTCGTATATGCCTACTGTATATCCCAGATTACCTTCAAGGAGAATTTTCTCTGAACCCACTTCTATTGCCTCATTAATTTTAGTAATCGATTGATCAAACGAAAGTTGTCTTCTTGGATCTTTCTTTCCTATTTTCCATAGTGCTACCAAGTCTTTAGACTTTAATTTAGCTGCAATCTGTTTCTTTTTTTCTAGAGATAATTCGATATTATTTTCACCTACTTCAATGATGTCAAATCCCAGCTTTGAGGCATCTTCAATGTATTTATCAAATGATTTTTCTAACAAAGCATATTCTGTGAGTGTACTCCCAACGGAAACCAATATGTCATGTTCATGGTAGAAATTTATCCGTTCCATAAGTTGATCGTTTGAAATTAAGAGGGGCAGTGGACCATAAATTTTTACAATGTCTATTAGCGGAGAAATTATCTTGAAATTCGCACTATCAAATCCTTGAAATTTATCTACGATATATGTAATTCCTTCTTTCCTCGGTTTCTGCCAGTCAATCCTTTTGGTAGATAAATGGTCGAGCATAAGTATCAATAAGAAAAGAGGTATATTGAAC
>CAWKJS010000034.1:0-267018 GCA_963850055.1 uncultured Nitrososphaeraceae archaeon | reverse complement strand
TAACTATAAAAAAATAAAAACAAACAAGTATGTAGGTAGGTAGGCAAGTAAGTATACATGTATGTAAAATACATTATCTTATCTTAATTGCACTGCATCACTGGATAACAATAACAATAACAATAACACCAAAATAAACACTATACACAAAAATATGAACTACATTTCTATTTCATGCGTAAAGAATAGCTTTATGATTTATCTAAGTAATTTTGATAATGTTCAAACAGAGTTTATGATTTTTTTCTTCTAAATGAATTGTAATGATTGGACTTTCTTTCAGTTTGTGGTAGTCGAAGGGTGAATTCAAACTAACTTGCTATTTGAAATCAAAGTCTCGAGTTCTGTTTTCTCCTATGGCTTCTTCAATAAATGCATTTACTGTCTCAATCGAATATAATCTCAAAATTTCAACTAATTTGGAATTCCTGTTCAATTCATAATCTTTAATTTTACCTTTATATTTATTTTCTATTACAATCTTGTTTTGAACTAACTGGGGGATGATTCTTTGGACTGTTCTTAGAGGTATTTCACTAGATTTGCTTATTTCTGCTGTAGTAAAATTAAACTGCTGATTTATTATGAGAAAATCAATCACTCTGGCTATATTATTTCTAAAAATTCTTTCTAGCGGTCTATTCTTTATGAGAGTTAATTCTATCTTTTCATCCATGCCAGATATTATTTCTGATAATATAAATTGTTTGTGCCAAAACTGGCGCTATAGATCGAATCTCAACATTATTGCTTTCTTCTTGAACCCTATTTTCTCGTAAAATTTGGATACTTTTTCATCACAATCAAGAATTATTTTATAGCATCCGCGTTCCCGTGATATGGTAATTAGCTTTTTTATTATTTCTCTTCCAATACCTCTACCTTCGTACCCTTTTCTAGTTGCTACATCTTCTATGTGACCAACCTTGCCACCGTTATGGATGAATTTTTGTTCTATGAATAATGTGGCTGTGCCGATGACCTCTCGACTCCTTGCATCCTCTGATACAATTATTACATAATCCTTATTTGTTATGATTTCTTTTATGATTTCTTTTTTTAGCACTTCATCAGTATTTATACCGCCTATCGTGGATAAGTTTGAGAGTGTTTCAAAAAACCCATTATCAAAATCATTCTCTTCAATTTCTCTTATTGTGAATGACATGCGTTTTAAATTATTTTGACGTATTGTTAAATTAATCTTTATTCTCAAGTATTTGCTCTAAAACACGAAAATCCGGTTTATAGATATTAAAATTATATAAAATCTCTTCTTCGTGGATTGAACATACAATTAATATCTATATTTAGTTGATACTGTTTTCATCATTCTAGTCTTTAAGCCTATTTAGTATTTCTTCCAATGTCTCATTCCCACTATGTCATCTTGAGAATGCTCTGGTTTTGAAACAAAAATTCTCTGGGTAATGATATAACCTAGTTAATTACAAGTTACTATAACTAGCCTTGATTTTTCCTGAATGAACTATATACTATTAAAATTAAACTATAGAATGTCTTCAGCTTATTATATTGTATAAAGAAATTACGGATTCTTTAGAAATGCTAATTAATATATTTCCTTTAATCAATTATTAGTGTAAAAATAATATCCATGACGTCCGAAGTTGAAATTAACAATCCTTACAAGAATAAGATGGCTAGAATAATGGTAGTGGATGATGAGAAAGATATTCTTAGAGTTATTAAGAGAGATTTGGAAATAACAAATGAATTTCAGGTGGAAGTATTTTCGAGTGGCCATGATGCGTTGAACTCTTTTAAAAATCATGAATTAGGATACTATGATGTAATCATCACTGATATTAGAATGCCTAGGATGAATGGTTTTGAGTTGTATAGAAATATCAAGGAAATGCGCCCTGATACCAAAATTGCATTCATTACTGCGTTTGAAATAAACAAAGATGAATTTACAAAAGTTCTACCTTCAATTGACGTTAAAGATTTCATCATTAAACCGATCGATATGAATGATTTAGTTTTTAAGATTAAATCTATGTTAGCAATTTAGATGGAACTTTCATATCAAAAATGTTAAACAGCTCGTAAATGATAAGTATAGTATCATCTAGAAATAATATTTTCTTGCTGATTCTTGTAATTGGCGTAGGTATTTCCTTGTCTATACTATCTTATCATTATTCTGGCCTAACCGCAGATCAAATTGGTGAGATTGCTTCTAGTGATATCAGGTCAAATGCCATAATTGAAACAGACGGTCTTTCTAAAACTCTGTTACATATTATAGATCCAGTATCTACTAACCTCGAGATCTTATCTAAAATTGTAAATTACAGCAACATAGATGGAACTAAAATAATTATGGATGAAGTTCAGAACTCGACAAAGTCATTGACGGAGGGATATTATTGGATAAATGAAGATGGTCGAATTGTCTCAATAAGTAACGTAAACTCCAGTATAGTTGATTCATATAGTGATATTGATTTAAGTAATCGAGAATATTTTGTTATCCCTAAGGAGACTCATGCTAGCTATTATAGTAGTGCAATAGAATCTATAGATAAAATTCCGCGACTTTATATTTCATTTCCTGTTATGGAGCAATCCGCTGGAGAACCTGTGTTTAAAGGGGTTATCGTTGCATCAATCAAAATCCATGAATTGGGTCGTTTTTTACAAAGCGAATTAGCCCCTCAAGTAGCAGGCAATGTTGGATTGATGGATAAGAATGGTATTATTATTTATGGTAGTAATCCTTCGCTCATTGGAAAATATTATCTTGGAGAAGAATTTCAATCCCTAGTACCTGAGGAAATTAGAGGGCCTTATAATTCTCTATTGGCTAGATCTCTTCAAGGATCTGCTGGAGCCGAAGATCTAATACTGGATGGAGGAAACAAGACTACTATTACATATCAACCCGTCTATATAGGTGGAAAGTATTTGTGGACTTTGTTTGTAAGCTCTCCTCATCAATTAGCAGCTGAGGTGGGATTTTTGATAAATAACCAGAAAAATTTCAGCACTTTAATGATCCTAATAATTGGAGCGGTAGCCTTGGGCATTGCGTTTTTGATCCTTTCCTGGAATAAACGACTAGAGTCTGCAGTAAATTCGAGAACTATAGAGCTCAAAGATGCAAATAATTCATTGATAAAATATAATAAGTTACTCGAATCGGCCAATCAAAAACTAAGCATTCATGATAAGATGCAAAAAGAATTCATAAATATTGCTGCTCATGAATTAAGAACTCCCATAATGCCAATACTTGGAGATGCGATATTTCTTGAAAAGCAATTCGAAGATGGAAAAGAAGAAGTCAAAGTTGACAGAGAACAAGTGAGTTCTATTATTAGAAACGCCAAACGCTTAAAGAGATTGGCGTCAGATATTTTGGATATTACTAAGATCGAAAGTCAGTCCCTGAAGCTTAACAAAGAACGCTTTAATATTAAGGACATTATATTGTCATCGATCAGTGATATAAAAACCCAGTTATTAAGCAGTAATCCAGAACAGCTAGAAAATTTGAATATAAAATATGAACCCCAAGACATCTTTGTATTTGCAGACAAAAATCGAATCACTCAGGTTATTTTTAACCTTCTTGGTAATTCTGTAAAGTTTACTGAAAAAGGATCGATTGGCATCGATGTAAAAATCGAGAGAGATGCGGTAAAAAATATTGAAAATGTGATCTTTAGTATTTCAGATACTGGACAAGGTATCGATCCTGATATACTCCCAAGATTGTTTACGAAATTTACTTCCAAGTCTTTTGAAGGTACTGGTCTGGGCTTGTTTATATCAAAGAGTATTATTAATTCTCATAATGGCAAGATCTGGGCAGTCAATAATCCTAATGACGGTGCTACCTTTAATTTTAAAATACCTCAACAGTGAATTAATTGGGGGTAAATCAATGATGCCTTAGCAGATTTCATATACTCCAAGTTGATCTCGGCTTTGAAAGAATGGTACTAGACTGGAAGAAGAACTAGCTCGCAAAGTAAAATGAAATAAAATTCAGATGCTGGATCTAATGTTTCTGAATATTTTTTTAATATTATTCTGGATTGTTTTCTTTTTCGCGGTTTGTTTTTTTGGCTAGTCTTTTGTTCCATAACTTACTCGCGATGAATAGTAAAACTATCGTTATTATCAGTGATATTTCAAGAATTATTAAACTCGTAATGGTAAGAGTCTCAAATATTTGAATCAATACTATGCCCATTATATTTCCGGCAATTAATGCGATAAAAAAAATCTTTAATATCTCCTTTCTTGTCATACTGCGATTATCTCTCCATATTATAAAATTAAATATATTTTTATTGAATTGACTTATTTACTTTGACTAAATAAATATTGAATTAGTGTAGTTCATATTCAGAATCTATAGTGTAAAATATCAAAAAAATTATGTTTTATTAAAAGCTGTCAAAACCTCCACCATCAAAATCAAATCCTCCTCCCCCTACGTCTCCGCCCTGCATGTCTACATTTTCTGTTGCTCCTGTTTCCGTGCCGGATCCCGAATCAGACTCTGACTCCGTGCCACCGGTATCCCCAGTGTCTCCAGCCATTGAACTCTCCATTGGATTAAGGGCCATACCCATAAAAGACATTAACGACATAAAAAACACCATATCCATAATACCTGAAAAAATCAAAAATGGCATCCATGATCTGTTATTTCCCATAAATGTTTGGAGTTGGGCTTTATCACCTTGTGAATACCATTGCTGAACTTGTTTCACCTTATTCTCTAGTTCCTGTTGTTTTGAAGCTAGTACTTTTAACCCCGTGTCTGTTAATTTATACTGCATTTTCTTCCCCAAGAAAAATATTTTCTTTTCAAATTTAATGACAAGCCGTTGACTTTCTAATTCCTTAAGAATTGTCTCAACTTCTGCCTTTGTAAGTTTTGTAAATTTTATGATTTTATCTAAAGTATTAAAATTCTTATATGTTGCATTAAGAACTATGAAATGTGTTGGACTTTCGTTAAGATTAAATGACATATTTATAAAATATATAAAGTTATACTTAAATACTATTGCATTTTTTGTTTTTCTACTAAATTGGTTTTTTGATGAAAAAGGTATAAATCTTAATGTCATATCACTGAAAAATTTAGCAAGATGGAAATCTTTTCTGTATTATAGATCTTGTCCAATAAGAATAATTCATCCTAGTAATTCTACGATCATCTAAATGTCCTGCGTCATCAATATCAATAATGTCCTCTCCATACACTTTTTAACAAATATCATATTATGATAAATGAAATCATAACGAGAACCGGAACATCAATAGAAACTAGGAGGTTAAAAACAGTTGTAGTTATATTAACTATTTATCTAGCGGTAGAAATCGTGGCTGGATATATCACAGGAAGTCTGGCTTTAATTGCAGATGCTCTGCACATGTTTGCAGATGTCTTCGGAATTTCACTTGTTCTTGTGGCTTCCATATTTAGTAAAAAACCTCCAACTCCTTTACATACCTACGGATTCTATAGGTCTGAAATTCTGTCCTCCCTTGCCAATTGTGTTATTCTATTGTTGATATCAATCTTTATCATGTTTGAAGCCTATAGACGGATTTTTGAACCTCACGATATAGAAAGCTCCTTCATGCTGATCGTTGCTATAATAGGATTAATTGTAAATCTTATTGGGCTCAGGCTTTTAAAAGGAACACATACGCATACAGAACATACACTTTCTGAATCAACGCATGAACATAACAATTTAGGGAAGACCGATGGTCTTCATATTCAGGGCGCAAAGCTAGAACTATTTAGTGATCTTCTTGGATCTATTGCAATCATCATTGGAGCTGTTCTCATATATTATACTGATTATTATCTGATAGATTCTATAATTAGCTTCGGTCTCGCTCTGTTCATTATACCTCGTGTTTGGTATTTGTTGCAAAGATCAATATCAATTTTAATGGAAAGTTCTCCTTCAAGTTTGTTGTATAAGGACATAAAGGATTCAATTCTGCAGATAAGAGGTGTGACAGGAGTGTTTGATCTCCATATATGGAGTATAACGTCCGGAAATATTGCATTATCTGCACATATAGTTATTTTTGATACAACCAAATCACAAGAGATACTCCGAGAAATAAATTCACTCTTAGAAAAGAAATTTGGAATTTATCATACTACAATTCAGATCGAAAAATATCATACAGTTGATGATAGGGATCATTAAATGTTTTTTATAATCTTGACATGAACTTGACTATAATGTCGCCATCATTATCGGATAAAGTAGATATTTATGTATGCAACCTTATCAATATTCGTCCTCAATGGTCTCTGAAATAACTATCGCGCTGGATCTCGATTCTGTTTTGGCTGATGTAATGCAAATCTGGTTAGAAGAATATAATGCAATTTTTAATACCAAAATAAAAAAACAAGATATATTTGATTGGCACATACATAACATATTATCAATAAATAAACAACAGATAACGGATTTATTCATAATGGTCTGGAAAAAACGATGGCGGGACATACCTCCTACTGGTAATGACCTTTCAGATGTAATAATGCAATTACAAAACAAGGGCTTTCGAATTTCTATTATTACAAAGAGAGAGCGAGTTACAATGCCATTTGTGGCTCATTGGCTCGATCTAAACAATATACCTTTCAATGACATTGTTTTCATTTTTGATGATGTGTCAAAGAGCCATTTTCCTTTCTTTCTATTGGTCGATGATTCTCCGATCAATGCGAAGGAAATTGTTACTCCTAAACAGATAATAATTTTTGATCAGCCTTGGAATAAATCTTTAGCATCTTATACAAGAATAAGCAAATTGAATGAGCTAATTGACTTGGTATAGGATATGATGCTTGGCCTTATATTTTATCTTATTCTACTATCCAACTCTATAAATAATCTATTTAATGCTGATGATAGTCCATTATGATTACAAAGGAAATTGAAACTTTCTTCGAACTTGTCTCTATCCAAAGTTGGTTTTCCCAAGTAATCTAATTCTATGTCTTCCAGATCTGTTTTCAAATAAATCATTATGGAAAATGCTCCGTCTTCATCGATGTCACTTAATTTGTATTCTCTAAGCTCAAGCTTTATTATTGTCCTCCCTTCGATCACAAATTTATTTTCTAAAATAACTTTCCTTCTATTTAAGCTCAACAGTATTGAAACACCATAATAACTAATTTAATGTTAAAGTTCTCTTTATAAGGTATATTGTTGTCCACTTATTTATAGTCCAAAAATCGTATCCATTCGGGAAACCATAGCTGACTTTCATGAACACCAATGCCTTTTGCCAAAATCTCCGGAGAGTTATAAAATACTGAATCAGCTCCTAATTCTAATGCTATCTTCTTATTGAGATCATCTATATAAGAAACCTTGCCCACATATTTTCTTCCAATAAGATCCTTTTGTTGAGTATATAATCCGACTTGGCGACCATCAATGGTGGGAACGTAGCTAACTACTATATCAATTTTATTAACACTTGCTTTTCTTAAATAGAAGACTGTTTCAATTATGGTACCTCCAGTTTGTATTGTACCTTGAACGGATAGAATATTATTGTTGTGGGTAACTGGCATAATAATAAACTTGAGTGTTTTGCCATTGGATAGTAATTTGTTCTTACTTACCTGTTCTGAATAATCTATCATTGGATCTGAATCATCATATCTGTCTTTTATTATGCCTTCAACCATTTCAAATTTTTTTCCATTATTTTTGAATCCGATGTTTAAGCCTAGAGCCATTGGTCTCGTATAATCTGGTTCTGCAAAAATCATGTCAGCATCTATGTTTTTGTTCGATAGATATTGTGCCTGGATGTTTCCAATATTTTTTCTTATAGAATAAATGCTCTTGTTATTAAAAATACTTGACACATGTGACTCGCGAATAAATTCAAATGGATCCATTAAGATTCTATTCTTATCCAGTTGTGTCAATATATCCATACCGTACTTGGGACTTAAACGAATTAACTGTCCTGGATTTATTTCTTTTAATTCTAAATGGAAAAAACTCTCTAGGTAGTTCTCGGAAGTAACCATAAAAAATAATTCGTTTTCATCCTTTCCCAGAAAGAGGGGTTTAAATCCTGTACTATTTCTAAAAACATAGATTTCCTTGTTAATATTTATTACATAATTACCCCTTAAATGCCTGTCCAAAAATTCAGCTGCTTTATAAGGATCTTTTTGTGCCAGTAGCAGTTCTTTGAAAATGTAATGAATTTGCTCTAACGGTTCGGAATTTCTGTTTCTTATTAAAGGATGTGTTGTCAATTTATCTAAATCTATAAAAAATCCATCTAGAGCAAAATTTATTCTCTCCATTCTTTTGGACTTCGGCTTTTTTTTTGAAAGATGTCCAACCGTCGTTTGCATTGGATTATTCAGCTGCTTTACGATTTTTTCATGGATGGTATCAAATGTAGGTAATGAGCCATATCCACTGACCTCAAATTTACCTGAACTAATTTTCCAAACCGCCTTCCCACGATGTTGGAGTAATTGCATTCCGCGAAATACTTGATAAATTGTCTTTTCGTTATTGACGTTCTCATCCACTACGCATACTGCAACTATTCCACCCATTAGAATTCAGAATTGCTTTATCGTTAGAACGATAAAAATTTTGATTTTTATCCATTTTTTGTTCTCTGATCATTTTGCTCCAAAATGCTAACGTAAATATATATTCCATTGTTAACTAATCTTTTAGAATTGATAATTGGCTTGTTGGGTAAAGCAAATGTTGGTAAATCAACATTCTTTAATGCAGCTACAGATTCATCAATACCAATTGCTAATTTTCCGTTTACTACTATTAACCCGAATATCGGTGTGGCATTTGTAAGAGTAAATTGTGTTTGTAAAGAGTTGGGTGTGTTGGATAATCCCATCACTTCTAAGTGTATTGACGGAATAAGATATATTCCGATAAAACTAATAGACGTAGCAGGACTAGTTCCCGGTGCACACTCGGGAAGAGGTTTAGGAAATAAATTTTTAGATGACGCTCGTCAGGCTGACGTTCTTGTCCACGTAATTGATATCTCGGGATCTACCGACGAAGAAGGCAGACCAGTTAATCCGGGTGAAGGAAATCCGCTTTTTGATTTGGAGTTCATAGAAGATGAATTTGATCTTTGGATACGTTCATTAATTCTGAGAGATTGGGACAAGATAATCAGAGAAAGTGAAAATTTAAAACAAAGGATAGAAACTGTATTGTCTAATAGACTTTCTGGTCTATCAATTAGCGAACAATTGATCAGAAATTCCTTGGATTATATCAATTTGATCAAAAAGCCAAACGAATGGACTGAAGAGGATTTGCTCATATTAAGCAAACAAATACGAACACGTTCTAAACCAATTATTTTAGCAGCTAACAAAGCCGATATCTCCTCATCAGATTTCAATATTGAAAAATTGAAGAATTTAAAAAGACCGTTTTTTCCTACTGTATGTGAGGCTGAATTATTGCTACGAAGAGCTTCTCATAAAAATCTCATTTATTATTTGCCTGGAGATTCAAGTTTCAAAATCAAACAATCTGAAACACTTTCCAACAAACAGAATGAAGCTTTGGAGGTTGTATCCAGTATATTACGCAAGTTCGGCTCGACAGGGATTCAACAAGTAATAAATCATGCATGTTTTGAAATATTACAAAATATTGTAGTTTATCCAGTGGAGGACGAATACAAATTTACTGACAAAAAGGGGAATGTCTTTCCTGATGCAAGAATAATTTCCAATGACTCCACTGCCAAAGATTTGGCATATTTAATTCACAATGACTTGGGAAAAGGGTTTCTCTATGCTATTGATGCAAGAACAAAACAACGAATTGGTGCTGAGCATAAGCTGAACAATGGCGATATAATTAAGATAGTATCCACAATGAGTAGGAATTAATACATGCTATGCTATGTTTAGGAATTGAAAGCACCGCCCATACGTTCGGATGTTCTATAATAGAAATTGACAAAAAAAGTGATGCTGGCAGTGCAGATAAAGAGTTTATTTTGTCAGAAGTAAGGGACATTTATAAAGCATCAGCAGGATGGGGTATTCATCCGAGAGATGCATCTAAACATCATGCCATGGTAGCTACCGAAATTTTAAAAAAATGTCTAGAAGAAGCTGGAGTGGGTATTAAGGATATTGATATTGTTTCTTATTCTGCTGGTCCAGGACTGGGGCCTTGTTTAAGAATAGGCGCTGTTGTTTCTCGATCATTGGCTTCTTTTCACAATATCCCTCTAATTCCTGTAAACCACGCAGTGGGCCATATAGAATTAGGAATTAAACTTACTGGATCTGAAAACCCATTAACATTATTGGTTTCTGGTGGACACACTATGTTACTTATTTACTATAAGAATAAATGGAGAATATTTGGGGAAACTTTGGATATTACACTAGGACAGCTTTTTGATCAGGTGGGAAGAAAAATGGGCTTTTCATCCCCATGTGGAAATAAGATCGAAGAGGTATCTTGTTTATCGAAGGGTCGAAAGGTATATCCACTCCCATATATTATTAAAGGGAATGATGTATCATTTTCGGGATTACTTAGTGCAGTTAAAACCTTGTTAAATGACCACGATAATGATATCCATGACATATGTTTTTCATTGCAAGAAACAGCATTTTCTATCATTGTAGAGGCGGTCGAACGTGCACTAGCCTTTACTGGAAATAAGGAATTTCTAATTGTTGGGGGTGTTTCAGCGAATAAGAGATTGTCCAACATGCTTGAAACCGCTTGTGATATACATAATTCTAACTTTAATTCTTGCCCACAGAGGTTTTGTGGAGATAACGGCGCACAGATAGCATGGACTGGCGCTCAGATGTATTTAAGTCATCCGTTTAGTAGTGTTAAACCCGAAAATGCATCTGTTAATCAGTCTTGGAGATTAGATAGCGTACATATTCCATGGAGGTAACTTCATGAATTACTTTTAGCTTGATCTTCAATCTGTAATTTAATCTCTTTAACCCAATTACCGGGATTCAAAACTCCAAACTTGTAGGTTTTATTACTATTATTTAGTTCTATCACTAATTTTTTGATAATTCTTCCTTCAGATCTTGTTTGTGCAATGTCCTTTAATTCAAATTCTATTTTTTCACCAATTAATTCTTTAGATAATGTTGCTATTCGACCTTTGGTTTTTTCAAAGGCGAGTTTTCTATTTGTTAGAGTAAGAATTCCACTCTTCAAAGTATCTTCTGAACAGTCTTCAAATAGAACATTTTTTTCATTATTTGATGAATTTGATGTTTTGTCCATAATTTTTAAAGTAATAACGTATTACTAAAATTATCTATTGACGAACGATAGAATATTATTAAAAAAAGGCGCTGAATCAGAACTGTACCTCATTGATTGGCACGGTGTTCATGCCATTTCAAAGGTTCGAATTGCCAAAGCATATCGTAACTCTTCTATCGATATTCCATTGAGGAAACGGCGAACAATTCACGAAGCTAATATTTTATCCCAGGTAAAGTTTTTTGGGATTAATACTCCTTTCATTTATTTTCTTGACATAAATAATTTTGAAATTATAATGGAATACGTCAAGGGAAAAACGGTTAAAGACTTTTTTTCCCCCGATCTTTGTATAAATCTTGGGGAAATCGTTGGAACCCTTCATTGTAATAATATAATTCATGGCGATATTACCACATCCAATTTTATTATATCCTCAAATGGAGCCATTTTTGCAATCGATTTTGGATTGTCTTTCTATTCCGAACGATATGAAGATAAAGCTGCCGATATCCGGTTATTTAAAGAAATATTGACCAGCTTCCATGTCGATGATTTTGATATATCTTTTAAAAATTTCTATGATGGATATAAGAAAATATGTGGTAGTATAACGTCAAAAGTATTTAAAACAGTAGGTGAAATTGAAAAAAGAGGTCGCTATTCAAGATCTGAATTCTAACATTGTATGTAATTTTCTTATAATATTGAAATAACTACTGTATAACTTTTTTACACAAACCTTTTTCCTTATGTTGTACAAAATGATCTTGACAAAAATCGGTTTCGCATTCATAGCAATGCCACCCGCATAAAATATAGCATACATTGCATTTTGAAATCGGTTTATTATAGTCAAATTCTTTAGTTTGTTTCACAATTCTTGGCTTTTGTATTCTTTTTTGCTGTTGCCTCATATATCTATCCTCTATTTAAGCGCAAAACATCGTTGTGATGTTTGAAAGTTCTTCTCCAACTGTGTGGATCTATCAACCTGTTTCATAAAATCAGAATGTTATTTAAGCTTTTCAAACGATAATTAGGGAATTTGCAACTCCAATTGGATTTGTAATTCAAATTATTTCATAAATGCGGGAGGTGGGATTCGAACCCACGGATCCCTAAGGAACAGGGTTGTAGGAAACTTCCAAGCTCATTCTAAGCCTCGCACAATTTCTGACCTGCGCCGTTGACCGGGCTTGGCAACCCCCGCATTACTTTGGACTACATTAAAGCCAAATTTATCTATTGTTAATACGTTTTATGCTGAATTCCTTGTTCGATGATCTTTCTTAAAAGACCGATTATTCATCCGCTTATCGTTTAAATAATTATTAGGAGGGCATAAATATTGATTTAACTGGAGAGATGTTTTGACGGAAAAAAAACTATTTGGGACAAATGGGATAAGAGGGATATTTGGAAAAGATCTGTCAATTGAGTTTTTGATAGATGTCACTTTTTCTATAGGGCGTTTTTTTGAAAAGGGGCCAATAGTATTGGGATATGATGGTCGTTCTTCTAGTTTTGCAATTCAAAAAATTATATCGGCTGTGTTAATGTCAATGGGTATCGATGTATATACGATGGGCATGACGCCTACACCTTGTCTACAATTCACTGTCAAAAATTTAAGATCTTCTGGTGGAATTATGATTACAGCATCACATAATCCTAAGGAGTATAACGGAATAAAACCAATTTCAAATCATGGATTTGAATTGTCTAGAGATGATGAAATAAAAATTGAGTCCATATATTATCAAAAAAAGTTCCTGAATGAGTATCCTGGTTCCTTTGGGAACTTATTCAAATTGGATGTTTTGGAACAGTATATCAACAAGGTGCTTTCTTTTATAGATGTTGACATTATTAGACGATCGAATCTTAAGATTATTATGGATTGTGGTAACGGGGTCCAATCGTTGGTAGCTCCTTTGATAGGAAGAAAATTAGGATGTGAAATGCTGATTATGAATGGCTATGTTGATCCAAATTTTTCTGCAAGGGGCTCCGAGCCAAAAATGGATAATTTATGTGGTCTTACTGAAATGGTAAAAAAGACAAACTCTGATTTGGGTGTTGCATACGATGGGGATGGCGACAGAAGCATTTTTTGTGATGAAAAGGGAATTATCCATTGGGGAGATAAAACAGGATCAATTCTATCTTATCATTTAATTCGAAATAAGAAAATGGATACTACAATCGTATGTCCTGTTAATTCTTCACTTGTTATATCAAAAATTGGTGAGTTGGTTAAGAGAGATGTTTATTTTACTAAGGTCGGAAGCGTTGAGGTTTCGTATGGCATGAAAAATACTAATTCTCTTATCGGATTTGAAGAAAATGGAGGTTTTTTTTATGGACCTCTGAATTTAGTTCGTGATGGAGCGATCACCACAGCTTTGGTTCTAGAAATGATGAGCTATCATAAGCAGGAAAAACTGGGACAAAACGCAAATTACGGTGACAAGCTATTGGATATAAAATCGTCACTATCAGATATTTTCTCTATGTTCGATAATACATTTCAATACAAATCCAGCTTGGATTTGTCTAGCAATGATGATATTCAACATGTTTTGGATGCATGTGTTGCACATGGATCTGTATACAAGATAGAAAAGATCGATGGAGTAAAAATATGGTTTGATGCCGAGTCTTGGATAATGTTCAGACCTAGCGGCACAGAACCTCTAATTCGAATCTATGCCGAATCCAATGATAAAAGCTTACTAGATTCAAAAGTAAAAGAATACCTTACCTTAATAAATAAAATTCTGAACCCTGCATATTGATACATGATAACATTTTTAATACTCTTTTTTATCATAAGAAAGAGTGGAAATGATCCCAATGGGTGATTGTAAATTATGAGTAAACCATATTATGTAAAATTTGAGATACCTAAAGATTTGGTTAGTGCCGTTTATGAGGCAGTAAGACTTGCAAAACAGAGTGGTAAGGTTAGAAAAGGAACAAATGAAACTACAAAAGCAATAGAAAGAGGAATCAGCAAATTGGTTGTCATTGCAGAAGATGTTGAACCACCAGAGGTTGTAGCACATTTACCAATTTTATGCGATGAACGTTCATCTAAATATGTTTTCGTTCCTAGTAAGAAAGACTTGGGTAGTGCATTAGGAATTGATGTTGGTTCTGCTGCTGCAACCATAATAGATCCTGGCGAATCTCAACAAATTCTTGACCAGATTACAAATACTATTGATAGCATAAAAAACAAGTCTGAGTAAAACAGGTGTATTTTATTAAATGAGCAAGACTGAGGAAAAGGTCATTCCTGCAGAAGTAATTCAAATCGTAGGTAGAACTGGTATTGCTGGAGAAGTAATTCAAGTTCGTGTGAGGATATCTGAGGGAAAAGACAAAGGCAGAATTCTAACTCGAAACGTTAAGGGACCCGTTAGAATGAATGATATTTTAATGCTTAGAGAAACAGAACGTGAGGCAAGAAAAATAAAGTGATGCTTAAAATATGGAGTTATTGCAGGTGGTTAAATAATGAGTAAGAATGTTGCATCATTGCGAAACTGTTTTTTTTGTGGAAGGCATGTTGATACGGGTAAAGGGATAATGTTAGTCAAAAATGATGGATCGATCCAATGGACTTGTTCATCAAAATGTAAAAAGAATCTTCGCGATTTGAAACGTGATCCACGGTTATTTAAATGGACTGATAAACATATTAAAGGTGGAATTAGGAAGCAAAAGTGAAATGGGGGTAGAACAAACTCTAATACTTATTAAGCCCGATGCATTTAAACGAAAATTGGTAGGAAAAATAATTCAACGTTTTGAAGAAAAAGGATTTGACATCAAACAGCTAAAGACCTATGATTTTACAGATGAGAAAGCTAAAGATTTTTATTCAATTCATCAAAGTAAACCTTTTTTTAAGGAGCTAGTTTCATTTGTTTGCTCTGGTACCGTCGTTGCATGTATTTTGGAAGGAAATAATGCTGTCAGCACGGTTAGGATAATGATTGGACTTACAAAATCTTTTGATGCTGCACCAGGAACAATAAGGGGCGATTTTGGTCTGGGAATAACTGATAATATTATTCATGCTTCCGATTCGCATGAAAGCTTCATAAAAGAGTCATCAGTAGTATTTTTATAAGTGCATCTACGTCAGCCTGTAGTAGTAGTTCTAGGTCATGTAGACTCCGGTAAAACCTCGTTACTGGATAAGATGAGGGGAACATTCGTTCAATCGCGAGAAGCTGGGGGTATTACTCAACATATCGGGGCAAGTTTTTTTCCAATAGAAATAATTCAGAGTTTGACAGGTCCGTTATTTAAGAAATTATTATCACATGATCATGCTATTCCTGGATTACTAGTTATTGATACACCTGGACATGAAGTTTTTGCAAATTTGAGATTAAGGGGAGGATCAGCAGCAGATATAGCAATTGTTGTAGTTGATGTTAATAAGGGATTTGAACCTCAGACTATAGAAAGTATAAACATTTTAAAGAATAGGAAAGTGCCTTTTGTAGTCGCGATAAATAAAGTCGATCGTATTACGGGCTGGAAAAAAGGGATTACCAATTTCATTACTGAAGAAATCAAAGTTCAACCGAAGGAAGTTCAAGTAGATCTTGATAATAAAACATATAGTATATTGGGTTCTCTTTCACAGTTAGGATTCAATTCAGAGGCTTTTTGGCGTGTTAAGGATTTTACAAAGGAGGTTGCTTTAGTCCCAGTTAGTGCATCAAGTGGTGTTGGTATTCCTGAGCTTTTGACAGTCCTAGTAGGATTGGCTCAACAATTCATGATAAAAAAATTAGAAAGGCATGAAGGATCCGCTAAAGGAATTATTCTAGAAGTAAATGAAGAAGTTGGATTAGGACCTTCTGCTAATGTCATTCTTTTAGACGGTATCATAAAACAAGGTGATTCAGTAGTGGTCGCAAAACGCAATTCTGTTATCGTAACTAGGATTAAATCGTTACTTCTACCAAAGCCACTTGATGAAATGCGTGATCCACGGGATAAATTTCGTCATGTAGATATGGTAATTTCTGCTGCGGGATTAAAAATAACTTCCCCTGATTTAGATGGTGTAATAGCCGGCAGTCCATTGTATGGACTTGCCCCTACCGATGACGAAGAAAAAGTAAAAAACCTAGTTGAATCAGAAGTAAAATCTGCACTTATTAACACAGACTCCAATGGTATTATTCTAAGATGCGACACTATCGGTTCGATTGAGGCAATTTCGGAAATGCTAAAAAAAGAGAACATCCCAATCCGGTCTGCAGACATAGGACAGATAAGTCGAAAAGATGTGATGACTGCATCTGCAGTTAAAGAAAAGGACAGATACTGGGGCATAATATTGGGCTTTAATGTCAAAATTTTAGAAGATGCAGAGAAAGAGTCAATTGAAAGAGATGTCAAGATCTTTAATGAAAAAGTTATTTATAACCTGGTGCGTAGCTATACTGACTGGGTATCTTATCAAAAGAATCATGAGGATTCTATCTTATTTAATGAAATATTTCCAATTTGTAAATTTGAGTTTATGAAAGGTTATGTTTTTAGAAGAAGTGATCCTGCTGTGTTTGGTGCGGAAATTACCATAGGTAAAATGAAACAAAAAATGTCAATAATGAATCCTGATGGAAAAAAGGTGGGGGTAATACATCAGATCCAGGATAAGGGTAAATCAATTGATGAAGCTACTAGGGGAATGCAAGTGGCTGTATCAGTTAATGGACCTCAGATAGGTCGACAAATTAACGAAGGTGATATTTTTTATACCTATCTGGATAGTAGGCAAGCTAAATTACTACTAAATCGTTTTAATAATAAATTAGATGAAGAAGAAAAAGTAATTTTGGATCATATTGTTAGCCTAAGAAGAAAAACAGATCCCGCTTTTGGATACATATAGTAAATTCGTGTTTAATGTCATCTGATATTTATATAGTGTTAAATTTGTAAATAATATAAAACCTATGAATGAATTTAATTTAATAGGAAAAATTTTCTTTGCTCCTAATACTTCTGATTCTGAATTAATCGAAAAAGCTAAACTAAGATTAAAAGAACATGGGATACCTGAAGAGACAATTGAAATTAATTATAATGTTCAAGAACTAAACGAAGGTGATTTATATATAAGCTATGATCCACCTGATTTGGTATTAAGAAAAGTATATGCCAAAACTCCAAGTGGTTTTATTAAAATGAAAAGTGTAAAATCTATCAAACTCTAAATTTGTCTCAATCTTATGTCGACTAACTCATGAACTAATTCATCAAAATCCTTAGTTATGTTTATCTTCTTATCTATCTTTTGAAATGCATCTCTTAATGTTAATTCGCCATTTTTTTCTAAATCCTCTTTACTTACAATTATGATTTTTTTACTCTTCTTATTTTCTGCTTCTGCAATTTGTTTTGAAAATGATCTTCCTGACAAGTCATAGTCAACTGGAAAATTGTTTCTCCTTAAATACGAGGATAATCGTTCTACAAAGTCAAATATTTCGAAAGAGTCATATACTATATATATCAAATCTTCAAACTTATCATTTTTATCTTTCTTAAATATTCCCTGTTGTTTCATTGCCAAAACAATACGCTCAACCCCACCAGCTGCCCCGATGGCTCCAACTTCTTTTCTTCCAAAAGCATCGGTAAGTTTGTTGTATCGACCACCTCCAACAAGGGATCCTAGGTTATTTCCTGTGTCTATTGCTTCAAAAACTAACCCTGAATAATAGTCCAAACCTCTTACTATGCCTAAATTAATTCGAATATTATTTATTCCTTTATTTGATAACGACATGTTGATTTTTCCTATGTCTTCCCAGCTCTTCAGTTCGAGCAAATTCATAGCACCGTCTAATTCCTTGAAACTACCTTTTTTCTCTGCAAAATTAATCACTTTTTCTAAGACTTTACTATCAATTCTTTCACTATATTCTTTTAACACATTGGCTTTTCCCTTCTTTGGTATTTTGTCAATTGCCCTAAATATCTCAAATATTTCTTCATCATTTGATACCTTGAGAATATTTTTGATATATTCTTCAATTAAATTTCTACTGCTAATATCGATAAGTATATTTCTCAATCCAAGTTTTTGTAGAAAAATTGATGTAAATTCAATTATTTCAGTATCAGATTCTATTGATGAAGGCCCGTATATTTCAATGTCCCATTGATGGAAAAATCTATATCTTCCTGCTTGTGGCTCATCATATCTCCAAACTCCACCAAATGAGGCCATTTTTGTGGGAATCTTCAGATCTCTTCGGGATACAAAGTATCTCGTTAATCCTATGGTTAAATCAAATCTAAGGGCAATATTCCTATCCCCTTTGTCTACGAAATTGTAGATCTCCTTAGTTATGGAAGGGCCTGACTTTGTCTCGAGGGTAGATAATAGTTCTAATGGAGATGGTTCCATCAACATAAAATTAAAAATTCTTGCAGAGTCTATGAATGCATTTCTTATCACATTGATGTCCTTATACTCATCTGGCTCTAGATCTCTCATCCCTCTCGGCAGCAGAAATTTCATTGTTGTTTAGACTGTCAATATTTTTTAAATTTAGATTTTCCGGTTCATTATAATATCTATCAGTTTGTTAAGACTGTATGTTTCTTGACAGTGTTGAATATCTTGACCATATGACGGACGCATACTTACGTATCAGAGGTCAAACCATGAATGAGGCTTTTGAATATTCGGCAATGGGCTTGGTTAATATCATGTATGATATAGAAAATATAGAGAAAAAGCAGCGGATTCCTATTTCTGCAGAGGGTGACGAGTTAGAGAATCTATTATTTGATTGGCTCGATAAAATCTTGTTGATGATGCTCATTGATAAAGTGATTTTTTCAAAGTTCAAAATTGAAATTACCTTTGATAAATCTTCTGGTAAATACATTATTACTGGCTATGGTGAGGGTGAACTTGTCGATCTTAGTAAACATGAACTTAAAGTGGAAATTAAAGGAATAACCTATCATGAAATGAAAATACTCGATTATAAAGATACAAATGAAACCATAATTGAATATATAGTAGATTTATAGCCTTTTAGCATTTAAGATGCGTTATGTCTGTTCTTTATCAATAATTATAGTGATTTTAAAACACTGGAAAAAAGAAGGGAGATTAGATTTTTCTTATTTTATCTATTGCATTGTTCGGGAAGATCATTTCTTTTATAAGCGTTTTTTCATATAGAAATATATCGAGAATTCATTATATGTTGTATCTCATATGTCAGTTTATTACAATGTGTCGCATACTAAAGTAGGATGATCCGATTTATTCACTCAGTTATTCGACTTTGTAATTTAGCCTATATAAAATAAATAAATATACATTTAAAGGATTTTACTCTGCATGCCAAAATCTTGGATAACAAACAAAAGATAAAATCATGCAAGCAAATGGTATCACACAAATTTTTTTTGTTGATAGGTTTGAAACCATATTAGTTTTGCATTAATTCTGATCCAATTAATTGTTCTCAGATCTTGGCTTATCATTTTATAAAATAATTACAATAATAGCTTTATATTATGTTGAAACATTTAAAAAAATTAATATTTTAACAAAATATATAGTACATTTGAATGCGGTTTACATATATTTAGTTTTTACACGCATACGCTTTCCTTAGAAATGTCATGAATTTTTCATTTATAATAATTCATGTGATTGTAAAGTCTTATATATCAAATATTAATATAGATTATCCGTAAAAATGACTAACGAATCAGGATCTACCTCCTCTTCTAATACTATATTAGAATTATCGGAAAATAATTTTGAACAGTTTATATCTAATAACAAGATCGTCTTGATTGATTTTTGGGCAACATGGTGTGGCCCATGCCAATTTATGCTCCCAATATTTGATAAACTTTCTAAAAAATACGCGGATAAAGTCAAATTCGGTAGATTAAACGTAGATGACAATCAATCAATAGCAATGCGTCTGGAAGTTTATGCAATACCCACATTTGTAATTTTTGTAAGTGGTAATGCAGTAGATAGGGCAGTTGGTGCAGTAGGCGAAAAGGGATTGGATAGTCTACTCCAAAAAACCAATCCTAACAAATGAAATCTATCAATATAATTACGAGTTTTATTGTTGAATTTCCTATTTATACAATTATATTAAAAATTGATAATAAATAACAGATACCATGTAAACTTGTGATTAGTTATTAGAAAGAATTTATTATTGACCTGATTTAGATATCATGAGATAAAGTATTTGACGGAAACTCTTTCTTATGATATACTTATAGTAGGGTCCGGCTTGGCAGGACTCAGAGCTGCTATTACTGCCGCCTCGAAAAACAAGAATCTAAAAATTGCTGTTCTGTCAAAAGTTCAAGTCATGCGTTCTCATTCTGTGTCTGCTGAAGGGGGCACAGCTGCTGTACTGTATGAAAACGAAGGTGATAATATAGAATCGCATATATATGATACCATTAAAGGCAGTGATTTTTTAGCAGACCAAGACGTTGCAGAAAGACTTGTAAATTGGATTCCATCGGAAATAATTCAACTAGATAGATGGGGGATGCCATGGTCTAGACGAGATAATGGAAGAATCGATCAACGGAAATTTGGTGGCTATTCTTTCCCGAGGGCTACTTATGCTCAGGATAAAGTGGGATTTTACGAAATGCAAACACTCTATGATACATGTCTTAAATATGATAATATTTTTTTCTTTAATGAATGGTTCTGTACCTCCATCCTTCATGAAGGGAATACCTTTCAGGGATTTACTTGCATAGAGATGAAAAATGGCAATTTTGTTAAGGTCGTTGCCCCATCAGGCATAATTTGTACTGGAGGCGCAGGCAGGATCTATAGCTTCTCTACATATGCTTATTCTTCTACCCCAGATGGTTTAGATATGGCATACCGTGCTGGCATGGCTTTGAAGGATATGGAATTTGTTCAATTCCATCCCACGGGTATTTTGCCATCCGGAATCTTGATTACCGAGGGTGCACGGGGAGAGGGAGGATATTTGATAAATTCTGAAGGTGAACGGTTTATGAAAAATTATGCAGGTGAAAAATTAGAACTTGCTCCAAGGGATGTGGTATCTCGTTCTATGATAACTGAAATTCAGGCAGGGAGAGGATTTAAACATATTACAGGTGCCGATTGTCTTAAATTGGATCTAACTCATCTAGGTGCAGAAAGAATTAAAGAAAAACTTGCAGGAATCAGAGAAATTGGAATTAAGTTTTCTGGGGTAGACGTAATTGATGAACCTATCGAAGTGAGACCAGTGTGTCATTATATGATGGGTGGCATCCATTCTAACGTGGATGGTGCTACTGAATTTGATGGACTGTGGGTAGCTGGTGAGGCTTCGTGTAATAGTACTCATGGAGCAAATCGATTGGGGGCAAATTCTACTTCTGAATGTCTAGTATGGGGTGCTATTACTGGAGAATTGGCTGCCAATCACGCGTTAAGTAAAAATACTAGCATTCCAAGTACGGATAATCATCAATTTTTGATGGAAGAAAAGAGAATCTATGACGGGATATTTAGAGGTCGAGGCGATTCTAATCCTTATGAAATTAGAAAGAATCTGACTGACACTATGGATGAAAGATCTTATGTTTACAGAAATGAAAATGATCTTATAGAGGGATTAAAAAGAATTCGTAGTCTTAAATCGTTGAGTTGGAAACACGTTGATGATCAAGCAAAAGAATACAATACAAATTTCATTAATGTTATGGAAATAGATTCCATGATGCGGGTTGCCGAAATAGTATTGATGGGTGCGATAAATAGACGCGAATCTAGAGGAGCTCATGCACGAATAGATTATCCCAACCGCGATGATAATAACTTTTTAAAACATACTCTTGCGTATTATAATAGTGACGGGGAACCTAGGATGGAATGGCATCCGGTCGTATTTACTCGATATGCACCAGTGGAGAGAAAATACTAAATGGGTATAAAACCTAATAGTGAGAATAATTCTAGTACAGATGGCGATATTAAGCTCAAATCTGGACGTGAAGGATTAATGGGCTGGTTGAACCCTACTAGATATGGTTGGGAAAGAGTATCTTATTGGTTGCAACGTTTAACCGGAGTCGGTTTATTAATCTACTTTATAGGGCATATATATGAAACTAGCTCATTAGTAAATGGGATTAATGCTTGGAATAGTATGCTAGAGTTGACTCAGACAACCGGAGGCCACATATTTCTATTATTGGTTATAGGTGCTAGCACCTTTCATACTGTTAATGGATTACGCCTTATTTTTACCGAGTCTGGAATAGGCATAGGTAGACCAGGACGACCGGATTATCCATATGATGCAACTTCTTTGAATTATAAGCAAAAATCTGGCATATGGGTTGCCATGTTATTAGCTGCTATTGCCATGTTGTATGGTGGTATGGTTATGTTTGGAGATGTGAGCTAAGATTGGACATGACAAACACCTATAGCAGTCTTGAATTATTTTATGGAGCTTAGAATCTAGAATGCCGTTATTAAAATTACGCGAAAGTCAAATAATGAAGATTCATTATTTGACGGGGATATGTGCCGTATTCTTTGTAGCAATTCATATATTATTTAGACTCATTATGCCATTTGGCCAAAGTTTAGAATTTCATAATGTAGTAGCTAATTATCATAATATGTACTATGTTATACTGTTGGAATTAATCCTTGTTTTTATCTCCATTCATGGATTTAATGGCTTGAGAATTATTTTAATAGAACTTAAACAAAATCAATGGTGGGAGTCCACAATAACTATATTGGTGCTGGTCGCAATGATTGGTGTTGTAGCATATGGTACAAGAACAATTATTATTGGGAGTCAATTATAATATGTATCAAGGAAATTTAATACCATGGTTATCTTTTATACCAATTCTGATTGTTAAACTTGAATCTGAAATAAAAAACATGTGTGGATAAATATGAGTGAGGAAACTAACAAAATAAAATTAAAAGTATATAGAACTAATTATAACAAAGAAGAGTCTCCGCATTATGACGAATTTGATGTGTCCGTTAAACGATGGACTACGGTTTTGGATGCACTGTTAGATGCCAAATCTTATTCTGACAGTAGTTTAGGAATTAGATATTCATGCAGAATGGCTTCTTGCGGTTCATGCGGAATGAAAATAAATGGCAAACCACGATTAGCATGTTATACAAAAATATCTGAACTAAATGACCAAACAATAGTTTGTGATCCCCTACCTAATTTTCCAAGGATAAGAGACTTAGTCACAGATTTTACGGAATTCTTCGCTCATCATAAGAAGATCGAACCGTATATACACAATGAAAAGGTGCCCATTGAAGTTGCAAAAAAAGATGACTTGGTTGAATTTAAACAAACTCCAGAAGATGTAGACAAGTATTTGCAATTCTCGTATTGTATCAAATGTGGTTTATGTTATTCTGCATGTCCTACAGTAGCAACGGATACAAAATTTCCAGGACCTCAGGCTTTATCTCAGGCATATCGATATACGGCAGACAATAGAGATTCTGGCGATTCAACTAGATTCGACATAATTGATGATAGACACGGAATTTGGAGATGCCATTTTGCGGGTTCTTGCAGTAATGTATGTCCTAAAGGGGTTGACCCGGCCTTAGGGATTCAGCTTCTTAAGGGTCATCTGATCGGAATTACAAAAAATGATAAAAAAATTGCTACGCTAAGGTCAAAAGAGGAATAGCAAAAAATTCATTAATTACCTGGTAACAGGCTATTCTTCACTCTTTTTCTCATCTGGTTTTTGTGAAGGTTTTTTACTTTCATTTACCTGCTTGTTTATCGCTTCTGCCATGAAGTGATTGCTTACATTTACTTTTACATCTTTGATGCCTTCAACTTTAAAAATATTGTCTCTTACATCTTGTGCTATCTTAAACCCAAAAACTGCTGGACAGAATGGACTTGTAAGATGTAAATCGACATCAACTTTTCCTTTATCGATGTCTACTTTGTCTATTAATTCTAACTCCATTATTGAAACTCCTATTTCCGGGTCAACTATTTTTGTAAGTTCATCAAATATTAGACGTCTAGTTAGTTGTAAATCTTGAGACATGATTAACATATATTGTCATCTTTCCTATTTATTAATTATTTACTAAATTGCAATATTTTTCGCCTCATCGATCTTATTATGTTAAAATATCCGATTAAATTAAAATTTTTGAATGTATAGATCCAGGCCCAGCGGAAATTTGGATAACAAAGCTCTCTCATTTTTGTCCTCAATAGCCGAAGATGCTGACTTATTTTATTATGATATCTTGGGAAGTCAAGCTCACGTAATAATGTTATATGAAGTTGGTATCCTGGCTAAAAAAGAACTGGTCACTATTTTAAAAGGTATGGATCAATTATTGACTCATCCCGATTCTTTAAACAGCTACGGTGATAACGCTTCTGAAGACATCCATGAATTGGTAGAATCTGCTATTATAAGGATTACTGATATCAATTCGGGTGGGAAAATGCATACCGCAAGATCGAGAAATGATCAAGTAATATTAGACATTAGAATGAAACTTCGAGATGATCTAAATCAAATTAGTGTTAATATAATATTATTAATAAAATCATTATTATTGCAGGCAAACAATAATGTGGATTCCATAATGCCTATGTACACTCACATGCAACAGGCTCAATTGGGTGTTTTTTCTCATTATTTATTATCATATTGCTTTTCTTTAACCCGAGACTTCGAAAGATATTCAGAATCATATAATAGGATCAATTGTTCTCCGCTGGGGGCTTGTGCTATCGGCGGAAGCAGTATGAACATAGATCGTGAAAGAGTGTCCTCCATGTTAGGTTTTTCAGATATTGTCTATAATAGTATAGATGCGACGAGTTCACGAGATTCGTTAATAGAATTTGCTTCTGCTTCTCTTATTTGTATGTTAAACCTATGTAAGATAGCAGAGGATCTTATTGTTTGGTCTACATCTGAATTTGGTTTTGTTTTCTTGGATGATCAATTTAGCTCATCCTCATCTGTGATGCCCCAAAAAAAGAATCCTGATCCTCTGGAACTTATTCGTGGAAAGACTGGCGTTGTACAGGGAATTTTGGTAGGAATTTCTACAATTATGAAAGGACTGCCTTCAGGATATAGCAGAGATTTACAGGAGATAAAACCTTTGTTATGGAAAATTACTTCAATACTTGAAGAGTCTCTATCTATTATGGCCGGTGTGATATCTACAATGAGTGTCGACAAAAATAAAATGTATGCAGATTCATCTAAAAGTTACGCTATATCACTAGACATTGCAGAACAACTTGTCAAAAAAGGGGGAATATCATTTAGGGAGTCCCACAAATTAATCGGTACTTTAGTAGATTATGCGGTAAAGAATGGAAATATCCCTCTGAATCTATTAAAACCAAGTGATATATCTAAAGCATTAGGACTGATTAACTATTCGAATCCTGATCTAACCCCAGAAAAGATTCAAAGTATAATACAAAGGTTGACTCCAGAAAATTCAATAGAATATCGCACTACTAAAGGCTCTCCTAATAAAAATGAACAAAAAGAGATGATTTCATATATAACTACGAAAGTGAATGAATATGAGGAACTTCTTAAGGACCGTTCTAATAGATTAACGATTGCGAAAGACAAACTTAATTTGAAAATAAAAGAATTTATTGATTAATCTTCATAACGTTTTAATAAGAGATTATTCTCTATTATTCAAAAATCTTAGATTTAAATTATCCCCTCAAATTACTTATATTGATGTCAGAAGTACACTCACAACCTAATCAACAAAACAAAGAAAATAGCCCTACAAGAGATGCAATATACATCGGTAAAAAACCATTGATGGCTTACGTAACTTCAACACTTATTCAATTGGCAAATCAACCTTCTGTAACTATTAAAGCCCGTGGTCTAAGCATTGGCAGAGCTGTGGATGTATCACAGATAATACTAAAGAGAATGGAAAATGCTGGATATGCTGTTGGTGATATCCTTATAGGATCTGAAACCGTTCAAGCTGAGGATGGCAGAACAAGAAATGTTTCGACAATAGAAATTCAGATAAAAAGAAATTCTTAAATACCTTTAGTTTAATTTTTCTCCCATTGTGCTATGGAAAAAAAAATTGCAGCGATATTTTTAGCACATATTAACCCTTTGACTGTTTCGCATGAGTCAATTATCCGGAATCTTTTACAGAATTATAGTGTTTATATTTATCCGGTAAGGTTTCTAAAAGATGGGATAGAGGTAAATACACGAAGTTTCCCATTTTCCTACGAAATTAGAAAACAAATGATATTGGAATCCTTTAATTATCACAAAAATATTCATGTTCTTGGGGATTATGCTTTTCTTTCTCCATATCTACAATACTTTCCACCATTTGTATCCCCAGCATTTAAAAGATTAAAAAATAGGATAATTCTTAATATCCAAGAAAATTCTTTTATAACCTACACTGGAGATAGAGCCGAACGGGTTCTGTTATCCCTCTTTGGTTTTAATCCAATTAAAGCTAATAGACAAGTTGTCTCGTCGACGAATGTAAAAAATCTTTTATATAAATCGGTATTATCCACAGAAAATCTAAACCCGAATGAGGGATCAAAAAGCAATGATTTGAAATGGCATGAATATGTTTCCCCTAAAGTTGGCCAAGTAATAGAAGACAATTGGGAAACTATAAAAAATTTTTCCATTACAAAGGATGAAACTATACGTGTTATGGGTATGAAATTCCCAAAAAATGGGTTTATTTAAGTTGATTACTGTAGATTTAACACTTTTATAGAAGTAAAAAACTTGCAAATCTATGAATACTAAGAATGCTGATTTTATTTGGTTTGACGGTGAATTCAAATCATGGGATTCAGTTACCGTTCCTATTACGACTCATGCGTTACACTACGGAACGTCAGTCTTTGAGGGCATCAGGGGATACTCAAATGATCAAAATCTGTTTATTTTTAAACTTAAAGAGCATATGCAAAGATTACTTCAATCTGCAGAAGTCTATTCTATCAATTCAAATTATACTCTTTCTGAAATGTGTACATCTACTGTTGAATTGTTAAGGAAGAATAATATTAAAAAGTCTTGTTATATTAGGCCCCTATTATTTGTAGGATTACATGGAATAGACCTTAATGTTACTAAACGCTCCCCTTCTCATCTAGCCATTATTGCTTTCCCTTTTGATAGATATTTTCCAGAAACCGGGATAAGAACGTGCATTTCTTCATGGAGACGAATAAATGAGAACTCTACTCCACCGATGGCAAAGGCTGGAGGAAATTATATGAATTCAGTATTAGCTACTCAAGAGTGCAAAAGAAATGGGTATGATGAATCGATATTACTCGATTATTATGGCAATGTGAGTGAAGCACCAGGAGAAAATATTTTTCTAGTTCGAAATAAAAAGATTTATACTCCATCACTATCGGATTCTGTACTTGAAGGAATAACTAGGGATACGGCTATCACGATAGCAAAGCATCTTGGTTATGATGTATACGAGCGATCTATTACTCGTACAGAATTATACATTGCCGATGAAATATTTGTTACAGGTACTGCAGCTGAAATTACTCCAATAATAAGCGTGGATAATCATAAAGTTGGAAACGGAACAGTTGGCGAATTTACAAGAAAAATCTCCGACTACTACCAAAAAATAGTCGTATCTCAAATACCCGATTTTAATATGTGGGTTACTCCAGTATGGTAAATTCAATGTTATTAATTCTACAATCAAGAAAAAATAGTGTAAATCTAGGAGATGTTGGAACAATTGGATGAAAAATCAATCAAAATTGCTGTAATTGGAACTGGTGGCTGGGGAAAGAACCATGTACGTGTATTAAACGATTTGGGAGTATTATCTGCAATATGCGATTCAGATTGGAATAGATCTCAAGCCTTAGCAAAAAAATTTAAGGTCAATAGCTATTCAACTGTTGAACAATTACTTGAAAAGGAAACTTCTCTTGATGCATGTCTAGTATGTACTCCGACCAAAACACACTTTCCTATTGCCCAAGAAATAATTAAACATGGGATAAATGTTTTTGTAGAAAAACCGTTATCTTTCTCATCAATTGAGTGCGAAGAACTTACAAAATTGTCAAAACAGAATAATGTAATTTTAACCTCTGGATACATAGAGCGTTTTAATCCTGCTGTACAGGATCTCAAGCAAATTATTGATGACAATACCTATGGGGAGTTATTAATGATGGAGTTTCATCGGGAAAATAGAATGCCCATGCATATAAAGGACGTAGGTATAATCTATGATACTTCGGTTCATGATATTGATACTGCTTTGTTTATTTTTGATAGTAAGCCAAATGTCGTTTTTGCTCGTGCAGGTAAGAAGTTTCATAATTCTGAAGATTTTGCAACAATAATGTTAGGATTTCCCAATCAAAAAGTAGCAATAATCGCATCTAATTGGATTACTCCAAAAAAAGTTAGAAGATTTTCAGCTGTTTGTTCTGAGGGAACCATCACAGGAGACTTTATCACTCAAGAAATAAAAATAGATGATGAGAACCAAACACTTATTCCACGAAGGAATATCAGAGAGCCATTAACCTTGGAACTAGAAAACTTTGTTAAATCTTTATCTGGGAATATTACCAAGTACCTTGTAACTCCTGAGGATGCGACCGCCGTAACAAAAATAGCTGAGGCTGCTTTAATTTCGAGCAACACTGGGACACCCGTTTACCTTTCTTTCTGATATACTCACGTAACTGCTAATAATATACCCATTATGAAATGTGTCTTGAATTGTAATGTTCTCCGGTGAAGATAATGTGTCGTTAACTAATATTATTTTCCTTGAAGCTGTTGATGTTCATTTATCTTTGTCATTTTGGCTGTTTAATTTGCTGACTCAGTTCCTGCTCCTTATCTGATAGGTAAATTCATATTTTAAGTTAATTATAAATGGACTGCGATAGAAATCTAATTGAATTAAAATGTCTGAAAAAAAAGAAAGTTCGGTAATAAATTTCATTTCTCCTAAAGCAACGATTGGTAAAAATGTTAAAATATGGCATTTTGCATATATTGGGGATAATACCGTTGTAGGTAATGATGTTATGATCGGCTCACTTACCCACGTGGATTACAATGTTAAGATTGGAAACAACTGTAGGATAGAAGGTTCTGTTTATATTCCACCACTTACAGAAATTGGGAATGGTGTTTTCATTGGCCCTGGAACTACCTTTACCAATGATCCTTATCCTATGAGCAAAAGAATGATTGGGGTGATAGTTGAGGATGGAGCAATCATTGGAGGTAGATCCATTATTAAAGCTGGTGTAACAATAGGTAAAAATAGTGTTATTGCAATGGCCTCTGTTGTAACTAAAGATATACCTCCAGATGTAGTGGTAATGGGACATCCGGCCAGGATAAAATATACTAGGTCAGAATACGATGTAAAAAAAACTAATTGGGATGTTTAGTATTTCCTTATATTCCATTTTTTATACGCCTGGCAAATTCACGTCTTAAATTAGATCCTTTTTATATGGACGATTTCATAAAGCCTGACGTAATATTGAACGTGGATGGAGAACAAATGATACAGATCACAATTAATGCTTCATTTATAAATTTTCTACACAACACTGATACTACAATTCCATTGTGTTGAAAGTAGAATTCGCCGCAACTATAATTAACTTGTAATTAGGATGACGATGATTTATATTCTTTTCTATTCTGTCAATTATTTTCTTATAATCTGCACTTGAACAGGCAATTATGATGTTGTTAGTAGAATTGGGGATATAACTTTCAACGTCTTCAATTTCTACTTCTGCAATATAATCTCGTAGTTTTGATTCCAGTAATTCTCGAATAATTGTTTTGTCTCCTCTTATTTCATGATTATCAATCGTCCAAAAAATAGTAACCTTTGTTCTACTGGCCTTCATCTCTCTGAACTTTAGTTGACTTCTTGTTTCGTCAACCAAGTTTTTTATGAATCCTTCGATCGATCTTATTGTCCCATTTACTACATAGCTTAATGCAGTGGAGCTAGATATAGACAAACCGATAATCCTTAGATCGAATAAGCCATTTGCTATGTCATCAAAATATATTGATTCTACATTTTTATAAAAGATTTCTCGTTTATCTTCTTTTGATTTACCTAATTTTGAAATTTCATTGATGCATATTAAATTCGAGTACTTGTTTATTATATTAATCGAGTATACTAATTCTGCAGATGTTATACTTGCTAACTTGATATCATTTTGAATGTGATTGTTCTCATTAATCAAATCAAAAATGCTATTTAAAAACAAGTTTTCATTGCTTTGTTGATGGGAACCTAATATTATTTCAGATGTCTTGTTTGAATTTATTGGATTATAATAATATGTAACATCTGTCCCAACCATTAAACCTGATTGATGTTCAATGAGTGTGATTATTTCATTATTTCCTCCAATCCCTAATGGAACATTAATTACAATTACGGTATTTTTCCTTAAGTATGTAATTATCTCTTTAAATTTCAAAATTATCTCATTCTTTACATCTTGATTGACTTTTCTTATTCTAGGTGCAAAAAAGACTATTGGAGCATTGCTAATTGCTTTGTCGAAAGGTTCTAAATTTAATAGGAGCTCCTCCTCATTTAAGAAGTTAATATGCGGGTATTCTTTTACAATTTCAGAAGTGAGAATAATTCCCAACCTAGAATTTTCATCAATAATAATTACTTTTGATTGTTTGCTGAGAATCTTTTTTGCAATTTCATAACCTTCAGTACTTAATCCATAAATCACAATAAGCTTATCTTTAGGATCACCCTTTTCTGACTCCAGATTTTCAATATTCTTTCCATTATTATGATATGTATAATTTGATAATTTTTTAGGTTCTTCACTAATAGTGTCATTTGGTTTATCCATTTCGTCTAAAATTCTCTACGCCCCCAATACCTTAATTTTAGATTTCTTTATTTAGTTTTGGATTTATTGATTTTTATTGCAATTTCGACTAATTAACAACATTAAAAGCGAAAGAATTTTTTAATATTAAAGAATAATTCTAATTGTGAAGATTTGGTTTGACATTTTGACTCCAAAACAAATAATGTTTTTTAAACCTGCGATTAGCATATTTCAAAAACAGGGTCATGAGGTCTTATGTACATCACGAAATTATAGAGAAGCCAATGAATTATCACGATTGATGGGGTTGAATCTTTTGATGATTGGTAATCATGGAGGATCAGATCTTTTCGATAAACTCTTTCAAAGTTCAAAGAGAATTATGGAACTGGCTAAAATAATTTCAAAATTTTCACCTAATTTGGTGATCAGTTTTTCATCTCCTGAAGCTTCGAGAGTTTCTTTTGGTTTGGGAATAAATCACATTGGTTTTAATGATTCACCACATGCCGAAGCTGTTGCAAGATTAACTATTCCATTGTTAACAAAGTTATTTTCTCCATCTGTCATACCTGTTTCTGCTTGGAAAAAATATGGCATATCCTCCAAGCAAATCATTCGGTATAAGGGCTTAGATCCTGTTGCATGGTTGAGCCGAGACATTGATGAAACCACCTTCCGACTGCACGGTAGGAAACGACTACGGCTAGATAAAGATATTGAATTCTTGAAAGGGTTAAAGATAGATCACTCTCAAAAAACTATCCTGATAAGACTTGAAGAATCAAAGGCTGCCTATATATCTAACAAGAATTTGCGAGTACGACCATTAGATCTAGTAGATTTTATTGTAAATAATTTTGCTGATAATAATACCATCATTATTCTATGTAGATATCCAGATCAAATTGCAGAAATGTCCAAAAGATTCAGAAATAAAGCCATTGTATTAAGACAAGTTGTTGATGGAGTTAAATTACTAAATAATATTGATATTTTTGTTGGTGCAGGGGGCACAATGACCGCAGAGTCTGCTCTACTAGGCAAACCCACTATTTCTATAGCCCCAATTCAGTTCTATATTGATGACTATTTAAGAAAAATTGGATTAGTTGTTCAAGCTTCTAGTCCGGTACAAATTGACAAATTATTGAAATTATTCTTAGACGACGAGCAAGAATGCATTCTAATACAAAACCGTGCTGCAAGGATATTAAATAAAATGGAAGATCCAATTGAAAAACTCGTAACATATGTATCTGAAATTGATAAAAAATAGATTCGTAAAATTAATAACGTCCGTACTTACAATATAAAAATGCCCGGAAGCCCGGTAGTATTACAAGTGCCGAGTGTAGTGGCCAAGCATAGAGGCCTTTGGAGCCTTTGACCCCAGTTCGAATCTGGGCCGGGCTATTTCTATGAATTAGCAAATGTATGTTGACTTTCTATTTTATTGTGCTGTGCTGTCTTCTTGATAACTACTAATAGATTTTTCCTATTTCAATAATAAATCTGTGGAACTTGTTTCAAAGCTACACAAAAACCAAGTTACTAGATTAAAGGATTTTTCTCACTAGTAGGATGTAACTTTAACTGGTGTTAATTTTACTTAGTCAAACCAATTTCATGAACGCTATCTCTATGGCAATCCTGAAACCTATAGTTAGTAGAATCAATTGCCTCAACAATATAAACCGTGATTATCTTCGTCTTAAAGACGTATTTCTTTATTTTAACCATATGATTCATGTTCATAGCACCATTTCCACGATTTTTTTGGTAGTTCTACTATGACTGGATGTTTGTGATTCTCAAAGTGTTTCCTAGCATGAAGTCCGACTGATGAATCACAACAGCCGACATGACCGCAAGTAAGACACATTCGTAATGCAACCCAATTCTTTCCTTCATTTTGGCATTCTTCGCATCCCATAGTGTTTGGGACCAATTCCTTTTTGTTAGATTTATCAATATGTTCACATTTTTGTGTCATGTGTAATTATGAATATCAATGAATTTAAACAATCGATAGTAGGATCTCAATTTTTGTGAATTGAATTATAGGGAAATATACTCATTCTCCTAATCTTTGTAGCATGTATTCCATAACATTGGATCTGAATGGTTTCTAAAATACCAGTCGATCCTTCGCATCTCGGTTTTGATTTTAGAATTTATGTAGTTAATAAGTTACCAACTTTACATCTAATTGATCATATGCTAGATTTTAATCCTCGAATACAAGACGTCAAGACATGTGGTTTACTATTTGAAAGTTTTTATGGATCCCAGATATAGTTTTGGAGAATTCTCTAGTCGAGAGGAACTAATGTATATCTGATATAACAAAGTAAATTACTAAAATTGTTACCCCTTTTATAACTACTTCAATTTCTATTTCAATGAATGAATGAACAAAATCATTATTATATATTGCCTGTTTTTGAAAATTTAAATCTATGTTTAATTTAATCTTTAAGGAGTAGAACCGCTAAAAATCCTTGGATTGGCGGTTCAGATCCTCGATTGGACTTGACAAAGGTAATAGAGATTAAATAGTATGTTTCACATGTTTTGATATTATGCCTCAAAATAACAATAAAAACGGTAATAATAGAGGTTTAGCCTCAGCTAGCGAAGAAACCAGAACACGAGTAGCAAGGGCAGGTGGAAAAGCCCAGCATGATGAAAGAGGACTACAAGCAGCTAGCGAAGAAACCAGAACACGAGTAGCAAGGGCAGGTGGAAAAGCATCACGTAAGAATACATAATCCTTTTAATCATGGGTTTACACCCAACTTACTTTCCTTTTATTGGATGATTGTAAGGTTCTTTCACTCTGCTTAATACTTGTACTTTAGAGATCTGATCAAAGGTAAGACTAGATTGAGGATTAATCTGATTTGGTTATATTTTTTTCTTATTTTTTCTAGTCTTCTAAATGTGACATCCAGTCTTAACCATACATTGAAATACCTATTGAATTTACACAGCTGATTTTTAGACCATTCTTGAAGATTGATTAATGACTAATTTTGAATGATCATGTCGTCGCCATATCTTAGTAAACAGATGTAAGAAATAATTGATAAAAAAAATAGAAAAAAATTTATGTTTATTGTTGTCCGACAGCGTTACTACCGGAATTATTTTGACTTTGTGTGTTTGCGTTGTTTCCAGAACCAGCAGTGTTGCCACCAGATACTACACCACTACCTTGGTTAGAGGATTGTGATTGGCCTATGCCTTGATTGGCTGAATTGCCACCACTACCACTACCACCTTGTTGTGCTGCTGCATTGTTTCCAGTGTTTGTTTGACTTTGTGTGTTTGCGTTGTTTCCAGAACCAGAAGTGTTGCCACCAGATACTACACCACTACCTTGGTTAGAGGATTGTGATTGGCCTATGCCTTGATTGGCTGAATTGCCACCACTACCACTACCACCGCTGTTGTGCTGCTGCGTTACTACCGGTATTGTTTTGACTTTGTGTGTTTGCGTTGTTTCCAGAACCAGCAGTGTTGCCACCAGATACTACACCACTACCTTGGTTAGAGGATTGTGATTGGCCTATGCCTTGATTGGCTGAATTGCCACCACTACCACTACCACCTTGTTGTGCTGCTGCATTGTTTCCAGTGTTTGTTTGACTTTGTGTGTTTGCGTTGTTTCCAGAACCAGCAGTGTTGCCACCAGATACTACACCACTACCTTGGTTAGAGGATTGTGATTGACCGATTGCTTGGTTAGCTAAATTGCCACCACTACCACTACCACCTTGTTGAGCTAATGCATTGTTTCCGCTATTTGCTTGGTTTTGTGCATTCAAGTTGTTACAAGAAACAAACGTTCCAGTCCCTGATACACAAAGAGCATTTTGGTTAGAGGATTGTGCTTGACCTATACCTTGGTTAGCTGTGTTGCCATCGTCATCGTCATCGTCATCGTCATCGTTGCCACCACTTTGTGCTGCTGCGTTATTTCCGCTATTTGCTTGGTTTTGGTCACTCAGATTGTTACAAGAAATAAGAGTACCAGTCCCTGATACACAAACACCAAGTTGAGTTGAGGATTGTGATTGGCCTATGCCTTGGTTAGCAGTATTGGTTGTAGCAAATACATTCATGGTCATTGAAGTGGGACCTAAAAGTAGTACAAATGATATTGCTAATACGGCTGAAGTCGCTAAAAATTTATTTACAGTAATGAAACTATTCATCCGATCCTTATTACTAATAAAAGTATATAAACTAATTTATGTAATTATTGAATCTAATAGTATTTTGTATGTGTTTTCTGCTATGTTCTTTCATAGATCAAGAACCGAATATTTCAAGTCATGGAATTCTAGTATTGAATCAGATCATTGAATCTTATTTAAATAAAAAATGATTGTTATAATCACCCACAAAATATATTTTATTTGGTGTTTTCATCCTGTTTGATATTTCTATTCATATATGAAGGTCTTTTTAATTTTATATTCCTGAACCGATCCATTCTTGAAGTTACACGCGTCTCTGAAGCGGAATAAGGATGTGGTATTACTAAAACTCTTTCAATGGATGGAAATTGAGAACTAATCACCAACTGTATTTTTAAAGATAGCATTTCGACTTCTTCTAATGATTCCTTCCCGTCAACTGCAATGTGTATCTCTGCTTGATCTATCATGCCCGAAGAGCGTAGTAATACGTCTCTAACAACTATTTTTTCATCGCTAAATTGTTCTGAAATTATGTTTTTTATTACTACTGTTAATTTGGGGTTTTGCCATGAGTCTATGAGTATCAAAGATGATTTTTTAAGAGACAAATATGAAACTGAGAAGATATAACATGCTATTATCATTCCGCCTATTCCATCCATTTGTACAAACCCAAATTGTGTTGCAACAAGTATACTAAAGAAACCTATAACCGAAGCTGATCCATCTTTTATAGAATTTCTCGCATCTGTCTTTAGTGAAAGTAAATTATACTTGTTAGCTATAATACGCATTTGAAATGCTCTATGAAGAGATAATGCACTTGCTCCGGCTAGGACTGCCATAACAATATATGGATGACTTATTTCATGTGGATGAATTAATGCCTGATAGGAATTATAAAAAATGACCAGACCGATCACTATCATTCCTATTGCAGCAATTAATGCTGTAAAGCTTTCAACTTTATGATATCCAAAATGAAACTTTTTGTCAGCTGGTCTATGTGCAATTCTTAGGCCTAATAATACTATAAAAGAAATTGCTGCATCTGATATTGAATCTAATCCATCTGCGGTAGCAACTACACTGCCGCTTAGAATTCCTGTGATTATTTCTACAATACCTATAGCCAGTAAAGTTATAACCGAGGTTTTTGCAATTTTTTTGCCTGCAATGATTCCTTCTTGGACTAAATTGGGCGATTGCTGCGTATTAGTGCCGCTTTTTATTAGATTTTCCTTGAGGTCCGCGAGTTCATCAGTAGATTTATTTTCTTTACTATCTTCTACATCGTCCAAATTAATAATTTATTTTAATATCTTGCTCACACTATTTAAAATTTGCTAGCGAGTCTATCTTTGTAAAAATTTTTTCTAAATGTGTAATCAAAATTAGCAATTTATTGGTAAAATTTTATTAATTTTAAATTATTTTGAATGTTTTCTACCCAGTACTAAATAATCTATAGTTCATGCTATCATTTAATAGTATTGGTAATATTCTTATTTCAGTTTACATTTGAATTGGTGATATCTTTAGGCTTCTGTTGATGATATATATAATATTGTCTGAGGTTACTTAGTTATAATACATGTTGGATGATATTTGTGGTTCTATTATTCTAAAATGGGATCAGCCGGATTTGAACCGACGACCTCCAGCGCCCGAGGCTGGCATCATACCAAGCTAGACTATGATCCCTTACTATTTTCGTATTATACTATATTATGCCTATGGCAAAAGTATGTAAGTACTGTTATCAGCTTTTAATCCTTTGTTTATTAATTTTATGATCAAGTAAAATCAAGATCAATTTCATACTTACAAGCTTCAATTAGTTTCTGGTCAAAACATGCTACTTGAGCATCCTTGTGGTCATTCTCTCGATCATTTTCTAAAATCCCCAGCTGGATAAGTTTAAAAATTGTTGAATAACTTATGGGGAATGCACCTGTGGCTCCTGGAGAATTGTAATTTAATATGTGAAGCATGCTATTTCTTAGCATGAAAATTGGATTCATTACAAAATTACCTTCTTTGTCTATCAAGTTTGATCTAATTCCAGCGGTTCCACGAATTTTAAAGTCTCTATCTTCTATAATCGGAAGAAATTTTTTTACTCTATTTATCATATATCTTTTAGAAATGCTACTTAATCCTTCCTTGTAGATTAGATTGAGCATTTCTCTACCGAATAACGTTCTTTTTATTTTATTGTTTTTTCCCCTCATAAGTTTGTATATTTTAGGAAGAAATTCCCTGGTATTAACGATCTTGCTATACCCATATGGCGAAAAAACCGGACATGCATTGGGTCCTACTTCTCTGTTTCCATTAGCCCTAATTATCCAGTGAGGATCCAGAAATGGAAATTGTTGGAATTCAGGGTACTGAATAAATGCTATGGTTTGTGAGTTTGTTGTATTTAGGTGGTGCTATCCAATATTCACCTCTAAAAAAAAGGTCACTATATTGATGGACTATTTTGGTCATATCTAAAATATTAATCGCATTGCTTCCAGCGGCGCTGATCAGGAAATCACATTTGATTTCTTTTATCCTGTTTTCAAAAAGGTTGATATATTCTAGGATAATTTCAGGACTTGAATCACTTCTATTTTTAATGTTTAGAACTTTAGATCGCGTTATGAAGGTTACTTGATGATTTTCACTGCATATCTGGGTTGCTAATCTTTGGGTAATTTGGCCATAATTTACCGAAGCATCTTTATGACATAAGATCGCTGACTGACATTTCAGATTGGGTTCAAAAATTGATATCTCCTTTTCATCCATCATAATTATCTCCTTTTCATCTAAACCATTTTTTATTCCCCATTCCAAGTGTTGTGAAAGCGTACTTGATGCTTTATCATCATTTGCTACTTCAATTACTCCATCCTCTACAAACAAAATCTTGTTTGCTTGACAATATCTTTTCCAGAAATCGTAACCATACAAGGCAGCTTTTGCCCAGATTTTCTTCTTTTCAGGATTGTAGATAAAAGGTGCGTGGACCTTGCCGGTATTCCTCGAACTAGTGTGCAAACCTGCCCTTTCTTCCTGCTCAATTATTGTTACCTTTGAGCTTGATAGAGTAGAAATAGCATATGCTAAAGTTGTTCCTAGAATACCTGCACCAATAATTACAACATGGTTATTATTTATGGTCAGACACTCTTTCCTCTATCTCGTATTATTCTTATACCCCGGTCATAGTTACTTTGCCCATCATCAACGATTGGTTAATCTCATTTATTTCATGACTTTTATGTTTTCTTCTTTCTATCACATACCCTGATTTAGAATGATAATATATTATCATGTCCGTCGGATAAAATGAAATTATTGAATGGTTGTCAGAATCAGACGCAAGATGTCGAAGATGAATGCTTTCCCATTCAAAGAGTTTGTCTATATTGCCATCAAAATGGAAGTTGCTTCCACAAGCACACTGAACATTTCTCCAGCTTTCCTTAATATTTCTCAACCATTTGTCCTTTTTTGGCACTACTTCGACTTTTTCAATGTTATTCTTTTTACCTATTATTTTTGAATTATTAGATAGCTGCAAATCCCTTTTCTCCGCACTCTTCAAATACAATATATGATCTTCTTATTTTAAATCTGTTTACTTTTATGAACACATGTAATCACATTTATTAGTTTTTTTGAATAAAATGACTCAATCCAATTAAGAAATATGATCTCCTCTGAACGTTATTTTGCGATTCATCTAAAAATATGTTTGTTCTGTTTCAAAAATAATTTGTTATATGGGTAAATCATTGTTTTTCAATGTCATTTTGGCTTTCGAATAGTCAAGACCATTCCACTCGATATGGAATCCAAGCGACGTGAGTAGATTAATATGTATTTTTTCGGGTATTTTTTTGGAATCTAAAATATTACATGCTTCGCCCAAATTAATGACATTTTTTATATTTTTCCAAATCTCTTCAATAAACTGCGTTTTGAGAATATACTCATCAATCATTAGTAGTCGTTTTTTGGATAACTCACTTTCAAACATAAACTTGAAATCATTATTCTTATCTATCAACTCCTTAAGGCTCACTTTTAAGAATGCATCACCATTAGTGCAATATTTCTTCAACATTTCATCTAGGTCACCTAAATACAAATAGTTAATTTCAGATTTTCTAAATTCTTCTACCAGTCCTATCATATTTTGAATGATCTTATTCTGATTCTGTGTGTTGAGAACATTACGACTTATGTAAATGTTTTCAATATCTTTAATATATTTTAGTATCTCTTTGAATGAAATCTTATCATTCTTGTACGAGGTTATCAACACATTCCTATTATTTTTAATATGAGTTATCTTATCTTCTTCATTTAATTCGTATGACATCAAATTTTCAAGATTGATCACAAGGATCATGAAAAATTTTTCATCATGAGTCTTGTTTTGTACTATTTCATATATTTTAGTTATTTTCCTTTCTAGGTATTCTTTTGTCCAGAAACCAATAATCTCAACAAATACACTATTGTCAAATTTTGACAAAACAAAATCTGGTATAAAAGCAGTTTTTTGTTTTGTTATAATAGGTTCCGGTTCTCGCTCTATAGTCCATCCTGTTTTAAATAGCTCAAATTTTTGTAAGAATATCTTTTCTATTTTGCTATCAAAAAGTATTGGCATATTAAAATTATCTATGGAATTCTCGATATTGATTTCTTGGATGTTTAAACCCTTTCTATCTTTGGAATTATATTCGTCATGAGATTTCTTGTTCATTGGAAAAGGATCTTTCTTTGATTCATTGTCCTGATAAAAGGGATTTTCTAAGTGCATTTTAATCATTTTATCTGAAGGAAATGAATTTGGATAGGATTTTTCAGAAATTTCAAATTCGTAAACTAGTTTCTTTCCGCTATTTGTTACCCTGAGGATATCTGCCTGTAGGTGCCATCTTTCTGATTTCATAATGGTGGGTATTATTTTTGATATCGCGCTACCGTATCTATCAGTCAATTTTATTACATTTAAAGCACCTTCAATGGAACAAATTATCGTATTATCTTTAGAATCCTGGGTTGTTTCATCTACCACATCTAACCAGTACATTAGACCAAGTCTTTTTACTTCTCTGAGTACTTCTTTCCATCGAGTTCCTAGATTTAGGTTCGACCCCAAACCTATTCTAATTTTTAAGCAACTAAAAAGTAGAGTTTGAATCAACGATACATTATAAAAAAGCAGTAACTTCTCGACACCCATTGGTACAAATGTACTTATTATCATGTTTTCATCAAGATCAGACCACATCATTTTTGACAACGTCTCGTGGGATATTCCTAGTTTATTAGATATTTTCTCAAGAATTGATTTCCTTGTTTGCTCACTTACGGCGATATTCTGTCTGGTTGATTCATCAAAAACGCTTCTTCTAATATCCATTGCAGTGAAATTTTCTAAAATTTCGATTGGCTGTTTTGACTCGTTCTGATCAGGGTCTTTTGAGTGAACTTGCGATATGGATTTAAATGTACATCTTTTTTCTAAAACCGCGGCTAATCCTCTGATGAGCTTATAGTCTTTATAGGTTTGCTCCAGACCCTTAAGAGCCTGACTCAATTTTTCTTTTATAACGCTATGTTGATAGGAATATTCAAAAACTTGCATGACTTGTTTAGCTATCTCGACATCTTTAGAGTTCTGTTCCAGAGAACATAAAATGGGGTATATTTTATGACTTTTATTATCCAATTTATATCTGAGTAAATCTGAAGATATCATTTCTTATTCGCTAACCATTTTCTGATCATCAGATTCGGAATAATAGATGATATTGTCATTTAGTACTCATTGATCTGATTTATCTATTAATTGCTTTTTATTGCTTATCCCTTTGTTTCTTCTATTACTAGTGAAGATTTCACTAGTATCGGATGAAATTATTTCAATAAGATTAGCTACGTTTTCTACATCCTTTTTGGGTCTGAGTAATCTTCCTAGTCTTTGAACAAATTCCCTTTTGCTTCCTGTGCCACTTAATATTATGCCCATGTTGGCATCAGGTACATTTGTTCCCTCGTCCAAAACCTTGGTAGTGACTATAATTCTGTACAATCCTTTCTTGAATTTTTCTAAGATTTCATTCCTTTCTTCATTCTTTGTTCTATGTGTTATGACAGGAATCAAAAACCTGTCTGAAATAATATAGGCCAGTTTAGTATGAACCGTAAAAATTATTGTTTTCTCTGTGGTATGGCGTTTTAATATCTTTTCTAATTCTACAATTTTTGCATAGCTATTTAGGGCTATATCTACAGCTTCATTTCTCAGAAGTAAAGCCTTTCTAAGATTGCTATTGTTTGCAGATAGGATAATTAATCTTTCTAGTCTAATGGGATAGAAGATTTTTGCTTCTTTTAACAATTGGTTATATTGAAAAATTCTTCGTTTATATCGTAAAATTTCGTCTGGTAACATCTCTACCTTAATTTTTTTCAATCTAAATTTGGCTAGATGGTTATCTTGAGATAGTTCATAAAAATCTTTACTGAACACTATCTTTCCTACTAATTTGTAAATATTCACATGTTTGCCATCTTCTCGCTCTATTGTTGCTGTTAAACCCAATCGGTAAGGAGAAATAAATTGTTCTCCAATTAACGAATATTTATCAGAAGCCAGGTGATGTACTTCATCGAATATTAAGAATTCAAATTTGTTTCCTAGATATGATGATTTTAGGTAAGCTGAGTCATATGTTGTAATTGTAATACCTTTTATGTCTTCATTGCCCCCTCCAAGCTTGCCTATCTGGTTCTTTACTTTTAGGATATTTTCCATGGCTTCAAACCACTGTTCCATTAAATTTAATGTAGGAACTATTACAAGCGTTGAGGTGTTTGTTTTCAATATTGCATGTAATGCAATTATTGTTTTGCCCGCACCCGTTGGTAGGATTATACATCCTTTCATATTATGTGTTATCCATCTTTTCCAAGCTTCTTTTTGATAGTCCCTTAATTCATTAGTTATTTTGAATTGGTTCCTATTGAGTGGAATGATGTAGTCTCGTACTTTATCTATAAAATCAATTTTATTTCTTCTGAAATAGTGAATTATTTCAGGATAGTAGAAACCTAGAGCCCGATATCTATTAATTCTAGGGTCAAATACTGAATATGGGGTGTGAAAATCGCCATTTATTAGAATAGTGCCCTTATCATATCTTAGCTCAGTCACAGCATTTTTTTTATATGTGATATATCAAGAGGTTTTTTTATTTAAATCTATTTTAAATTCCCAACAGAGCCAGATTCTCCGTGTTTATATTTTATTTATGGTCTTGTATCTATTTCAATGTCTTTCTAACATTTGAATTACCATGACAGTTCATTCTGTTCCATCCATCCGTGTTATATATTAAAAACTTTTGGTATATTATTCTAATTAATGAGTGAATAGATAAAATTAAAAGGATAGTGAATGAAATAATTATTGATTGCATAAATGTCAGGTGACGAAAGATTATCACAATTTCTAAAAGAAGGTAAAGATTGGGAAAGAAAACCTACCAACATAGCTGGCGTTTTTTTATTTAAACTTCCTGAATATCGGGGTAGACCAGCATCGATAGCAATAGAAATTAATCCACTCAATTCAAATGGCACTCCCAGTAAAAAAAGAGGGATCGTAATCAAATCACTAGAAGAACTAAATTCCATCTTGGAATTAATTAGTAATTCTAAGGTTTTACAATTAGCACAATCTATTGACAATGTTAACCCTGAAAGGAAGACCATGGTAAAGAGTGAATCAAATGAGGTATTTGAGATCTGAATACTGATAAGTTCAATCCTATACCACCATTACTAGCCTTTTCTGATATTTCATAATCTAACTTTGGTCAAGAACTATTTTGCTCATCCTCTATTAAGGGATGAAATGATTAAATATAGACAATACCAGGAGGACATTGTAAATAGAGCGTTATATAAGAATTCATTAGTTGTGATCCCTACATCTTTAGGAAAAACAATTGTTGCTTTATTAGTTAGTCTTGACATTTTACTCAACTGGAAAAAATCAAAGATTCTAGTTCTTTCTCCCACTCGCCCTTTGGTGTTTCAACATTTTGAATTGTTCAAAAAGAATACCTTTCTTTCATACCAATGCATTGCCTTAACAGGAAAGATAGGACCAGAAATTAGAAAAATAATGTGGAAATCTTCTTCGTTTAGGGTGTACTTTGCTACACCCGAGTTGGTAAAGAATGATATCCGAGATGGTATAATTAAAAAAGATGAATTTTACTTAATTATATTTGACGAAGCCCAACGAGCTGTTAAGGACTATAGTTATACATCCATTTCTAAACAATTTTACAATAATTCTGATCATAGTAAACATCCACTAGTCCTAGGGTTATCTGCTAGCCCCGGAGCAAAAGAAGAAAAAATCGAAGAGATTTGTTCAAATCTATTTATAGAGCAAATCATTGCCAAATCTGAACGAGATGATGATGTGTTACCATATGTTTATGATACTAACATAGAGCATTACTCCATCGAAATGAATGATTATCATAAGGATCTATCAGCCCTGTTGAATTCTTTGATTAATGATAAAATCATATGGCTAATCAATAACCAATTCATAAGAAAGAGGAAGGTTGAAAGTGTATATAGAAAAGATCTCTTGTCACTTGGAGACTATATAAAATCGAAACTAGATCCAAAAAATATGAATTTTTTCTTACTTACTGCTTTGAAGTTTCAATCTTTATCTTTAATCTTGTTATACTGTCGTGATTTAGTTGAATCCCAAGGCAGCTTTGCTCTCAAAAAATTCTTAGACAACGCTAAAAATAACTCCGAAAGTAAAACTTATCAGGAACTATTTTTGGATTCACGAATAAAAACGATAATCGAAATATTAAATGATCATAATAATGAACCTCCACCTAAATTAATCAAGGTGTTATCGGTAGTTAGTCAGTTTCTTGATTTAAGAGAAGACATAAAAATATCCAGTAATTCATCTAGGGATACTGATGATGTTAGTACCAAACAGGGTAATCCGGATTACAAAGACTGCGAAGATAAACTGATACCTACTAATTATCAAAAAAAGATTTTGATTTTTTCTCAATATCGTGATACGCTTGAAGAAATCACAAACTTTCTAAATTACAATGGTATACCTTGTCGAGGATTTTATGGGCAATCAAATAAAAATGGACAGAAAGGCCTCAGTCAGGATAAACAATTATCTATTCTTGGTGATTTTAGGCTGGGAAAATTCCCAGTACTTGTTGCTACGTCAGTTGCAGAGGAGGGTCTTAACATTCCCAATGTTGATCTTGTGCTATTTTATGAACCCGTACCAAGCGAAATTAGGTTTATACAAAGGAAAGGAAGGACGGGCAGATTTTCCAATGGAAAGGTGGTCATTCTAATTTCTGAAAATTCTATCGATACAAAATATTTAGAGATCTCTAAAAGAAAAGTTAATCGGATGAAATCCAGTCTTCAGAATTCAAATTTTACTTTTGAGAAACATGACAAGAGAACTTTCAAAAATCCAGACAAAATGCTTGAATCTGAACTCTTTTTTCTCTACGAAAAATCTAAAAAATATTCTGAATTTGTAAATGAAGATAATTACAACGAAAATATTAATCCTATTTTGGATTCTATTTCTTCAAATTCCAATAAGAAGATTAAAAGCCTTGTCAAGAAACTATCCTACCGTCATAGTAGCTCCAATGATTCAGAACTATCTGCACCTTTTACAAAAAAAAACTTGGAAGATCTTTATGAAGTCTCATTGAATTTGGATAGAAAGAAATTAGTAGAGCGAGTTCAAAGACAAATAAATGACCTACTCGGAAAAGCCGGGAAAAGTGGACTAGAAGTTTCATATCTAAATGAGGTAATAGGTATTGATCATGAGATTATTAGAAAGGCGATTGAAAACCTAACCAAAATGAAGCGAATTATATGGGTAAATAAGAATTCAATTGCATTAGTCGAATCTATCAAGTTTCTATCTGGAAGTAAATATTCTGTATCCGTTGAAAAGATTGTAATGGGTAAAGCAATTGTAATCGTAAATGAAAAATGGTATGCTTCTTTGGAACCCCAGGATTACTTCGGTCCTAGGGCGATATTAAAAAAAGGTAATACTTTCCATATAATTGGCGAATTGTATCGACGTGCAGGAACACTTCATTTGATTGTAAAAAAAATAATCTAGTTATTGATATGGGTATATTGCCAAAACCTGGTCCTAATGGGTAATCATACTACAAAGGTGAAACACGTGGATGATCATGATCATTGTCCACTAGAAATCCTTATGATTATGAAACCTAGTATGAACCCCAATATGGCACCAAATGTTGGTATCCATTTCCGTTCTTTATGTGCTTTTGGTATCATATCATAATATAGCATGTAAAATATACCACCTGCCGATAGAGCAAGAATTATGGATATAATAAATTGCATCCCCTGAAGATAGAATAAGCCTACAAGTCCTAAGATTATGGGTATTATAGAAACTACGCCGATCGCACTTAGCGCTTTCTTTGGATTATTATTAAAAGCGGTCTTTCCGGTCATCATTTCTTTATATGATGCAATTCCTTCAGGAATATTTTGTATCCCTATAATAACAGCTAAAGCAGTTATCGGTCCTGCTGCTACAGCAGCTATCGATGCACCAATTGCTAGAGACTCAGGGATCGAATCTAATCCTATGCCTAGTAATATACCTGCACCCCCACCCCTCTTTTCAGCAATATAATCTGCGACAGTGAATATTACTGCTCCCAAAGCAAATGCAATCATGGTTAAAACCAAACCTATATCTTTTTCTGCTTCTAAAACCATTTGAAAAATCGCTGCAGACATAAGTAATCCAGCGCCAAATGCAGTTAAAGTTAGTATTAATGATTCTGAAAGCTGTACCTTGTGTGATATTAGAGCACCTACAAAGGATGTACATCCTGCAAACGCAGTTATTGCAATGACCGTTATTACATTTGATATTTCTATCGTCAATGTGGTGAACTATTAGTAATATTTCTCAATCTAAAAATCTTTCATTATTCAATTATGTATTTTCTGATGTTCAATTGGTCTATTTTTGTTCTAATTGTTGTTGATTTTCTGCTTTCTTAATGGAAAATATTTCCTTAGTATGAAACTAGTTGTAATACTAATATTTAATATCTATATTTATTAGATAATCAAACAATTAAGAAAATCTTGTTGTTTGCCATTGTGATTTCAAATATCAGTCATCCAACATCTCGAGATTATTTTCTTCGTCTCTGATGGATCATACCATTCTGGAATATTTAGTAGAGGTGGGTAGATAAGACAATTCTGAAATGCTTAGTTAATGTGTTCGAATATATGTTGTATTTCTATGAAAAAGGAATTGATCTTTACCCATACATCAATCGATGACTTGGAACGTTCCCATCCTCGGGTCCTCCTCCTCCTCCTCCAGCTCCTCCAGCAGCACGCTGTTCTTGTTCAGCTTTGATAATTTGTTCTAATTGTTTCTTCAATTTTTGTCCTTGTTCTCTCAATTGACTTGTCTCAATCTTTAGTTTATTGTCTTTTATAAAATTATTAAATGATTCAATCAATAGGGAGGCGCCTTCAGGATCAGGAATTCCGCTCGAAGATGGAATGAGAATTGCAGCGCATGGGATTTGATTAGATAAACAAGCAGACAACAATCCGCCTGCAATACCCCCTATGAATGTAGTATACTTCTTAGTTGAGTCTTCAATCGCTTTTCTATTGAAATTACTTTGCGGGTTAGATCCATCATCTAAGGCAAATTCGGTCTCACTTCCCTTGTCTTTTTTTACTTCGTTATCTGTAACTTTAATTTCTTTATTTGTGTTCTGTTCCATATTCTCACTTGCCAAAATTACTGTTTTTCTATCAGAATCAGGTATGCCTTGAACAGGAATTCCATCTAAAACCATCACTTCTTCTATCGAATTTTTCATCGCCCAATCCATCACAGCATCTAGAACAAAATGTATACCATCCATCATTATAGGCGCTTCGCATACCAAAACACAAACATTTCCTTCCTTGTTTGCGTATAGCCTAAATGGATGTCTTAACTTACCATCAATAAATATTACTCCGGGAGATATGTAATGAGATTCTACAAATGCAATCTGATACATTTCTAATTTGTCAATTATATAGCTTGTACTAATTGAACCGACTAGCCCAGGCCCTGGGAATCCAGCAATAAGAATTGTTCGGTCTTTTTTTAAGTTATTTAAATCTGCAATAGTGATAATTTTTGTCGTAATCGGAGTTGTGGTTGCAGTTTCCCTATTACCTGAGAATGACGAAGACATAGAATTCATTAATTATCTATACCTCTCATATTTGCTTATTAATTAATATAGTTATTAATGGTTTTATGGCAGAAACTTTGAACTAGGCACGGTCTCCTTCACAATTTCTGAAGTAGTTTTTCTCAAGTTCTTAGACGATCTAAAATGGAAAGTATGGTCTTGTAGCGTCAGCCAAGCCTCTAAATATCTTGGTTTTTAGAAATAATCGTTGAATATTAATTGATATCTTATCAGTCAATAATATATTAATATGTTAATTCTAGATTCCAAAACCTTTGGACTATCACATTCAATACCTTAAACAACTACTCTGTTATACGTGAGACCAATCATGAGGCAGTTAACATTGGCCAGACTATAAGGACTAATACTGAATATATGGAATTAAAATGATTATTGTTCATGTGCTACCTTTATGAATCACAAGTGAGTATATCTATAATATAATAATGCGCTCAATTGGCCACCTAAGAACAAAAATAAGGGATATAACAGATCTATCGTCTTTGTTCAGTCGGTAAATTCGCAAAGTTACTCCAATTGATTAAGAATAATGTGTGGATAGGTGCTTGCTTTGAGGAATTATTTTGTTATTCTTTTTGCTCATGTTGGTTTAATAAAATCATCAAAGTTTTTTGGTCAGCCTGAAAGTCAGGTGGTATTTATGGTGTGAATGTGTTATTAAAGAATTGAGTGAGCATTCAAAAAATACAATCATGAAAATAACTGCAAAAAAACAAAAGAATCAAAAAATCGGTGAAGATATGGATAGGAGTTTGAAAATATCAGACTAAAAATGTGCGTTCACATCCCACCATATATCGTACATAATCAAATCAAAGTAACAGTGGAATCAAAACCACGCTATTGAACTATACTCGAGGGATTAAAAGCCCATCGTGCCTATTATAATTATTTATTGTCTGATGTTCCCTGAGTTGATCGATTATATGAAGAGATAATTTGTCAAGTCCAACACTCAATTATTCAAACTCTTTAACATAGCATACACGTCATTAGACTAAAACTAAAATGGATTTAGTTAAAATATTTGTTATCCCCATATTTTTTCCTTGAAAGTCCATTTTTTATTAAATAAGAAATTGCTAACTGATGCTATTGTGACTCCTATTAAGAGTGAAACATCGTATGCAACGCCTGATTCTCTGAGCATATAAATTGACAAGAACTGTATTAGGATGCCTAATGAACTACATCCAACAAACATTCCGTATTGTCTAATAAATCGGGTCAAATTGACATTTTTGTCTTCAAAAGTCCAGAATTTATTTAATAAGAAATTTGTGGTTACTGATACAGCTATCCCTACTGCAGTAGCTTGCAAATAACCAAAGCTTCCCAAGATTCCATTTGATAAAAGAATTGATACCAAATAATTCAAAACAAAACCGCTAAATCCTACCGTATAGAACCTAGCCGCCTTTGAAATAAATCGAACCGATTTTCTCTTTTCTAATTGAGTATTTTGTTTCTTAGATTTTCTTCCATATCGATAGAGTTTCCAAACTGCTTTAATATAATCTAAAATTATTGGAAAGTTAAGTTTGCTCTGTCCGTATTTTCGATCCTTAAAAGTGTAGGGTATTTCTTTTACCTTGACAGTGTTTTTTTTCTTTATTAAAATTTCTAAAAGAATCTTAAATCCATCTGTATTAAATTCTATGTCGTGAAGTGTATGTTTTGGAAAAGCAAAAAACCCTGACATCGGATCATAAACATTTTTTAAAGACAATCCATGTCTGGCAATAAAATTTGCTCCTACGCTAAGCAATAATCTCTTCAAGGGCATCCCATAGATAGCCCCACCTGTAATATATCTAGAACCGATAATGATACAATTTGGTTCCTTCTTTAACTCTGATATCATACTATTTATTACCTCAGGGGGATGTGAAAAATCTGCATCCATGACTAAGACATTTTGCCCCTCGCTTGTACTGATTCCGTTTACAAGGGCCGAAATCAAGCCCGTCTTTTCTTTTCTATGAACTACCTTAATTGAGATGTCTTGTTCTGATTTGTCTGTACGTAAAGTGCCCATTTTGGATTCGATATATTTTTCGACTATTAAACCAGTCCCATCAGGAGAGTTATCATCTACTATTATGATCTCTACATCCGTTCCTGCAGGTATATTCGACTGAATTTGATTAAGTAACTCTGTAATATTCCTAGATTCGTTAAAAGTAGGTATAATGATGGATACAAATTTTTTATATTCTGTAGTTTTTGGTATGGTATCACTTACATTTAACATTGTCATTGGTAATCCCTCATCTCACACCCTTAATTTATTAAGATACTATATAATACATACGATTGTTTTCTATTATAAGAATAAGTTTGTTGAATTCAAGATTTGTTCGGCTTGTTAAACTCTGGATTTGATCGTAACATAGCATTGCAAACATTCGTGGTAATTAATCCATTCTAAGACATGCTCTACTATTGTCTCTACGGTGAATTATCCTGATCCTTTTGTTCTCATTCATTGGACCAGGAAAATTGGAGGAGTATATCAATGAGTAATTAATTAACTAATTATCAATAGTAGAGTTATCAAATTCGAGAAAATCAGGTGCTATGAATCTGATCGAGGAAATTTGATCGTGAAGTTGACCTAACGAATCCAAGTCGTATTTTCCAGGTTCAAAAATCATACAACTACCATCATATTCATTATGTTCACAAACCTGAGTTACATATCCTTTGCTGTCATTTTGATTTAGAGAAACATCTATACTGCTTATTGAATCTTGGAAGGGAGGTTCCAAATTAGATGTATTCTTTGAAATAATCCTATTGTCTCCAGTGAAATTCCCATTTACAAAGACTATGGCTGAAATTATTTCTGAGCCATTGATTACCATATTATTGTTGTCTACAATATTTGAGTTAAAAGAATTTATTACATCCAAAGAGCTGTTAGATGTGGCATTAGTGTAAATTATGGAAGTACTGATCAAGGTACACAGACCCACTGCTATTATCCATAGAATATTTAAATTCATATATCTGGTCAAATAATAACTTTAAAACTACTATAAGAATTTATCCTATAATCACTTTAAAGTTAACGATTTTCAACTCAGAGTATAATGTTATGTATATTGGGATTGATATCGTGACATTTAGAGACTAGTAGGAAATGTCTGTTACGACCTCCCTTTCTATTACCTTAGTTATGCTATGTTCAAATATGTTATCAAATAAAGTGAGTAAAGATTATAACTTCCGAACCAATTACGAGCAAAGATTGTATGGGAACTCTGTTTTTCTAAAAATCAAATTAGGATCCGATGGTGATTCAGATATTACAGTTTGACCCTTGATATCACAGTACATCTATGTAGAATTCCTTTCATCTGTTTCTATCGCAAATTGTTATTGTGGTATCCTTATAACATTATATCCGTACGAAGTAAATCAGCGTTATAAAAAAATGATTCATATACTTTAATGCATGAATGACAGAAGATTGAATGAGTTGCGGATGGGTTTAAGATTTAGGATCGACTGAGAACATAACAGGAAATATTTTGAAAGGTCGATGTATTTTGTTGTTATAATTAGAAAAATATAAACCCGCCGAAGTATTGATCCCAATAAACCTTAGACTATCAATAATACTGTCTACATTACTATCTATAATATCAATTATATCTATTATCAATTATGATGGTCCCATTCAATCAATACTTCCTGTCAACACAAGATTGATTGCTATATTTGAGGTGATCTAGTAGGATTCAAACCCAAGAATCAAAAGTAATTGATGTCAATATTAGTAATTCTATTATCCACCACCTGTAGTTGGAACTATTCTATATACGTTACCATACATGTGAGATAACAAATAAAGATATCCATCTGGACCTTCCTTTATGTCAGTTATGATTCCAAATCCTTGTCCCAATACCTTTTCTTCTAGTTCGTCATTATTGTTAGCTATTTTATCAGAGAGTGGTCCACTGAGATCTAATTTCGTTCTGTCTTCAGAAAGATCAAAGTTGTAGAGATAATCATTATTGAAGTCTGCGGTAAAGAGATCGTTCTGATACTGTTTCCCTAGTCTATCTCCTTTAAGAAAATCTATTGCGGTTACCCCTACTGACATATTCCAAGCAAACTCTGGATTGCTGTATCTCCCTTTGTCATCAAAGGTTTCCAAATTATTGGGAATTGTTGTTATTGAACTATTAATAACTCCTCTTTGAGCGGGTAAAGGTGAAGAGTCTATTACGGGCCACCATCCCATCACCCTTAGCCACCCACTGTTAAAACCAGGGTCTACAAGATTGATTTCATCACCATAACCTGGCCCATTCTCTGTATCCCATAACTTACCTGTAAGAGGATCAAATGCTAATCCAAATCCATTTCTTATCCCATATGCAAAATACTTACTTAGAGGACTGTGATCAGCTAAAATCCCTGTTGTCTTGTTCTCGCCTCCCAGGTACCGGTTCCCCTTGAGGAGTAATTCTTAAAATCCCGCCTCTACCATCAGGTGAACTGCCTGTAGGAACATTTGATGATTCAGAATTAACTGAACTATTTGTAAAAGCTCCAGGGCATGGTGGGGGATCCAGACAACAGAAATCCTCCCAACAACTATCGCCGTCTCCAATAAGAGCATAAACATTTCCATCTGGTCCTACCTTGATTGCTCCGCCATTATGATCGGCGCCTGGTCCAACGGGAAGATCTAGTATTAAAGTCTTATTGATCAAGTTATCTCCTGTCCATTCATATTTGTATATTCTATTTCCAAGTGGATTTGTATCAACATTACATTCCGTAGCACCAGAACATTCATCATTCCCATCCTCAGTTGATTGAGTATAATAAAAGTATACAAAAGTCTTGGTGATGTTTTCACTTTCGGATGTTTGATTAGCTACTGCAATTCCAAGTAAACCCCTTTCCATCTTGTTAGCGACGTTTAGGTCCAAAAGAGGTTTATCTAAAAGAGTTCCATTCACAAGTCTTTTAACCTGGCCATTGTTTTTCTCAACTATTAGTAGATCGTCCTTTCCTACAAAAGCCATGGTAGTAGGATATTTCAGACCGCTAGTTACAAGTTCCACTTTTAGATTTGGATTATACAACTTTGGCATTTTTGGCTGGGGTAAGGTAAGATTCATCGCCTTCTTGACCCCGGAGTTATCTATAGTAGATGCATAAGCCATAATAGGTTCATTTTTGTGATTATAATCATAGTTGGATCTGATCTCTATCAGATCCAAACCATTGGTTTCTTTCAAATTTGTAAATGGATATCGATCTGTATCATAACTACTGATCGGATTATCCAAAAATAGACCTATTCTATCGGAATCATGATAAATCTTTCTAATTTCATCTAGGTGGGGCCCTTTGTTTGAGTAGTCAAAAATAGAACGCTTTAATTGATTGTCCACAATCATCAATATGTCGTTTGTCTTGAGAGGTTCCTTCAAGTACCGTTCCGGAAATACATCTTTAATATAATGTTCTCTATCATGTATATACATCGGGATCCATGAGAAGCTTCTAATCCAATGCTGACCCATGATAGCGGGTTTTTCATCAGGACTGGTGTTGTTAGTTACCTGATTAGATATGAATGCTGAGATCTCAAAAAAAGTTTCATTGGTATTTATGTTAAAGAACATGAGTGTACTTATTAATCCAAATAAACATATTCCTCCAAACACGACGATGTATATACTATTTGGAACATTAATTTTCTCATATTTCCGAGAGATCAACGCAATACTATCGACTATTTTAACTATTATAAACGCTGCTGCTAGAGCCATGATTGGAAACAATTCAATAAAATGAAAATATTTTATTATTCCTCCTATTTGGTATATGAATAAAATGTACGGGATTACCCAAAGAAAAAAGATCGGATCTCTTTTGAGGACTGTGATGGCAATTCCTCCAGCCAGTCCTAATGCAATTAGAACCGGATCTGCGTTAAAAATAAATGATATGGTATCACTAAAGTTTCTTTCCCCTCTATCTACTTGATAAAGGATGCCTACAAGACCATCTTCCAAATGGCCTGAATAAATTACATAGGCGGGCCAAATCATTGGAATTAGGAATACTGGTATTAGCCATAGACCTATAAATCTCCATCTTCTGGTATTATCAAAAATGAGATAACCAATTAATGGAATGAAAGTAATTATAGGCACCTTTGTAAAAATTGCCAATCCCAGGGCGATTCCAGATATCATTACGAAGCTCAATTGCGATGAACCTGTTTTTCTTTTCGCATATAGGGCTAGGAATATCGAAGTCAACAAAAATGGTAGTAATAATGAATCAAGTAGTATCATTTTTAGGATCCATGAAAGGGGCATAATTGCAAATAATATTGCCGCTGTGAACCCCAATTTTTTACTATGCCAGATCTCGCCTATTTTGAATACCAAGAATGTATCAATAATTGCCAAAATACCCATTATTATTCTGGGATCCATGTAGTAATTCTGAATTGATTCAGGAGTTTCAGTAGGACTAGTTGAAACATAATTATAATTGGCCATTTTTAGCATAAATGCTAAAAAGATCTGACCAAAATAGGGATGATCGTATGGATGATCATAAACCAATATGGATTCTTGCGGTCCATTTCCATCCAAGACTTGAATAGATCGTCTTAAATAATGATCTTCGTCAATATAGATTTCAGGAAATCCTATAGGGTTCCACAAATGAGTAAATGCAGAAACAACTAAGGGGAGAACTACTATCAAGGCATATATAAATTTCTTATTCTGCATATTGAATGGGCTATTCAAAATATCTCGTCATTCCAAGACTCGTTTCATAAATAATGGCATAGGTAAGTCATGCTGAGAATCCTCAATAAATATATTTATTACATTTTCTAGTTTGATAATATGATCGTCATTAAGAAAATAACATTTAATTACTGTCTTTTTTTTATTGTTATTTGGTCTCTGTTTTGCCTGGGTACCATTATCCTGTAATTCAAATCCTTTGGAACTAACTAATCATTTACATGAATCTATCATTCCTTTTGAGGTGAATATGATTTTGCCAATATAATCACAAATTTTTCTGAACTCTATAATTATTATTCTTTCCAATCGTGGTTCATTATAACTTCATGTGAAATGAATTAATTTAGCACAATAGGTAATCTATCATGCAATGGCCTCAGAGAAATATCCTGCGAAAAAAATCTCTAATCTTTCAAAGACTACACGATTAAATCTTATTTTTCAATTCGAAAACGATGTGAAAGCATAAATATAACTAAGGCTACGATACCAACAGATGCGGATAGGCTTTAATTCTAACAGATCGTTTCTTCTCTGCGTTACCTTGTTTATTGTTTTAATCTTTTCTGCTCTCCATGGAATATTCATACTCCAGAACTTTAGTCAAGCATCAACAATTAGTATTGATGTGGATAAAACATTACCAAATACTAGACAAGTTGACAATAAAATTATACCATCAAATATTTCAATAGTTCCAGAGGGACTAGAAGAGGGTACGTTGTATCTTTCATCTATTCAATCTAATAATACTATAGTTTATACCAGAGATCTCACTGATGAATTGTATCCTTTTCAATTAGTGAATTGGTACCCATTGGTCCAATTTCGACCGAATTATAGTTATCATAGTCCAGACAACAATGTAACCATAAATAATCTTCTAATAGGTCAAATAAAGGACTTCAATAAATTTAATGATTTATTACAACAAGCCAGTTTGTACAAGAATATTCCCTTTAATTCCACAGTAATCCTAGATCTTCCTAATAAAGAAATCAGCTTCATGGAAGCCGAACTTGTATTTCCCAATGGTGAATCTGGAATTTATTATGGATTATACGATGGCAACCAAAAGAGTAATAAATCTGAAGTAAATGTATACATCAATCCAGAATCAAATTTGAAAATGTTGGAATCTAATCCTGCTACAGAAATCATGAATAATGAATTCTTGTATAATATAACATTTACACTTGTATGCCATGATGCTTATAAACTAGGGTACAATAAATGTACTTAATTTTCTTGTCTTGCTTTCATACTTGTGTTCTTGTTAAGTGATATTTATCGTAAAAATTATATTTTTAGATTTTCTAACTTTTTCACAGGTTAGTTCGAATGTCTACGGGACTGCCTCCATAATTAAACCTTAGGCTAGTAAAAGGATATTTATTAACATCATAATTCTCTGCGTTTCCTTCAAATCTCATTGTTGAATTTAATTCTGTATATAGTTTAAAGAGGTATAGCGACCCCAATGGCACTCCATTATAATACTGCGTATTATCTTTTGATATGAGGGTATTATTTTTTGGATCCTTGGTTAGATATTCTCTAAAGTACCGATCAACTATTAGGACTACATTATCTGTTTGAATATTCTCTGAGTTTGTATAACTTGTCCATGTATTATTGTTATTGTAAATATATCTGTATACCCATGAATAAATCGGGCTAGAAATTATTGTTGTTGATGATAATTCAGAATTATTTAAATCATGTGGCATCAAATCCCTAGATCTTTTGTTCAAATTCTGATTTTCAGTCAGATAGTTCGAGTCCGTCTGGATGAGTGGCACTCTGGTACTATCAACTAAAGAGAAATCTTTCGTATGTGGCAGTAGATTCATTTGTAAATACGAGAATATTTGAAATTGAAATGCCGATACATTTGTGGTTATTACACTAATTGTTGAAAACAATCCTGCTAATACTACCAATGTCATAGCGGAAATAGTCCATATACGCCACTTACCAGATTTTTTAATAAGCCAGTCAATGAACACACCAGCTGAGATGCAAAATGCACCTATGATTGGTATCAAATGAAACCAATTAGCATAGTTGATGAATAAACTAAAGAATAGTATAAAGGGTACCACCCATAATATCAAAAAATAATCCTTCCTCGTGATTGCAAAAATTATACCCATTAAACTGATAAGTATCAGAATTGGATCTATCGATAACATTTCAGATAATGCAAATGGAATTGCATTATTTTCTCTGTTTATTTGGATTGTTATACCATTTAGCCACTGATCAAATTCATTATTATAAATTGCATATGCGGGCCAAATCAAAGGCAGCAACAATGCTGGTGCAATGAACAATGCTACTAGTTTTACCTTATAGTCAAATCGATAAATATGGTATAAGAGTAGGGGAACCATTGTTATAATAGGAATTTTTGTAAAGATGGCCAACCCTATTGCAAACCCGGAAATAGATACTAGCAAGCTTTTGTTTCTAAAAATAAAATGTTTAGTCCTGTTCTCCAAATTATGGAGAGATCCAACATATACTATCAGTAAGATAGCGAATAATAGAAACGGTAATAATATAGATTCCAGATAAACTCTTCTAATTGACCAAGTCAGAGGCATCACAGAAAATAATAATGATGAAATAAATGCCGCATTGGTACCATAGCGAATCTTGGTTATAGCATATATTAATAGAGTGTCTAAAACAGCTATTCCACCCATCAAGATTCTAGGAATCATGTAGGTGTGCCCAAACTCTTCATTTTGTATAATATCCGTAGTTACAAGTACAGGAAAATTAATAATAAATAGAACGGTACCTAACAAAATTGGTCCAAAATAAGGATGATCATAAATTTGAATATCCCAATCAAAATTTCCATTATTCAGGAAGTGCATCGCCCTGAACATGTAAATTCCTTCATCAATATGTACGGCTGGAAAGCCTATCGGATTCCATAAATGAGTAAAGGAAGTTAATGCAAGTACTAACAATGGAAATAGGATCTCTTTACGATCAAGCAGTGACAACCTTCTGATATTTGTCATTAATTGTGGAATTTCTCCGCTTTTCTAATTTTTGAAGTATATGATATAAACCTATCACTAGGATTATTACATTTGAATATTATGCTTCTTTTTCTCCATCCAATATTTTTATTAATATTGCCATTGCAAGAAGACGGCATTAATATAATGTTCAAGCGTAATTTGCAATTCTAAAAAATGAGAAACAGCTCTTATATTATATTGTATGTGCGCAACTTTAGTACAATGACAAATCAGAATACTTCACAAACGCTATTATCAAGTAAGATTTTACTCCTGGTCTTATCCACCGTTACACTAATCTCAATAGTAGCATTGCCAAATTCAGTTTTTGCTCAAGGAACAACTGAGAGTGATGCTGCTGCAAGTGAGGAATCTAGTAGCAAAGATCCAATAACTCTAATAAATGAAATTAGAACTCTGCTTACTCAAGCTAACGATCAATATGTAGCTGGTGATCACGCTGGTGCTGCCGAGACAGTTAGAACAGCATATTTAGACCACTATGAATTCTTGGAGGGACCATTAGCTGCACTAGACCCAGCACTTATGGAAACAACTGAAATTTTGATTAGAGAAGACCTCGTAACCGCAATGGAGAACAATTCCTCTGTAACAGTGGTTCAAGACCTGATAAACACCATCAACACTAATTTAGACCAAGCTGAGTTATTATTCCAGCAGGCCTAAATTTTTTTTCTGAAAACTCTATTCATTTGTGAATTGGATATATCCAGGATCCAGTTGAATTTCTAAATAAGGTATATATTATATCCGTCTTGGTAATCTATTTAGAAACCAATTTGTAACTATGCTTTATTTAATATGGCTCTGTCCTGAACAATTTCAAAACAGAGGATCACCAATTCCTTTATATTTAATAGGTATAAAACCGGTAATATGAAATTGAATGTATCAAACTTATTTATTATAGCTGTTTGCATGGTTACCACATTTTCTGTTTATTCTTTGAGTCTTATTCAATCCTCTTACTCTCAAGATAATACTCCTGCGTATTGGACTAATGGTAATGCTATGCCTCGTACTACCACCGAAGCCACTGCAGCCACTCTAGGTGACATCATATATATTATTGGTGGTTATGATGAGACTGGCGAAGGAGTAGGCATGGTTGAAATGTATAATTCAACATCTGATTCATGGACTAGCGATGTCGCACAGTTACCGGTGCCACTTCATCATACTTCTGCTGATTCTTTTCAAGGTAAAGTCTATGTTGCTGGTGGCTACACCGGAGATTGGATTGCAAGTGATCGCTTATTTATCTATGATCCTCTTACAAATCAATGGACCCAAGGAAATCCTATGCCTACACCTAGGGGTTATCCAGTTGCGAATTTTGTCAATGGTACTTTCTATGTAATAGGTGGGGATGGCGGCGCGAGTAAAGAGCGTGCATTGAATGCTACAGAATCATACGATCCTCTTACAAATCAATGGACTGAACATGCTCCTATGCCTACACCCAGGCATCATGCGGCTTCTGCCGTAATTGATGGGGAAATTTACGTAATCGGTGGTAGGATTGGAGAGCCTTTATATAATGTGGATCTTGTTGAAAAATATAATCCTGGTTTGGATAAATGGACTACTGACTTTGAACCAATGCCTTCTAAGAGAAGTGGAATTGCGGCTACATCTGTAAATGGTTCTATCTATGTATTAGGTGGAGAGCAAGATCAAGGTACTTTTGCCAATAATGAACGATACGATCCAATCAAAGACGTTTGGACAAAAGACGTTCCTATGCCCACAGCCCGACATGGATTGGGCGTTAGTTTTATTGATGGAAAAATATATGCTATAGGGGGCGGTACTGATAGAGGATTCTTCGTTTCGGGCATAAATGAAATATATTACATTGGAAATGAGGCCGCCTCTAATACCACAAACGCAACAACAGCAGCCTCTAATACCACAAACGCAACAACAGCAGCCTCTAATACATAACCTTGTAATTAGTATCTGATTTCTTAAATGGAAGATGAAATCCTTTCTTTGAGATATTGAGAACAAATTATCAGATTTTGAATACCATGATTTTTCCTTTGAAATGTGCTTCTTTTATAGAGGTGGATGCATAAGCTTTATCTTCAGAACCTCGTAATGTAGTGAAAATATGCATACATTAGTGGTCCTCTCTAGCATGAAGATCACATATCCTAATATTTTATTCTGCTAATGTCATGCAGAACTCTATCTAGGTATTTTTAGGTCATTATCTATATGTACTAGGGTTTGTCTTTTGTAAGTTTATAAAATCAAGACACATTTACTCACATCTATCAATATTTGTGGGTTTTGAATTCCTTAATTTTTAGAACGTTTAATATTCTTGTTCAGGCTTATCTTTTGGCTTTGGAAATGTCTAAAACGGTATCTCTCTAACTATTTTCTTAAACAGCAATGTGGTCCAGTAAGGATTTTATTATTCATGTTGCTCAAATGAAGACCGAACAATTCAAACTGCCTATGTCTGCTAGTTTGATGATATATTAATTTTCTTGTTTCGAAAGTACTATTGATATAATACATAAATATGTGTCAAATCCTTTTTCATGTTAAAGAACTATTTTAGTTGTTTATTGTTTTCAAAACTGAAGTATAAAAATTGATACAAAAAATAAAAGTGCAAACTATTAACTCGTTGGATCTAAAATTTCATTTGCACCTAATGCCTTTAGTTCTTCATGTTGACCACCCAATACATATATTCTGTCATTAAAAGTTACTGCAGTCAAGCCGTCTCGAGCAAATTTCATTTTTGGTTCCACTGTCCACTTATTAATAATGGGATCATAACTTTCAACATTTGCCATAGGTCCACGTGCAACCTGACCACCAAATACATATATCTGACCATCTAATGACTCGGCTGCAAATCCACTTCTTCCAATAGGCATTGAACTCAAAAGCGTCCAATTATTTTTCTGTGGATTGTACATCCAATTATCATCTAGGTTTGTAAGGGCATCATTTATCTGATTTGGTACGCCATTGCCAAATAATCTTCCACCTATTACATAAATTTTTCCATCTACTACCGCAGAAGCTGCATGATGTTTCGGTCCATTCATAGTAGGCATTTGAGCTTTGGTCATCCAAGTATCATTCTCAATATTGTAGGCAAGATTTGTAGTAACCGGATGGTGATCTATATCCAGCCCAGAAATCACATATATGGTTCCATTCACTATCTCTGCTACTGATGCTGCTCTAGGGACTGGTAAAGCAGTTCCTTGGGTCCACTCATTAGTAATAGGATCATAAATTTGGACTTTGTCCGTAGTAATCTTGTCCCTTAAAAATCCCCCAATTAAATAAATTTTATCCTCATATTTGACAGAAGGAGCATGGTCAATGCCATAAGGCAAAGGAGTTCCTTGGGTCCACTCATTAGTAATAGGATCATATATTTCCAACAAGTCTAATATTCCATCTTTGCTATAATCTCCTCCTCCCATAACATAGATCTTACCTTTCACTACCTCTGCTGCTATCTCAGATCTATTAGTAGGCATACTTTCACCTACTTTCCAAACTGAGCCTTCAACTCCTTTTATCTCTAATGAATATAAAATTAATGCAGTAGATGTGAAAAGAATTAAGATTACGAAAATATTATGACAATTCAGTTGAATACACAAGAATAAAATCCTTCTTTTCCGATGATATTTATATTTTTGTCAGATTTTCATATTGGAACTATATCATCAGGGTAAAGGGTTCCGTTTATGTATAAAATATAGTGGTCAACCAGGGAATAAACTTAGTTTGAACCATTAGTTATTGTGCCTGGTTGAATATTTTTTAGTACAAGAGTATTTGGCGACAAATATCTTATTGATGAGATCTTATCGTTAAGTGCTCCAAGTGTTTGAACATCGTGTTTTCCAGGTCCAAGAATCATACAATCTCCTGTATAATATTTATGCTCACATACTTCTATCATGAATCCACTACTGGTATTCTGATCAGTATTCATAATCAGACTACTAATCGAATCTTGGAAATCTCCTTGCAGAATTGGGATATTTTCTGAAATCGTTGTACTATTTCCTGTAAAATTCTTGTGAATAAAAATGTCCACTGTAGAATGGGTTGAGAAATTGTTCAATGTGTTATTTGTGTCTACGCCATCAATATTCCTATCAGGAAGATTCGTTCTATTACTACTACTTAAGGTTGAATTGTCTACGGTGGCAAATGCAGAGATAACTGATAATCCAATACATCCAGTAACTATAGCAACCGAGAATATGATAAATAAGCTTAAATTTGAAGATACCTTATCCATAATCAAAAATTTTACCAGAGCAATAAAAACTTATGTGGTATTCTATATTTTGAAACAGTGATAATGAGCTTCTTTTCTCATTGGTTTGTTTTAACTTTTTGACATTTTATTTGGCACTGCTAACTTGAGAAAACATATCAGGTAAATTTACCAACCCAAGTGATATTGGGAAATAGTTTTAGAAATAATTTGTCATGTTTGCGCTCAAAATCCAGAAAGAGCTCTTACCAATGGTTTGCACCGACCAACACGAAGATCAGAAAAATAGTTGACCAAACGCTTAAGTTAATGGAGCCTTTGATTTTAATTGATCTAGTTCTTATTCAATGAGTTACAATTTGTACTTTATTTTAGCAATAACGTACATTTTAATTCCATATTTCTCAAATGCCTATCTCATGCCCTTAGATTGTTCAAGACCAAATCCAGCCTATTGAATTGACTAGGCTATTACCGTGTTGTTTTAGATTCAGTACACCCAAATTAGAAATTTTCTACAAAAATCAAAAGAATTTATCTCTATAAAAATGTTCGAGTTCCTACGCCTACATGATTAGATAGTACCTCTTGCAGCGAATCCATGTGTAATTGTCTAATTGAAGATATCTGATCGTTGAGTAGACCAAATGTTTCAATATCGCCATATTCTCCGGGACCAAATATCAGACAATGTCCCTCATAATCGGGATGCTCACAGACTTCCACCACATATTCATTAACATTATTCCCATGTGGGGGTACGATTATACTGTTGATCGAATTATCAAACTCATTATCATATTCCTTCAAATCTGTTACGTTTTTGGTAAGAGTTATATTATTACCCTTAAATTGGGGTTCCGTAAAAATTTTGACTGAAAACAAATTTGAGTTATCAGTATTTTCTTCTATGCTGTCAGCATTCGTAGAAGTAGATGTATTGACAGTGGCAAATGCAGAGATAACTGATAATCCAATACATCCAGTAACTATAGCAACCGAGAATATGATAAATAAGCTTAAATTTGAAGATACCTTATCCATAATCAAAAATTTTACCAGAGCAATAAAAACTTATGTGGTATTCTATATTTTGAAACAGTGATAATGAGCTTCTTTTCTCATTGGTTTGTTTTAACTTTTTGACATCTTAGCTCATAGTAAGAAACGTTCTTGTAAAACTTGCTATATAATCTGTATTAGATTTGTCAACTATATTTGAAAAATTCGTATCATGTGTATAGGTTGAAGACTGTTTGAATTAATTTACCTAGTCTGGGACTTCATAGTATCTCAATGCCTAGTAGTAATATTCCATTTCACATTTCAAATAAGGTATCTCACTTGGTGTTAATCTGTTAATGAATTGTCTTTAATTTTTGCGATATCGTTATGTTATACGGAATTCTTTATTTTTTTATATTGATAAAAGTGAATGGCTCAATAACCGATGGCCGTCGAATGTTTATTGATACCCTGAACTTGACATCCATATCTTATGATTGAAGTAGTTGAAAATGGATTACTCTGGTGATGGTGAGTTAATATCAATAAATTCTTCCAGAAGACTAGTAATGATCCTAAATGCCCTATGACTATTCTTTTCCAGCTTAACCTCTAAGAATTCCTGACTTCAAAATTTCGGTTACATTTATCGACTGTAATCCGTAATGTTGACCACCAAATACATAAATCATATCATTATAGCTTATTGATGTTTGACCTGACTTGACTATATGCATATTTGGGGCAATAAACCATTTGTCTACTATAGGATCATATCGCTCTACCTTATCAGAACCACCTTTTGCTGTCTGACCTCCAATCGCGTATATCTGACCATCTAATACTGAGGCAGCAAATCCACTCCTTCTCATTTCCATTGAGTCTAATTTAGTCCAATTATTGGATTTTGGGTCGTATCTTAAATTATCATCCATGTTGGTTAAGGCGGCATTAATTTCAGATGGTTCTCCATTTCCGAATACTCTTCCCCCAAGAATATATAATTTTTCATCCACAACTGCTGACGCAATATGATGCCTTGGCTTAATCAAAGGTTCCTTGGTTATCCACGATTCGTTTTCAATACTGTACATCTCATTCGTAGCAACTGGCTTGTGATCCAAACCTACCCCACCTATTGCATATATGTTACCATCTATTACTTCTGCCGCTAATGCTCCTCTAGCAGTGGGTAGTGGTGGTTCTTCAGTCCATACATCCGTTTCAGGATCATACATCCACACTTTATCTGTAGCTGTCTTATCCTCTAAAAAACCTCCGACAATGTATAACTTGTTCTCGTAAACTACAGCAGTCGTATGATCTATTGGAACAGGCAATGGAGTAGATTCGCTCCATACACCCGTCTCAGGATCATAAATCTCCACCAGATCCATTATTCCATCTTTCAAATAATCCGCTCCACCCATGACAAATATCTTGCCATCAATTATTTCTGATGTCAATTCGGTTCTGTTGATGGGCATTGGCTCACCAAATTCCCAATATAATTCTTGACCCTTAACAGTCTCATTATTACTAAAAGTAAAAATAAATAGAATAAAACATGATATTAAAATTAGAATATAAACACTTGACATTTTAGATTAATGCTTATCTTGACCTGTATAATATAACCTTTTCTTCTTCGATTCAATCTATGAACTCGCGCCTTTAATATTCATAAATGTAGGCAAAATATCACCAAGTATAGAACATTCTGATAGTTAAGATTGGTACTAATAATGAGTTCAGATATTGTATATTATTAGACACCTTATATCATTATCTTTTAATGGCTTCACAAGATAGATTTTGTTAGATATTAAAAAAATCGATAAACATGTTATTTCATATCTTTAATAAGATTAAAGAAAAATCATCTGCGACTCATCATTTTTAACTCTCCCTTTTCTTTCTCTCTCTTGTTGCGTGAATAAGATTCAAATTTAATGTTCCATATCATTTTCAACATTAAAATGATATAATATTTTGTTGTTTTCAGGTGTAGATATTAAACTTTGGAATTTTTCAATCGGTATCTGTTTAATGGGGTTCATGATAACTTGTTGCTTCTTGCAATCAGTAGCAGTGTTGTTTTTTTGAGGTTTAAGTTGAATCATGAGTAAGTGATTTTTAATATCCTGGGTTAATTCGGTCGTACATATCTTACTCTCATTTACAGCGTTCAATGACTCTTGGAGCATTTCTCTAATGTGTCCATTACCTTTATCCTCATGAAAATGAGGATTTCTAGTTTCTATTTGAAATATTTCCACATCGGCGAGCGCATTCCTTGAATATTCAGACGGTATAATACCTCCAAACTTTTCCAAGATATCAATTATTTCGTAAGGTTCTATTGAATATCCACTAGAAAAATTAAGAGTCTCTGCAAGCGACATAGAAAGTGAGTGCTCCCCAGCGTTTCCTGTAGTGATGATATCTCTCTCATATCCAGTAATGTAAGAGACCAAGTCATTTAGATATTTGTTACTATATTCTGATATCCTTCCCCATTTTGGGAAATATACTTTGTTGTTTGCTATTTTTGGTTTAGAATGCCAACATATTCTTACATTACAAAAGGGGGATTTTGACATGGCAAAACCCGAAGCAAAAATCTTGATGTATTCATTTACTGCCCCTGGAAAATAATTGTCGCCGTCAACAAACCCCACATATCCTTTCTTATACATCTTTGCTAACAAAATCCCAATTATCATTCCTTCTGCTTTGCCTTGACGAATTTGGTTATTGTGATCCAAAATTGACGGGTAATCAATCTTGTGGAAAATTCTACTAAGGTTGGGATCTGTTTGATGTATTATAATGATCCTTTTGTTTGAAAACAGAGAATACTGCTTAACCATTTCTACTTCCATAGCATATCTATCAATGGGATGTCTTTGGCTATTTGATACTATGATTATTAGACATTCGTTAGGAATACCGCTTAAAACACCTTCCAAAAGACTTAATTTTTCATCCTTAACTGGAATCACTACTGCCATGGCTTGAAATATCTTTGATAATGTGTCACCGTCAAATGCTATGGTCGAACTGTTATGTTCCTGTGCAGTGGTTCCAAAATTGTACCCGGAATCTATTTCATATATTTTTTGAAGTGAGTGAATCTTCACAGCTCCTATGGTTTCAGTATATTTAGGCGGAAAATCTAACCTCATTTATCTTAAGGCGTATGTATATAATTATTTAATAATATGATATATTCTAGAAATTCATACAGCGTTTCCTTGGGGATTAAATATTTAACTTTTACTATTGGGATTGGTCCTTCAAAATATCAGATGTTTTTTAGATTTTCAGACCAATCCTTATCCAATTAGGGATGAAAAATCTGATTTAATTATTATTACCTCGTGTAGTTCTATTTACTTGGTCAACTTTAATATCCTTGGTTTACTTATTTGTTACTTTATCTCATATTTTATCCATGTGATCAGGGTAATTGCAAATAGTGGTTTTAAAGCTTGACTGTTATGTGATAAAGATTAAATGATGTATTCGTGCATTGAGATCTTTACCTTATTAGTAAACTCAGAATTCAGTGCCAATGATATATCACTATGCAATACCTTTCAGTATCAGTCATTACGAAAATAATTGAACAAATTGAGACAAATTGTCTAATTGTCATTGCAGCTGAAGAAATACTGTCGAATTGGTTCATTTGTTTCTATATATTTACCAACTTTTATTGTCACAAAATATGATGTTGTCGTATTTGAGGTTGCCGTCAATCTTATATTTATTATGGTTAAACTACGAGTATGAAACTATTTCTTACATCTATTCTATGTTCTGTTTATATCTTGTCGATCTTTTTTATCGCAGTTTTTTTGGTTCTATATTCAAATCCTCTTTTGCAGCATCAACTCTCCGGTGAATCTATTTGGATGGAGGGTACAGGTTTACTTGATCCGAGAACCGAGGTAACGGCAGCCAATTTGAATGAGAATGTTTATGTGATAGGTGGTTTTACTTTTGACGGTAAAATTACAGATATTGTAGAAATGTACAATTCAACTGATAATACTTGGGTTCAAAACATACAGTCGTTACCTTTGACTCTTCACCATGCTTCTTCAGACATCTATGGGGACAAAATTTATGTGGTTGGGGATATACAGGGAATTGGATCCCTTGTAACAACCTGTTCATTTATGATCTAGCTACCAACGATTGGACTGTGGGTAATCCTATGCCTACACCACGAGGTTCACCAAATGCAAATTTCGTTAATGGAATATTAAACGTAAATGGAGGAGATAGTTACGATCATTCTCAGGTAGTTGTTGAAGGATATGATCCTATTACTACTGAATGGATCACACTATCTTCGATACCTTACAGCTAGGCATCATGCTACATCTGCCGTAGTTGATGGAAATATTTCATGTGATGGGGGTAGACTTACTGGTTCATTAGTGAACGTAGATATAAATGAGAAATATGATCCTGTTTTGGATTAATGGACTACTGATCTCGAACTATGCCATCAAAAAGGAGTGGTATTGCGGCCACACCTTTAAATGAGTCAATTTATGTATTGGGAAGTAAACAAGATCAAGGAACGTGCAATAATAACGAACGTTATAATCCAGCTACTGATACTTGGGGCGAAGAATTGCCAACGCCCACTCCTAGACACGGATTGGGTGTCGCTTCATATGATGGTAAGATATACGTAATAGGTGGAGACCCACATACTAGATTGAGTGTTTCGAATAAGAATGAGATCTATTAATTGAATCAAGACTGAATCTAGTTATTGATTCTTCTCTGATACTTGTCGAAATTTTCACTGGGAATCAATTTTGGTGGTGGGATTTAAGGTTATCAGAGATTGAAAAAAGGATATCATTGTAGGGACGGGGGGCTAAGATTCTTTTACTCATTGTTATGTGTTAGATGGACCCTGATTCCAATCGGTAAATCCTGTGAATTTCCCTACTATTCCAATTTATTCTTGAGAATTCAACATTGTTCATGATATTAATGTTTTATGTGATTATTAATGAAATAACTCTGCAGGACTGAACATTGATAGATTATTACGAAACCTTAATTAATTTATAATATTTCTCTATATTATTAGACTTACCCATGTTTCATAGAACAAAACTATTGATTTCTTTTTTCGCTATATCTTTGATTTTACTTTCCACCATAACTTCTTCATATGTTCAGGTTTCTTATGGGGCTTATGCTAAAGCCCCTTTATCCCCAACTGGGCCCACAGTTAACGATGATACCCTTACGGTTGAAAAAATAGCTGATGGTTTGGATTTTCCCACCAGTATGGCGTTTCTGGGTCCTAATGATATTCTAGTCACTGAAAAAACTACCGGTAAAGTGATGCGAGTTACAAACGGTTTTGAGTTGCCTCAACCTGTACTCGATGTACCAGTAGCAAGTGCAATAGAACGCGGCTTGCTAGGAATAGCTGTTTCAAAACAACCCGACGGAAAAACTTATGTTTTTCTATCTTATACTGAATCAGGCAATGGTGTAGATGGTAGTGATGTTGATGCTCTTGTTGATCCACTAGGCAATCGATTATATCGTTATGAATTTGTTGATGGTAGATTGATAAATCCAGTGTTATTATTGGATTTAACCGCAATTCCAATAAATGGTAGGGGTGAGCACAATGGTGGTAAAATTCGAATTGGTCCTGATAATAATGTCTACTATTTAATAGGAGAAGTTGGGGGCCACAGAACCCAGGCCCAAAATATAATAGGTGGGCCGGCCCCGAATGGTCTAGGAGGCGTACTTCGAATCACTCAAGATGGTGGTATAGTAGATCCCAGCGATCCAATATTTGGAGAAGGGTTGCCTCTGAATGTCTATTATGCAATGGGTATTCGAAATAGTTTTGGTATAGATTTCGATCCATTGACAGGGAACTTATGGGATACAGAAAATGGACCAGTAGCAGGCGATGAAATTAACCTGGTTTTTCCTGGTTTTAATAGTGGTTGGTTTCAAGTCCAGGGATATGTAGACAAGGATTTACTAGAGCATGGTACAACAGAAGCAGATTTGGTATATTTTGGAAAAGGCCAGTATGCTGATCCAAAGTTTGTGTGGGATACGACAATAGGTGTGACAGCCCTTAAATTCTTAAATTCACATAGACTTGGAGATGAATTTGCAAACAATATGTTTGTAGGTGATATCAATAATGGTTTGTTGTATAGATTTACACTGAACGAAGAACGAGATGCTATTTTTATAAATGATACTTATGTTGGTAATACGGAATTATTGGAAGATAATGAAGTAGATGAGCCTAAAGAAAATCAGCCTCTGATCTTTGGACAAGGTTTCGGGGGAATAACCGATCTTCAGGTAGGTCCAGATGGTTACTTGTATGTTTTAAGCTACACGGGATCAATTTATAGAATATTACCTATTTCTGATAGCATTGATCCAAAATCTCAGCCAAGCTCCCCTCCAAGCTCCCCTCCAAGCTCCCCTCCAAGCTCCCCTACTCAAAATGGTACTTTAGCATCCAAGTCCGTTTCGGCAGTTATTTTGGGAATAGATGGTGATGATTCCTATTCACCAGAACCAATCGAGATTGAATCTGGACAAACAGTGACGTGGTTTAATGGAGATACCATATCTCATACGGTAACCTCTGGGCAGGATGGTGACTTGGATGAGGGCAATCTATTTGATTCTGATGCTATAATTCCAAATCAGTCTTATAGTCTGACATTTGACAGTCCTGGAGAATTCGATTATTATTGTATATATCATCCCACTATGGTTGGCGAAGTAATAGTGAATGGACCAGATGCATCTTCATCTACATCAGAAGATTCCCTGGATGAAGAGTCAGATGAAGAAGATGAATAAGATTAGGAAAATTGAAAATATGGATCCAATTGGATATCTCAAGCAACTCTTACCAAAATAACTAACTATACTTTCACACCCATACTCATTTTTATAATATGTAGAGCATATTCACCTATGAAACAATTGATCCCTACTCAAATACTACAACTACTACCTGACTTTTTTTTTAACCTAAGTTTTCATAGAAATGCTGACATGCCTAATTCACAATGGGTGGATTTATTATGTTGAGTAATAAGAGTGCACTAGCAAATATAGCCGTTAAGAATCTGAAAATTTCTAGAAAGTTTTACGAAAATATTTTGGGACTGGAGGAAATAGACTCTGTTGGAGAGGAAGTAGTGGTTTATAGATGTGGTAACTCTGCCATCATAGTATATCAATCACAATACGCTGGAACTAATAAAGCTACTAGCGCAACGTGGATAGTGGGTGAGGATATGGATGCCTTAGTCAAGGAACTTAAATCTAAAGGTGTACAGTTTGAACATTATGACATGCCTAATACGACATTAAAAGATGATATTCATTTTGATGGTGACATGAAAGTAGCATGGTTTAAAGATCCCGATGGTAATATTCTAAATATTATTAATCAATGACCCGATACAACTATTCTTCAATCAAGTAATAATAGTTATTCATTTTTTAGTTTCTCAACCATTAAAATTCTATATAACCATAAAGCAAAAGAAAATAGTATGATTCATCGTGAAATTAATCATATTCTCGTGATGCCTATTATTTCTTTAACGTTAACATGGTGTTATTACGATCTATGAGTATATACAAATTAGTTTCTTCTCTATTTTTATTATGTACTAAATAAAATAATGTCATATCATGTCATTCAATCACTATCTAAATGAATGACATGACATGGTAACGTATTCTTTATTTTGTCTATGGCTTATTGATATGTTATAAGGCGTGTATTCGTAGCCCAGCACTCAACGTAGGGCTAATTATTTGAATCGCTACTACTTCGCTACTACTATCGCTACTACTATCGCTACTACTATCGCTACTACTATCGCTACTACTATCGTCAGCATTATCACTGGATGCTGTGGTAGTACCTGCCTCTGGATCATAAATTGGTCTAAAACAATCTCTTATATCGCTTTCAGATGCAAATCCCTTTTCGCCTTCTGATTGAGCCAGACAATTAACAAATTCTTCGTAATTATTTTTTCCTGTCTCGTCATCTTCGCCGTTAGATTGAGCAAATACGGGACTACTTGTTATGCCGGATGCAGCAAACAATGATGCTATCGCAATTACCATGGTAACAGTTATTTTCTTAGTTGTGTTCATTAAATTTATCTGATTAACATCCTATAAAAGCGGGGGCTCATCTTTCTACTAATATGGATTTACCCCATATTTTTCTATACCCTATAGAATTTGCTGTTATATACTGTGAATAGTTAGACACACAAATAAATTTCATTTTTAGGTTTTCGGATCTTTGTAAGATGCGTTTAGTTTTCTCTTCCTCTCGTCAATTGATAAATCAGCTTGGTTATAGATTAATCTTTAATTCCCTCTGATAACTATGACAGCACAATAAAAGAGTGATTTAATCTTGCACGATGATGATTATTGCTTCATTTTTGCCTGTTGTGATGAGTTTATTACATTTATGCTCTTCGTTTACACACCACATACCATAAAATCACGAATTAGGTTGAGAAGAAATCTTGATGTCTTATTTTATGTTTTCAAATCATAAAAAAAAGGAAATTGGTTGTATAGGGATAGATGTTATTTGATTTGCTATTTATTGAGTTGTTGTGCTATTGTCTGATGTGCTATTGCCCATCATGGTATTAGCGTCCATTCCCATCCCAGTATCTGACAAGTCTGTTGTATTTTCAACCGGTGTAGATGAAGAAGTGTTCATTGTCATGTTTTCTTGGGCAAATACTGGCGTGCTTGCTCCTATTACTAAAATTGATGCGGCCAATACGCCTATGAATGCAATTGTAAGAATATTGTTCATTAAAAGATCCTAAGTAACAATGTTTATAACATTCCACCATTTTTAAAACATGATATAAATCAGTATCGATGAACCAGAATATCGTAGTTTACCTTTGTAATTGCCATTGACTATAGAATCCCATAAATTAACGTTTTATACAAAAGTGTTAAATCATTTGAATTTTTTGTATACCTGTATTTATTTGATACAATAATCGTAATTTTCTTTAAATATGACCTATATAGTATTTAGATTGAAATGAAGAACATTATCTTCCTGAAATCAGCAATCATATCTGTGCTTTTTGTAACATTTGGCATAACTTTTGGAGGGTGGACATTAAACAATGAAGTTTCTGCTCAAACTAATAATCAAGAAAATAGCCAGGTACTTGCTAAATTGATCGCAAATTTAACCCAAGCACAAAATACTGTATCAAGTAGTAATTCAACAGTCGCAACCGCTCAACTGACTACAATAATAGGGGAACTTTCTGATATTCTCGGTAAAACTACAACAGAGAACGATGGTCAATATTTAGATGAACATACCCACTTCTTTACTCACAACGGCCATACCCACACCGTGACTCATACTCATCCTCATCATGCGGATCATCACAGTCATCATCAGAGCTGGACCGAAAAACATCATATCTTTGATCCCAGTAATTGCAAACCCGGTAGAATGTGTTAAATATTCTACCCATTCTATCCGCTCTTAATTTTTTTTCCTGTTGTGAAATATTTATCATTTAATGGTTTTCGTTAATCCCCGTTGCAGTATTTTGGTATTTTGGTTTTTTATTTAATAATATTAACACATTGTGTTCCTTAGTCCATCATCAGGAGACATTTGTTAGTTTGATAGGCGGGTATGACGCATAAATTGCTAAATCATGGTTAATGGCTTGAAAAAACATTTGTAGATAAGCTCTAATGATACCCTTTTAGGTATCTGGTGTGTGATATACGATAAATTCAATCTTACAGTTCTTTTCAGTAAATCTTGATAACAAATAAAGTCAAAGTGTGACTAATTTGAACTGAACTTGGTCAATAAATTCGACCATACTCTATATTACTATAACAAAATGACTACCATAATAGGAATTAAAACAACCGAGGGAGTGGTACTTGCATCCGATAAACGAGCCAGTAAGGGTTTCTTTATAGGATCCAAGATAGTACAAAAGATTTCCAAAATAGATGATACTCTTGCAATTGCTATTGCAGGACAGCTATCCGATGCAGAACATTTAATCAAAGTTACTGCAGCGGAGAGAAAATTGATAGAACTAAGGAGGGGATTTCCATTGAGTGTAAAAGAATCTTCAAGACTAATCGCAAATCTCGCCTACTCGGGGCTAAAGAATTACCAACCATATTACGTCGAGTTACTAGTAGCAGGTGTAGATACCATCGGATCACATGTAAATGTTGCAGATATGAGTGGTGCGATTACAAATGAAGATTATGCTGCATCAGGTTCGGGAGCCCCCATAGCTTATGGAGTGCTTGAAAGCCTTTACCATTTTGATATTACAAACGACGAAGCAAAGGAAATTGCTAAAAAAGCTGTTGCAGCGGCTATGGAACGGGACCCAGGTTCTGGCAATGGAATAGATGTTCTAGTCATACCAAAATTGGTAGCAGCCGAACGGGTTGTAGTATAAGGGGTAGGAAGATAACAGAAAATGTCTGAAGATAATAATTCTGTAGGTTCTCCTTATAGTTTTGGGAATAACAGTAGATATCCATACTACTATGGACAAGGTGGTCGCCTGGTGTTAGTAGATAATGCTCTAGAGGCGGTAAATAAGGGTTCAACAACTATTGGGTTAAAAACTCCAGAATTCGCCCTCATTTCAAGTCATATCAAACCCACTTTGCCCTTAGTAGATCCTAATGAAAAAATATTTGTAATTGATAAGCACATAGGAGCGACTGGAGCAGGCTATATTGCAGATATAGAACATTTAATAGAAGAAATAAGGTTGCAAGGACAGAAACATCGCATTTCATATGATAGCTCTATCGACATAAGATCTATCACAAAACATCTAAGTACCTATTTACACAATTACACAATTTATGCTGTAAGACCGCAAGCGGCTTCAATAATCATTGCTGGAGTAGATGAAAATGGAATACATTTGTACCGAGTTGATCCCAGTGGAACTTACTTGAAAGGAGGTGGGTTTGCAATAGGTCACTCTTCCGATGTGGCAATAGATGTGATTCAAAAAGGCTATGACACAAATATGAATATTGAACAGGCTTTGAAATTGTCAAATGAAGCTATAGAAAAAGCAATCGGAGAAAAACCGGTGGTTGAGTCGGGGATAGTTACGTCACAAGGATTTACAAAATTAAGACAGGAACTCTAACATAATGTGATGATGATACCCTGCTATCAAACAATTCATTGTATATGGCAATGATTCCAAAGCACAATTTTTTTTTACTATTTTATTCCAAATCCTATAGGTCCATAACGGGCGGAAAAATAGATTGATTATTTGAAATCTTGTATGTTACAATATTCTTAATTCCCAGTTTAGGTGAAAGTCCTAACAGAATGAGTTTGATATTTCGTCAATTATTCCTATTATGCGAAAATTTTATGTCATTAGTGTAAACAGGAGTGTATTCCTTTTCTGGTATAACTTTTTCAAGTAAGTTCTCTTGCAGAATTTTTATTATTTCCTCAATTATCCTGTTTGAGTAATACATAGCTTCCACCTTCTCACTTTCAGAAAAGGCATCGGACTCTACAATAATATATTCTGATAAAATACTTACATTAATCTGAAATATTTTATTGTTGCTGTGTTTGTCTACTACTATCCATTGAAGTCTAAAACCTGTTTCTTTTTTTATCAAGCCGAACCATCTTAAATTGCCAAACCATTTTCCGGTTAAATGATCCACTATGGGTTCGATGTTACCCTTTACATGCATATAGATCTGGATTAATTGATTATATTTTCTATGTATTTTTGATCTATCTTTTTCTGGCTCTTCATCTAAAAGATTATCTTCTAATATTGGATTGAAGTTATACCCATTTCTTTCAACCAACTTGTACCCTGATGATGTTTTCTCAATTAGGTTCAAGTCCAAAAGTCTCTTTAAAGCCCTTGAAAGACTTTGTTGATGAATATCAAGTTTTCTCTCGAGAGCCTTAAATGAATATGTTGACCACATTTCTTTTCGTAGCAATGATAGAATTTTCTTATCGTTATTACGAATATCATTGATAGCTATCGTAATCTTCTCATTATCTATATGAGGGTCGGTTTTCTGTTTTGAATTTAATGAAAAGTAATTATAACATCTTTTTAAATTAGTTGTCTCTTCTTGAATTTTATGACTGGCGTGAAGAAGTTCCGCATAGTTTTGAAGGTTCCCATAGTTGTTAGATTCATATTGTGGTAACAATAACTTTGTCATTTGCAATTTTAGTTCAACCCATTGCCTAGATACGGAGATAATTTTACAAGAGTTGATGTAGAAATTTTCCCAGACATAAATTTTATTTCATTAATGGATAATTCTTTCCTCAATTCCATATGCTATATATTGATTAATCCGCTTAAATACTTATTTCATAGACTTTTTTATCCATTTGTCATAAACTTGAGTACAGAGATTGATGAGGGCAGGATGATTTCATCTCTTTATGATTCACGTGATAAATGCCAAGATTCTATTTTTTATTACTGGATTTCACGAGTTAAGTCTAATTAATTTAGTTTTTATTTTTTTGTTACATGTACATATGGAAATGGGTATGACGTAGGAAGCCCACATTGTTACTGAGGAAAAGATTTTAGTAACTGTATATCTTCCCCTTATTAATCTCTCTAGTAGAAAATTTTGTGCCTAAAATGATTATTCATAAAAAATTTAAATCAGGTAATAAGCAATACTAGTATATAGTAACTATATGAACTAACAAATCGGTAAGGAATTTATATTAGTATGTACTAATTTAAAAAATGGATCATGAAAAGAATTTTATAGCAACAAGACTTGAAAGAAGAATTATCTTCTCATTTAGTTTAACTATTTTTTTAGTAGCTGGAATAGTTATTTTGACTAGTACTGCTTTTGTTGCATATGGACAGGTAGGGGATACTAAAGCCGGTGTATTCAATCATACTCAGACCGATTCTTCAGGAAACACAACATGGATAAATTCTGGTAACTGGTCAATGACTGGAATAAATTCATCATCTCCCAGCTTGACTGCCATTATAGAAATGGCTAAACCAGATGGAAGTGCAGGACACGAACATGAAATAAATGATTTCAAATTAGTAGGATCACCAGTTATTGAAAACCAAACGATCCACCTTAATGGTACTTCCACTATAACCATGAGGGACGGTCCGGTTACAAATGAACCCACAGTAATTGCCTTATCACAGGAAAAAATTGACATTTACTTTGATCCCGAGAATATAAATAATCATTTTGAGAATCAGTCCATCTCAGGAATGGCGAATTGAGTACAACTAACTTTCGATAAGTAATAAATATATCTTCTTTTATTTAATATTTCAATAATCTTAATAACTTCTATAACCGGTAATTTTTCTAACGACTAAAATTCATTCCTTGAATCATTCTATATCTTGGGATATTGTTTGATTTTGAAGTTGTGCATATAACTCTAACAAGATGGTGTTAGATAGTAGAGGTCATATCGACTATTATTAATGCAGTTTATAATGTGTTAACCGTTCTAAATATGCATCACACTGAAGTCAAGATTCTGCTCCCTTTCTTATAAAATGAACTAATTATTTTATAGTGATAGTTACCCTTGTATGGTATAAATATTGATAAGTTCACATCCTACTTAGCTTCAAAAGTAGGGATGTTCTACTTTTATATTACTTGCAGTTTTTTGTCTTTAGATTAATCATAAAAATGGGATACTATTTTACACGGAAACTCGGTAAATATCAATAAAAGAACTCCCTTAAATTCTTATCATATTCCAGATATACCTTTAAGCAACAAACCATTTGAGTCCAACCTTGACAGTTACTATATGATTCATCTAATGATGGCTGATCTTCATTTATCCAGCCTGCCTCTGAAATCGTTACTAGCGTCATTTCATCTCCAAGTCGTTCAAAGTCCATCTCTACTGTCAAGCGATTAGATTCTACTGCACTGGCCCATTCAAAAACAATTTTCTGGTTCTTAATTGTCTGTTTTACATATACTGAAAAAGCACCAGGATAATCATGAAAATCCCACATGACCTCCATTCCTTCATCGAGTGGTCCACTTGCTCCACCTGTAGTAAAATATTTGCTTAATTTCTTTGGATCGTAGATCGCGTCATATACTTCCTCGACGGGCTTTTTTATCTTGGCTTGCACTCTAAATTTCAAATTCATAAATATACGCCGTTATAAGGTTTATTAGTAGTATATGTTATATAAATGTAACATGTATTCAGAGAGTAGGTATGACCGTATCCTTAAGGCACTGGGTCATGCTGGCAGACGTGAAATCCTTGATTTGATTAAGGATAAACCACATACTACCTCAGAATTGTGTCTCATCTTAAAAAAAATGGATAGATGTACGGTAATGCAACATTTGAACGTCTTAGAAAAGGCCGATTTGATTTTAGTTAAACATAGTGGAAAGTACCGATGGAATTACATTAATCTTCTTCCTATTCGAGAGTTACATGATCGCTGGATAACCAAATTTTCGGTGGATGCAATAGACTTACTTGCAAAGTTGAAACAAGATATAGAATGAGATCACTGAATACAGGGATCTGAATTTTGGTTCAAAAGATGTATGAATTATTCTTGAGTAAGTGTTATTTGGATACTGCAATTGCTTTTGGGTAGCGTTTAGGTTTATTGATCTCTCGGATCAGATCGAAAGCGAGTTTCTGAAGAGGAACGGTATAAATATCCATTAGTTACTAATGAGATTAAAAATGATATATGACTAATAAAAATTCATTTTGAGTACTGAGAATAGTCGTTGTTTGAAAAATTAATAATGCGTTTCAAAATGGATTAAATCTGATTATTAGAGGATGATTGAGTATGGAGTTTCTATAAATTGAAACATTCGTGCTGCTTCAGATGACTACGTATAATCCAAGCACCAAACAGATTGTAAGACAATCCAAAGTATCCTAATACTCAGAATATCATTCCATAAACTTTATTTATTTTATTTATAAAGTAGTCATATGAGGTATCAAACATACTTTTTATTCATATCATTTCTTGTTGCCATGTCATTAATATTGCCGTTCAGTGTACCGATAAAAGAATCTTTAGCTCAAAATTTTACCTCGGATATCGATGCTTCCTTTCTCAGTGAAGAGGATAATAAGTTATATCTTCTAAAAGGCGACCAATACGTTCGCCTTACATTTTATGTAGGTCAGGGTGCAACGATGGATAGTGGTTATCCACAACCAATCAGTAATTGGGTTGATCTTCCTATTAATTTTACCTCGGATATCGATGCTTCCTTTCTCAGTGAAGAGGATAATAAGTTATATCTTCTAAAAGGCGACCAATACGTTCGCCTTACATTTTATGTAGGTCAGGGTGCAACGATGGATAGTGGTTATCCACAACCAATCAGTAATTGGGTTGATCCCCAAGATTCTTAGGCTCATACATAGGATTACATCTATATGCCTACAGAACTTTTATTTTTTGATCTTCTCATAATACCTTAGATATTTTCTAGTATCAATGAATCCAATTATTTTACAAAAGGTTTGTTAATAGAAACTACGTCAATTTTTTTCGCTTGCGAAAGGCCCGTTTTTTGTTTTGATAGAGTGATTTCTTGATCAGTTGCGTACTGATTTCTAGGAAAGTATTTTATCAAAAAAATCAAATCTCCAAACAGACCATTTAGTTATTTGCCGATACTGAATATTGTATCTTTTTTCTAATACAGTATATGTAAATATGCTTGGTTAGTTGTTAGTTAGGTGCGTCCTATGCACCTATGCACACACCTTAAAAAGTTAAGATATTTTGTGATAATTTTGATGATGTGGTATGCAAAATACTACTGTGTACAGCAAGATTGACATCCTACTTACACGCCAACTTGACATACATTACTAAACACCAAAATTTTATTCATCTCATCTTAACCATTGATAGACACCAACATGGTTAATTATAGGTCAAACAAGAGACTGTGAATGATCTAGTGGCCTATTCCAAATCACATAAAAATTTTCCCCTGATTATTACGTACTTGAAAGAATCTGCAAGTCAAAAGCTTTTATCAAATTAGGATGAATCTGTGTATGAACGATCATCATTATATCCATTGGTGGAACTTTGGATTCTATCGAATTTACAAGTTGCATAATACCACTTTCTAGATTAGTACTATACGTGGAAGTCCCATTTTGGGATATGATGGGTTTAAGTTCTTTATTAAAGATATCCAATAGTTTTTCAGCCATACCTTTTGCACTTTGATAATCTGCCATATTTACTATGGGTTTATTTGTATTCATTTTGGTATCCGAATCCTTCATTGATGGTGGCATATCCATCATCTTGTTCATATCCATGTTGCTATTGTTATTAAAATTATAACTATTATTATTTTCAACCATAGATCCATTGTTTATATTTCCCATATTTCCCATATTTCCCATATTTCCCATATTCGGTCATATCAAAGTCAACACTATAAGCATCACCATAATTCCTTAGTACCTCGTCTACCCCATCAGCAAATCTCATAGGATGGATTGAGCCACTGTTGTTATCCTTTTTTGGACTAAATATATTTGATATGAACGTCGTAACTTGATTTAGAAAGTTAGAATCTTCTGATTGTTTTTTAGTTTCCGTTAGGGTTATGACTTTGTCTACATTCGTATTGATACTCGCAACTAATTGATTTGATTGTTCTATCTTTTGTTTTTCACCTTGAACTGATGAAGGGGTATTTGAAAATGAAGACGTCAGGTTGCGCAAATTTTCTACTGCTAATTTAAGATCATCTCCAATTTTTTTATCCTGTTTAACTATTTCTACCAACAAGTCCCAGTAAAAAATACTAACAGCTTCATCTGCATGTTTTTGAGCCAAAGTTATATTATTATTTAGAAGATTTGACTGGACAAGATTCGATTCTGTCTGAAATTGATCTAAAGATGTGATAAATGAAGCATAATTATTTGGAGGAAAGTTGTGACCATACGCATTTTGGAAAAAAGTAGAATCAGGACTAATACTTGTATTACTATGGATGATTATGCTAAATAAAATACCTAACACTAATAGAACAGATAGGGTATTTTTCTGATTCACAATAGTAAAATTATGTTTAAATGTTATAATAATACTTCGCTTGATTTCGATTAACAATCTATAATTTAATGGCAAATCATTTGTTGATATCATAAATGCTTTAATTTATTTATATTAAAACAAGGTACAAAAAAATTCAATTGTTTTTTATTCTAACAGTAACTTCAAAATTTTTTCTCATTCAGCAATAACTTTATGACGATAATATGACAATCATTTTTCGGGAAAATACATTTTATTCCTCTTATAATGTAGGTATCAAGCAGAGAATAATACAAGAAACTCCATTAGTCTATTTCTCCACGGCACAATGTTAAATGTTTGACTAAAAATAGATAACCGAATATTGTATATGATGGATATAGTAGAGAGAGACGCAAGAGACTAGCATAGGTAATATAATAGAAACTTCTCCCCATAGGATCGTCATCGATTTTACCAAAAACTGTTCGCAATGCTGTCATTCCTCATTTTCTTATCCAACTTCACATCATGCATATCACAGGATTTCTGTTCTGTTATTGGATGTGCTATTGCCAGACCACCTTGGATATTTCCTTGATCCAAACATAAAAAAAATCAGTTGACTTCTAGGTCCCACATTGTATAATTGTAAGTTTTTAGTTTATTATCTATGTCCCAATCTGCTATGCCGATAACTTTATTGAGAAATGTAAGCGAACCGTTATCATTTAACGGTGTATCGTACAGTTGTGCAGTAGGATAAAACGTGATATTGCCATTTGAATCTGTAAATCCGCGACCATATCCTTTCATTTTGACAGAGTCGTGCTTTGAATTGGTATCATTGTTCTCAATGTAGACTAATTTGCCATTTCCTTCTCCTTGAATTACACCATCGGATCTATGGTTGTTTATATAATTCCAGTATTCAGTAACCCTGGGTCCCCCGCCAGCAAATTGTCCAATACCTTCGTAAGAAACCTGAACCATTGTCCCATTTATTCCGCTCTCAATTATTGTTTGATTTGTGATATTGCCATGACTAAAATAGATCTGTTTTGCATTCACTGTAGTTGTATTTGAATTATTTGAATCTTGCCATAATAAATTATCCTTGTTACTAGGTTCTGAATCTAGACCATTTGAGTTCGGATTTGAAAAAGCACTGACAAAAATTCCAAAAGCCATAATCCATGCAATAGCAATAAATAACTTGGCTGATACATGGTTTTTTCGCATCTGAAATATTAAGAATGCTTATATTAAAGCGATATGCCCATTTTCATGATATGCTAGGAGACAAGGAATATAGATATTCTCTTGTTAAAAGCATTTACGAATTCTTCAAATATTTGTACCTGTTCTTTGGTTAACCTTTCCGTTTGTATTGAATTGGAATTCGTATTTATCTTGTCGTCCATCATTTTTGCCACTTCTTTAGTTGTTTTATTCATAAAGTATTTATCTGTCTCAGATATTTATAGATATTGGTATCTATTGGCAATAATAAGCAATAATATTGTAATGAGTATGCGAGCAACATAAAATATCTTAATCATTTTCTAAGCTATCCACAAATAAAACCCCAAACAAGGATTTTTGAGTACTCTTGTAATATTGCAAAAGACAGGATTTTGAATATTTTATCTATTCTGAAGCTTATTGTCACATACTAGAACACGATTTTCAGAAGACATAGGTGACTGAAGCCTTTGTATTGATAGTTTTGACAAGTCTTTGGTTAGAAATGCAGATTTTTACATAGTTCAATCTATTCATAGGCAGTTTATCTCTATTAACCACCAATATTTTAGAAAAAATTCAATCTTGAGATTCGATTTGTTGGGGAAAATGAGAATATATCCAAAAGTCAATCGATTTTTATCATCAAATTGGTGTAAGATCCTGTTAATATTGGTCCTGCCCCTTAATTCAAATCTTTTCTATACTCCTCGCAATTATCAATAATGAAGAGGGAAAGTTATCTCCGTAGAAAAGAAATATCATATTCTGATTCTTTTGTAGATATGGATTTTAACTCAGGACAATTGCTAAGTACCATGTCTAATTTTTGTAATTCCGCCTGAGATCGATTTGATATAGTCCCTTTTTCATAAGATGCAAGAAAATTTTCCTTATTTCCTTCCAGTGCAAATAAATTATTTTTTATTTCACTGGCCTTTTGTTTACATTGTTCTTCAAAAGCGAATGGGGCAATTAATCCTACTACTACTGCAGTTATGATAATTATTGGTATAGATAACACTATGATGATCTTTTGACTCTTTTCCATGATATATTGAATTAGTCAAATCGTATTATAATAAAGATATCATTAAGGTCTTGTTTATTGAGCTGAATTTGTATATTCTCATCTTCTTGGCATTCTATTAATCTATTTATTTTCGTTTTACATTGTTCCTTCCAGTCTAATGTCTTCGTATTTCCTTGTCTGAGATATCGACATCGCTAATTTCTTTCTCAAGAAACTTAACAGAACGGGACTATAAGGAATAGTTAAAATTATAAAAATTAATCCACACATTAATAATATACTATTTAGAAATTTCATGACATAGAAATCAGAGAATGGTAATATAGATTTTAGTCCTCATAGTTTATCTTGCTGCAGAATGTAGTTTTCCTAAGTTTAAGCAAAGTATTCCTCTTTCTTGATTTGATATACCTATGCATGTCTGAGAAATGATGCTAACAAAAGACACCTTATAATTGAGTCTAATAGAGGTTAACATCTATGAATATTGTTATGATATCCATTAATTATTTAAGAGAGTGGTAGCCAAAAAGCAAATCATTGTCAATTATTTTTCAATCCTTGAGCAACTAGTATCGAATAACATCCTAGTCCACATTTTTCACATATTGGCTTCATTGCTTTACTGTCGGAGCTTCCAATACAACAAGGCTGTTTTGACATTCCTTTGTGATCTAATGATAATATGGCCCACGAGGGACAGTCCACGGGCGTAGTTTTAATCCCTCCCCAGTTGCCTTTCATTAATTCTAGTTGTTTTTCTGTGTTCATGATAAAATCTGGATATTTCGTTCTTAATCTTTGAATATTATTAATTATATCAGTTCTCGTATCACCGAATGGTAACCAAAGTGGATCATTATCTGAAAAGGGGGTATGAAATTGAAACCCTATTTTATTTATCGTATCTTTCCATTCATTAATCAGATCTTCTATGGTGGTATAATTCAGAGAATTTATAGTCATTGTGATCCAAATGTCCTTCCAAGCTGGTTTTCCGTTGCGAGCGGGCCCGGAGATATAGTCTAAAATATTCTTTTTGGTTTTCGCATAAGCGCCTTTTCCTCTAATGCTATCATGTACTTTTTCTGTACCATCAAGTGATACCCAATAAAAGTAAAGCTTATCAAATCTTACTAAAGGATAAGTACCGTTTGTTACTACACATATTCTTCTAGGCATCTCATCACAAAAAACCTTTATAATATCTTGACGCATCATCGGCTCGCCTCCAACGAGTGTAACTACATAAACATGATGTTTTTTAAAGGTCTGTTTTATTATTTCTTTCCAGTCCCCGGGACTCAACTCGTCTAATTCATTTCTTCTAGTTTTCCACCAGTAACAATGGGAACAATGTAAATTACAGACGTTGATAATGTCTGCAGAACCATAGATAAATGGTTTAGATTTAAAAAACTTTATAGACATATATTTACTTAGGATACTAAAAATTGTAGGAGCGTCTTTTATTATATCGGTTATACCCATACCGTATACAAGATCTACCAATAGTAATCATAGATATTATAGATTCTAAAGTATATTAATAATACGCGTATTTAGACATATTCTTCAATGGATCTGCATTCTACTTGGTAAAGGCTAACCTTTCTGACTCCCTCTTTTCGCATAATAATGTCCAAATTAATTAAAATGCCATAAAAGGACTATTTGGACAATCTGATCATAAATGACATAGAATATTGTCATGGTCATGCTTTGTCATTTCTCTTCATTACTTCTATTTGTACTATTAGGGTTAGTTCAAATTCAGGATTTCATCATATGATTTCATCCAATGTCCGGTCATTGACAATTTATGGTAATTATATCACTTCCGAATTCTATTTCTATAATAACCCATAAAGTAATTTAGAATTCAAGAAATTGTTCTAAATTGTAAGCAACTATGGCCTGCTACAATACTTTTTGTTTCTTTCTCTGGAAGTTAATCATAGTATTTTTCTAAAGCATTTCCCAAACAAATCCTATTCCATTTTCTATCAATTGAGTAATGTCCCTAAAAATGGAATTTCTTTTATGCACTCTTAATAGTGCTAGGTATGTTATCAGGTGCGGTAAACGATTGTATGGCCTTGAAAAGATTAACACAAAAAGGTCAATTATGATCTAGTTATTCTATTTGTTATTCTAGTTCCAGAACATGCTGTTTACTATTGAATTAATAGTTCATGTGAAGGAATCATTTTTAATGGATATTAAAATGGTGATTAACATGAACTGAAAACGATATTCATCATCATATACTTAAGAGACATGGTATGTATATAGTAATATGGTAATAGAAAAAAGTTATAATAATAATCACCTTCCCCTTATGTCCTTAGATTCCCTGCATAAAAGCACTATGATCAATCAAACTAAAAATGAAAGTGTAGTTGTCCTTGCTGCTGTAGATCAATCAACTGAAGATGTAGAAACGTCTTTTCGCCAAAGATACTCTCAAGAATTAAGGACTAAAAAACAGCAAATAAATAATTTTGAAAGAGGATTTGTTGAATTAGACGACGAAAGAAGAAGGGTTAGACAGCAAATGATGCGAACTCCTGGACGAAGAGGGGAGATTATAAAAGAAGAAGAAATCTCTAACGAATTTGGCAGGAGATATAGTGCAAATGAAGGGATATGTGCAAACTAGGGCCCTTCACCATCTCTTAACATCATAATTTTTATATAGTTTCATCTCTAAAAAATAAAGTTTTTACCAGTTTGTAGAATTGTATTGTATCCTAGGAGTTTTATTCATATTCTGGTAACGATATCAATATAATCTAGCCTTGTTTATAGCAAAGATATATGATTGGGGGTTTCTAAACATGCCTTGAATCTTATCAACTCTGACACCATCACTTTTTCTTTGATCTTGTGATTTATACCTTGTATAATGTAATAACTTTATCAAAATTTGAATCGGTAGAATATGTCCAAATAATATTTATTCCAAATAAAGACTAAAGTTTGACTAAATATGTCCAAAAGTCAAAACGAAAGGATTTTGGGTATATTAACCTCTACTTGTAATCTATTACCCTTAGCAGCGATTACCTAATCTTAAGAATTGTTGCATGAGATGATCGGTAGATAATGAAAGAAAGCTTTGTTAGGTTCTATTGCAATTACTTTATATCTTGTTTTTGTCCGATTATATATCTCATTTAGTATTTTTATGATAATCCTTAATATTGTATCATGTATATCATAAGGTATGAGTAACATGGAAAGCATTCAATTGTTAATGTGTAAGAATTGTACCCATTCAAAGAATGAGCATAGACAACAACCCAGTGGCCCAAGATTTTATGATCATCGCTGTTTATTTTGTAAGTGCCAGCAATTCACATAAATCTATTTTTTTGTTTACTTCCCGTTTTTCTCATTTAATGACACGAATACCCGCTTCTACTTGAACAAAAGTGCACTTTTATGATATTTCTAATTCATAGTACTCATTATTATTGCCATTTTCTTCGCAATTTTCTATGTGAAACCAGAATAGGAATAGCTTGTTTATTAATTAAAATCGTCAGATCATCTATATATTAATATGTATTAAGCCCATCTCAGAACAATACCCCATAAAGCATTGCTTTTAGTGTGCTGTTTAAATACCTTGGAAACAACCGTATTCAATGTATATACCAATTCTGAGCAACATCATCTCAAAAGACAAATTTTATGTTAGCGATTTACCCAATTGAACTCCGTCCAATTGAACTCCGAAATCCTAAAAAGATATTCAAATAATCCTATACTCATTCCCAATAAGAATAACTGGTGGGAGTCAGAAGCTGTTTTTAACTGTGCCATATTATATGATGGAAAAAAAATTCACATGCTTTATCGTGCGATCGGAGAATATGAGCACTACCTTTCAAGAATAGGATATGCATCCAGTGATGATGGTTACCTCTTTAGCAGGCGTGATGAAATTGCGTTTAATCCGACATTGGACTACGAAAAATACGGTATCGAAGATCCCCGATTGTCCGAAATCGACAAGCAAGTTTACATTACTTATGTAGTATTACCTGATCGTCCAAAAAAAGGTCCAATGGTATCAACCGCACTAGCAACTACTAGAGATTATTCAAAATTTGAAAGACTGGGCATTATTACAAATGAAGGGATGGATAACAAAGATGTGGTTCTTTTTCCAACCAAATTATCCTCTAAAAATACCATCAATAGTGAAAAGATGACGTACTTCTGCTTACATAGGCCAAGTTCATGGGTAGGTGACGCATACGGAATTGATAAACCCAGTATATGGATTGGAGAGGGGACTACATTGACAAGTTTTGAAACGCATACTTTGCTCATGAAACCAGAACAAAAATGGGAAGAATTAAAGATCGGTGCTGGTTGTCCACCTATTAGAACAAAATATGGGTGGTTAGTGATATATCATGGTGTAAGCGCAGACAGAACCTATAGTGCCGGTGCTGCACTTCTTGATTTAGAAGATCCATATAAAATAATTTGTAGAAGCAAAGAACCCATTCTAGTACCTACTACACAATATGAGAAATATGGCGATGTAAACAATGTGGTCTTTCCTACAGGCGCATGCATTATCAATGGAGAACTTTTTGTTTATTATGGTGGTGCGGACAAGGTGTGTTGCGTTGCCACTGCCAAGATAAGCGATCTTGTAGATTATATTTTTCAAAATAGCTAATGTATTATGGATCGTCAACTCATTGAAATAGTGTAGGATTAAGAAAACTGTTTTCATAGTAGGATGTGAAAAAAAATGGAGCGACAATTTCACTGACTATCATCATATATTATATTATTTTCTTGTTCTATGGAATGCATTTTAGAAAATCTTCAAATCATTACCTTTCACATTAACTATTAAATGCTGAGGTATGCTGTGAAAACAAATTTAGAACCATACCTATTCATGTTCTTATCAGAGATTTAAAAAAATAATCTCTTTTTTAATGTATGAATCCATTAAGCATAAAACCTAGGTGTCGTTCATAATAAAATCATAAAACTATTTAATTTCTATTATGGGCTGGCATAAGGGACTAGGTTGTTTTTGATTCCCTCGTTCTCACCTAAAACTGTGGTATAAAGTGCATAATGCTGCAACGCAACATTATCCCACGTTAATTCCTTATTGAATTCCTCAATTCTTTTAGTATATTGAGCGTAATTCGCTCCGAGTTTCTTTATTGCTTTAGCAAATTCATTAGGTCTTCTTTTTACTACAATTCCAAGTCCTTTATTTGCAAATTCTCTGAAGAAACCTAAATCAGTTGCTATAAATGGTAACCCGTGAGCTAGTGCATCAAACATTACCCCTGAACCTGAGGTTACAGTATAGGGAAGGATGATTATGTCACATGCATAAAAAAGAATTGAAAGTTCTTTATCTGTTAAGAATCCTCGATTCAAATTAATTATTTTACTATGATGTGTATCTTTCCTTTCTGTGTGAAGAGGTCTTTTCTGGTTATCATGACCATCAGTTGAAGACGGCTTTATCGTATTGAATAAATTTTCAGACTGATTAATTACCATCGCCCAATCTTTTGGAATATCCAAATTATTTAATATGTCCCAGCCTTTTGTATGCGTCATGAATCCAAAGAATAGAGCTATTTTACAATTTAGTGGTAAGGAATATGCTTCTCTTGCCTCCTTTTTCTTTAAAGGCATATTCAAATTTGATTCTGCACCATGATATATAACAGTAAAATTTTTCAATGATTTTTCATCATTTTCGGCTATTAATTTGGCCAAATAATTTGAAAAAACAATATTGGCCTGACTCATTTGCATTTTTTGCTTATTTGCTGTATTAAAAGATCGGTAGTTTATAAAGCGTTTCCAATAGGCTATTATTTGCTTGCTCAAATTAATCGGAAAAGTAATCATGTTTTTATCTAAAAGATTAGGGTGTTTTGATAGCCCCATCCATTGTCGTAGTGGATATGCAGAATGAAATGTAGTGATTATGGGTATTTTACATTCTTTATAAAATTCATCTATGTTGGTACTTAATTTACTTGGATTGATGGCGTCCATTTTTAGTCCATAAAGTCCATGTTCTAATTGGATGTGGACAAGATCAGGGACATACTCATCAATTACGTCTAGTATTATTTTTGAATTATTGCCATTTTCAGGATCAATACCTAGATAATCTCCTTTTCCCTTCTCGTTGCATAAAACAGAAACTTTCATACCCGATCTTTTTAATCCCTCTGTGAGATTCTTTGCATACCTCCCAACGCCTCCGGGAATGGGTGGATATTCGGTGGAAACCATTAGAATTTTTAACGAAAATTTATCATATTTATCTAACTTATAAGACATCATAATAATAGATTGTATATAACAACCAAGACATATAAGCAAATGTAATAACACTACAAATTCATCAATATTTACACATTTTTTACCGGTATTTACTATATTTTGGTTATCTTACCAAAACTACTGGACACGTTGCTACTTCTGAAATCCATCTAGAAATACTCCCTATACCTCTTCTATCATGTCGTTTCTTTAATGATCCACTACTACCCATTACTATCATGCTTGCATTCTCTTCCTTAGATACGGTAAGGATCTCATCTGCAGGATGGCCTACCCTAATTATTGACTTGGCTCCAACACCCTCATGGATTAATCTATCTACCTCATTTCCAATCATTATCTTGGCACCCTCTCTAATTGTCTTTTCAAAATAGTGCCTAGTTTTGTCAAGATCATCCATATTTGAAATAAATTTTGCAATTTCTTTGGGATAGAAGCTTGTATCATCAATAACATACAAAACGATTATCGTAGAACTCTGGTTTGCTGCAAGATCTCTTGCTTTTTCTAAGGCCTTTACTGACAACTCAGTAGCATCAAATGGAACCAAAATATTGGATTCATTGTTATTCATTCATTATTACATGATTCTTTGAATATATAGACATCACCTTTTTGCTATATGATCCTATTTTTCTCATGTCACCGACTAGGATAGATATTTTAACCTCAATACTACTAATTTTGTTTTCTTTATTATAGCGTACATTACATCATACGCATTACATGGTTTGATTACAAAATCTATTTTCGACATCAAACCCATCGTTTGGATTTTTGGTCCATCATTATTATGGCATGATAGAATAGGAATAAGAAAATTTCAATTTATCTACGATATTAGAATGTCTAATGGGATGAAATGGGAAGTATTTAACTTGCTAGTAAACTTAAATTTCTGGTTAGTATATTGAACTAATTTCAGCAATGGATGGCTTATCGATCCTTATATGTTAGTGATCTATTGTATGTAATAGCCCAAAAAATACTATATTTCAGTTTATATGAACGATTGCAAGGGACCAAGGGCGGAATCCATCTTGATATACTTAATAGGAACAAAGTATATATCTAATCTATGAAAGGTACTGGGAATTTTAGTGGTATAATGATGTCTTTGGCTTATCTACATAAAGCAATAGCCGAAAAGAAGCTGGCAAATAAAGATGAACTGAGTTTGAAAACGTCTGTTTGAAGTAATACTCTACTGCTAGTTATCAATACATAAGAAAGGATTGTCCTATCATCATAAAGGACGATTTATTATTAATTTCAATTCTTACTAACACGATACATATTTCGTCAAGTTAAGTACGTGTTTATTCACTTTTACAAAATCTTGAAAATGATTTAGGGAATTATCCTGGCTTTTCTTCTCTAGTTGTGAATTTATTAAATTGTAGAAAATACTACAAGTAGATTTGAAGACTATATTTTTCCAATAACTGCATTCATGTATATACAATGAATCAAGGATTAAAGTTTTAAACCGGTTAAAAAACAAACTTATATTCAATAGATGCTTTAAGAAAATAATATAATGAAGAAAATAACTTATAACATCGAGCGTCAATAATAAAATGCCGAATAAACAAGTTAAACAAGATAAACAAGAAAAACCATCAGCTAAAATAGAAATATTAAAAAAAGCAAAGAAAAAGGTATCTGATGTATCACAATGTGATAATCTATCTATCGCTGAAATAGATGCGCTTCACTATCATTACAGCAAATTTTCTCCATTATTTAAGAATGCGCCTCATCCTACATTCTTGGTTTTAAGGATTTTAGAACGTTATATCCAAATAGATAATATTGTTATTGGAGATGTAATAAATGAAATCAAACAAAGAGGACTCGATATCTCTCATACTGATGCACAAATAGATGAATTAGTGAATGAGCTAGCATTAAATAATAAAAAATATAAAGCAAAATCCATTGATTAAAACCTAAAAAATATATATGTATTTATTGGCACTGGGAAACATCAATACCATTCTTCATAATATTTCTACTATTAGGTACATATACTGAAAAAAGATATTTTGGATTAATCAGTAGTATTTCGAGATATAAAATTAATAACTGAAATAGAATTAGTAAAGTCAATTTTACCTATGGTAATTTGTGTGAATGATTTCACAATTGCTAGACGATCGAATGGTGTTGTTGAATGTCATATACTGCTGGATGGATATTTGAATTTGTTGTTGAAACCCGAATTTTGCGGCCTTAATGAGTATCATGTATCATCTTTAAATGGAATAAAAGAGAGGCTCATCGTACAAATTGGAACTGGCGTAACTAGAGACATAACTAGGGTTATTGTTAGTTTAAGATTGTTAACACAATATCTTAATACTTGGTTATCTTTCTTGTTATTTCATATTTTATCCGAGACAAAAAAAAACATGATTAAGATAGATCAGTTAAATGTTCTGAATTTATGACAGATCTACATAGTCCTCAAGCGCATAATTATTCAAATGCCCTTTAGAGCATTTGAATGTTGAATTTGGATTCTTCTCAGACTCATTTCTAAATTCAATCATGTTGTCTGTATATACTCCACTAAAAATAATACCACAAGTTTTACATTTTAACATAAGCATTGGCATCTTTATTCCTTCATCCTCGACGTTCTCAATACGTCGAACTTGTTATTATTCTTACATAATTCTGGAAAATCGATAGTCAAAATTAAAATGGTAATCTGACAAGATCAGTTACTATTCAAGCATAAACTTCCAAATATTTATACATATATTAACTTCATTCTAGATTTTTAACGTCTTTTTTCCTACTCCATGAAAATTTATACTTTTTACTTATTGAAGGGAAAAATATATCTATTTGGTTGATTTAGAGTATAAATCGTAATTTATGTCCTTCAATTCAGAATACCTGGTTTCTCCAAAACTTGTAGGCGTACAAAATCTTGATGATATCTATGCGTAGTATAATCACCGATCAAGGATATTTTTTCTTGTTATGATTTAGATGATTTATTTATGCTGGTAATTATGCATTTCAACAAAAACAAAGCTTCTATACAATCTTTTGATACTTCTACTTATTATTTTCATACAGATGGACTAGAGCAGTCAGTTGCCATTATGTGTATTAATGATTATTAAACAGAGTAATGAACTGACTTTGCATTTAATGCCTATTAAAAAAACGAATTATATGTCACGGATTGAATTAACACTAAAGGTTTTCCAGCGGGAATGGATTTGCGACGATAGTAAGCAAATCCATTGACAAGAGATCTTATTCTGTGGTTTAAAATCAGTTATCTAATATGTACGCGAATATCTCCAACTGCCGTTATGAAATGTCTCAATGAATCTAACCCCTTCAGTATTATTTCTTATCCTGGTGTTGCCATTTTTAGGGTTATTAAGTTGATTTCTCCTATTAATGACCTCAATAAGTTTTCTCATGTTTATATATACATTTCCTCATATAAGAACGTATAAAGCATTGATAACAAATCAAATTTTACTTTGGAGTAGTAAAGGGGTGGGGTTTCTGGCTAATCATACATGCTTGTACTTACATAAAGTAAAATTTCACATTTTAAAGGGATTTATCCCTTGGCTCTGACCTGTTTAACACGCTAATTATCGCACTTGTAATTGAATTCGCCACTACATCTCAAAAAGGAGCATAAAATGATCCAGTTCACAATAATGTAAGTTTTCTATCAGCCTTGCTATTTTATTGCCCTTGATTATTACAAATTATTCTACCAGATTATTGAAAAATTTTCATTATGGTATTTATTTTCATTAATCCTTTGTTTTCGACCATATCTTTATTTCATTTGGTAAAATATTGATTATGTTCTTAGATGATTTGACAAAAAAGATCCTTTATCCTTCTTTATAGAGATCTAAAACACTATTGTTATATTCTCATGCTTTCTTTTATTCAAGATGTAAGAAAGGTTCAGCCTTTGTTTAATTTCAATCAGTATTATTATTCTTTTGAGTATTTTCATTTTGGAAATACATGTGATTATTACCTTTAGTACGCTTTGGCACGTTTGCAATTGTTGCTTCATCATCATCATTCTTGCTATATGACATCAATTACTATTCGGATTCATCTTATATAAGATTATATTAGGTTCTAGTTTGTAAGAGGAAACCGCTATTTTGAAAGATAATCTAATGGGGAAGACCTCTGCAATCACTTCGATAGAATTTTTCGCCAAATTCAAATTTTATCTAATCTCTTTTGGACCTTGGTATTTTCTGAAGGCAATGTATTTTTGGGTTGATTGATCTATAATTCAGCCAGCTGATGATATTATTACTAGAGTTCGTTTTTTTCTAGTGCAGGAAGCAAATGTGGTTTGTAAATAAAGCCTCTATGGAATTGTTATCAATCCATAGTCCAGAGTCCTAAAATCATTCAATTATTGGGTGTCGATCGATATACGCTGAATTTCCTATTCTAATCTCGTAGGCTGGATTTTACGGTATAGTCTACATGATTGTCTATATCCTCTTGATATGCGTTTGAATCATAACTTGTCACCTTTGTGGGGAAAAACAGCGAGGCATTTTGAGAGGATGTTTTCAAATTCTAGCGAATCTAGATGTCTTTATCCATAGCCAGAAATTACTATTGTCTAGTAATTTTCCAACCATTAATATATTTGTAAGGCAAATAATAAGTAATGAATGATGCTAGTATTCAATTATTAATATGTAAAAATTGTACACATTCAAAGAAAGAACACAGGAATGAACCAAATGGTCCAAAATTTTATGACCATAGGTGTCTTTTATGTAAGTGCCAACAATTTACATGACCTTTCTATCCCTATTTTTCTTAAGATGAGTGCAAAAAAATGCTGTCATGGTATTAACATAAAGATGGGGTCATGGTCAAAGGGTATATCCCAAAATGAATTGCATCAGACAAGTTCTTTCTTAATTATTGATATCATATTATAATAATATACCCATACTTTCTTCATATGATTTTACCGTGTTGTCATTATAATTAAAAGACAAGTTATCAATCTATCAAATATGACCTTGGTATCTGCATCAACCATGTAGTATTTTTTAATGAAACTTATTTGACCATTTATCTCTAATTTGATGATTCTATCTCATATATGTCTCTTATTCCAGCCAATCGCATAAAAGATTGATACTCTTTTATACCTATTCTATCTTTTATCATTCCTTTCTCATCCATCTGCCCATCCTTGACCAATTCCATGACTTCTGGATTTATTATTTTCTTCATCCTGTTGTTTTTGGCACTTACATAATCTAGCAGCTTGAATGATATGATGATGATAACCACGACAGTAACCATAGATAATATAGATGTGTCATTATTGATCATAGGTTCCGCCACAATGTTTCCAAGGCTCAATATTATGATTAATTGGTAAGCGGTTAATTGACTGACTCCTTTACTTCCAATCCATTTTATTACAAAAAGAAGAATTCCATATACAATCAAAGTCCTCATGAAGATGAATAATATTAACGCAGGGTTGATAACTAAAAGCGGTATTCAAATATTCTAAAAATGATGAAAACAATGTCCATTTTATCACTTCATCGTGATATTGGAGTGACCTTTGAAATAGATTCTAATTTTGTCTCTTTCAGATAGATTGAACTTGTTCTTATCTTCTTTTCTGGGCTATTATCCTCTCTTTAATCTATTCCTCCTTTCAGATAAATCGGCTAAGGGCTATCTGTACAGTCGTCAAAGGATATGTCGGATTGAATTGATAGTCCCTTTATGAGTAAAATATGACTGATTACAATTGAAGAAAAGGATAAGCTTTGTTGAAGTTTCAGATTCAAATAAATGATACTATGATAGTCTATTTGAAGTCTTAAAGCCCATCTCACTATAAAAATAATCTAAAATTAATTTGTAAAAAATTCTTGCATGTAGAATATGGTAATTGCGAAATCTCGATCATATTGTTAGAGAAAATTGTTGATATGAAAAGGGAACCCCCATTGATGGAGCTACTGTATTTTCTGTATAGAAAAATGTTATGAACAATCTTGCGTTATCATTTTTAAATTAATGTCTATAGTATTTATAGGATGTATGGTCTTAAAGTATTGGTATTTTTTAGCATTGTTTTCTGTTTTGGACTAATAACTCTAACATGTTATGAATACGGCAATGTCTATGGTTCCTTGGCATCAAATAATTCCACTAAAAGCAATTCTAATTATACTATCTACTCAGATGATCGATTGGGAATCAGTTTTGAATATCCTTCTAATTGGAACGTTGAGGAAAAAATTAATAGGTTTTCAAAATATTCCGACGTACTAGTGTATAATGGTAATAATTCATTCAAAATCATGAAATCTCAATCAGATTCCGATACTGTAATGGCAGAGAAACTAGGAGGTTTAAAGGAAGTAGTGGGAATAATTTTGCCACCAGAAGAAAGGGTAGTAGGAGAGATAGAGGAAAACAGGTATGCGATAGATGGTTCAGACACCGTGTCAGTGCTAACTGCAATGGAGGGATTGACAAATATTCCTGACAAAGGTTTGGAAAGAATTCTATTGATACATGATGATGTTTTATATATTCTTACTTACCAAAATACCGTGGATGAATTTGATTCAAAGCAAAGTCAAGAAACAATACGACATATATTGAGTTCCTTCAGATTTATAGACTCAAACAATGAGGATGACCCAGATGGCATTAACGAAGATGACGACTAAATTCCGATCGACCTAAATATGGGTAACCTTTGTGATGATAAAAAAACATGCCTCCTTTACTTATTTTATCGTCTGAATTGCAAGATGAATTTAGCGGTGTATTGATCGATAAATCGTAATTAATCATGGGATAAAAAATAATTCCAGAGCTGCTGAGTGCTTCCCTCTTGAGTGGAGTCTTGTCCTGTATCAATCAAATAGTTCTTTGGGTGATATCGTTCCACTTTAGTATCTATTCGATATGCGGATCGACGGGTATTTTTATATAAAAAATCATGTACTTTTCTCATCATATGTCTGGATACTATATAAATATCTCTTCTTTTCTGTTCGCATTAAATAAATGATTCCAATTACTAATACTATTTCTAATGACTTGGCCATAATTCCTCCAAGATCGACATCTTCGGGAGTTGAATTTGGTGAAAGCGGAGGGGGGAAAATGACTGAGTACAAGTATAAGAATATTAGAACCAAAGATCCTACCAATCCAATCCAATTTAAGATTAATGACTTTTTGTAATATTCTTTTGAAATATACTTTTTGTCAGTTTTTTTGACCGTTAGTTTATCATCAGAGAAAATTAGCAAGATATATGAAATCCCATAGAAAAGTTGTCCACCTGCGGCGGATATGAGGAATATGCTATATTCATATCTTAAAGTTGCGTGACCCGAATATACTGCAAGGTGAACTATGGCCGCACCAAGTGCTAAAAACAAGACTGAATATTTAATAAATTCATCGTTTGATATCGGATTTGTTTTGCTTTTTCTTCTGCTTAGAAACATCCAGCTTAAAACTAATCCGACAATTAAGATAACGCCTACAGCTGAACCATAAATCACTGTAGTAAAAATAAAGCCAAACGATTCAGTTATAGAAACATTAAATACAGCTCTTTCACAGTTGCAATTTGAATTATCACCTAATATTGTACGTGCAGGAGGAATTGTATTGATGATATCACCACTTGAATTATTGGAATTATCATTTAGTATGCTTAGAACAATTTGATAATTTCCTACCTTTGGAAATATGTAAGGAATTTGGAAATCGCCTACTGCTAGCTTTGTCCAAGGATAAGCAGACAACCGTTCATTGGTAAGCGTTGAATAAATTTCAACCATCCCTATCAAATTGCTCGTGTCTTTGCCTTGCTTATCTTGAATGCTAAATTGGATCTGCGATAATTCATTTGGTTTGGTGTATTCTGGTTCAATTTGTTGAAGAACCATATACTTGTCCCCAATTCCTGTATCTCCATTATTATAGTGAGCAGAGTGGCTGAAATGCGCCTCGGCCGAACTAAATGAGTATGAAATAAGAAAACAAATAGAAAACATTAAAGTTATTGAAATCAAGAATTTGGTATTTTGCTTAAAAGAATAAATATCATTTATTCTATAATTTTTCAATTTTATATAATTATACGAAATCATGCTATAAATACCGTTATCTTATTTACGATCTTCGAACTTCTAAACACGCATAGACTTATTTGTCTAATAGCTATTGCTAGAAAATTTATGCCGAATTGCCGTTCAATAACTTACGTTGGCGACAAAATTCTGGTACTTTTAAACTTGAATTAGCAACATATACTTGATACGGTATGTTAAAGATAGTTTTAAGCGGGTGGACCAAGTTACATTGCCTATGGCTGTCGAGAAATTTTACTAGAAATGTAAAATTTTGTGTTTAGTTCATAGTACTGGTCATTTAATCTAAGGCGTGTAAGTGATTCAAATTTGTAGAATTGACTCTGGGCTTAGGGTTAGTAGTATTGTTGGTATTAGAACCATCCAATCCTATTCCGCTGATTAGAGTACCAAACATTTCATTAGAACTCGAAAAATGGCTCCCAGTTTTGTTAGCATCAATCATTAAACCCAATACCTTTTTGCCCATAAGGTGAATAGTTATTGGCACATGTGCGTATTGGGTTCCATTATCGGAATGTATGCTTGATAACCCTGTAACTACGATGTCATTTCCAGCAAAAATAACGTTATTTGAGGTAAAATTATTTATCAGGTGATTATGGGAACGGCTTCCATCGGGTTTTATCATGGTAAAATTGGCATTAAAAGTTGCACTCATGTTTGAATAGTTCATATTTTTCTGGCTAGAATCTTTGATTTCCAAGTTCCATAGTCCCCCTTGAATCCAAGTTACTATACCATTTTCCATCTGGTTATTTGCGAAGTGTCCCGATGCCGATACTAACATTGGCTCATTTTGTCTCCCCGTAGTGAGGCTATAGTTGTCATGACCCCGATGCAAACTGGCTATAGGACTTGGAACAGGCTCAGAAATCATTTGTGCATAAGCCTTTATCAAGTACGGTTTCTGTTGTAGGGGATCCAAAATCGTAGGTGCTATTCCTACAGTAGTAGCTAATAAAATTATTACAAGGGATAGGATGATTGATATCTTATATTTTGATATGGAAAAAAATCTGTTCACTAGAGAATGTATTGAATTAATACATAAATTTTTTTCGTAGGGGGATCTTATCTCCTACATAGAAGTATCTTATCCATTTTATTGTGATCATGTCTTAACGTAAACTAATGCTAAATACTGCCAATAAATTATTTTGTAGGATTTTGCTACTTTGTCTTAAATAAGTCTGTAAATCAATAGGACTGATTGCAAAAAAAAAATGTTGTATATTGCTTATACTTGGTCTGTATTTTCCTAGCCATAGAGAATTTGAAGCTATTGTTACTGAGATAATATCCATTGTTAAGCATCAAGGAATGGTGGCATTTCAAATACGCCTAATCCCGTTATAGGATCTAATTCGGCTATTACCACGGGGTATTAATCCTCTATCATGTACAATAGTCCGGACATTTCAAAAGTAAAGAAAAAAAATTACTATGTTTGGCATTTTGATTATGGGTCTTACATGATGGGACCTCAGTTGATTAAATCTGCATCTTCAACAAAACAAATCTATGGTATGAAGACAACTCGCAATTAACATTAGATCCAGGGACCCTCTTCTTGTAATTATTGACTACTACCTCTTGACATAGAGTTACCACTGATTTAGGAAAAAAAAGATTTTGATACAAATTCCTCATTCACACTATAATTGGACCTTGGACAGGATTTTTAAATGGATTTTCATACAAATTACTATAAAGGAAAGGGAATAATAACCAAAGGTCTTTTTTCGCTCTTACAATTAAATTTGAGAGAATCTATAGAGCAGATGAATGGTGACGTTTAACAAATGATTCTGCTACTGTGGATAAAAATTGATATCATTCTTATTCAATCAATCAGTAAGCTGTTATGAATAAATATTTAGTTTCTTCTATTATCATATTTGGAATTTTCATAGTCTTTACATTTGTAGTTTATAATGATGCTATTGAATTAAATGATAACTCATCTGAGGGCAGTTTCTTTTATGAATTTGATACTGGTATTTTGCAGGCTCGAAGCTATTTCTTTTCCCCTGTCATGACTGAGTTTATGAATATTTTGTCCGATTTTGGTCGAGAGTATTTTTGGATTATTGTTCCTATCCTGTTGTTTGTATTTGGAGGAATTGATGGTAAAATAGTTGCCGTAATTATCTTGATTTCATTTATACTTGTTATTCCCTTGACTACATTGGTAAAAGATTTGGTTGACAGGGATAGACCGCTTGTTTATTATGGAACTTCTGTCAATAAATTACCGGTAGATGAATCCTATCCTTCTGGTCATGCCAGTATGGTATCAGCTGGTGCGCTAGCAGCATTATTATTGTTAAGAAAATGTCCTAGGCAGAAATTGATATCCTCTCTTCTTGTAATTGAAGCAGGATTAGTTTGTTTATCCAGACTATACCTTGGAGTTCATTATCCTACTGACATAATAGGCGGTATTCTATTGGGAAGTGGAACGGCACTTTTAGTAATCAGTGCTCATAAGATGATTGAACGACTTGTCAAGTTCAAAATTTGATGGCTTTTCTCTTGATATTAAATAGTTTCAATTCAATTCGATCTCATAGTCATCAGTCGGATTCTAAAGATTGATTCAAAACGACCCGTGTTAGAAAACAATAATATGAGAACGTTTTGTCACAACTTGATTCGTAAGAACCGTTACTGAACGTCCTCAATGGACATGTATCTTGAAATTAATCAAGTTGACTTGATGAACCAATCTAGATCATGAAATCACTAAACCATGATCTTCTGCATTTAATGACTATGATCTAAGCTATAACACAAAGTTAACTGGTTCAATGGGTATGTCGACTGTCATGATCGGATATAAAGATTGTATAATGGTATCTAAAAATCATAGCGATACCGTGATGTTTAAGAATACGATACGATAAACAATGCATCACTTAATCAGTTTTAAAATGTGTCATTACAATGTTACAATCCTTCGTTTCTACTTTCATTATTCCACCGTTACAGTCACTGGAGAAGGAAGAATTGTAGTTAGGAATAGATGATATAGTAACACTGTACATTCCCATTGATAATTTTACCACAGTCCCAGAAGAATTCCCTTTAAAGACATCAGGGACTGGGGCGTTTGCATGAATATTCACTGTGAAATCAGATGAGAAATTCCTTCCCTGTTCCCCATTTAATGTGGTTACTTTTACTATTAGTACTCCTTTATTCTCTTCTGTCCCCAAAACTGATGATGAGTTATCAGTGCTACGTTTACTTTCCAGATCGATTTGATTGGTCTTGCTGAAATTGGCCCCAGTGGTGGTGTCATTTCTTAATTTTGAATCTAATTCTGAACCAAAGCAGGTCAATGTTACAAGAGAAGTCATTAATACGGATAAAAACGGTAGTAAAAACAATTTAGATGTAAATTTCATAAATGATGTTTGTATTACCATATTAAAAAGCGTAAAGGTTTTTGCAATCCCTATCTAACAATTGATTGTATAACTGGCCCGATATTTCTTAGAATGACTGTATTTGGTCCTTGACCGTTGGTAATCTTTTCAAAAGATTTTGGGGTGGGTATAGCCACTAAATGCCTTTTCTCCGGTGATTTTATGATATATTTTGATGGTTGTTGTTTGACGCAACGCCAATTGAGCAAATTAGAATAAGAAATGACATGTCGTTAGCTAGATTAAATACTGCTATTAACATCTGCTACAAGGAAAAAGGATTTGAATATTTATGATAATTCATTAGAAAAATCCTGTGATTTATCAACAGACAATTTTTCATAGACTCGTAAACCAAATATATTTCAATTTTTAAGACCGTGAATTAAAGTAATTGTGATTAATCAATCTCAAAAACAAGGTTCACAAATCAAATAATAATTCACAATTATACTATATGATTGTTCTAAAATTAACGAGTAGTATTATTTTTGTTAACCATGTTAACAAATTATTTTAATAACTGTTCTTGTTAAATAATTAACAATTAATTTGTTAAGGTCAAAAAAAACTACAAGCATATTTCTACTAACTGCTTTGATAGCATCGCTCTCTTTCATTTTTACTTTTGCCGGATCTGATCCTTCATTAACAGCCAATTTAGTATTTGCTCAAAACCTTGATTCTAATGCCATCCAGATTCTCAGTACTTCAACTTTCATAGATGATTTGGGAAATTTTCATGTCATAGGTGAAGTAAATAATACCGCGTTTGGTCCACAAACAGATATTGTAATTACAACAATTTTATCAAATACAACAAACAATAGTATAGTGGGCAATCATTCTGCATTCTCATCAATAGGAACCCTGAGACATGGTGAGTCCTCCCCATTTGATATATTGATACAGGACCCTCAAATAGCAGGAAAGTTTAACTTTATTGAATTCTTTACTAATTCTCAACCTGCAATAGAAAAACCTGCAAACCTAATTATCAACGGCAGCAGTACCTTCTTTGATAATGTTGGCAATCCTCATATTACAGGTAATATAATCAACCAAGGACAATCGCCAGAACAATTCCTAAATCTTGTTGCAACATTTTATGATAATTCAAGTCTTGGTATAGTTGGAACTCAAAGTTTTGGATTAAATGTTGCTAATTTATCTCAGAATCAAATGACTCCATTTGATATTACCGTTACAGACAATAAAACCAAATCCCAAGGTGCGTTCTACTCACTAAATGTTGAATCTGATCAAAGCTCTATGAGTTTACCTTTTGGTTCAAAATCATCATTTGTTTCAACTGGAGGTTCTTTAAGTAGCAATGATGTTTTAAGTAATGATCTCTCTTCGAGTAATAGCGTTGGATTGCCAAGTATTGATAACAGTAACAATGATTCAAGCAATACAAGGAATGATTCTGATAATGGTGATCAAAATAATAATGACAATGATGATGATCAGCGAGGAGAAAAGAAAACAGATGATAATGGGAATCCATATTATAATGACGACAACTGTAGTGAGAAATCCGGCTCCTCTGGCGGAGATTCTTCTGAATGTCAGGATGCCGAAAATGAAGAACAAAGTGAGCAGGAAGATGAAGATTCTTCAGAAAAGGATCAAGGTCCTCCATCTAACTCCGATTCTACAGAAGATAATAATGGAGAAGATACTGACGCTAGCAATGGAAGCAATGACGACGAGAACACAGATAGCAATGAAGAGGATGACAGTAGCGATGATGGTGATAACAGCTAGATAATTACTTCAAAATTAATCGCGAACTCATTTTTTTTTAAACTGTATCAAATTAAGATAATAAAGTCGATTGGGCCCGTTTTTTATCCACCTGAACCAAGCTACCTCGAAAATATGGAACAAGATTAGTGCATTTATTTGGTCGATAAAGATAAAAGAACAAATTACTTTCATGAATCATAAGTGGTTTCTAAAAAATGGCTCTCATGGTTGAAAGGCAATGATAAATTAATCATCGAGATGTTGGAAAAACAATCTGCTAACTTAGTAAATGCAACAACATCCTTAGTTGAAATCATACTAGAAAGTCAGGAAAAAAATATTAGTAAAGGGAAGATATCGAAAATCAAGGATTTAGAACACGAAGGTGATAATATAACTCATAATTTATTTATTACTTTATCTCAAACATTTGTAACTCCCTTGGATCGGGAGGATATCGCGGGGCTTGCTAGTGCAATAGATGAAGTGTTGGATTATACAGATGGGATAGCAGATAGGTTTTTGCTTTTTAACATTCAAAGACCTACTTCTATTATGATTGACCTTTCTAAGATTCTGCTTGGTGCAACCAGAGAAATACATTTTGTTACCAAAACATTATATAATATGAAGAATGCTTTTGAATTACTACCTCATTGTAATAATATCAAGAAATATGAGCAACAAGCGGATAAATTGTACAGAAGAGCAATTGCTGAATTATTTGAAACCAACAATGATGCTATTGAAGTAATAAAATTAAAAGAAATATACGAGAATTTTGAGTCTTCATTAGATAAATGTCAAGATGTAGCTGATATAATAGAAGATATTGTCCTTAAATATGGATAATATGTCTCTGTATGTTAGTTCAGGTGATATTTAGAATAGTGTAATTGTTGGATAGAAAGATATAGTCTCTTTAATAATTTGAATATTTAACCATGGAGGAGAGTTTGTTATATATCACCATTGGAGCTATATCTTCAGCCCTTTTGTTTGATTTCGTAAATGGCTTTCATGATTCAGCAAATGCAATTGCAACAGTGGTTGGAACTAGAACTCTTAAACCATTACATGCGGTGACTATGGCATCTATTACAAATTTTATAGGGCCGTTTATTTTTGGAACTGCTGTGGCTGCAACTGTTGGGAAAGGGATAATTCAGCCAGAATTTGCTACTACTGAAGTAATATTGGCTGGTTTAATTGGAGCTATTGTATGGAATTTAATTACTTGGTATTTTGGTTTGCCTTCTTCCAGTAGCCATGCATTGATTGGCGGTTTAATTGGGTCCGCATTGATTTCGGGTGGGATTCAAACTATAGTATTTGAAGGGTTAGAAAAAACTATTATTTTTATGATTGCCTCACCAGCCTTGGGATTTTTCATGGCATTTATTTTTGCAACACTCTTGGTGTATTTTCTAAAAAGAAAAAAACCACGATCAATTAACAAGGTGTTTGGCAAATTACAAATATGTTCATCAATTTTTTTTTCGTTGACTCATGGTGCTAACGATGGACAAAAAACGATGGGTGTAATAACAGCATTGTTGATAGCTGGAGGTTTTTTGCAGTCTAATGAATTTGTTGTTCCTCTTTGGGTTATAATAAGTGCGGCAATTGCGATAGGATTAGGTACCTTTTTCGGTGGATGGCGAATTGTAAAAACGATGGCATTTAAGCTTACAGACTTAAAACCCTATCAGGGATTCTGTGCGGAAACTGGGGGTGGGGTGATTCTTGCATCTATGGCTTGGCTTGGGATACCAGTCAGCACAACACATGCTATTTCTGGAGCAATAATGGGAGTGGGAGCGACCCGGAGGCTCTCCGCCGTGCGATGGGGTGTGGGCAGGAGAATTATTTATGCATGGATAATAACTATACCTGCTAGTGCTGCTATTGCTGCCTTAGTTTTCGTAGTTTTTTCTTTTTTTTAATTATGATACTGTTATCTTGGATGGTGTTTAGTTCTAGAAATAATTAGTTCACTAAGCATCTCACTGATAATATTTTATCTCTTGCTTGATATCTAAAAAATGACATTTACAAATTCATTATCTTCAAACATGTGATAGATACTTAGTAAAGCTTAATTGTAATATGGTATTCACTTTGTTTACAATTCCACCACTCTTGAAAAAGTCATTGTATGAGTTAGAACCTGATTTGGGATTTAGCATCTATCTTAACATTCGTGGTAACAAAATAATACTGATCTAAAGGGATTCATGTTGATTCTACGAGATGTACAATATATTATCAAGAAATGAATTATGTGTTACTTTCTTCCTAGTCATATACTATGAATATTTAATATATACATTTTCATCTTCATATATTTAGAATTATTTTTATTGTTAGAACGCTAAAGTATGTCTGAAGAATATGATCCATGAGCAAGAAAAAGCATTCCAACAACCAATGAATAAAGAGGATCTATCTGATCAAGACATCCTTTTCAAGTACTTTATAATATGTGATAGTTGTTCATGGAGGGCCTCCTTTTATGAAGCGTCTGGAAATATTCAACTAGATACTGCAAGCTTACGTTGCCCGACATGTTTTAAAAAGGAAGTAAGATGGTGGAAAGTTCCATTTTGAATATTTTTTAAATAGATTTTTCTATACCCATACACGAAATCATAACCCATGCCCCTTTCAAGGCATAATATACAATCTTTGAATCCTTAAGGGAAAAATAATATTTCAGAAAGGTTATTTAGATCGAAACTGCTCGTCATACGGCCATTGTTGTGATAGCAATGCTTAACACTGAGCATGCACAATGTACACGATGAATATCAAGGGAAGAAAGGGGGATAGAAATTCTATGGTTACATGTAATTTATGCCATGGCGGATTAAGTATATGGACAGAAGCAGATCTAAAAATGCATGATAAAATATGGCATCAGAAAAACTCTATTAGTTATTTTATCAGGCACAAAAAAGCCAATTAGCCTGGAATGATTTTTTTCTTACGTTTGAGAGGAACTTGATTATAGAATTATCAATTTAAAAATCTTGGTATTGATGATCCAAATCATATAGAAAGGATAGGTATTCAAATTTATTGGAATTTTCAAAGTCTAACTAATCTATAGGACTTGGCTGTGAATATTGTCATTATTAGTTGCAGAAATATTTCATACACATACGTACTATTGTCATTGTCATTATCCTCGGTCTTGAGAAACACTGTCACTCAATTAAAATTTAGATAACAAAGAACATTAATTTCTGGTTAAAAGTGATGATAAGAACTGCGGAGTAATAAAGGCATCAATAGGTGTCTCGTAACCCTCCACGTTTTTGTATTTTGATAAACAAAGTCAATACCGACTCTTTTATCATAATACTTATCACATGAATGTAGCCTTTATTACTCCACACTGGTAGGTATTCGTTCAATTCAAAGAGTGATCCTCTTCCATGAATTGGTAGTAAATAACAGAAGATTCATCGGTTATTTATAGATTGCCAATAATCTCCAATTTGATACTCTAAATTTCAAATAACGATAACAATATTGTGACTATTCGACTCATCGAGAAATCCAATCTAGGAAAGGGAGGGAGAATACTTATGGAATACTCGGTACTCAATTCACTTAACTATTTTTGACACGGATGAATTATGCATAAATTGGGGATCGGATCGAATACCATAAGCAGTTACTTACCAAAATGATTATCTACACTTTCTGGATCTATATTTATGATTATTAAATTGTCATTTGATTTTTGTAAGGAAGTAGCAACATCTGTTGCGGGACCAGCTTGCAAACTTATCGTTGATGTCCCATTATAAAGCGTAGAGTTATTGTCTGGATGAGACACATTTAAGACAACAAAATCTGTTAGGGTATGTGTATGTCTTGCTGTACCATCAGGTTTTACCATTTCAATAGCGGCATTAAAGACATCTGAGGATTGATTATTCTGAATATCCGTATCATTTGCTACGTTTAACCTCCAGTTTCCAACCATAATCTAATCAACAATACCACTTTCATTTTCTAAAAATCCAGTAATTGGACCAAAAACAAACTGGTCATCGATAAATTGAGGGGGGCTAGCCATTACAGAATTTGAGATGGATCCGATATAAACAAAACTAGACACTATGATAGCAGTAAATAATAATGTTAATGTTTAAAGATTCTGAATAATACAAAAAGTAAATTCATGGGTAATAATTACGACGTATCTTATGCAAGCGGATGCAAATAATTGTAATTGGTAATACTACCAGTCTTATTGTTCTTAATCCAGACAAATAACAAACAACCCAGTCTAGTAGTATTGTGTGGTCCTGAGGGAACCATTATGCCAAAGCACGCAATAGAATCAATACCACAATTCATTCTCTCAACATTTGCGTAAGAAACTTTGTTACAAAGTTTTTATTCATAAATCGTTTTCAAACTATTAAAATCAATTCATTTAAACTCTACGAACAGTGCAAGAGATTGCTTATTAGATTCAAAAAAAGCGCGTACATTGATTCGATACGAAATACACAAAGAGCATAGAACAAAGTTTAAAATGGTATCTTTTTAATTTGAGTTATTCGATTTGTCAACAAAGGCATTCACACCCAGAATAAGATTAGAACACGTTATCTCATTTAGTGATGCAGTATTCGCATTCGCTATAACCCTAATGGCCTTAACAATCGATATTCCTGGACTCAATTCAAACCTTACCGAACCACAACTTGTTGAAAAGTTATTTGATATGTCTTCCCAAGTAGAAAGCTATGTTCTTAGCTTCTTTATTATTGCTATGTTCTGGGTTTCATATCATCAGGTATTCAATCACATTAAGGACTCATTTCTCTCTATGGTTTACCTGAACTTGTTTTTTCTGCTCTTAATAACTCTTTTATCCATCTCTACATCTTTAGTCATAACTTTTGATTCATATCGGATCGCATATTTGATTTATTATGGAGTTGTGATTGCAACAAGTACTTTACTCGTTGTAATTTGGTGGTATGCAATAAGGATTAATGCAGTAGGTGAAAACCTTCATCCCCTATTCAAGAAAGGTTTGTTTATCCAATTGTTAGTTCTTCCCCTAGTATTTCTATTATCCATTGTAGTTTCTTTTATCAACTTAAATGTCGCGCAATATTTTTGGTTGATCATAATTCCATTGAGTATTTATATTAGACACAAATTCAAACACTAACAGTTTTTATCTTTGGTATTGCCTTTTGATACTATAAATAATCCTCAATAAATATTGTTAAACAACCTTTTAGACTTTCTACATATCCAAATTGCTATTACATTAGAATATGCGAAATAGTAATATTTTTTCTGAATTAAAAGAAATAAAACAATAAAAAAATAGTTATTACTAATTGTGGTTTACGTTCAATATTTGAACTTTGTTTGTATTCTTCCTTTTATTTCATGATTCAAATTCAATTATACTATAATAAGTATCAACTCCATAAAGCGCTAAAATAAAGTTCTCTACGTTTGATATATTTACGAAGTATTTTCTTTCTTATCGTGATTATTCATAAGATTCAGAGTCGGATCTGTTATTGAACATCATGATGAAAACAATATCTATAAAAAAATAATAAAGATATGAAAGTGAAGGCAAGACAGATAATGACTACGACTATTCATATGGTATAAGAAGAAGAGTATTCTTATGTTAATTTTATTAATGATGTCGATCAGCTCTAATTGATTCAAGATGGTGGATATTAAAGATGTAGCACTTGCGGGACATCACCTAATCTTGCGTTCTCCTAGATCCGATGATTTAGAGGGATTGTGTGATGCCGCCAATGATGGAGAAATTTGGAAAAATCCGTTTGCTGTTTTCCCTAGTGCAGATGAAATGTCTGTCTATTTGCAGAATCTAATAAAACATGATAATACTGTATTACCATTCATAATAGTCGAAAAGAATTCCAGTAGAATTATCGGGATGACAAGATTTCTTCATATGGATAATAAAAATCGTAGGGTTGAAATAGGACATACATGGATTGCAAAATCATTTCATGGAACAGCTGTTGACACCGAAGCAAAGTTCTTGATGCTGCAATATGCATTTGAGCAACTACACTGCATAAAAGTAGAGATTAGAGCAGATGTTCTTAACAAAGTATCCATAAAAGCGATTGAAGGACTGGGAGCAAAACAAGATGGTATTCTACGAAAACATGAAATAATGAAGAATGGGAATATAGGAAATACAGTATGTTATAGCATTATTAGTGAGGAATGGCCCGACATACGAGAAAATATTGTGACTAAATTAATGGGTCATAAAAATAGAGTTTATCAACTAATTTTCTATTTAATGATCTTTCCAATCGTCATTTGACTCGCCTCTTTGTATGTTCATATCATGTTCTCCCATTTAGATTCTCAATATAAGGAGGCTATCAAATCAACTAATCGCAGAGAAATAGTTAATGAGTCTATTCCGATGAGCCTTAACACGATTCCAGTCTCTTTAGGTGGATTCTACTAGGCATAAATATTATTATCTATGCCAGCATTAGCGAAAAAGGTAGTCGATATATTGGGGTAAATGTGTTAGAAAATCAATTTAGAACATATTTTCTAGTAAGTATTGCTGAGATTCATGTGAGTTAGAAAACACTCAATCAAATCGTCGTCCTATTATTGTATTCAAAGCTTTAGCAGTTTGGTTAATGCCACGAAACATGTTTACACTTTTTAATTTCTTATGTAAAGGACAAACACAAGAAAGTAATTGTTTTAATAATTTGTTGCAAATGTTATGAAATTATGTATGAAGACCATATCCCTGTATAACTAGCTGGTAGATAACTAGAACTGTAGGCATGTTTATTCTTGTCTGACATTTTCAAACCGCTATCTATATTTTCACAAAATTTTCAAACTTTAGATGTTTTTCCTGTGTGTGTTTTTTGGTGTGTTGAGTCATAGGAAAGAATTCTTTAATAAACATTCTATCGAATAACTACCACCTGAATTTTATGAAATCCGGCTGCCTTTTGACTCCCAAAGAAAGTCTTTGTTAACTAACATAAGCGAAAAGGAAATAAATATTTTCTAAAACGAATCTATGTTTGGAAGAATTTTTTCAATAACAGGCTGGGCGAACATTGTTGGGTACAAGTAGACAGGTCAAGTTTAGATTATGTTATGAATCCACAAATATTTGACTCCTTTTAATAGCATATTCAAATTCCATCTCATCCACTAGGTGAGCCCGGTTGATAGAGTTGAGAAAGTACAAATTTTTTCAAAAAGTCATTGCTTGACATGTCCAATAGTAATTCGTAACTAGGTAGGTAATGATTAATAATATTCTCAAACTGGATCCATTCTTGATGTCAAATTTGTTTCACAAACCTCTGGCACCAGGTTACGGATATGACCAATAGTAGATCAATATTTGTTATTCATTCAAACTTTTTTATATACTGTTTATATAGATTTTATTAAATTATGTGGATGCCTTTTGCTATTGTAGAATACTGTAGACAGAAGAATAACCCTGACTACCTAACATATAGACCAATCCATACACATCCAGATGAATAATTTAATTTCAAAATAATCTAATAATTAATTTAGAGAATCTATATTTTTTACAGGAAACATCTATTATCATAAATTAATAGAGATGTATCTTTAAAAAATACAATAAATAGCTACATTTGATTATTGCATTATGTATATCGCTTGGATTCTTGCTACTATTTGTAATGCCTAATATGCAGCATTTGATAATTCTCCCAATGTTTTTTCCATCCTGCTTAAGGTATTGACTTAGACAGGTGGAAACCTTCTTTAATTTTTATTCAAACATTTGAGGCTTATGGCAACGATGAGCAAGCCTTACCATACTACCCGGATTTTCTGCGAGGTCTTGTGCAAGGATCTAAATCAGTTGAAATCTTATTAATATCAATGATGATTAATTATTATGCCTATAGTCAGTGTACAAATGTATAGCGGGAGAACTCAGAGAGAAAAGGATAGATTGGCAGAAGCAATTACTGAAGATGTAGTTAAAATATTGAAGGTTGGCAAAGAAGAAGTTATAATACTTTTTACAGAAGCAACTCATGGAAATTGGTACTCTTCTGGAGTACGTCTATAAAGAACAACCGAGAAATGTAATATACTAAGACATCTTGCATTGGTCCAATTTTTACATGACCGGGGAGCGTCGACCATATGTCCTTTAAATTGAATTCTTATACTTATTAAGGTAATATTGTTCAAACATTGATGGATTATCTTGATAAAATAATGTAAAGGGCAAAACAATTTCGACATAAATACCTAATGTTATATTTTTGATATCTCAAAAATTACACTATGGTGATGATTTCGAATCTACGTACAATCATGTTGAAAATGAGAAATATTTGAGGAATTCGAGGGAGATAATATAATGGTAATTAACATCAATTAATGTGAAACTTATTTCAATATAAGCCGTGCATAGATTAATGAATTTACAGATATTAAATTAGTAATAATTCTCGGATATTCTAAATCAAAAATCTTTTATTCCTACATTTAGTTTTCAATAAATTACTACTGGTCATCATACAATAGATTTATCGTCATATTTATAATTTGTTTCATTATATTAACCAACAATCTTCAAATCAAAATATTTATTACAAAATAGCAAGTGCGCTTAAATGAAATCAATGCTAGTCTAAAGTAATTAGCATTGCGATGAGGAATTAAAAAGAATACCCGACCATTTGGACAACTGGATCTAGTAATAATTTACTACAACTCTAAAATTTCGTCCGATTTTTATAACAGTTAATGGTTGTGCAAGTGTAAGAAGGAAATTCTAGGTATTTGTATTTTCGACGAATGTATCAGGAGATTTATAAAAATTGAATGATCATCAAATTTTGCCAGGCTTTTCCTGACATACACTAAGATAACAAGCACTTGAAAAAGAAACTTGAATATCCGCCATTATATATTAGGAAATAATGGTGATTGATTGTCATCTATTTAACTATACAATGTTATATTATTCTAAAATTGATAGTGAAGTTCTTCTCTAACAGTATCTATCTATATGTTCCTTGGTATATAGGATGTTACTAATAAAAAACTATCATCTTTGTCTATTTGGAAATTTTTATTATAGGACCACTTTCGATGAATGTAGGTAGTAAATAATGACAAAGATTGCGTAGAATTCTTGCCATTATTTACTACCATGAAGAGACTTTTGTATTTTGCTTTGGTGTTTGTTTCTATGACTAGGTCAAGGTCGTATTATAATTAGAAATCATAATTTATATGACTTCTTGTACATTCAACGAATGTATCATAAATCAGATCAAGATAAATTAAAAATCAATTGACTCAATTATTAGAATATTCGCTTGAGTCAAAAACTCACAAATCAGTAAAATGACCCCACTAATACCTTATCATACTAAAGTGTATTAGGCATATTTCCTTTATCGAAAGTCCCTGAATTGCTTTTAAACATAAAAATAAATCTGTGCCTATTGCTACTTATGTAAACAAATTTTCTGTTCTGCTTCTAAAAAAATTTTGATTTAATATCTTTCTAACGTCAATAATCAACTTCGATGATTGAACTAGATTGGTTATATACTTTTTTATACATATTAGAGGTAACATTGACCAATAAAATTCTCAGCAACCTGGTCTTTTGTTTTGGGATTTTAACACTTTTAATTTTACCGAATTTACGATTCCTATTTGCACGGCAGATACCTTTGTATTCTTTTGATGGAAAAAATCATCGGATACAGGTGGAGTGGACTAACGAACAGGTGGCTGTTGATGATGAGACTTATATAGAACTAACAGTTGTCTCGCCAAATATGACCGATCCGAAAAGTGCAGAGGCAGGTACCACACAATCAATTATAGGACTTGAAAATTCATTAAAGGTAGACACTTTGGCTGAGAATAAGACTCTTGCTCCAGAACTAGAACTTGCCTTATTTTTTCTCATGAATGAATCTAGAGGTATTGGGTCGTGATTCCAATAAAATCTTTTGTTTCTCTTTTTCTAATTATTGCTGTACTATATACATTATCGTTTGTATCTCCTGTTGCTTTAGCACAAGAAGCAATGGACGACACTTTTACTTCTGATGCATCAACCGAATCGGTAACTTCTACCTATGACGCAGTGTTAAAGGCTATGCTAATTATTTCACAGGTTGCACTTATTGGATTAATATTTAATCATCTCATCTTACAAAGAGCTCTTCGTAACAATAAAAAATCTCAAGAAAATAATGTAAGTCAATTCGTTCCTGCCTCTTTCTACTATACGTCCGGGAAGTTGGTGGTCTTTCTTCTGATTTGCTGTATTTCAATTATCGTGTTTTCTTCGGGAATAATGCTACTTTCGTCTTATGAATTAGCACAAAACTTGGAACTTGATGTGCCATCAGCGTTTTGGATTATTTATTCAACTCCTGTTGGAGATGTTTGGATGTTGAGGATTGTTACTTCTTTTATGATAATTGGTATCCTAATATCATATCGCATCAAGATAAGAAGAAAGATCAATAAGAAAAAAGAATTGAATCAAGGGCAGGATCAAAACTCGGGCCAAATTGCCTTTATCTACGGTAAATTGGATCGGATACTTTTGATTTCCATCCTTGTATTGAGCTCATTAAATCTTTATTCAAATAGTATGGTAAGTCATAGTAACTCATTGGATTCTTTTTCATCTTTAGCGGTTTCAGTAGATTGGATTCATTTCATGTCTGTATCTATATGGGTAGGTGGATTATTCTACCTTACAGTCTTATTTACAAAGAGGAATTTTATGACTACAGATGATGACAATAATATTGATACAAATGTTGTACCACCTAGATCAGAAAAGAGAATTTTAGAACAAACGACTCGGGGTTTGATGCACTTCTCTTTTATCGCTGTTACTGCTATCAGTGTAATAGGCATAACCGGATTGTACTTGGCCTTTGTACACTTACAAGATTTGTCATCCTTGATTACTTCCGTTTACGGTCTAATACTTATAATAAAACTTTCATTGGCTTTTCCAATGATATTCCTCGGTCGTTATAACCAAGTCAAGATATATAATTACGCAAAACTAATTTCAACTAGTAATGCCAATATTAAAGCCAGTGCAGGAACTCATCAGGATTCGAATATAAAGTCAAACAGTATAGTATTCTTGAGAAAAATTAATAAATCCTTAAAAATAGAATCAGTATTAGGTATACTGGTCCTTGTCGCTGCCTCATTTTTATCAGTAACTTCTCCACCCTCTTTAGAATCAATGGACCAAAATTTGAACCCCAGTAACCTAAATGTCCAAAGTGATATTTTTACATCAAATTTGACTTTTCTATACCTTGTAATATTTTTGTCAATAATCATATCGATCTTTGGCATAATAAATTTTAGGAAGAATCAAAAGCAAATTCATGCAGTAGCGTCCTCTTCTACTACTCAAAGAGCGAAGAATGGATAGATCATGCTAATCCAATACTATTATGTTTACCCCGAATTATAATCTAGATCTTAGAGAGCGATGATATCAAACGGAGTAGGGTACTTCAAGACGATATGAGTCCTCCATGATGGATTCCATTGCCCATTGAGGAAATTTGAGATTTGAATATCATGATTCTGTCATTTGATATTCTTTATAAAAGTACTTAGAGTTATTTGGTTGTAAGTTATTTAACTCTCAAAAATTCCTATTACCTTCTCGAGATGAAATACATGAAATCTTTTTAGGAGACATATGATGAAAGAAATCATGTTTCTTGTCAATCAAAAATAATAATCTGTTATCTTCATTTTGGTATTCCTCTTATATTTGATATCAATTGATGTACAAATAGCGTAGCAAAATCTGACAATACAGAGTTTATTACTCCGATTCTTTGTAGTAAACCTGTTGGATTGACGGTATTATCTTAGCCTATTTTATTATTTTTCATTTAAGTGAAAAAGTGATTAATATTAGATATCAGTAACAGATAAAATATTATGTAAAACAAACGGTATAAATTAATTTTTTGTTTTGCATTTCAAATAACAGACAAGAAATTCGATGCATTATGATTGCCGAGGTGTCTCATCGTAAGGATGATGAAGTAATAAATATCCTATAATCTATTATTTCCCAAATTGCATTCAACGTTCTTAATTTGTGATATCCTGTTAAATTCCTCATGTCTTCTCACACAGCATACAATCCCGAATGATTTGAACCCAATTGGTTAGTTGGCCCCGTGGACTTCAAATCCATTAGATATATGGGATCATTTACTCTATTTTGTTGTTATGCTCATATTATACCCCTTAAAATTTGAGATAGGCTTCTAGTACCCGATTCTTAACGTTCAATCTTGGGCAATATTTTGTTAATTAATAATAAACAGTTATTTGCATGAATATCCAGGCATTTGCATTAGCAATCTGATTTCATATTTTGAATGATTATGGATGTTCGATATTTCAGCCTATACCGAATTTTTCATAATGAATAAATTTGTGAGTTTGGTGATAAAGTTGTTGGCTAGTCATTTAATGAACATATTGTTTTTTTCTTTGTTAACATTTACATTCCTACTTATCTTCTTCTCTTTACTATCACTTGATATTGAATATGTTTCAAAAGCACAACAACAACTACAGTCACAAACAAGAACAGGTGCGCCGCTAGCTATAGTCCCTGGCCTTACAGGTAATATTCTTACTGCAGTTTCTTTCCTGATAGGTACATCGTCCTTTATTTTGGGATTGAGAATTCAAAGTGCGTCTAAAACAGCAGCGGCAGTTGATCAAGGAGCTCCAATGAATCGATTAACGCCATCATCATTATCTATAATTACCAAATATTATGAATTATTGATAGTAGCACTAGTTGCCCCATCAATAGTGATAAATATCTACGGAATACTTTTAGTTTCGAGCCACTTATATGTAGAAGATACTCCTTATTTGTTACTACTTTTTGTTCTTTTTATACCAATAGGGGCTATTTTGTTTTTAGTCAAGAAATTACATTGACAGACAATACCTTTGAACAATAATATTTGACACGAGAAACACTGGCTTCTAATCCACTAATTTATGGGAACTGTTCCTTTCATTTATTTTGTGGTTTAATTCATTTTATGATGATTTAGTTATTCTTGCAATAAATCAAGATTTGTAGGATAATAGGTATTAGAGAATACAATTAGTTAGCACATGGAATACAAGATCATCAATCTATATCCTATTGGGAATATTTAATTTCGATAAACTTTTCTTACAGGCAATTGTGACCATGGGAAGTTTTATATCAAGAAAAGTTAATTATCAATGACATTCTTTCTATAAAAATCATAAATAAATTATTAAGTTGCGATAACTTATCTATTTAACAATGGTGGAATTAGTATGCGAGATATGTTATTATAAAGGAGATAAAACTGAATTTGAGGAGAGTAATGATTACTGCAGAGAATGTCTTTGTGATCACGCAATGTGTCCGAAATGTGGAGCCCCTTATCATTCTGCTACCATCACAGACTAGAAAAAAATAACCGTAACTATTATTCTTATTTGCATAAATTGATTTTTGAATAGTTTTGTGTAATGATTATTTGTCATAGTTGAGTCCAATGTGAGTTAATCCAGCATTAGACACAGTGGAGTTCTATATACTCTATTATTAAAAATTTTTGATACTTTTAACTCACCATTCTGATAGTTTCTGAAGTGTCTTGAGATTATAGGTAGTCAAAGAATTCCTTTATTATCTGTCGATTGACTTGGTTTTTCACTTTGAGGTCGATCTTTTTGATAGTTGTTCCTAACTTTGGGGCGTATCATTTACCTGTTTCTTTATCTAATCTCATATAGAACCAGGAATTATTTGAATCCAAGTGTTTAATGACCTCGGTGGGTTAAGTAAGAGATATATTGTGAGTCTGTTGTCATAAAGAAAAATATTGGTATAAAGTATATTTGATTTCAAAGCTTCATTTTTCATACCTACGGCAACCGGAATTAGTAAATGATCATCCATCAGATTTTAACCTTAAGTTTCTATAGCATGGTTCGGCGACTAATACTAGTTCTCAAGAATATAAAGAATTTGTAACTAATACTAATACTAATGAACGATATATACATGGATCTCATCAAATTATAAATAATCATGCGATATACTTCTTCTTGAATGATATAATTTATTCTCGTATAGTAATATGTAGTATATCTCGTTCAATAGCAAAATCACTAATAAATATTATTGGCCCTTTAACATTATTTTAATTCCCGTGGCAAAGGTCATTTGAACCATTAGTCGGTATACATCTTGTCTGAAGGCAACAGAAGGATTTGAATCAGAATACTTTCGTTAACTAGAAGTCAGATAGGTAGACAAGTTGTGATATTACTTACCAGCAACAAGAAATTGATAAAATTTAAACAAAGTCTTATATAGTGCAGTATTTTAATTCAAATACAATATCGTGAGTCATCTTATATACTGCACAAATTCATACCGGTGGATCGGATATGTCTGATCGAGATCTAGATGACAAAGATGGTCAAAATGAAGATAATACTGGCGATTATAAAGCCACTCCTTTAAGTCCAACTAATAAGCCTAATGAACTAGGTGAAAGAACTGAGGTAATATATGGCACCGAGAAAACTACTAACATGATTCTAAAAGTTTTAAGCAATACATCAGTAAAATGGGATAATTATACCAATTCTCAAGGTCCTTCCATTGGAATGGGCGTGGATCCGATAAGAAAGGGATTTAAAGACGCTAATAAGAGAGGAGTTAAAATAAGATTTATTACTGAAATAAATAACATTAATCTACAATATTGTCAGGAATTTATGAAAATTGCAGAACTTCGTCATATTGATAATGCGAAAGGTGGTATGGCTGTAACTGAAAAAGAGTACATAGCAACCGCAAATTTGCAGGAAGCTCAGCCGGTTGCACATCTCATTTATAGCAACGTGATGGAAATCATAGAACAGCAACAAGAGGTTTTCGAGAGTCTATGGGACAAAGCTATTCCTGCGGAACTAAGAATAAGAGAAATCAAAGAAGGTTACCAAAGAATCTCTACGAAGGTAATAGATAATTGGAATGAGATTTATGAAAATATTCATGGTTTAGCTGAGAACTCTGATGAAGTACTGATTTGTTCTGATATTAATATGCTTAAGCTAGCATATCAGTCACTTTTTATTGTATATCAAAAGATAATGGATAGATACGATAACAAACATCATGAAGGGATTCGATGGATTGTTTCAGTTAATGGAAAGGAAGATGTAGAATTATTGAGATTATTTATGGACATGGGGATTAAAATAAGGAGCATCAAGAATCTCCCTATAGTTAATTATTTGGTTACGGACAAAATTTTCCTTTCAAATATTGAGAGTAATCATATTTCAAATCATGATAAATTGATTACTAGTATGTTAATCAGTAACGACCCTTCATATATTAGACATTATAAAGCCATATTTGAAGATTTGTGGAAAAACGGAATAGATGTAGGAGATCTCATTAATGATATTGACCTTGGTTATGATCCTGAAAGGATAGATATTATATCAAAATCCAATAATATCCACGATCTTTATCAGACCATCGTACAGATCTTCTAAGAAAGAGATAATGATCATATTTCCCTCTACCGGGGCATTTATCAGGCAGCATAAAGTGGGATTGATCTCTTCCATATTTGAATCAGTAAAAGTCAATGGCGTAAAATTAAAAGCACTTATTCCTTCTGATCAGAGGATTTTACGAATTATTGAAGAGTTAGCATTGGAGAAGAATTTTGACGAATTAAAACTTACTAACATCGAATTTAGAGACATTGAAAGTTTTCTTGAAACCCGATCAACTATTTTGATTGTTGACAAAAAGATTTCCTTAGTCATGGAACTAAGGGATGATTCTAAAGATACATTTTATGATGCTATTGGACTATCGACGTATTCGAATAGTAAGGCTGGTGTATTATCATATGTCTTATTCTTTGAGAATCTGTGGAATCAAACAGAGATTTCTATGAATTTAAAGAAGGCTAATGAAAAATTAAGAGAGAGTGAGTCGCTTCAGAATGATTTTATCCACATAGCTGCTCATGAATTAAAAAATCCTTTACAACCTATTTTAATGATGTCTGAAGTTATGAAATCTATTCTGAATCAGATGGTTATGGAAGAGCCAGGCGATGAGGTAAGGGTAAATCCTGTACATCTAAACGAACTTTTAGACATTATCATTAGGAATACCAATAAGCTATCAAAGCTCACAAATAATGTACTAGATATTACAAAAATAGAATCGAACTCCCTCAAATTGGATAAGGAACCCATTGATATGAGAAAATTTTTATACGATAGCGTTGTCGACTTTAATAACCAGCTTAGAATAAATGGTAAAAAATATACTTCAGATCCCAAAACGGGTGAAAATATAGAAAAAGAAATTGTAAAACTGATATTCCATGAAAATGAGATTATAGAATCAATTAAGAACCCTTTCCTAGCTACCCAAAAATTTGTCGTAGAAATTGATAAATCACGAATATTACAAGTTCTTACAAATTTAATTGATAATGCCATAAAGTTTACTAATCTGAATGAGCAAATTATTTTAAAATTAGATAAGTATAGAATCAATGACTTAGATTTTGCAAAAGTTACTATAAAAGATACAGGTACAGGGATTGATCCAGATATACTGACCAAATTATTTTCAAAATTCATTACTAAATCAGTAAAGGGAACAGGGCTGGGATTATACATTTGTAAGAACATTGTCAATGCACATGGGGGCCAAATATGGGCTCAGAATAACGTTGGAGAAAAGGGGGCCACTTTTGTTTTTACGATTCCCATTTATACCGCATCATCATTGAATGAAAAGATATTCTAGATTAATACTTGTAAGGCTGACTGGTAATAACTTGATGCAATTAAATAAATGCTACTGGATCTTAGGCATCCAATTTTGATTGGTTGCTTTTGATTACTGAAAATACTGCTTGATTTAATTTTTCTAACGATACCGGCTTACTAATATATTCGTCAATCAATATTCCATCATCCAATTTTGACATTATCTCTGACTTAGAAACCTCTTGCGCAGTGATAAAGATTACTTTTATAAAAGGATCAATTTTTTTAATCTGATTGATTAATTCATATCCGTTCATATTGGGCATGCGGATATCTGTAATTACTAACCTGTATTTGGAATGGTTAATCTTGAACTCATCAAGTGCCACTATCGGATCCGAAAACGACGAGACAACTAATCCGGACATTTCTAATGCTTTCTTATAAACAGTAAGCAAATCTATCTCATCATCTATAACCACAATACAGCGTTTTTGGTCTGGATCGGAGTAATTAGATTCTACATGACTGTCCAATAGTTTTGTATAGAAATCTGCCTATAAATATATTCTTTTTAAACTAGGTAAAACTTTTTGAATCACAAATGATATTGTTGTAAATTCGAAAATAACAACAAGTATAATAAGATGGTAATATTAACTAACAAATTACTAATGGTAAATTCGGATACTTTGCCTCCATTCTTTAATAGAAAAGATGAAGTATTATCTAAAACCAATTCTGAATTTCCTTCCAGAGAAGTTATAACTCAACCCAAACTTCATTTAGGTTAAACGGATAAGGATCAAATAAGCTTTATCAATTATTCTCAAAAATACTGTGTGGGATTTGTAGATATTGTTGACTCAACGCGAGAAATTTCAAAGATTAAGAATCCTATGAAATTGAGAAAATATTATTCACTTTTTCTTAACTCAGTGTCTTCAATAATTACTATCTATAAAGGTAAAATAGTCAAAAATGGCGGGGATAATCTCTTCTTTTATTTTCCCAAAACAAGTGATATTTCGAATGATTCATCATTTCATGAGCATTAAATTGCACTTTTGAAATGAAATATGCATGTACCGAATTAAATACAGAACTTGGTAAAGAGGAGTTACCACCGATTAAATTTAGAATAAGCATGGAGTATGGTGAAGTAGAAATCGCCATTTCTTCTACGGTAAACTATGTTGATTTGTTTGGACATGTGGTTAATTATTGTTCAAAATTAAATGGAGTGGCCTCATCTGATAATGTTTTATTGGGGATAACCCTTTACAACATTATTCTAAATAAGGGGTTCACTAGCCAATATAGAATAGAAAAAATTGACTTATCAACTCACAAAGATTATGAAACACTACTAGAATCTGTGTATTCTATTTCTTCCAAAACACACAACTCATATGCTATCTGGTGATTATGCCCATGAACTAATTGGAAGTGAAAAAATTATTCCTCACCAGTATCCTACATATATAAAAAAAGGATCATTTAATATTTTGATAATTGATGACGATGAAGATATCTTATACTCTTTTCAGTCTATCCTAAAAAAAGAAGGGTACAAAGTAAAGATCTTCTCTAATCCTACCCAAGCATTTATGCATTTTATGAAGGTGGAACCATATCGCTATGATTTAGTCATAATGGATATTAGAATGCCAAACATGAGTGGGATCCAATTATATTATAGACTAAAAGCAGTCGATCCATATATTGACGTGTTACTCGTTACTGCATTAGATGTAGTAAAGTAGTGGGTTGACTCGATGCCTGGTATAAAGATTGATCACATAATTAATAAACCTGTTAACAGGGATAATTTTATTGAAAAGGTACAGTCGATACTTTCAAACAAATAATAATGGGCTTGACTGATTACATCGGGCTAACCTCATAATCCATTAAATTATGATTTTTAAAATGGATGATAAATTACTACTTATTTTGAATATGTAAATAAAAATGGTAACAATAAGAATTATGGAAAAATACTTATAGTACTAATAGTAACATTCATTCGGTATAACAATATGTCGTATGATAAAAGGAATATAACTAGTATGAAAAGTCTTGAAAATGAACAAATTATGAACCTGTTTGATGTCATTGAAGGCAAACGAGTATCGGGATATTTCACACCCCTGGTATTAGCCTTATTTGGTATTACTTTGATGGCAACATTGGATTTCTATTCTCCGATGGCTTTTGGACAATCTATATCTCAACCTCAGAATCTATCCTTTACTTATTATACTAATTGGGGCTCTGAAGGCGAAGGTGATGGCCAATTTAGTGGTCAGAATGATGTTGACTATTTTGATGGAAGGGTATTTGTTCCAGATTATGCAAACCATAGAATCCAAATATTTGATCCAGAAGGCAAATTCTTGGCTAAATTTGGAGAAGGGGGAGAAGGTGATGGCCAATTTCACAAAGCATCAGCCTTGTCAATGGATTCTGAAGGTAATATTTACGTGGCAGATCAATTCAATTATAGGATCCAAAAATTTGATAGTAACGGTACCTTCCTAGCAAAATGGGGCTCTGAAGGCGAAGGTGATGGCCAATTTTTACATCCACATGTTCCAGCAAATGATGCACAAGGTCAGCTGTTTGTAACAGACAGGGACCAACCAAGTGTTCAAGTATTTTCAACAAATGGTGAATTTCTAAATAGATGGGGCTCTGAAGGCGAAGGTGATGGCCAGCTTTCAAATCCTGAAAGCTCTATAGTAGATTCCAGTGGAAATGTGTATATAGCTGATTATGGCAACAACAGGATACAAAAGTTTAGTAACGATGGTACCTACCTTTCTCAATGGGGCACAAAAGGTGTAGCCGATGGTGAATTCCAAGGGCCTTCTGGATTATCTATAGATAGTAACGATAATATTTACGTTACTGACAAGAACAACAACAGAGTTCAAGTGTTTACAAGTGACGGTCAATACATTACGCAATTTGGTGGTGAAGATGCTGGTGATGGACAATTACTTGATCCCGAAGGGGTAGGTGTTGATAAAGAATCTGGGACCGTGTATATAGCTGATACAGGTAACTCACGTATAGTTGCATTCAAGCCCAGTCAGCAATCTTAATCTTATTTTTTTTAATATCTTTGAATGCATATCTTGATATTACATACAGGATATACGTGTGTTCGATAAATGAAAATCCAATTACTTTTGTCACTTTTCTTAATTTTGTCCTTGTTATTTGTAAATATATTTGGAATTATTGTTACTGCTCATAACTTTGATACCGATGACAATTCAACTTTTCTTACATTCATAAACATGATATTGATTGAAAACCGTCTCATAAACAATAGCTTGGTAGATAGTTCAACTAATGCAAGCGAATCTTTGTCCAATGCCGCTGTAGATAACATTTACGAGATAATTGATGATATTCTCGTAAGCGAGGATTCTCTTCTTATTGATAGTGATCAGTTCTATAACAATACTATAATCGCAACAATGATGGCTAATTTAGGAGATGAAGTTCTTAGAAAATATGGTTATGCATTTGGAATACCTTCAAATGTAATGCTTAATATGAATTTCTCATTAGCCAACATGTTAGAAATGAATGGCAGTAAAATGATAGATACAGATAATCACTCTAGTCATGATTCATCAGATTTAGGGAATCAACCTGTTAAACTTCTTAAAGACCAATCTCAATATGATAATGCTTTGGAAACTTCAATAAGGATGAATGAAATTTATGAAAAAGAACTAGAGTCTAAAGATGCAACATTCGGAGATAATAACACAGTTCCCTCTCTCAAAAAATCATTATATGAGCTAAAAGAAAATATTGAGAACTTTTCACAACCTTCGAAAATTATGGAAATCGTTCATGGAAAAGTACATCCAAATTTACAAGTGGCATTTAATCTCCCTTTAAAACAGTAGTGGCTAAATGGCTATGTTCATAATATTTGATCTAGTATAACCCTATTACCTAACCGGCCCTGCGGGTTTAGTATTAAATATATTATGATCTAAATGTCAAAGTATTTTTATTCGTAATGTAATGAAATCTAATTGCGCAATACTTGATACTCGCCTGGTGGGTTTCAATCCGATATCAGTCCTTAAATCTGGATTCCACAGTATCGTGTCTGTATTTGAAAATCAGTATTATAGAAATAATTGTCGATATTCGGGCCTTATATTATAAATCCGCATATTACTAACCGTAATGCTATTTATTCTTGAATATTTATTCAAAAAAATAGTGATTGTTCATGCTAAATTACACTCCCATCTACATCTGACATTTAATCTTGTGTTATCGCGATAGGAATAGGTTTGCTATTCTGATTCAAAACTATTTTCTGTTTTTCTCTGGTTATTTTTTTGTAATTCTGATCGATGTATTGTTACATAATAATTTGTAGAAACTTACTTTAGTGGTATGAAGAAATATTCAAGGAAACCTAATTTGTTGAATATATACTATATTACCAATGGTTTAACTAAACAGATGTATAAAAAAATTATTACCTTAAATAAAGAAAATAAAACGATCGCTTTGTCTGGAATTTTTATATTTATTTTGACGGTGGCATTAACTAGTTTAAATTATAACTCCCATGATGACATTATTGCATTTGCTACAACATTAAATACTACACAAACTCAACCGAATATAGATGCTAAATCCATTTACGATACAGGAACAGCCGTATTAGGAAATAATGTCAAAAATTTAATAATATTGATACCTGATGAAGCCCATCATGGCAATGGGGAAGCCAAAGAAAACAGATTCATTGAGCAATCTTTTCTACCCCAAACAGCAATAATAAACAAGGGAACCCAGGTTATTTGGTTTAGCGGCGATGTTAGCCACGAACATGAAATTATAATAAATAATGATCAAAGTTTATTTGATAGTGGAACGTTACCCGAGTTTACTGCATCTAACCCAATGGTTTTCAATACGGTAGGAGATTTTGGATATATGAGTCCCGATATTGAACAAGAAGCAGAACAAAAAGGATTTGTAATGAAGGGGGATATTAAAGTAGTAGATCAACCCAATATCTTAAATTCAAACGCAAATAACACAGTTATTGAATCTAGTACTATTACTCCATCAAATGAAGAGATCCAGGCCACTAATACTCCATCGTCAACGAACACATCCGATAACAACATAGAAACAGCAGGAGTTTTTATGGTTCCAACGAAAGATATCGATGAATATGTCCAGGATTTTAGAACTAATGGATTTTCAATAGATAGTACATATTCTTTTAAGGATCTTCGAGGTTTAGCCCGCGATACGGGTTCAGAACAAACCCTCTTGGTATGGACAGCAGGTCCAACCATGACAGTTGATACAGCAATTTCAGCATTAAAAGATATAAGTGAAAAGTTACCATACAAGTAATATAATGTGATATCGCGATAAATCAAAGGTTTTATTTATGCTAAATCCAATTTTTTTGAGAATAAATCTTATCCCATTATTAGTAGCTTTTATTACTGTATATTTTTTATCTTTCTACCTCTATCCTATAATGGCAACTAATAGTTTGACGACTTTTCAGGGACCAATCTATGAGAATTCACAGATAAATTCTACTATAAATCCTAATTCTCATTCAGGTTCACAAAGTAATTTGGTTAACGACAGTTCTCTTGTAGCACAAAATAATGCCAGCAAGAATTTAATTTCTACTGAGGAATATGACAAAATTAAGAATTGTAGTCCTGATACCGATAAGAAACCATCTTCAATAGAATATTTGACTTTTTTTAACTGTGGTCATGTCAAATCTAGTGGTACTCCAACAGCAGATGATGATCACAGAATTAATCAAACAGTTAGGGAGTTTACTTTAATTATTGAAGAAAATCAATCCATACCAATTGCAAGTAATGGTTTAACATTTTTTGATGCATGGACTTTTAATGGCACGATACCTGGTCCTACTATGCGAGTAACAGAGGGCGATCTAGTAAAGATAAATGTAATAAACAGTAAAGAAAACAACCATACACATTCCCTGCATTTACATTCCACACATCCTGCTAATATGGATGGAATTGATGGGCCTGGAGGATATATTAAACCCGGTCAAAACTTTACTTTTGTCTTTACAGCACAGCCATATGGTGTTTATCCATATCACTGTCATGTTTCCCCAATTGATCAGCATATAAACAAAGGTTTGTACGGTGCCTTTATTATTGATCCAAAATCACCCAGACAGAATATGACTGAGATGGTTATGATGATGAATGGGTATGATTTAGACTATGAAAAAGAAGGAGTTGGTCCCAGCCGTATTCCAACTCCCGAAGAAGTGAGAGAAGACTATATGCCACAAGAATTTGAACACGGAAATGAGGTCTATACAGCTAATGGAAAAGCATTTGATTATGTAGATAACCCAATTCCTATAAACACGAACACGAATTATCGTATCTACCTGATTAATATGTTAGAGTTTGACCAAGTCAATTCGTTTCATTTGCATGGAAATATGTATAAGTACTACCCAAGTGGAACTTCCAAAGAACCTTCATTTGAAAATGACATAGTGACATTAGGTCAAGGCGATAGAGGCATAGTCGAATTCAATTATCCTTATCCTGGAAAATACATGTTCCATTCGCACATAAATGAATTTTCAGATTTGGGATGGATGGGATTATTTAATGTGATAGAATAATAATAAAAAGTGGCCAGTAGCAAACAAAGAACAACCTTTATTGTTTAACTTCCTGGTATACCAAGATACAAACATTAAAGTCCAATAACTTTATTTTGTTTTAATTATTTATTTTTTTGTGCTTCAAATTCATTTGACTGTAATACTGAGCCGTAGGTATCTAATTATATACTCTTAAATTAATCAAAATTTATGGATATTATCCGTCTGTATTTCTAACATCCTATAATTTTTATAGTAAGATATTTAATAAGAAAAGAGAAAAGTAATAAAGGCATCAATTAGAAGTTCGCATGGGGAACTTTCTCATGCTTTTGTATCTTTCTCTCATGCAAGAATGGTAAGATAGATTGGAGTGTTACCTATCTATTTTTTTGCCATCATCATCATGGTTATCAGATTGTGGTATAATGACCAGGATTTGCTCAACTGTCAAGATGCTTATCACATGATTGTAGCCTTTATTACTTTTGTCCGAGATTTTGTGTCGTCACAAAAATCGCATTAAATGAGTCTGAGTATTTCATAACAGGGGGAAATCCTATTTATTATTGATCCAGATTTTCATTTTTTGGACTAAGAATGGAATTTGGGTTTGCAATATGCTCATGACCTGCTAAGAATAATCCATAAATCTGATTGATTGATTTGCTATTTAAGAAATAATATTATCAACTGCCTAACCGACCATTATGGTAATCCCTCTTATGATCCAAACCTTTGCTTCAGATTATTGTAAATTCGGAAATGAGGAGAAAATAAGGGGATCCATGCCTTTGCAGCTAGGTTTAAGAGCGGTATCAATATCTTTGAGATCTGCCAAACTTATTTGCTCCGTTATCTTCTGATGATCCAATGAAGGGTTCCAGAGTAATGTGTGTTATGTGCTGCCTATAATTTATCTGGTATTATACTCTCAATCTTTCTGGGCATTACATTTTCATCCTACGAGTTTGATACTTTGGTCATAAAAGTAATAATATAGTTTATTGGGTTGTCTTTTCATGTCATTATGTCGGTGAGAGATTCTAACTATGAACATACTTTATTCAAAATACATCTACGAAATGGATGCGTAATTTGATAGTGCATAGGATTAATGTTGGTTTCTATGAAAATTCATTCTTAGAACAGAGAATGAGAACCATAACAATGGTATATAGATAATTTTCCTTTTTTCTATCTTGAAGAAATGGTAAAGCAGGATATAGTCATTGGAATCGCAGGTGTACTGATAGTAGTGACTTTGTCAGTGATGGTAATATTAATGTCCATTGATGAGACATCCATACAAAAGGAAAATGACTTACATCTAATGGAGATAGTTTCAACGAATAATCAACTAGTAGATGTTTGTAACTGGGATGTTCCGAGAGGTATTGCTGTCGAACTATGTGATAAGCAATTAAAACGAGTGTGGGACAATTTTTGTCGAGATAATAAAGAGAATCTTGATAGTTGCTCTAGAGTTGAAACATATTTACAAAGCAGGGATCTTTTATAGAGTACATAGAGAGTAGTAAGGGTATATGTATGAACAAATAGAGAGTTATTATTTAAAGTAACAATTATGGAATCACAGTCCAATGGTGTGATATGCAGGACAGCACTATGTTTACTCTCCAGCATAGTCAAATGTCAAATGTCAAATATGGATTCAGATGTTGTCCCTTTCTTAATCGTTGCAGAAGGCCCATTTAATCCATAGTGAAGGATAGGACCTGGACCTGATTCTTCAGATTCACCTAAATCGACTATATCATAATATCAAACGGAGTGTCTTTTTTTGTGATTAAATAGTTTACCAATGGTTGTCCCTGAGGGATTTGAATCACAAGCCATTTTTGTCAACAAGAGATCTCATGGAAGAATAGATATGTTTACCTTTTCAGAAGACAGGTCGGTTCCATTATCATTTAGGCTTTGGTTTTGGATACAAGGATTTTCTTGTCAAGCAAAGACTAGCTATCCATTTGATGGTTGTAAAAAGATGATAAAAAAAAGACAAAACTCCTATGTGACATTGTTCCTTCTCTAATGGTAATGGTTGCATTTATTTCATGTAGTAATTTATCTTGATCCTAAATATTTTCATATTATTGTGTTTATCTGGTGCGAGAATTATTTACCACTTAACCTGCTAGAGACTATTGTCAGTTTTCTCATGAATGCTTTGTAATATTTGCTTAAACTATTTGATGACTCATTAGAGTTTTGAGCAGTCATTGATATAGTATAGTGTAACAAAACTACTTATGATTAGTGTCAATTTTCATTTTAGAATTTAACTATCAGAATTTCTAGAATAGCAAGAATTAAAGAAGGAAAAAGAAGTAATAAAGGCATCAATTAGAAGTTCGCATGGGGAACTTTCTCATGCTTTTGTATCTTTCTCTCATGCAAGAATGGTAAGATAGATTGGAGTGTTACCTATCTATTTTTTTGCCATCATCATCATGGTTATCAGATTGTGGTATAATGACCAGGATTTGCTCAACTGTCAAGATGCTTATCACATGATTGTAGCCTTTATTACTTTTCTCTCTCACTACGCGCAAAAGTGATGAGACTTGAGTTTCACCCTTTGAGGTTCAGGTGTAAGCATTACTTATGAGAAATTCCTATTTATCATTTATCCAGATTATCATTTTTTGATCTAAGAAGAGAGTCTAGTAAAGGATAAACAAGATCTATGGTGGATACCGCTATCTTTCCTATTATCTTATAATAAGCAATTTATTAATATGTTATATAGTTTTATAACTTTGTACTAATAATGAACAAGATTCTGTTAATTTCCATAGTAGCAGCGATATGTACAGGAATTGCGGGCATTCTTCATCTAAATATGCTGCCAGCTAATAATACTCAAATGACTGTTTTGTTTCTAGTTGGCGGATTAGCACAAATATTCTGGATAATTCCTACAGTAAAGAATTGGGGTAAAATATGGGATTACATTGGAATAGTAGGAACGATTGCATTTGTACTTATATGGGTTATTACAAGGATACCAGAAAATCCAATAACAGGAAGGGCAGGAATGGTTGGAGACATGGCAATTGCTATAGAAGTCTTTCAAATAGCATTTATCGTATTATTAGGGCTCTTAGTTGCAATGAAATCATCAAAAAAATATATTGAGAATTATCCTAAGAACAAAAAGCCTTAGACTTCTTTTATGGACTAGACAAACCTATTATTTTTTTACAAATTCTATACCGATCCTTAATTACAATTTATGTTTATCTGGTATGTGATTTTATTAATCTGTTCTAACCATTGAGCACAAAGATGATATAAAGTATTTTACTGAGATCTAGGTAATAATTTAAGTTCTGCTATGTGGTTTTAATAACTAGTAAAATTACAGTATGACTGGTAGGCTTCAAGAATATATCGGTCCTTTCGTTAGGATTTTCGATGTAGGGGATTTAATATTATGCCTTTCGATAGGCTTATTCCTAAAAGAATAGGTAGTTAAATTGTCAGGATTTTTATATCAATCAAAAATTGATTATCAACGATATCTTTAAATCGTTAGATCATTTTAACAAACACAATCCTTCAAGAGACATATTTGTTCTCGAATTTTATTACTAAATCAAAAGCGAGAACAATCTAATAATAAGCGGGTCAAAACTGCATTTTACCATAATCCCAAGTAGAAAAGAACTTTGGACTAATTTCTACAAGTACAACTCCTCCCTTCTTTGAATCTTCGGAAATCATTTTTGCTATTGGATGATCAAGAGTACCAAGATATTTCAAACTAATTTTGTCTCCTAGTGGAACGACTGTTTTTAAATCATCTATTATGGTTGCAACCCCCTTACCTTTAACTCCTCTAACTGGAGGATTTTCATCGTCTATGGAAAAATAGATGGTTGACCTCTTTAGAATATTTTGAGTTTTCTTAGCAAATTTAGATGTGTTTATCCAGAGCTTTTCTCCATCTTTGTCATAGTAAAACCAGACCGGTTGGATATTTGGATCGCCTTGTTCATCGATAGTGGCCAACTGCAAATTCAATTTACCTTCAAGAAATTTCTCTGCTTCTTCTTTGGTCATACTAGGAATTTCGGAAGTAGCACTAATAATTTTCATAAAAGATAACTTACATACTTATAGATAAAATTTCCTTTCTCCTTTGTGGCCATAGTTACAAATATTAAGTATAATGAAAATTTCTGGAGGGAGAAAGAAATGATGATTTTTTTTGATTTCTACTTTGACATTACAACTAGATATTTCATACCTTCATATTGGGAATTTGTGCAAACATCAACGATTTGAAACTCATCAGTTTTTTTATCATATCATCTGTCCTGAATATTTGATAACTGTTAAATGATTCTAATGCAATGGTGATATTACTCTCAAACTCAACCTCTACTATTCCCCCACATTCGCCAGTCCCATCACAGGAAACATCTCAGGATCATTTACCAATGTTTAATTCTATTTGGTAATATGTTGGACTGGATCTTCGTTAAATTGTTACAATATGGATGATTCCTGCAATTGCGGATTGACTAGGTTGTCTGTTGTTACCTGATAATAACTCTGATTTAATTCAGAATTTACTAAGGCCAGGAACAATGCACTAACCAAAATAAAAATTATTGAATCTTGAGTACGTGCGATTCTGTTTTGAACTTTTGTGGCTTTATTTTCATCTCTTAATGTTGTTATAGCTGTGAAAGATACTTTATGATTTTAATTGACTCATAATTCAATTGCAGTCATTAGTGGAAAATGGGCCGACTCTTCTTCTTGTATGTTCTATTAGGGGGTCATTTAAAATAACAGAATTCTATAAATCATTAACTAATCCTGTCTTATAGTCCAACTTAATACTAGTCCGGTGGTTTTCGGTTGCATTTTTCCTACTAATGATTGGACTTGTTTATGTTGCCTTTAAAACTTTTTTGTTAACCTTCTTAGAAGTTTATGTTTTAGATTAGGTTTTAAATTGACTTGGCATTTTACTAGATCTTGAATTCTTTTTATACATAGTCATTTTAAGTTAATTGCCGGATATGAATAACAAAGAAGAGAAAGGAAGGGATGTTTGGTCTGAATGGTTAGATTTTAATCACTCTAATATCACTACAACTGCAACTCTTGACAAACCCGGAGTCTTTAAGGTTCATGCAAGCATGAAAATTCTATACATTGGAAGTAGTATCAACCTAAAACAATCGTTGTTAGAATCGTTGTCAGATCCTTGCATAAACAAAGCAAAGAGATTTAGCTATTTGATTACGGAAAACGCCGAGCATGTAAAGGATCAATTGCTAAAGGAATATCGTGAAAGTCATGGTGGAAGTTTGCCTACATGTATGGACAAATGACTGAATCAAGGAGTCCTATCAAAAACTACTGTATTCAAAGTTTAACTAGGTAGAAGTGAAATATTGGTTGATAAATTTGTAGTTGCAATATCGTACAAATTTTATTTCACGGTGTCTTTAGCCCTTTTTAATGGATTGTTCCTATTCTTAACGGTTGACCTCCAGACGATATCAATCCTTTAATGTGGATTCTACCATTATCCAGTCTATATTTGAAAATTCATTAATGCAGAAATCGTATTGATATTGGAACTATTTCCAATTAGATTACCAATAGCCATAATACTAAATATTCTTATATATTTTTACAATAATAATAGTATGTCAAAGTATTCCATTGATAAATCGCTTGTTTTAGTCCATGGATCTTGTCATGGAGGATGGTGTTGGAATAAGATGATTCCTTTTCTAAAAATATACAATCATGAAATCTATACTCCTACACTTACCGGTTTAGGTGAAAGAAGTCAAATATTATATGAAGCTATTAATTTATCTACCCATATCAATGATATAGTTCAAGTATTTGAGTATCAAGATCTTTATGATGCGGTCTTGGTAGGTCATAGCTATGGAGGCATGGTCATTAGTGGCGTAGCAGAGAAAATACCTGATAGAATCAAATCAATGATTTTTCTTGACGCATATATTCCACAAGATGGTAAGAGTGCATTTGATCTGATACCAGGGTTAAGAGATATTTATGAGCAAAGAAGATTAAAAGAAGTAGGCAAAGATTGGCTTGTACTCTCCTATACACCTGAGGAATTTGGAGTTACTAATGAGGATGATATTAATTGGATGAAAAGTCGCTTATGTCCAATGCCTTTCCATACTCATGACGAGGTTTTATCGATCCAAGAAATCAAATCCAAGAGGTTATCAAGAACTTACATCACATTTACCGATTTCGGAGATTCTATGTTTCATAGTATGAGATCAAAAGAAACAGATGCCTGGGGTTATTTTGAGCTTCGAAGAGGTCATGATTCAATGATTACTGCTCCAGAAGAACTATCTAGATTATTGTTAAAGATCATAAGCAATAGTGATTAGTGGATCTTTATCTCGAGTTTACAAAACATTAAACTCTAAAAGCCAAGGTGGGGTTAGTAATCGATATGATACGAGTCCAATTTTTTTTTGATGAAACCTGACCTTAAAGAAATGACTTTTGATATATTTGATATCAAAATTACGGATCCGATTTTACTCGTGGCAATAATTCCTTGAGCGTATTTATCGCGGTTTGTTATTGGGGAAAATCTTAATCTCGATCTTTAATGTTAAATTATTACCGTACTATGAAAAGTCGTCAATCAATAATCACTATAAGTATGATGATTTCTTTTTCAATTTCAATTATCATATCATTTCTCCTTACCAATAACAACCAATTACAATCTAATACTATTTGCACTCTTGATTGTAACAATGATAATGATAAAGATGATAAAGATGATAAGATGATGATGGTGGTGGCTTGCCTTTTCTTATCAATTCAATAAATTTGACCAAAGTCCTAATAGGGAAAACTGTAGATGCCAAATATGATACTCGGCTCATTACTCTTGATAAAACTGTTCAGATGCCTGAAATCCATGGGTATTATGACATTGTTTCTACCCAAATAAGTAAGATGAATAACAATGATTTGACTTTCACTATTAATTTGGATGATGATCCAAATAAAAATAAAAAATATGAATCAACATATATTTGGTTAATAAGTCATCTTGATCCGTTAAACAGCCAGAATCAGGTATTTACCCTAATTATCCCTAACTTTGGCAGCGACTCTAATTTTAGAAATAAAGGATGGTATTTGGCAATCTATGATAATATCAATAACAAATATTCATTTCCCTTATCAAGAATAGACAAAATGACTGACAATAAAGTGGAGATAACAATCAATCCTATTTTCATAGGAAATATCCTCGATTTCAATTACACAACAGCAGTAATGATTAGAGTAAATGACACATTTCTTGATAAACAGCCAGACTATCTAATTGACTCATCTCCTGATGATAATACCTTTTGGTCGAAATGGTTCGTTTAAGAATCATACATTCATTCACATTACTAAACGTCTTTAGTAAATCCAATAATATGACTATTCTAATTGAAATTCAAAAGTGACTTTTGCTTCATACTATTACTCATTTATAGTTATTTTATATTTAATCCATATCATCTCATTTTGTATCTTGTTTATGATCATAGTAATACGATTACGCAGATCTTTTCTGGTATTTGTAGTTAGAGTTTTCTGATTTTCGTGTTACTATTGAGATGTTCTTTCCAATGAATTCTCTTAGATTATTACATAAATAAGATATCTAGTAATAGCTCACCCCCATGACAATAGCCGTAATCGTATTTCAATCGAAAGAGATCAGTTTTTTATATGGTTTGTCAATATGTAGTATTCACCATATTCATAGTCAAAAATGGAAGCATCATCAGGATCATTTTTTTAATATAAGGAACAATAAATATGGCTTCAATCTTACTTCATTCTGGAATTATTATTTGTATGAATGATAGTAAAGCAATTTTAGGTAGCTATTATATAAGTTTCTGATATTAGAAATGCTAATCTATTAGGTAAATTGAAATACTTGAGTATGAGTTTGTCGTGACCATAGAAACGAACCTTAGATGATTACCTTTTGACTATGCACCCTTGTATATCATTTTAATTTGGATGCGTTTAGAACGAACAACTTTTGACATATTATATATTTATATTATTAATATTTAATGCTTATTTTTAGCTCCCGTCAATAAATCATTAGCAGTAGTATTTATCATTTATTAGATAATGTGACGTAAGAACCAGGTTTCATTTTAATATATAAAAACTTTAACGAATAGCAAATGCTAGTATCGTAGTAATGTATGGTTCTTGGATAGTCAATAAAAGACATATAAATAGATGTTATATAAACAGAACCAATGATTAGTAATAAACATTCCATTCGCAACGGACATATCAAATTCAATTCACCGGTATAATTTACCATCGTTCTTCACAACATTTCGATCAATTTAATTTCTGAAATCTCAATGCTAGTCAAACATACTATATAAAAAGTACATCATAAAAATATAGTATCATTTTAGATAACAAATAAATGATATAAATTGTACGGTAAAATTGCATGAATAAAATCTACTTATTTGCAATCGCAAGTATTCTTGCAACAGCTTCTTTAATGGCGGGCACTTTTACACCAGCAGCAAATGCCCAAGCTCCAACTACACCAGATGGTGAAATGGGTTCTACGACAGATCCAATGTCTTCAAACATGACCGCAACAGATGGAAATGTTACGGGTACAGATAACTCAACAGCACCCATGTAGGCTAGTACTACTAGTTTAGTAGCCACAAACATTTTTCAATTCTCTATTTTTTTCTTTTTTGATTTTTAGAAACCTTTAAACAGCATTATTTGACCACATGATAGAAAAATAGTTTTCAAAAGTAATGCTGTTTCGACGTTGTTTTTGAATCAATTTGAGGTTCTAGTATAAATGTTACCATTATAGCATATTTTATTTCATACATACTTTGAAGATATTCCGTTTCTTGTATTCATAAAAGAGATAGGTATCATCTAATGATGTATTTATAGTTAAATGAACAAAGCTATTAATAGTAACCTCTAATTATGCGGTAAACTTACATAGTGTAACAAAGTCCATTTAAAGAAGGGCATAATTGGTCTGTTCAAAGAAACAATAATTGATGATAACTTTATTACTGATAATATTAATACATGGTTGAACACGGATTAGATGATTGACATTGAAACTAATCCTTGATGAGAATGTATACATCTTCAGGCAAAACTACAGGCTATCCTAGGTAAGATCGTGGACAAGTTAGTATCAAATCTTGCTTTCTAACTATCATGTTATGACTACTAATTTATTAATAAGTATGACTTTACCTATATATTCGCATGCGCTTTTATTTAGACTCAGAATTTTACTCTCGCTTATCATACTTTTGTTTATTAGTAAATGATTGATTTAGAATGGGTTTTGAAAAAAAGGGCTTAGTTTTTGGCAAGGGAAGACTAGAAACTCTTACTGATGGAGTATTTGCAATAATTATGACAATATTGGTGTTTAACATCAGTGTCCCAGAACTCATTTTATTTGAAGAGGGAGAGTACGCATCAGAGAGACTTTCTGCTAAATTTGTTGAATTATGGCCTGATTTCCTAGCTTACGTGATTAGCTTTTCAACACTCGGTGCTTTTTGGGTTGCACATCATAGAATTTTCCGCTGGATACTTTATGTAGATCGCCCTTTGATCTGGATTAACATCTCATTTCTAATGATTATTGGATTAGTGCCCTTCTCAACTACTTTACTTACACAATACATGGATCAACAAAATTCGATCTTCGCATATTCATCCAATGCAATTCTTGCAGGTTTACTAATATATACAATTTACTATTATGCCAAACGGAATCCAGAATTAGTTGACAAGACAGTACAGGCTTTGATTGAGAAAAGCTCTAGTAGACGTATAGTAGCCACGATATTAACCTACTTGGTAGCTATATTTTTTTCATTCATTTACTTACAAGCTAGTCTGTTTCTTTTATTACTAGTTCTAATCCCAGAGATTATACCAGACAAATATTTTGGAAGAAAGACTGCGTAGATATTGACAAAATGGATATGTGTGATAAATATTTGTAGCCCAATAAAAGTGAGAAGACCAGTTTATATGTTACCTAGAATGTAATTCTAGTCATGAATATAGATCCGCTAATATGCGTGGTTGTATTAGATTCAAATCCAATTCGGCATTTGAATGAAGGATAAAAAAAGCAATCTATTTCTCGTCCCCATTTATCTACTTCGATGATTGAACAAGATTGGTTATATACTCTTTAAGCATATTAGAGGTAACATTGACCAATAAAATTCTCAGGAATCTGGTCCTTTGTTTTGGAATTTCCACACTTTTACTAGTTTTGCCGACTTTACAATCCTCCTTTGCACATCAGACAGCTCTGTATTCTATAAATGGAAAAGATTATCTTATGGAGGTGGAATGGGCAAATGAACCGGTCGCTGTTGATGACAAGACTAATGTAGTACTAACAGTTGTATCACCAAATACAACAGATCCAACTAATGCAGAAGCTGCTGGTACACAACCAATTACAGGACTTGAAAATTCATTAAAGGTAGACGTAATGGCTGGGAATAAAACCCTCTCCTCAAACCTAGATCCGGCATTTGGAGAACTTGGTGTATATGAATCAGAGACGTTCTATCCCACCATTCCAACAACATTTAGTTTTAGAGTATATGGAGACATAAATGGAACAAGTTTCGATAATACAGTTAGTTGTAATCCAATTTTAGGTGAAGATGTCCCACCGGATAATTCTACTGTTAGAATCTCCGATGGGGTAGATAGAAAGGCTTTGATTGGTGGATTAGAATGTCCCGACGATAGAATTGGATTCCCAGAACCCTATACATCCCAATATGAAATTGTTCAAGCGCTAAATGGAACTAACACATAACTTTCTTTTTATACCTAGTTTTAATGAATTCTAGATCCAGTAAATAAGCAATGCCCTTTTGTTGCTTGTTAGGGGGAAATATGATCGTGTGACTTTTGGCTGAATCCTAAGATAAACACGATTATTCTAATGCTGAATGTTAAATACTATACTATACTATAGTCATAAATGAGAAATTCAAATATCCAACAAGAACTGCATAGCAAATATTTTCATAAATTATCCATAAAATTGGTTCTTATAATTATTGTTTCAGGATTTTTGGGGATTTCATCTTTTGATTTGACCTATAATGATATAAGCGCACAGACTCTTCAAGGTAAGTGTACTCCTGATACGGGAATAAACTTATCAAAGTCTAACTGTTTCTCAAACACTCCTACTAATCCAGTATACAATGTTACCAATACTGATAATGTTAGACCACCATCTGAAAATAACCCTACCTACTCGAATAATTCAAACTCTAATACAAATACATCCACTAGCTAGTCTAATCACGAACAGCTTACGACATTCACGGTTCATCAATAACTAAAGATGTTCCTTAGATTTTCATTTTCTTTTTTACGTTTTATAAGATAATTCTTCCATTGATAATACTCATTTATTTTGCAGAATAGTATTTGGTTAAGGATAATTCTCGATGGTTTCAATAGATATTATCCATCTTTCCGTGCATTCGTTTATATCATAGAGAAACACAATCTAAAGGCTTGTTGTAGTGACCCTTTCTACCTTTTATAAAAAAAGGAACCCCACAATTGATCGAGAAGTATACTGCATTAACACGCGTGGTAAAAGGAAAGGCATTGTCTGATTATACTTGCACTATGTTGTTGTATGTTGACAAGTACATACTATCGTAATGCACTAAGGATTGGTTCTAACCACAACACTGCCGCAGCTTAGGTTCGCTACCGTGTCCGTCATCGCGCTTGTCTGATTATCATCATCAAGACGACTAGTTTTATATGTCGACCGTTATTGAGAATCTCGCGTGTACTCGTCGTGTCGACGAAACCACAGCCCCGTTTCGTTGCGCCCCTTCGGTGCCCGGTCGAGCCACTGATACATCCCCCAAAGCGCATCAAGGCCTCGAGCATAGGCGGAGTAGGTATGGTAGACAACGCCGTCAGAAAATGCAAATACGCTCATACCCGGTGCCTCGCGGGTGTAGGTGAGGACGTCGGTGCCGCTCATGGTCGCGAACTTATTTGAGCCCGCTTCCGAATCCGGGATCGTGCTAAGCGGGCGATAGTTGTAGTCGACACTGCCGGAGCGCTGTTGCTCCTCGGTGAAAGACGTATTGAAGTCGTAATTGAAGTCGCTGTCTAGCGATGATGCCCAAGTGAAAGTCCAACCCATGCGGCGCTTGTAGGCCTGAAGTGTGGCGATTGGCGCGCGCGAAACCGCGATCATTGCTACATCGTGGTGTTCGAGATGCACGGCGAAGCCGTTGAAGCCGTCGGCTATGGCAGAGCATGCCGGGCAGCCTCCAGTATACTCGGGGCCAAACATGAAGTGATATACGAGGAGCTGCGAGCGTCCTGCGAAGAGATCTGCAAGAGACATCTTACCCTCGTCAGTCTCGAAACGATACTCTTTGTCGATCCGCACCCATGGCAACTTCTGCCGCCATTGTGCCAGTTCGTCGCTTCGCCTCGTTAGTGCCTTCTCGGCCTTGAGTAGCTCCAGCCGGTCCGCAAGCCACTCTTCTCGAGTTCCGATCTTGTGATCAGTCATTGTTTCTCTCCTTCTTGCCACCGAAAAGGCATCATCCCATAGGATATGCTTCTAGTTGATGTATTGCCCTTTTCACTCTGCATATGTCATGAGAAAGAACAAATTATATAAGGTGCACCGCTCTGTTGCACGATCCACTTTGATTTAATTCGTGTACGCCTATGGTTATAGTTTTTTGGATCTTCCGATAGATTTAGCGTATATGTCTGCATTGTTTGCAGTGTTTCATTAGTGTTGTGTTTAATTGCTATTAGTTGCACTTAAATAACAATTATTGTAGTAATCGTTTTGTTTATGCATTTGTGATAGCTTTATAAAATCTACATAACATGTTCATTTCTTTAAAATAATTCTGTGAAGTAGTGTGGATTTTATGAATTTTTATATATTATAATATTAAAGTAGTAAGAATAACAGTTAGTAGTAGAACTCATTGAATATTCTTTAGTTCAATTATGGTAATCGTGGAATTACAGCGGCCCAATAATCGCGAAAGGTATAACCGATTTATTCAAAAGTAGTTAAAGATAGAATTTATTAAATAATAATTGTAAGATATAACACTACCATGTCAAATATAATTAATAACATCGACCTTGATAAAATACAAAAAACCATAGAAAGTGGACATAAAGACCCACAATTTTTAAAGAAACCGATAAAATTGGAAGGGGAATGGAATTTTGACATTCAAAAAGGATACCAGTTCAAAACAGAACTAACATATGAGAAAGGCAAGGAAATGCTAGAAATAGATTCACCGTCATTCTTAGGAGGTAGTGGTAACAGATTAGGACCTATGGGATATTGCGTGGCCGGAATAACCTCTTGTTTTATTACCACATTCGTAAGTATTTTATCAAGCCATGGCATCAAACTCAATAAACTACGAATAAATGCAGAATGTAACGTTAATTTTGCCAAAACATTTGATATCTCAGATGAACCTATTACAGAAGGGATAAATTTTGAAATTGATATTGGTAAAAATGAGCACGAAGGGGATAATACTATAAATGACCAAGAACTTCGAAAGCTGATTATCTATGGCTGAAGAGAGATGTCCTGCTATTTACAGTATGAGTCATATAATTAAGGTAAGCGCAAAATTAAAATAAATAAAAATCAAATTCAGTAAAATACTATCTTGTCAATCTTATTAAATGATGTTACTAAGATAGTCAACGAGTCCAGTGGATATAGTAATAGATATGTTGCGAGTCTAAATGTCAGAATGAAACTCAAGACACAACAGTCTAATTTGTAGAAAAATTATTATTTACAGGATAAACTAAATATGATTGAAAGGGTTAGAAAAGTTTAGCCTCAGGGTCAATCTTAAATTCCATCTGGCTTCCATTTATGACAGTTTCTATGAACCCCTTGTACAAATATCCACATCATTATGTGAAGTATACATATGATAGAAATTATTTCTCACTATTTTAAACAACAAATAATATTTAGAAATAAATGGGTTCTTCCTTTGCAATCCATGTTGATGTCTTTGAGCCATTTACTGAATGACAACATAGTAAATTCATTTCCTTTCTATCGAATATCTTTCAATCAGTTCCAATTCCTATGTTTGAAGACTACTGGGAGGGCAAATGAAAACACCAATAATACACTGATTTTGCATTGATAAACGCAACGACGGAAAATTACTATGATGTCACCGTTGTTACTATTGCTATCTATTATGTTTCACGACATAGGCAAGAATGTCTGTTGATTCTTTTAACCTCTATATGCTTTGACTGCTTTGATTCGTTGCCAACGGAGACAAAATTATTTTGATGCTTGCTGCTTGTCTTCTTCGTTACCAGTCGGCTGTGAATGAGGTTTCGGAAGGAGGGGAGTGATCGCTTTTGATATCAGGAAACCGGTGACTGCCCCAATAACAATCACTGGCAAAAGATCTGTCTGTCCTCCCATAAACCCTAGTAAGAGAGCTATCGTCAAAGGAAGCGGGAAAACCGCACACGCAACCGCTGCCATCCCAACGGTCACTCCTACACCTTCTGGAATGAATGTAAGGCCCTTGGAAATCGCAAGCCCCAAGCATCCGCCAATGAAGAGTAACGGAAATATGGGTCCACCATCAAATCCTGTGGCAAATGATGTGCTTGTTAGGAGGGCTTTTACAACAACCATAATGAGCAAGATTCCTATGCCAAAGGCGGCAGGGTTATGGATAATTTGCAGTAGTTGATTTTGACCAGAGTACAGGGTCAGTGGGAGGAACGTTCCAATGAGGCCTATGATTATACCACCTATGACCGCACGGCTAACCGGTCTATTGGCAAGGGGGGCAAAGACACGGTGAATGATACCGAACACTAATTTGAACATGATTCCGACAAACCCCGCAATTATTCCAACAAGCAAAGCCCACCACAAGTCAACAAGGCGTGGTGCAGCATAGTTAGGGAAGCTGTAAAGTCCAAGAAATGAATCCTGCAATATTGCGGAATAAATGCCATATCCAACAGCAGCAGCCAATAGGCCTGGAATCAAATGACGAGAGAGATCCAGTTCTTTAATGAACATGTACTCGATGGCTCCAACAGCTCCGATAACTGGTGAACCAAAGAAGCCGCCAAAACCTCCAGCTATGGAACTATAAACAAGTATCTGAACATCATCCTTATTGCGCCTGAGTCGTTCTGAAAGATAGGTTCCAAAGCCTCCAGTCAGAAAAGTTAGAGGCCCTTCAGGACCAACCGGAGCACCACTCCATAGGGATATGAATGCTTGAAGCATAATGCTCGGCACTTTGCGAGGATTGATTCGGCCAGTTTGGGCATACTGGCTCTGGGCAATTCCTAGTCCCCCATTCTGACCAAAAAATTTGATAACTAGGCCGATTAATACCCCCGCGCTAGTGAGTAAGACAAGTGGCCATATGTTGATATTAAGCACCATGAGGCTTACTTGCTCAAAGATCTTGATTCCTTGATTATAGAGGGTGATATAACCCACGGTAAGCAGGGAAGATAAGGCGCCGAATAGTGCTGCAAGGATCATCAAATTGATAAAGCCGATCTTCGAAGGAACGTCTGGTTCTACTGTCATGGTAAACTACACGTTCCAGTGACTGTTTTGATTGTGTTTGGAAACCCCAATAACTCTTTCGTGATTTCTCTACAATTTTTCCCCTTTTCAGCTAATTCCAAGACTAGTGCCTCTCTTGGCTTTCTGTCAATTTACCATCTATTTAATGTTTTATTTGATTTATTATTTCCTATGTATGGTTGGACACGAAAAATTATGCAATATGAAATTTCCGCAAAATCGAGATAAGATTAAATCCTATTTTTTTGACTGCCTATTGATAGAGAATTCTTTTATAACCCATTTAAAATGGTATAATAGTAAATAACGGGCTCGGTGGTTTCGGATGTTTTTTCATCACTAAAGAATAGTCAATTGCTATGGATCCGATATTTATTAAACTTTTAGATTCTCTTGGGCTTGATAACTAAATTTCTCGTATTGTATTCCACTTTTATCGATTCGGTCCTATTTAGCTAGACACATACAAATGAGCAACTATTGATGTTTTCTTGAAGCTAAGGTTATATGGTCGATATTTATACAGACTGTATGTCTATTTTAGGAAATGTAGGTGGTATCAATGATGATCTTAAAAGGACAGCGATTGCAATCATGAGGAAATTGAATAGTGAACATATTGTTCAAACTCCTTGGGTGTCAAGACAGACATTGCAAGAAAGTACCAGGGCAGTTCATACATATTTCAATCAAGCAATTCTAATCTTGCAAAATAGTGGATTAATAGAAATCAATGATCAAAATGAGTTTCAAATAACTCATCGTGGTATTGCTGATTTAGAGATAATAGAGAGACAATAGACTATGATATAATATATATATTCAATCGGGTATCAATTTAAATCATTTTTTTCCTATTGACTCTGAATCATTTTATTTTGAATTCCATAAAAATTAAGTGACTGATATGATATCTGATCCGAATTTCGTTTACTGATTATGGAGTACCCATATTTTAGAAGAAGGGTGATTGAGACAGCAGAAGACTTGGAATATTACAAACATAGTAGAGGTAATGATGTAATGATTGCCATCTACAAGGAGCTTTTGAAAGTGTTGTTTAGTATATGCCGCAATAATAGTTAGTCCTAATTACTTAGATTTAGTCAAATTACTTGAAATTACTATAGGTCCGGTGGGTTTAGTAATAGATGTATTACGAGACTAATTTTGATTATTGTGTAAGTAAAATCTCTTAATCTCTCATTCTACGTAATATCAATATGATGATATAGGTATCAAAAATTTTACTATTTCTTAGTTTAAGAAAAAAGCTCGATTAAGACAATATTTGAAATATTTTGTATTACTTTTCTGTGTGGGTTATTCGATATATGCTCCCATCAAAATAAGTTAGTATATACAAATTACCATCCAATCCAGTTTCAATATCTGTAATTCTTCCTTCAAATCCTTTTGCAAATATGACTTTTTCTAGTTCGTCTTTATTGTCTACTACTAAATCTTGCAGTCCATTTACATTCCTATTATCAAGAACATTATTATTTATGTCAATTCCAGATCTGTTTGAATCTATTTTAAGGAAATACAAATTCCCATTATTAATGTCTCCTACGAATATATTATTTTCTAGATCACCACCTAACGATGAAGATTCTAAAAATTCAATGTCTGTTAAACCAACAGGCAGCCTCCAGCTAAATTCCGGATCCGAATAGTGGGAACCATTCAACATAACGAGATCAGAAACTGAAGTGTTGTTATTTCTTGGGATTGGTCCCATTATTTTTGACCATCCACTGTTAAAACCTGATTGGACAAGGTTAATTTCGTCATAGTTATCCTCACCATTTTCAGTATTCCATAGATTTCCAGTTAGAGGATCAATGTCCAATCCAAAACTGTTTCTAATTCCGTATGCATAATAGTATTCTGTGAAATTAAGTTTAGTATTGTTAGACTGATATGGATAGAGTGGATAATGAGTTGGTATAAACGATTCTATTGATGGATTCACTCGAATAACAACAGAGGAATTATTAGGTATAGAAGTGGATGGATTTTTTCCTTCCGGATAGTTTTGCAGTGTATTATTTATAGCCGTGAGGTCTCCTATTACTGCATATAAATTGCCTGATTTATCCATGTGTATTTTCCCACCGTTGTGATAGGGCCCCGGTTCTGCAGGCATATCCATAATAAGTCTTGGATTTGAGAAAGAACTTATTCCATCCCAAGTATATTCATAAACCCTATTCCGGGTAGTATAATTCAAATCTTTTTGTTGTACTTCAGGTACTATTGTTATCCTTAGGTTCATATATTTTCTCAGTAAAATATAAGTAAATCACATGGTTGGAATCGTGACTGATGGGTTTGTGAGACAAAGTTAATGCATTTATGCCGGAGACTGGATAAGAGGTTGAATTAAAATTCAGATAATCAGTTGGAGTTTCTTTTTTAAGTTCGTATTTGTTTGATAAGGTGATCCCCAACAAACCCTGTTCTTTTTCATTTGCAATGTTATTTACTGTATAAATAGGATCTTTTAGCAATGTGCCATTAGATACCAGGCGAACATTACCTTGATTCTTCTCCGTTACCAATATGGAATTATTATCTGCAAATATCATGCTAGTGGGAAACGACAAACCCGTCACATAGAGATCCACTTTAAACCTATCCTTGTAATTTGAGCTAATTTCTATTTGTTTTTTGTTTTGTAGTGGATTTATATAACTTTCAATAATATGAGAATAATCAAAATATTTGACCACAATAATTGTTATGACAACTAAAGCAACTAGGAAAATAATAAGTCTCTTCATCCAAATACAATATTGAATTATGAATTATCTCATGTATTTGTTTTACCTATTTTCTGTTTTCTTTTCGTTCTAAAACCCAAGTTTCAGGGTAAAGTCAATCAGCGATTCCTCCGTAATTTTCCTTTAATAAGTGTTTAATTAGGTTTGGGACTCGTACGAATAGTACTCTATAGCATTACCATATACTGAAGTATTTGATATACTGTGGGTAAAAGCTGAATTTACCACCGCACACGATAAATAATGCTTTAATTCCGAAAACCATATGACAGGATGAATCAAGATTGTTACTACAATGGGTATAAAATACCCATTAGAAATCATGAGTATATCTATTATTTACCTAATTTATCAAAACAGTATGCTATTCGAACCTAAATCAGTCTTATTTTCTAAACCAAGTGGACCAGGGGGGTTAGTAATAGGTTTGTTGAGTCCCGATTTTTCCTTTGAACATTCATTATATTACTTAATACCCGTAACTGAACCAGTAGACTTCAAGATGATAGAGGTCAAATAGAATGATATAAACAATCCTTTATTTTTAGTGTTCTCTATTAGATAACATTTCTATCTAGGCTATTAATATTTTTAATTTGTAATATATATTACCATGCAACTAATTTTTTATACCTTCAAATTTCAATGATGCATTAAATAAGATACAGAAAATGATTAGGGGTTAAATATTATGTTATATAATTTATACTACCTTATGTGGACACATCGATTCATTAAGAATCGGTTGTATTCTATATAAGATGTAATAAGGCTACAATCATGCCATAAGTTTACCACCAGTGGGAAAGCAAAAGCATGAGAAGGTCTGAGGCATGCTATTTAATAGTGATGCTAATTACTATCATAAGAAACAAGACCTTTATTGAAACCTTATTGCTTTTCAAAAAAGTTGTCTTACATGATAAAATATTTGATACCTATTAAGGATTTAGGAAATCCGGTTATAGATGTTCCCTAAAAGAATCGAATGGGACACTGAAACTTTACAACATACATTGTTACTAAAATAAAAAGAGGGATCCAGTAGGCTTCAAGACGAGATTAGTCCTTTCGAATGGGTTTTGACCTGTTTAAGAATTTAAAAATTCCATGTCCAAGCTTCAAAAAGGTAAGACTGATCTGAACTTTGATTATCAATAATGAAAATATGAATAGATAATATCTCAACAAATCTATTTCAAAAGAGGGGTTAAATATATTTATTTTAATGATTTTACAAAAGTATCAATGATAAAAGTCTCTGTATTTATTGGTACTAGTTTAGATGGATTCATTGCAAGAGAGAATGGAGGTATTGGCTGGTTAGATGATGCTAACAAGAAAGTAACTCCTGATGAAGATTTTGGATTTAAAAGTTTCTTAGAGTCTGTGGATCAAATAATTATGGGAAGGAAAACTTTTGAGCAGGTTATGACCTTTGACACCTGGCCGTACAATAATACCAAAATGATTGTATTGACCTCAAAGAATATTGAAATTCCTAAGAAATTAAAGGAAACTGTAACAACTTCTAACACATCATCTCCTAAACAATTGACTAAAGAACTATCTGATCAATCCATTAATCATATATATGTAGATGGCGGCATAGTAATTCAAGATTTTTTATCAGCAAGATTGGTTGATGAAATTACTGTTACTATAGTACCAATACTTATAGGAAAAGGAAAATCATTTAGTGGATCATTGCCAAAAGATTTGTCTTTGGAACATTTAAAAACTACAGTATATAATTTTGGTTTTGTTCAAAATAAATACAAGATCAACAAATAAGAAAAATGAATAGGATCTATAGAATTTCGATAAAATATATTCGTCATACGCGACCATAAGAAGGAGGATTTTGAACTTTTCTTCTAGCATAGGTATGTGGAACAGATTTGAAACCTTATTCTTTTAAGATCTCTTCATTGCACTGATGCAGCCGTTGACGACTGTTAAGGTTTCAATATTATTATTCATGAATTATTTTTGGCAACTCTTTTCCTTTTGGAATAAAGTGTATAGATAATGAATTGACACATTCTCGGGTGTTTTTATCTGTCAAATGTTCTCCCAGAAATTCATGCCCTAGATGTGCACCACAATTTTCACATTGTATTTCTGTTCTTATTCCATCAGGATCAATTATACGTTTTATTGCATTTTGGAAGCTTTCATCAAAGCTTGGCCATCCACATCCCGCATCAAACTTGCTTTTGGATGAAAAGAGAGGGGTATTGCATCTTCGACAGATAAACGTTCCATCTTCATAAAACTTGTCATACTTACCAACGAAGGGAGCTTCCGTAGATTTATCTACAATTATTCGCTCTTCCTCTGGTGTTAGCTTATTGTAACTCATACTTTATAGCATTCTCAGTCGAAGATTTAAGGTCTTGTATATGTTGTTATGTCTCTCTTTGTAAAAGTAGTGATTCAAAATTATTTTGGTATTGGATTATTTGAAATCTTTAATCTAAAACTGATTACTATTTTTCTAACACATACTTGTAGCGTCTACCATTAGTATATGTTAAAGACTGAAAATATATCTATCATATTCTTACAAGCTGGGCAATTTTGAAAATATTCGTGATCCTCAAATAGATAAGATAATGTTGATGACATCCAAAACCAGCCTCTAAATAACAAAAAAATACTTATCACAACCTTTAACAAACCATTTTGATAGCTCTCAGAGGTGTTTATATTTTGTAGATATTTATGAAAGTTCCCTAAATAGTAGATACAGGAAAATTTCGAACCTATAAACCCTGACATCTAGACCATTAGTTTCTTTTTTTAGATACTGTTACTATTAACTATTTACATGTGTAAAGTGCCTCAAATTCCGTAAGAATAATATCAAAATGTATAATAATATTGAATTTAAATTTTGAGATATTGAAATAGGAACCCATATACAATGTGTAATGCATAATAAAACTGATCGAAAATGGGAGAAGGTTTCATTAGAGTTGCTGACACTAAAGACATAGCGCCATCACAAATGAAAGAGGTTCAAGTTGACGGAGAAAGTGTATGTATTGCTAATGTTGACGGAAAATACTATGCCATTGGTAGTATTTGTACGCATGAAGGGGGCCCTTTAGCTGATGGCATTCTCGACGGATATCAAGTCGAATGCCCTTGGCATAATTCTAAATTTGATGTGAGAACAGGAGAGGTAATAAGCCCACCAGCAAATGAACCAGAACCTGCCTATGAAGTAAAAATAGAAGGTAATAATATATTAATTAAGTTACAAGGTAAAAGTAAATCATCTCCTCAATCTGAGCTAAAATTATTAGAAAAAATTAAAGTGAAGGGAACCGATGTAATGTCATTAAAGTTTAGTAAACAGGGTAATCAGGTGGAAGAGGACAAAACATCACTACTAGCAGGCTACACTGCAGGTCAATTTGCCTTTTTTGATATAGGAGGTGTTAATAATGATCCCAAAGGTCCAATTCGGCATTTTACCATTTCATCTTCTCCAACAGAGAACTTTATAATGTTCACAACAAGGATAAGAGATTCTCCATATAAAAAGAGGCTTTCTACATTAGAGGATGGAACCAAGGTCAAGGTTAAGGGCCCTGAGGGACAATTTGTGTTACATGATGATTATTCAATGCCGGCTGTGTTTCTTTCCGGCGGAATAGGTGTTACTCCATTTAGAAGTATGATAAAGTATACTACAGATAAAAAACTGCCACTAAAAATAGTAATGTTTGATTCAAATAGGGATCCGGATAGCATCCTTTTTAAAAAAGAGTTTGATGATTGGACAATATTAAACAAGAATCTAAAGATCATCTATACTATTAGTGAAGACAACCAGGATGGGGATCCAACAACTGTTAAAAGTGGTTGGAAAGGAGAGTATGGAAGAATAAATAAAGCAATGATTTTAAAATATCTCGACAATACTTTATTAAACAATTCAATATTCTACATTTGCGGTCCTCCGAGCATGTTGAAAGCTATGCAATCATTGTTGCAGGAAGAATTAAAAATTTCAGAAGAAAGAATAAGGGTGGAAGAGTTTACGGGTTATTGACAAAGCAACGATGAGAAAAATATCATAATCTGTTGGAGTTGAGAAATTCAAAGATGATTAATTAGTAACAAAAGAGGTCAACTCGTTTCTAATTTTTTCGCTCTGTTTGTTGCAGTAATTATATTCAAAGACGAGATTGAGACGAAAATAATTTATTTTTGGCACAGAAAAGAACCCTATCAAATCATAACTATAGCAGAATTTATCAAATTTATTTCCACAGTTGGTTACGAATTTAAATGAATTTACTTTTTTTTGTTTGTATAAGGCGCGAGAGATATGATCATGATAAAAAGGTAAAGTAAATTAATATTCATTGTCTTACAACTTGTTTTAGTTAAAGGGATTGCTCATTTTTTTTATAATTTCGTTTGTTTTTTCTTCTCCCTCCTTAATTGCATTCTTTATTGTCTGAGGTGAGAAATCTGCATTTTCAAACATATGAGGATAGGGCTCTTCACGTTTTACATGGTAAATTTCTTTTATTTCTGCTCCATGCTCTTGTTTGTATATTTTATATTTATGACGTATTCTCTTGAGTTGTTTATCATCTATCTGTAATTTATCAACATTATTTTCTATTGTTTGATAAAGTTCTTCGATATAATCCAAATACCTTGATATTATCTTTGACATTTGTACACTGTGTTCTGTTTTATCAGAAAACATTATGTCCCTAGCTCTGTGATAAACTTCGGGCATATTCTTTGGTAGACTATCTATGTTCTTTGGATAATTTTCTACGAGGTATATTCTTTTATCCCTTTTTGGAGATGCAGCTATAACCTCCCTTAACGGCGTATTGCTTAATAGACTGCCATCCCATGCAAATACTCCGTCTTTTACTTCTATCCATCGAAAGTTATATGATGGATAGGCCGATGTTGCAAGAAGGTGTTTGGCAGTAATTTGCTCTTTATAACTATCGAATGTTAAAGGTCGTGCGTTTAAAACATTTACGGCTGTTAAAATTAAGCGTGCATTAGAATTTCCTTCTGGTCTTAATTTGTCATAATCGATGTATCTTTCCAAGGTTTTTGCTATAGGCGAATGATCATATAGAAAGGTCCATTTTTGTGGTGTAAAATATTCTGGATCCTTTAAAGCGTATTCTGGTGCCCACCTAGGGATAAACATCTTACTATTTCCAAAAATGACAGAACTGTAATAGGACTTCATTTGTTTTACTTTTACCTCCATTTCAACTCTATCCGAAGAATAGGTATCCTTTATTCCTGCTACTGCCGCAGATAAAGGAGAATGATGGGGGTAATAGTCATACTTGGAAGGTACTTGCAATCTTTCCATATACCAATTCCAAGCAGAAAGTGGAGCAAGTTTATCGATATCCACAAAACCTTCAGATAGTTCCAGCCAAAAATCCTCTAAGAGCTGATTTGTATTTCCGTCCATTTTACTTCCAGCTATTATTGCGGCGTTTATACCACCAATGGAAGTGCCTGCAATTACATCTAGGTTGATATTATTTTTTACAAGAGCTTTGTAGACACCACAGCCAAACGCACCTATTGACCCGCCGCCTTGAAGTATCAATACATTTTCGATATCATTAGGCATAGTCAAATATTCTCTCCTTAGACCTGTAATTACTTACAATTACTTTACTTGTCATCTCCCGTCCTCACTATCATGATAAAATTCAAATACAAACATAAAGAATAAAACTATTATAGATTTGTATACCAAAATCTTTCTTGTAAATTAGGATTTTATAATGCACTTCATTAACGATTGCCTTTTTATTATCTGAATCCTTGAGGCTTCGAATCCATTAGGTATATGGGTTCTGTTGAACCATATATTATTTTTTGTAAAATCTAATTCCTGTTAAGTTAATTGAACCTGGCTAAATCAGTTCATGATGCAGAGCATGACTGTTATATCGAAATTTATATGATAAATTTTATTAATTTGGGTATTATTACCTAGAATACACAAAACAATGCAATCAATCATTCTAATATTAGGCGGAATATTTTGGATCCTTACCTATGTTTTCATAATTTCAAAAGGTTATAAAGACAAAACCTATGGTATGCCACTATTAGCATTATGTGCAAACATCTCTTGGGAATTCATATTCTCATTTTTATTACCCCATTCTCCACCTCAATTGTATATTAATTATCTCTGGTTTGTACTAGATGTAATAATTGTCTTCCAGTTTTTTAAATACTATAAGAATGAATTCCCCAATCTATCCTCACTAACTCTGTGTATTGTTTTCGGAATCTCAGTAGCATCGGCTTTCAGTATAATATTGTCGGGTGGAATCTTTCTCGGTGATGTTGATGGCGTGTATGCTGCATTTGGACAAAATTTACTGATGTCTGTACTATTCGTAGTTATGTTCTTTAAACGTGGAAATACATTAAGAGGTCAATCCATTTTTATAGCTATATTTAAGATGGCTGGTACTGGTCTAACAAGTATACATTTTTATCTATTTGAACCTGTTTCTCAAAGTTTATTTGTGTTACCACTATTGTTTATTTCCATATTCTTCTTTGACCTGTTCTATACTGTCTTGATTGTGGCGCAATATAAGAAGAACAACAAATCACTATTTGCTGCATGAACCTAGACCTGAAGATGAACAGATATAAAACTGGTCCGATGGGTTTCGAATCCCATAAAGTATATGGGGACTGTTATTTTAATAAATCTTAGTATGGAAGAGGTGGGTTAGCTTCTCGAGCGAGAAAATTATTTTTATTTGATTTTATGGTCTTCTAGGTTATCATCATATTTTTCCTAAATTCCGTAATTTTATCTATCCAAATCTAAATTCAAGGTTCCTTAGTGACAAGGTACAATACGCTGAATGTATGGATTAGACCGGAATAGTTAGAGGTCATTGAGGCAACCTATCAATGATTTTATTAACTTAATCAATTCTAACTAAAGTCCTGCCCACGATATTTCCTTTAAAGAGACTAACAAAGGCCCTTGGTGCATTTTCCAATCCTTCAAAAATACTTTCTTTAAGTTTTATCCTACCGTCAGTTATCCATTTGGACATATTTGCATTAAATTCACTTAAAATATCAAAGTGGTCGCTCCAGATAAAACCTTGAAGTTTAAGCCTATGTGAAACAGCCAAAGAAAGATTAGATGGTCCTAAAGATGATGATTTGTTAATTTGTTGGTCTAGTTTACCAGAAGATATCTTGACATCGTCATTGTATTGAGATGTTGTTCCACACAGAGCAATTCTTCCAAAAGTATTCATGTTGTTGATGGCTGCCTCTAGGTGTTTACCTCCAACATTATCAAAATATAGATCAATCCCATTTGGACATATTCTTATTAATTCCTTAGAGATGTTATCCAAACCGATCTTTCTATAGTTAAAAGCATGGTCTACTCCAAGTTCATCAACTAACCATCTTACCTTCTCATCACTACCACAACTGCCTACGACGTGACAGCCCTTTATCTTGGCCAGTTGACATGCCACAGAGCCCACTCCTCCAGCGGCTGATGATACAAACACAGTATCTTGTCTTTCTCTTAGATTGCAGATTCTAAAAAGACCAACATATGCTGTCATGCCTGTGATTCCAAGTAAACCTAGAAAATATCTTAATGGTGCTAACGTAGATTCGACTTTTGATATGGAATTTTTTTCGCTGTACGTATCTTTGCCGATCCAATATTTCCTCCAACCAAAATTGGCTTTAACATAATCTCCTACTTTAAACTTGGAACTTTTGGATTCAATTACTTCTCCAATGCATCCCCCATCAAGTGGTTTATCTAGTTCAAAAGGAGGTGCGTGCCTAGTTCCTTCGACCATATAGATGCGTAAAAACGGATCTACCGACATCCAAATATTTCGAACCAAAAACTCACCCTCCTCTTTGATTTTTGGAATTTCCACCTTTACTAGTTCAAAATCTTCCACTTTTACAGATCCAACTGGACGCTTCTTTAGATGAACTTCATGACCTAATCTTTCATTTATCAATTTACAGACACTTAGACGTTGACGATTCAAAAGAACTTTTTTGTTTGAAAAAATTGCTATAGAACCCAATGAATAGAATATTTTGATGATAATCTGACAAATAGTAACATAGGAAAATAAATATCAATATCCCATCTAGATTGGCCTAACTGACTGTAATTCAAGTGAGCACAAAATGCCAGATTTGGAAAAAGGTGTTACTATATCCCGATTGAAGATGATATTATATCAATGCAAGTAGAAGATGCATCAAATACTATATCAGAATCAGATTGTGGGACCCATATATTAGTTGTTTATGAGGACTTAGAAAAACTAAGAGAGTTTTATTCTTATTATGTAAAAAAAAGGGTTGAGGAAAGAAATGAACTTATTCAACTAACACCGTTTTATGAGACTGAGGATTCTGTCAGAAAATCCTTGTCAGTAGGACAAATATTAATCAATATAGAAAAACGGGAAAATGAAGAAAAATCATACTATCTCAAGTCTTTGGCCTCCAAACTCTTATCATATTTTTATAAGTAAGCATACTGTAGATATGATATTGTTCCATTAAGCCAACAAAATAATAAGGAAATGCATCATAATGAAAGAAAAAAAATGAGCCTACTACAAAAAGATAGATTAAGTTTTCAAAAAATGCATCAAATTGCAAGAATTGTCGATCCTGATGACAGAGTTACTAGGTATACCATCCCTTGGATAATAAAATGGCTAAAGACGATGGAAGTCATGGAAAAGATGAGATAGGTTAGTTTATGAAATTTACTGTCAAAGATATATTAAAAACAAAATCTGTATGTACTGTTCCAACTTGGCATTTGAAAGAATCTAATCAACACCCATGTTTCCGCCGCAGGCACAAAAATAATATTCATCTATACGAGAATTACAAAAAGGACATACTCCAACACTATCATAATCAACATCAATAGCAACTTTCCCATAGAGCACCAAGTGATCGTTTATTTCATTTGCTACTTCTTTAACCTCATTATTCCGTATAATATAGGCTCAATCTTTCTTTAAAAGGTTCTATTATTATTTAATTAAACACATGCTTTTTATTTTTGATTAAGAAATTATGACATTCGGTAACCTAGTATAAAATTATTCCCGCTTGCAGCAGAGTTATAAAATTGAGAAAATTGTGGAAGGACAAAAGGAATTCAAAAAAGTTAAATTCTGTTAAAGCTAATCCTGTCTGAAAATTGAACCTAAGGATTGAGAATGCAAACACAATTTATCATTTGTAGGTATTGGGTCTTGGTATTGAGATCTGTTATGCTATCTCAAGACCTTTATTGGCTTGCACCAAAGCCTACAATCTTTTATAAAAGTAAAATAGAATACGTGAATTGACCTTAAATTATTTACGGATAAGGAATTATTTGCCTTAATTTTTCCTTTGTTGAAAAGTCCTTTTCATGATTAAGACAAATTAAGGTTATGGTTTTTTGAACAATCCTAGAATAAGTTATCAGTTTTATCTATAATGATATAATTTCACAGATATGAAAAGAGCGGTTGCTGTGATTGCTAGACAAATAAGTCCAAACATGAAAAAATATGTCGGATCATCTCCATAATTATGGGTCCCCCTTAGAGAAGTATAAACACCAGAAACTCCAAAGAATCCCATGAAAATAGCAAAAACAGTTCCCATAAAGACAATTAGGTTTTTAAAGATTTTATTCATAAAGGATCAAAGTTGGTTGAAGAAAGTTGCGCCATTGTTCAATATGAAACAAAATTAGAAAATTTAATTCTTATTTTCACTAAATAGTAAATATTTTTTCGCTTTTGATAGGTAGTATGGTCATCGATGAAATAATATCTATAGATTCTATCGAACGTGGTCATTCCTCTTATATGGGCGCGCCTGGAAGTGGAATTGCTGGAGCAAAGAATAACCTCGGAAAATCTTTAGATAAATTAAATGACATCAATTATTCAGTAGAGCCATAATTGTGTCGCCACATTATCCCGATCTCGTAGGAACCTTTTCGAAAGGAACATTGACACCAAAATCTACCTCTAACATACATCAAAACAATAAAATAATTACCTACAGGAGAGTAAGTGTTTACCGACTTCAGAATGGAAAAATGGTAGAAACTGGCACTTAGTTGATGGTTTGTCTTCAAAATTATGAGAATTATATAGAGCGTTAATTGAGTGTTCGGATTAAAGGACCATTCATAATCTATTAATATATCCAGTTCAAGATCCTCGCCTTTTAGGATGTTGTTAATCTTTTCAAGATCATTAATACCTGTTACTTTAAAATCCGTAGACATTCGCGATACAGATTAAAAAAATGGCAAAGAAGCAATGAGAAATAATAGTAAATAAAATAAATAATAAAAGGAAAAGGGAGTAGTATGTAATGGTAAGCATCTACGCCTCATTTCTTATGAGAGCTGGCTTGTCCGTATGTCAACAGTTATGGTGCAAGTTTACTGATGGAATTACAGTAGTTTGCAAGTACGGTAGTTTAACATAGTATTTAACCACTAATTATAATTCATCCTCGACTAATCTTATAGCCCAGAGAGAAGGGACCTTGTATGGATACCTGTTCGATTGATAGATGGTTGGAGAAGAAAACTGCTCCAAATTTAGAAGCCAAAATGATTTTTACAGGATTGAAGAATTATACCACAAAATCAATTTATTGTAAGTTTTTTATCTTAATGCTGGAACACAACAGTAAAAGAAACAACCAAAAATATATCATAATTAATAATAAAGATAAATAATCGTGAGAAAACAGATTAGTCTGCAAATAATAAATTACAGGTTAGCCCTAATTTAACCATGAAATACAACTCGGTCTTGAAAAATATGCTTGAGGTAGACGAAGCAATAAATTATCTAGACTCATTACATCTATTTCCCCATCAAGATAGATCAAAATCTTGGGATATTAGTAAAATTATCCACATCTTAAATAAAGCAGATAAAGGATCATTTATTCTAGATGTAGGATGTAATACATGTCCCATCTTGGCAATGCTTAGTAAGATTGGATTTAAAGAATTATACGGATGTGACCTTTACCTCTCGTCATCTTCTAAATCACAATCCGAAATCAATGAATTCAAGAAATATAATTTGTCGATTCAAAACTTAGAAGACACAAATTATAGAAATAATATGTTTGATTACATCACATCCTTATCCGTCATAGAACATAGTATCAATATTGAAAAATATTTTAAAGAAATGAATCGGATATTAAAAAAAGGAGGAATGCTTCTTACATCTACAGACTATTGGCAAAATAAAATCAGTACCGAAGAATTCTTGTTTATTCGGAATGCCTGATATTATTTTTAGTAGGGACGAAATAAACAACATTATTAATATTGCGGAAAAAAATGGTTTTGAACTCATTGAACCCATAGATTTTACATGTAAAGATAAGGTTGTTCGATGGGAACATAATGGTGTTGAATTAACCTTCCTCTTTTTCGCGCTCAAAAAAATAAGATCTATTTAATAGATCTTCTAATTTAATTTACTATAATAAATACAATAGATTTAATAAAATCATGCTTTAAATAATCACTTTATCTACTAGTCAGTACCTGAATGGTTTGTAGAGGGATTTGTATCAGATTCAAAGCTTCTGGAAAGAGTATAAACGAAGGCAGATATATAAAAGGACAAAAACGATGTCAACGTTGCGATATTTATATTACTTGGAATATATCTGTATTTTGCCCTTGTTGTGGTACCAGATTACGCTACAAACCCAGAAACGGTAAATTAAAACTTAAATTTGAAAAGGCTAAGAGCGATAGAGAACAAGCAGAAGTTTTGATAATATGAATCTAAGGTGTTGAATCTCTTTGGAAAAGCATTAACCTAATTCATCCATGATTCAATCATTGCAAATAAGGATTTAATGAATCTCAATTCCAAAACTACGCGAGTTTGACTTTAACTATACCAGATATTGATAACAGTTCTCATCCGTGGGGATATGATTCAAGATTGGATGTAATCACTACCTAAAGTGGCATAAAAATAGACAGAAATTACTAATTAATTTTGGAAGGTAACCATTACATACTCTCATTTATGACGATTTATTTACCAAATTCAAATACGTGCGTCCTAGACTGTTACCATTATCTGCATCCACTATGGTAGTCTTTTTCTTTCTATGGTATTACTGTCACTAGGATTACCTAGCTTCGCTGTCAGATGGAAATTGATACATATGTTCACAATAATAGAGTGTAGAAAATCACTGGTTGCTTTAGAAGGAGAATTGTTTACAATACAAAAATTCCTTTTATCTTCAAATGTAAGAAATTCATCAATTTCAGGTATTGCTAATGGTTTCCTATTTATTTCATGATATTCATCAAAGGCATTTGCAAACCCATTAGTAGAGTGACAATTAGTAAATCCAGAAGATAATTTAAAACAAGAATACCTAACATCCAGATATTATTATATTAATCTAAAGGGTTAAGAATACCTTAAAGATATGAATCATTTAAAGATCTGATTAGTTAGATATGGTATTAGAATTCATTAGATCGGATACTCATCCTCAAAATATTTTCTTTATCAATGCTCAAACACTCCAGGATAAAATTGATTTAGGAGCCTTACTTTCTCGTTATTCCAGAAGTCACAAAGATGCTGAAACTCTATACAAAGAAGAATTCCTAACCAATCCAAATAGAGGATCTGAATTCTATGCTAAGGTATTTGGTCAGTATGGAGATGATTCTATATCTGAATTGGTGCCTCATGGCTTTGCAGTATGCTTAGAAGACATTCCTATATTATGGTCTACTTATATTCTGCATTATAGAACTCTATCAGCTATTGAGAAATCAACCAGATACGTAAAGGCATTTGATTATTACAAACCCGCTAAATTTAATCCTCCAAAAATATACGATGTTTTATGCAAAAAAAGAATAGATGACTACAATAAGCAACATGATCAAGTATATCGTAAATTATCGAGCAAGGTTGACGATACCGAATTAGAAAATCCTGCAGTTAAGAGAGCATTAAATGCTAGGGCTTTAGATGAAACTAGACAAAATCTACCTTTGTCTACATTAACATCCTTGGGAATAATGGCTAATCTTCGCTCCTGGTTAAACATCCTATCAAAAGAAAAAGCAAGAAATAATCCTAGTATATACACAGTAGATCTAATAAATCCATTAACAGAATTATTCAAGGAATATTTTCCTACGATATTTAGCAATGATAAGATACAATATCTCATGAAAGCAGAGGGTACAATCTTTATGTCTAAATTAAAAACAGAAAGCAAGCTAGAATTTAATGAATCTGGAGATGGAATAAACCCAAATCAATTAGATGAATTTGAATTAAAATACTCTCCAGACTTAGATATTGTATCAAATTATAAATCCTATGTTAATGCGATTGATCGAGTCAAAAAGATAAAGCCTGTAAGGGAAACAGAGATGTTAGATTTTACTATTGCCATTCCAGGTATAGATATAGCCACTTTCAGAGATGTTCAAAGGCATAGATACTTTACCATATTCATTAACAAATGGGATAATTATCAAAGCGGGGAAGCAGAAGAATTTATCTTGCTATCATCTCCTCTCTCTACAACTATAGATATAACCATAAAGGGAAATCTAAGACAATGGACTCATGCTATAGAACTAAGAACTCAAGAGCAAGGCCATCCAAATTATAGACAAATATTTCAAAGCTGTGGTATGGTAATCGCTAAAGAATTAGAAATATCAAAAGAAAAATTATTCCCTTATGCAGATTGGCGAAGTGATGAAGAAATAAGAGGATTAGGGAGACTCAAATCTGAAAAGAAAAATGATAGAGGAGGATCTTAGCTGACAATATGAATAATAACTCTTCTAGGTTTTATGATGCTAAAATTGTAAATAGTGATCTTTTGGGAATTCATTTTGGTTCATTTGTTGGGATGAAAATTAATTCTGACACTTCGTTCGGAGAGTCTGTAACAGATAATTTGAGCTTGATAGAGATCCTTAAACCAGAGATCAAGATTGAAAATTTGCCCAGATATTTTGGGAATGGCATGGAAACCATGAGTTTTTCGTTAAATAATTCTCAATGAGAAAGAAAATCACAGATCTAATGTTTCTTTCTGCATGGCCTCTAAAGCGGGTCTAGTTTCAATCGGTGTCCATTGATGAGCTGTTGGGGAAATACAAAGATGTCTGGTTGTGGTTAACTTACGGAATAAAACTATAATGTATTGAAGATTGAATGAAACAAGTAGAGTTTACCTCAGAGTTGAATGATATATATGAAATACGCTTCTTCTGAAGATTTATTCAAACGAATTCAGACATGTATTGTATTATAACTTTCTTCCTCGAAACGACAGGATTCATACTAATTCATTCATATATATCCCGACGTGGTTATGATATTTGATTTGATTCATCTCTATTTTGTAAATCGAGAAAAATTCTTCAACAGTTCCCACGCTTATGTTATCACTAGAAACAATCGACTCTACCAAGAACAACCATTCCTATTCATTGTGGGAAAGGAATCGATATCAGCACGGCTCCGGGTTCGCATCTGTCGTCATTTATGCAGTTCCATGTCATTGTTGCCACGTATCCCTCAGATGCCGGAACCCTTTTGCATAGTTTGCTCCATTTGAAAAGGTATTAACCGAATTCATCTTCTTGTAGGGCTCTTTTTTTGATGATTTCATACTCAGGTGATAAAAATCAAAGAAAAATGATGCCAAAAGAATACACTAGCAATATGTATGCCATTAAATGGTTAATAATGCCCCTTAACGGTTAAAATTGTGACGACGATTATTGATGTTCTCATTTGTCATATATCTGACTGTCCTAAGAATAAATTATCTGTATACCCAATCGATCAAGGTTAAAGATTATGATTACTTTAGATGTCTAAAAATCCATCTTATGACGATTATTGATGCAACAATTATAAAAACTGTAACTACAGTCCAGAAAGTACTAAAATATATAATTTCTTCTACGTTTTCAGATTAATTATGACTATATATTGTAGCCTTGTCAAGCTAATCATTTAAGAAAACTGATGGAATACATTAGCCGTGTATCGAAAGATTAAGTCCGATAAATCGAAAATTAGAATTCAATTTGAGGCAGAAACTCACGCTCACGAAATCTTGATATATTATAATTTATACAAAACGATTTACAAGATTCCATTCGCTCTATTTCAGTCCCATTTCGTTTTTGCCGCATATCCCACTCGATTCGAACCGAGCAATAGATTCTTTTGACAGCGTATATTTCCGCTCTACTAACCTAATGGAATTTTTTTTGTGACTATTGAGTTTAATCTTTCAATTAGATAGATTGTCTATTTTTGTTTAATATGCAATTAATATGAGGTAGTTCAAATCCTATCTCCTTCCAGTCTTTATTGATAAATGAATAAAAATTGAATCCATACTTTGTGTCAAATTTGTTTCACAAACCTCTGGCCGCATTAACCAATTCATATTTGTATAATATTAATTACCGTAATGGACTCGTCCAACTGCAACTCAACTCTTATCATGAATAACATATCCATTTAATCATGTCCATCGAATCATAGTCAATGAATCCTTTTTTTGTAGTGATAGCACAACGGAAACCTTCGGTATATTCATTCATCATCAAAAATAATGATATTTAAAAGATAATGACAAAAAACCCCAGAATGTTTATTTTCCCCATGCTATTAACTAATAAATGTAAATAGGATGAATTATCATAAAGATATTATCGTACAAAAAATTAGTATTTTAACAATATCCGCATTATTCTAATAATCTTATTTGCAGTATCTCTTCCCGTTGTCTATGCACAGCTGCAACAGGGGCCAGTAGGATCAGTCCCACCATTACCTGATAGAATAAACCTTTCTATATCGAACATAACAGTTATCGAAAGCCCTACAGGCTTGACTGGTATAGATGGCATTGTTTTAAACAATTCAACTGAAAATGTAAAAGATGTCAAAGTAGATATTATCTTATTTGATCCGCTAAACAAAACAATAGAGGATACAACCAGGTCCGTAACATCTCCACTTTCTACGATGGAACCCGGCTCTACAGAAGGTTTTAGTTTCCTTATGAGTACGAAGGATATTGATCATTATGATGCACGTTCATACGGTTTAAGAACAGAATAAAAGACCCGACCTGAAGGATTTTGAAGATCGAACAATAGATTTGTTAGAGGTTCTCAACAATCACAGTATATGATATTGTATAATTTAATCGATAGAAAATTATTATTAAATCTGTATCTATCATGTGAATTCACAGACAGCATAATTTTACAAATTAATGGTGATAAAAAGTATCAAATATCTGCTGCTACTAATTATTTAGGTCTAACTGCATAACTTGTATCTCGTTAAGATAGGGAATTCCATTATCTGCTATATGTATTATAAACTGGGCCTTAAAAAAGTAAGAAATATCAAACGGTCCCTCGGTTACTTCGTATCGTAGAAATGATCCATCTGTAAATCTTTCAATTCTTTTGGATACGTGGACTTCGAATCCATATGGTATATGGGAACTGATACTTTATTTACTTTCCCCATTAAATTTCAATTATCACCGAAATAAAGTCCTCAAAATTGCACCATAACCAGATACGATGAACTAAACAAGGTTGATTATAATCTATAAATAGTCTTTCCTATACACATATTTTTACTATTGAAATTTAGAAATTCTTTCCTTGTATTAACTTTGATTTTTGTTGTTGGATATACTCTGTCACAATCCTATTCTAATTCCAATGCACAGTTAGAAACAACAACAGCCAACCAGACAGAATTCACATCCTATAATAATACAGAATTTGGTATATCATTTGATTATCCTTCTAATTGGGAGGTCTCAGAAAAGACAGATAGATTTGATACCGCAACTCCTGACGTAAAAGTCACTTCTCCCGATAACTTCATGAACTCTTTTAGTTTCTTAAATCATTATGAAACATCAGATGAATCATTAGCCTCCATTGGATTAAAAGAAACAGCAGAAAGTTATGCAGATGCTTTCATAGATAATCCTGGATTTATTCTAATAGAGGATGTAAATGATTCCGAGTACATAATAGATGGAAATCCAACTGCCACATTCTTATTCACAGATCCAGGTAATATGTATGGCTCAGATAAAGACATTGGTAATCAATTCTTTATGGTAGGATATGATGGTAAACTGTATGCAATGGGATACAAAAATACCGTTGACAATTTTGATTCTTCTCAAAGTCAGGAAATTATGGAGAGAATCATTTCCTCAGTTAGGTTTTCCTAAATTTGATTTGGTTCTACCATAGCATTTAATTGAAAAAGCCTGAAGAAATATTGGATCTCTATGTAATTAGTGCAAACAGCCTTATTTTCGTTTATCGTCTGTAGAGATGTCCTTTCCTTTTGTTATCCTATTACAAGTTATCCGGAAAACCATTCCTGTTCAAGTCATTCGCAAGTCGTTCGGTCCAAAAGTTTAACGATATTTATAAAATAATATAATCAAAGTATACAAAATATGAGATAAAACGCTTATCTTTCCTAAAAAGAGAACTAGCCGTATGCTCATGCAGAAGTTTCAAACTTGTTATTAAGAACAGGATTATCATGGTTTTAGTGTACTACCATCTGTACATCACCTACACCTTGATGGAATTCCTCTTTGGTTTGGACCAGAGTAATGTATATAGAGATATCCAAAAGATTGAAGGGGCTGTTAAGACAATGCATATCCATTCCGCAAAAACTATATAATATTACAAAGAGGTTGAAAACCAAGAAAGAGGCTGAACAGTACTTTCCAGACTTTTTGGCTTTTGCGGATTTTACAAAACAACCCATACTTAGACCTAAGAACTGGTTAAGAAGAAGGATATACTACTCTGATAAAAAGAAAAAGAAACACAAGGTAAAGAACCTGTACGCAGCAAACAAGAAGAGACTGATAATCTACAAATCCAAGCACAAACAAATAGGTAGGAAAGAAGCATGATTACTACATTTACAAAAAGAATCATCCTGATATACCAAAGGATGTAGTTGGCCTGTTTGATTTTGGATTCTTCGGAATAGTGGAAGACTACCCAGCACAAGAATCATCATTACCCATCAAAAAGGAGAAAGATTGTGAGTTAACTACGGATGAAAAGGAGTACATCAGGAATCATTCTAAAAGGAGGATAGTTATGGAACATGTTATTTGTAAGTTGAAGAAATTCAAAATAATGAAAGATGTATTTAGAAACAGGTTAAGAAGGTATTATAAAGCATAAGATATCGTTTAAGGACTGGTAAACTACAGAATTATGAATCCTGTTTAGTTATGAAGATTATTGTACCTGAAAAGACTGTAAATCCTTTCTAATTACGCAAGAGATCTAATATTGTCTGTTGAATTCATTTTAAAGTAGTCCTTATATCAAACGATTTTGTCACGAATTTATAATCATGAAATTTTCATAGGGATTTGGATCATTGACAATCTTACGATCGATTTTATTTTTATCGATTATCATTTTATCTTCAAGAGTTATTATAGGATACGCCCAACAACAAACCTCAAACTTCTAGTATCTAAATCAAAATCAATCTGTACCTTGCTCAACCCTAGTACGAATAGGAGTCCTCAGGTGATTTCAGGTAAAGAACTTGATACAATTTGACAGCTAGCAGGACTCACATTTGGCACTCTACTAAATGTGACCAATGGAATAGTTGAGAAGAAGAGGAAGTTAATCAACTCTTTCACTAATTATCATCCTTTCGCAGTGCTCATCTGTCCATACACCTACCCCCTCCAGTTTATCTTGCCATTCTGCATCTATCTTATCGGAGCATGATTTTGTAAGGGCGTTAAAGTACGCCTCAGTCATAGCGTTACTACCATTTATGCCTTGAGTAACCTGTGTGTAATTAACTTCACTTAATGCTGCCTTCGCGTTTTCGCGCAGGTCGTTTATGTACTCTTGTTGTAATAAGATATCTTGCTTTGTCCCAGGCTGGCCATGTCCCCCCACGAAAACGTCAAAGTCCAAAGCCAGTGCTTGGTCAATCGATTTGACAAAGGCTGGTACGTCGGGAGTAACACTAAGGTGTTTCCACGGGACGCCGCCAGGCACAACGTGGTCTACTGCCATCAGAACTTTATGTTCAGGGAGATAAACAAATATGTTACCATTTTGGTGGTATGGGCCAGGGTACAGGAGTTGGAGAACTTGGTCGCCTATTGGGAAGTTCATCTCCTTAGTGAAATTCATATCCGGCACCGGTCTATTCGTATCGTTTCTTTCATTCAGAATTTTAGCAGTTTCGTTATGAGCAATTATTGTGACATTTTCAAATAAGTTGGCAGCACCTATGTGGTCTTTGTGGGCGTGACTGTATATCAAGTGAGTGATAGGTCTATCTGTGACATTCGACACTGCTGCAAATATCTTGTCACCCATCGCTGGCGGCGCGTCGACCACAACAACTCCCTCCTGAGTCACCAAGAACATAGAATTGTATCCGCTTGCAGATACCACATATACGCCGGGTTTGATTTCTTGCAACTCATAGTCTGGAGCCTGTGAGTATACAAGGTTCGAGAAAAGAGTAAAAAAGAGGATAGGAGCGACGACTACTAAAGAATACAGTGCTATATTTGTGTTCATGAAGAACGTTGACTATCGTTACTAATAAATATGTTGTTAGGTTTCTTGATACATGTAGTTGTGTCTCCACCCGTTTATAACTACTTAGGATGGTTTAGTCATCTGTGGTTCCGTTTTGAGGTCCAAATTACCTGCAAACAAGTCGTCTTTCTCAGGGATTGAAAAAAATATACCTCAATTTTGGTATCATGCATTTGTACCTCAATGGATAGTTTGAGAAAGGAAGAGGATAAATTAATCCGTAACAATATTCATAAAGTATCGATCCGGAAATAAATCTAGCAGCTTGCTTGATGATTATCTGTTGACCGGGTCTATTACTTTGATATAAATGTTTTAAATGGTTGCGATCAACTTAGCGGGCAATTACATACATCCTACTCTTATCAAGTCTCATAAGCAACCAAGGATTATTTGAACATGTGATTAACGGGCCCGGTGGGCTTCAGGACGATGTCAGTCCTTTGGAATGGGTTCTAATAGTTGATGAATAGTTGACAATAGATTGCTTGTGTAATTAGCCAAAACAGCGTATTTCCGTCTGTCGTATGAATCTGAAAATATATCTCTATTGCAAACATCTACAAGATTACTTAGTGAATTGTCCATTTTTATCAAAGAATAAGCTAAATTCTGTTCTGCTTCTTTTACATTCTTTCAATTATTAGATATGCTTCAAGGTTCAGTAATTGGCAACATCTACTTTGCTTTTTTCTTCTTTAAAGTGCTTAAAGGCGTTTGATGTTATTGACATTTGGTGGACAGAAATTTCAATGTCCCCTCTAGTATGTTCTCTAAGTATGGTATCAATATCCTTTAATGAGATATGTACATATTTTGCTATTGCTATGATTGTCCACTCCTTTTCAGCTAATTTGATCACCAGAACTTCCTTCTGTTTTCTAATCGGTATCAAGGTATGAGATATCGATTATTGTAGTTTCCTTAAAAGATACTGATTCATTAATTCCAAAAAGGACATAGTGTAGTTTTTTCCTCCTCTAATTAAGCTAATCATATTAGACAGCCTCTGTCAGAGTATTGGAAGGAATAGTGTCGTATGTTTGAATCGCTTGTACGCATAAGTTATAACATAATTATTAATAACAATCTTATATTAATAAATAACATATATAAATAACATTTTTGAAAATATTTGCATTTTGCATGAAAAACCATTTGCAAATTTTACCTTATTCTATAATCCTATATAAAACATAGTTTATGTGTAAAATATGAATAAACTACCAAAATTTAACAAGAACTATATGCTATTCGTAATAGTCTCTTTGTCCTTCGCCATGGGAGCAATAACCACTCTTTCATCGTTTTCCAAAGCCATAGCACAGGAAAACAATGAGACAGCAGCACCCACACAAGGTTATAATGCTCATGCAGTTGGAATAAGACACATATATGGCTCACCAGACCTTGAGGCCCATTTTTACTGCAAGATGAATGAAAAGATAATGACCACATGCCAAATATACGACAACAATTCTCCAAACGCTACCCTTATTGGTGTAGAGTATATAATATCTCCAGAAGACTTTAACTCATTACCTAACGAAGAAAAACCCCACTGGTATATCATAAACCAATCACTGGCTGAAAGGGCCAATCTTAGAATTCCAGAACTGTCTCCAGAAGAATCCCAAAAGGCATTAAGCGGCTTTCTTGGAACCTATGGAAAACTGATACTAACCTGGAATCCACAAAACCAATTGCCTTCATCCTTACCTCAGCTTGTGGATTTGCATAACAGGGAACTGGTAAATCCATCATCGACAAATACTACTAGGATTCTACCACCTTCTAGTTGAAAAACACATACAACAATGCGGTATCACTATTAGTGGTAAAGTATACAGAAGTTTTTATTTTTGTTATCTGAAATTACAAAATATGGCTTAGAAAATTATCAAAGATCAGTCTTTTTCTTCTGCTGCATTTAGAAAGGCTGGACAGGCATTAATTCTACAATCTCTATAGTCAGTCTCTCAAATTCTCATAAATATAGACAGAAATTAGACTAGTATTCAATCCTTTGTTGTGAAATTAGTTCTGCTTTGTGAACTCAAATTTTCATTTGGTGTGATGCTCTACGCTCTATTAAACTGGATATTCTTAATCAAGGGTTCAAAAAGAGCGTTTCATCCTTGATCCCGCGGAAAGGTCAATACTTATTTACTTGCTTTATCAGATTTTTTCTATAGTTATCTGAAGTTGAAATCCAAACATAGTAATTGCTAACCTAATTGTTGCGGAATGCAATGTTCTAGATAAATAACAAATACTATGATATCATATTTATCAGGAAGCTAAATGAAGATAATAGCTTGTGTGTTATTGTAAATTATTACCAATATTAAATTTATATAGCATACAGATGTAATATATATAATGTTCCTAAGTGAATAATTTTGGCTTTTAATCGCTCTAAAAATAAAACTGGCATAGACAATCATTCTAGCCCCCCATTAGACAGCTTTACAAAGAGTAATGATCAAATAAATTTCATAAATTATACTCAACATTACTGTGTAGGTATAGTCGATATTATTAATTCAACTAAAGAAACATCAAAATTAACAAACCCAAACAAATTGAGAAAATACTATTCATTATTTCTGAATACAATGTCCTCAATAATTACTAGTTGCAATGGCAAGATTGTAAAGAATGTTGGAGATAATTTATTTTATTATTTCCCAAAAACCTCTGATGAAACTAATGAATCAGCCTTTCATGACGTTTTTGAATGTGGAATGAGAATGTTTTCGTCCAGAGAAATGCTTGATAGACAGTTGTCAGATCATGATTTACTACCAATTAACTATAGAGTCTATATGGACCATGGAAAGGTGGAAATAGCAATGTCAGCTAATTTTAAAGAAGTTGACCTATTTGGATCGGTTGTTAATGATTGTTCGAAAATGAGTAGTGTGGTACCATCAAATGAAGTCGGTATAGGAAAAAAATTATACGATATAGTTAGTAAATTTGGATTTATTAGATATTATAATATAAAAAAGATAGATTTACAAAATAACAATAAATTATGTAAAACTTTTGGCTATTTCTACTCTATAAGTAAAAGTACCGGAAATCAAAGAGAGCAGGCCATATTAAACTATGTAAATGAACAAGAAAGAGCGATACAAAATCATTTGGCAAAAACTTTGGATAATAGTTTAATTAATATAATGTTAATAGACGACGACGAGGATATTCTGTATACTTTTAAAGTTATTTTAGAGAGAGAAAATTATAAAGTCAAAATTTTTTCAGATGCTATTGACGCTTTTACACATTTTACAACTAAAAGCCCTAACTTTTATGATTTGATTATAATGGATATTAGAATGCCTAAAATAAACGGTATTCAACTATACTATAAATTCAAGGCGATAGATCCCTATGTAAAAATCTTGATAGTATCCTCACTCGATTTAGTACAGGAACTAGTAGATTCAATGCCCGAAATAAATATGAATGATATTGTAAGAAAACCTATACAAGCCGATGATTTTATTTTAAAGGTAAAATCTAAGATAAGTTATTGAAAGATATGATTTAAGATCTGAAAATGACATCTCAAAAGGATTATTACCTAATAAATCATTATTTTACTAGTGTATTTGTCAAATTTACTCTTTTACCTACAATACCTCTTCTAATACTTACTATACTACTTTAAATTCCTCTCGATAGTATCAGAAACACACTATTTCTAAATTGAACTATTTGCAGTAATTTTAGTTTCATTACCAGTTTCTATTACATTTTGCGTGTAATTATTTTGAAGGTCTATTCTAACTCTGTTTTTATTTGTTTCACTAATTTATCTATTTCGATAGGTTTTTCAATAACAAGACCTGTACTATTTTTTCCATTTGATATTGATGGAATTTCTCTTAATGATCTATAATATGTTTCATATGCAGTAATAAACCATATCATAACTTTATCATCTATTTTCCTTATCTTCTCATAAAGTTCTATTCCATCAATTTTGGGCATTTTAAGATCAATGAGCAACAGATCATAGTAACCCGGCTTGAATTTTGATAATGCAATTGCTGGATCATTATACGCATCAACTTCAAATTCTGCAAGCTCCAATCCGATCTTAAAGGTAATAGTATGATCATAGTCATCATCTACTAAAAATATTCGCTTCATTTTTGTATCATGCAAGTTATGATAAATCCTTCTTTTCTTTCTTCTTTCTTCAATGCCATTGTTTATTGTGGAGATAGTATCGATGATTAAACTTTCTTTGTGATCATGTTGAATTACCAGTGGGAGGGTAAATGAGAATGTGGCACCTATTCCATCTGAATTATTCTCAGCCCACATTTTGCCTCCATGGGCTTCAATGATGTTTTTGGATATATACAGACCTAATCCTGTCCCTATATTGGATCTTGTGGTAAATTTTGTAAATAACCTTGGCATTATTTCGGGGTCGATACCTTGACCAGTGTCGATCACTCTGACGATAATTTGTTGATCGGTGTCATTTTTTGTAATATCAATAGATATCTCCCCTTTTTGAGTGAATTTAATAGCATTGCTTAAAAGATTCGAAACGACCTGAGTAATTCTCATGATATCTACGTTTACGATAATGTTTTCGCTATTACTAGAGCATGTTAAATTTATCTTTCTTTCTTTGTTATTTTCCCATTCCTTTTTGTGATCCGCAAGAACATTTTTTATTAAATTATTTATGCTAAAGTATTGTCTGTTAACTTGTAACAATTGATTCTCCATATTTGTAACATCAAGTAAGTTTCCTGTAAGTTTTTGTAGTCTTTTCGCATTTCTGATTATGACGTTTAGGCACTCTTTATCTTGTTCGATATTTGCTTTACTAGAAAGAAGAATTTCAGACAAACCAAGTATTGGTTGTATGGGAGCTCTCAGTTCGTGGGCTGCAATGCAGATAAACTCTTTTTGTATCTTGCTATGCTCTTGTACCTGTTCATACAATTCTTTTAGTTTTTGGTTCACTTCTGTTTGTTTCCATAGACTTTCAAATATTGAAACAAAAGATAATACTGTTGATATACAATTAGAATAAGTTGCCAGACCTATTGCTTCTTCAAAAATAATTTTAGTATCGTTAATTACTTCAATCACAAATGAAACTTTTCTATCTACTATTAAGATAGTTTCTTGCAGGTCAGCAGATTGCTCCACAATATATCTTATATTGATATTGCTACTAGGATCTTGTGGATAGTTTGCTTTTAAAGGAAACGATTCTTGCACTAATTCCTGACCATCTTCTAAATTTTTTAAAGCCACTAACACTCTGACTCTGACATTGAGGTGTTTTTCTGCTGAAACTTGTTTTACTACACCAATTATTCCTAATCGCTCTTGACGTTTAAATGCATTATTAGTAGGAATAAGCAGCATTATTTCTTTTTTAGATGACTTTAAAAGATCAAAATAAAAATCCTTTATCTTGGGGGGTTGGGATATTTCTTTGACTTCATGTTCAGGAATTGACTTTCCTTCCATTTGAGTCTACAACATAGCCGTATAGAGAATATAAAAGGATTGTCCTATCTTGAGTGATTTTTGGTCTACAGTAAGAATAATACCATTTATAGAACAGAATGTGAAATATGCCGATTTCAGGTAAAAGTGGGTCTGTTTATCTTAGGATAGTATCTAACAGGAATTTTACTTGTAGTCCATGAATTCTTATGTTATCTGAAAACACAGTTTGGCAATTGTTGAAGAGACAAATAATAAAATTATTGATCTGTACTTTAATCAACCTAAGACTATTCCTGATATAGTAAAAATAATCAGGAAGCCCAGTCGTGATGTTAATGCTTCGAAAGTGTACAGGAAACAAACAGGAGCGCAAAAAAATGTAACCACGAAGATAGAATACCAATCAAATATCACATATGATCGGTTAAAACAAAGGATGAGATATTTAATTTATCTCTTGGATAATTAGATATTGTCATCACTCCACATGGCTCCTCTATCTTTAGAACTGACTCTGATTCAATATTCTGTAGTTTACCCGCCCAGGTCCTATATATAAGAGATACTTTACATACTTTCTCAGGCTATTTCGGAATTCATCGCTCCTTATCATCCTACATTTCTTCATCCTGCAAATGTGTGCTCTACTACAATCCCCTTGTTCGGATGGTTTTTGTTATACTTTTTCCTCTATCGTCAACTCCCGATTCTTTTTCCTTTTATATTGTAAAAATTATTTATGCTCTGTATTCCTTAATATACCCGGCCAGCAATATTCATTAAAATAGAATACATTCTAATTAATAATGAATAATTGTAAGAGTATCTTACTTACTTTCTTACAGGGTCATTTAAAATTTTGGTAATCCGTTTTATTAATTCCTTATTTTCTGTAGGTTTTTGTATAAACAAATCTTTATCTAATTTGATAAATTCGTCTTTTCGATACTGTTCATAATATGACTCACTGGCAGTCAAAAAGCATATTTTTATTTTGTTATCTATCTTTTTTATTTCATGGTACAATGAAAAACCATCTAGTTTTGGCATTTTAATATCAAGTATTGCAAGATCATAATAATTTGGCTTAAAATTAGATAATGCTATAGAAGGGTCATTAAAAGTATCCACCTCAAAGCCCTCATCCCTCAAGGTCATACTACAACCAAAAGTGAGATCAGGCTCATCGTCAACTATTAAAATTTTCCCCATCGTTATCCATTGTGGGTTTTCTAATATTAGTTATTGTTATTTTCTTTTTTACGCAATGGTAAAGTCAATGTAAATGATGCCCCTTTCCCATTAGTGTTATTTTCGGCCCTGATTTTACCACCATGTGCTTCAACAATGTTTTTAGATATATATAAGCCAAGACCTGTTCCAGTGATAGATGTTGTAGCGAATTTGGTAAATAGCCTTGGAAATATCTCTTTAGAAATGCCAATTCCTGTATCTTTAATACTTATTATAACCTGGTCTTTGTTATCCTTCTCCTCCACATTCTTCATTTCTTTCCGATTTTCTTCATTTCTTTCCGTTCTTATTGTTAGATGAATTGCACCCTCATCTTCATTAAATTTAATCGCATTATCCAGTAAGTTTGAAATAACCTGAGTTATCCTTTCTTTATCCGCATAAACAAGAAGATCTTTTTCTTTAGGTGGGTCGTAATAGAATTCTATTTTTTTAGTCAAAGACAATTTTTTTACATATTCCTTATATTCTGCTATTATGGAAGAAACTAAATCGGTTATTGTAAAGGTTTCTTTTCTCAATGTCAGTCGTTGAATTTCAATTTTTGTAACATCCAAAATATCACTTATCAGTCTATTTAGTCTTCTGGCATTTCGCTGAATTGTTTCAATTACTTCTTTTTTATTGGGATGGGATGTCAATAAGTCTGCACAAGTCAAGATAGCCTGTGTTGGTGTTCTTAATTCATGGGCAGCAATATTTAGGAAGTCATTCTTAACTTTGTCTAAAAACTGTAGTTTTTCATTTACTTCCATCAAATGCTTTTCTTTTTCTCTCAAATCTTCAATTGCCTTTTCAAGATCTTTTGTTTTTTGGTATATTAATCCCTGTAGATTTGTATTTGTATTTATTTTATGTTTTGTCTCATTTTTTCAAATTGGAGCGCTAAATCTTTTATCTCATCGTTATTATCCTTACTTTTATTTTTAGATAAAGTAGGATTAATCATTTCTGTTGTTTTAACATCAAGATTGTCATTTGCTATTTTCTTAGCTATATTTCTTATCTTTATAATTGGGTTGGCAATTGATTTTCCTATAATTAAAGATGCAATAGTAATCAAGAAACCAATTATTGTTCCTGTGATTATGATCAAATACTTTAGATTATCAAGTGAAGCAAAAGCCTCTTTCCTGTCTATTTTTATTACTAGCCCCCAATCGACAGATTCAAGATATCTTGTTGCAGCTAGAACCGGTTCGCCCCTATAATCTTCAGTATCTGTGATTATATTTTCTTTCTTTAAGATTGTTGCTTGAATTATAGGTCCATCAACATCATTCTTGCTTACAGTAAAATTTAAAGGAGCATGAGACACAAATCGTAACGGGCTAATTAATATAGCATCACCATTGATATCTTTTTTTGCCACATAGAACTCTCCGGTTTGTCCTAAACCTTCATAGTTTTGAGTTGAAGTAAAAAAACTCTTTGTTATATCTGATTCTATCACTGCTACTCCAATTGTTCTACCGTTAAGAACTAATGGGCCTGTAAGGTACTCTTTAATGACATTTGTATTTTCCTCATCTTTAAAAATGATTATGACATCATTATTTTTTAATCCCTTTAGAAAAAACTCTTCCTCTGATTGATTACGACCTATCTCTGCTTTATCCGTAGATGCAACTACTTTTCCATTAGTATCCAAAATAGAAATATCCTTGAAACTTGTTATCTCGGATTTTGCAGAGTCTAATAGTTTATTTATGAATTGCTGTGATTGAGTTGAATTATGTTTATTATACTGATCTAATTCTGCTTTTACCTGAACTTTATTTGTAAACATGACTAATTTTTCAATGTTTTGATCCAACATGCTAAGAACTCTATTTTTTTGGATGGATGCGATAGCGTCAAGTTTACTTAGGGTTTCCTTTTTGATATGTTCTTCACTTTCTGAATATATTATAAATGCAAAGGTAAACAAAGGAATAAGGGAAATAATTAAAAATATGGTAATTAATTTAGTTGTAATTAACATATATTCAATGTAAAATATAAGTAAATAACTTTTAACATAATTTGTTATTTCTATTAAAATAAATGTGTATTTAGTAATATAATTTGATGTAATTTAGAAATATTTTGACAATTTATATAATTTTAGTGAACAGCACAAGATCGACCATTCATAAAAATCATGAAATCAAGAATAGTATAACGAACCATTATGAATGCATCTTGATTTAAGATGAATTTTTAATTGGTGTGAGATCAATATCTGTCTAATCAAAAGAAATAATGAATAACCTTATTATCAAAGTTTTAATTCCTCGTTATTGTGCGATCTTAATGGTCTTTCTGAAGAAAAAACTAAAGACTTTTCATTAATCAATTTCCGAACGTCAATCCCGTTGCACTCTATTTTGTTTTTTTTAATTCATTACCATCTGTTATATTATTATAGTTCCTTAAATGGGTATCTTGCCCGGTAGAAATCATGATGATATCCACATGGATCGTATCCAAATTTAATATATACATATTTCAAAATGGGAGAATTCGAAAAAATTTCTATTGCTGTTTTCAATATAACATAATGATTTTCCATCATACCAATAAAAAATAACTATTTCATATGCCGTCTGTAAACTCTCTTCTTTTATATGGTTTAGGAAATGAAAGATTGTTTTCTATTCTCAAGATTAATTTCTTCTTTGGTAATTATTTTGTATAAAACTGAAATAGATGAGATAAATGTTTTACTTGAAGTTAATCCTAATAATTTCGGGATGGCCGGTTTGACTGTTGACACCATAAACTCTTTTTGAAATGTCATCACCATATATTACCTCTATAGTAAAACCAGTTCCAGCTGGTATTTCTTCCGAAGTGAATTCAAATATTTGAATAACTGTCTGTCCAGCTGGGAATGATACACCATTTGAATCTCTAGAGATGCCTGTTCCATCTGCCATTACATGTATAGAACCTATATCACTAACACCTCCATTGTTAGTAACTTGAATATTTATTTTCAATCCATCAGATACTCCTGAACCTTGAGCGAATACCGTGTTCTGATTTAAAAAGTTTAATGAGCTTGCCGAGGTAAACACAATCATTAGTAATAATATTAAGCACTCAATTGTAGTGCATGGAATTCTTTATTAGTAGCTGTAATTTTGTTTGTTTGAGAATCTTTGCCATTATTTCTAATATGCAAATTAGTTCATAATTATTTTTGTCAATTAATCTGTTAAATTTTCTTATAAACAAATTCGGTACTAAGAAAGGGTCAGGACTCCAATTGTAGAGCCGGGTGGAGGTGTCATGAATAAATAAATTCAGCATATTAGAAAAAATGTCAATAAATTAAGGGAGGATAGGATGAGGCGGATTTACCTAAACCATGGTTAAATTATTATTATAGAAAAAGATAATTCTAATATGTTTTGTTCAAGAAGTTCTTATTGTTATATTTCATCAACGGCAATCATTCTATTGACATTTCTGATTTTCTATAGTAATAATTGGCACCAATTGTCTTATTCACAACCTTTCCAGACAGAGAATGGGAATGGTACATTTTTAATTAATAACATAAGCTATAATGAGAGGGATTCTGTATATCCTCAAACAGAATCGTATGGAAATAATGTATATGTAACATGGCAGGATAATCTGTTTGGTAACAACCGACAAAATTATGAAATATTACTAAAGACAAGCTCTGACGGTGGAAAGACATTTGGCGATGTTATTAATCTATCCAATAACGCAGGATTTTCAGAACATCCACAGATGGCAGTGAATGGAAGCAATGTTTACATCGTATGGGCAGACAATACCAAATTAAATAGAGATATTTATCTTATTTCAAGCTCTGACGGTGGAAAGACATTTGGCGATGCGATAAACTTGAGTAATAATACAGCTGATTCCTACAATCAGGAGATTTCTGTATCTGGAAATAATGTATATGTAACATGGCTTGATTCTCAAAAGAATGTACAAGGTAATAGTACTATTTCCTTCATCTCCAGCTCAGATGGAGGAGAGACATTTGGCGATATTACAAGTCTTAGTAATAACGCAGTAAAGTCTTCTTTTCCCAAAATATCATCATTTGCAGACAATGTCTACGTAGGATGGAATGTTGATAACCAAGCACAATCACCTATTGAAGGTAATCAAACCGATAACAATAACACTAAAAATAATACTCCCCAAGAAGGAATTTTCTTTGTAAAAAGTACTGATAATGGTGTTACTTTTGATGAAGAAGTCCAAATAAACTCTGAAGCTGAGCCAGGTGAAATACAAATGGCTGCTAATAACAATAGTGTCTACGCATTATGGGGTTCTCCAGATCCATCTACTACTACTATATATGAAAGTGATATGGAATCTAAAAGTGAAGCCACTAGCCTTGAGGCCGATGATGGTGATATCCCAGGTATAGAAGGTGATGGGGTTTATTTTGTAAAAAGTACTGATAATGGCCAATCCTTTACACAACCTTTTTTTATCAAAGCACCGTTTCAAAATCCTCTAAATGTGGAGATAATAGAACACTCTGGTGAGTTATTTATGACAATACAAGCTACACCAATTGAGGACGCCGTAGGAGAAAATCAAGATATTTATTTTATGATGAGTCCTGATGATGGGAACACTTTTACATCTGCAATTAACATAAGCAATAACCATGGAATCTCTGAGTGTCCATCTCTGACTGTACTATCTGGCAAAGAGGGTGGCAATGATAGTTTATTTGTTGTATGGCAAGATAAGTCTCCTGGAAATAACGAAGCTTTATCGACTACAATCTCCTTGACGGATTAGGTACTTAATATTAAAATATTTATCATCAAGGAAATAGATTTTGGTATTCTAAAAAAATCTAGGAGAAGAACCTGATACTTCTGAAGCATTCAAATTTCTCTGTCTAGCCGAAGGTGTCGAAGTGACTCACTATGAAATTTTAAATTCCATTAGCGCGAATTTTGATAACAAATAATTACTAAATTTTTTATATGGTTTGTAAAGTGGTTAACTCATAAATTATGATAAAGAAATAGGAATATGGATAAACTAGACGGAAACCTTAAAACTCCCATAACTGGAACTATATGTATGAAATTATTAAATCATATTCTATCATCATCTTCAGACAATAATTTAAGAGCAGCCGATCATTCGAATAAAAAATATTGATAAGATCATGCAATATCATGGAAAAAAAACAGTAGAATTAGATTACAATAAGCCAAACATATTTGCTATTTTCTTCAAGTTTATTTGCTCTTTGGAAGAGAGTATTTAATTATTCGGTTATTAAAATGAGTAACAAAAGTAAACGAGATAATGGTGATCGATTATTATCAAGTTCCGTATTAACCGATAATGCCGTATCTATAAAAGGGCTGAAAAAGTCGTTTAAAAAAGTTATAGTTCTCGATGGTATTGATTTTGATATTCAAAAGGGTACCGTTTTGGCGCTTTTGGGACCTAATGGTGCTGGAAAAACCACTACGATTCATATTCTCAGTACGTTGCTACTGCCTGACAGCGGTATTGTTAGAATCAATAATTTTGATGTAGTGAAAGATGCTAATAAGGTACGAAGTCTGATAGGGTTGACTGGACAATATGCCGCACTCGATGAATATCTAACCGGAAGAGAAAATTTACAAATGATTGGAAGACTTTATCGATTGAGTCACAAAGATATTGATCGCAGAACTGACGAGCTGCTTGAGTTGTTTGATTTAGTACATGCTTCTAATAGAGCCGTAAAGACATATTCAGGTGGGATGCGCCGACGTCTGGATTTAGCGGTTAGTCTGATTGCTTCCCCTCCAATTCTCTTTCTGGATGAGCCTACCACAGGTCTAGACCCACAAAGTCGATTAATTATGTGGGACATAATTAAACAACTAGTGTCTAGTGGAACAACAGTGCTCCTTACGACTCAGGATATGGATGAAGCTGATCATTTGGCAAATAAGATTATAGTAATGAATGGAGGGAAGATTATTGCAGAAGGAACTTCAGAAGAACTGAAACTACTAGTTGGTTCTGAGAGATTGGAAATAACAATTACAAATGATGATGATTTTGAACAAGCTACCAGAGTAATTAACGAAGAAAACTTACGTACTGATAAAGTGTCAAGAAAACTAAGTTTTGTAACAAAGGGTGGTGTACATCAATTGAAACAGGTTCTTAGTCAATTGGATGAAGCTAATATCATAGTTGAAAATATTTCGTTTCATAGTCCAACCTTAGACGATGTTTTTCTGACTCTGACCGGTCATAGAACAAACACAGAGGCTGAAAGCAGTGGCAAGGAAAGCGGAGGTATGTACATTGACTAGACATTATGTTAATAATGATGTTAAAGCAGAGTCTCGTTCAAAACTGTTCTGGTTAATTAGCGATTCTTGGGTATTGGCAAAACGCAGTATAAAACATATTACAAGGAATCTGGATCAGCTTTTTTCAGTAGCTCTTTTTCCAATTATGTTTTTTTTACTATTTAGATATGTATTTGGAGGTGCCATAGATACTGGTGATATAAGCTACGTCAACTTTTTGGTAGCTGGTATCTTTGTTCAAATGCTTGCGTTTGGAGCAAATTATACAACAATGAATTTGGCAATAGATTTGCAACGGGGTATAGTCAACAGGTTTAAATCACTTCCAATCTCGAGAACTGCATTTTTGATTGGTCACGTAGGTGCCGATCTTGTAAGAAATATGATGACTGGGTTGATCGTAATTGGGGTGAGCTTTTTAGTGGGATTTCAGCCAGTGGCAGGCGTTATTGATTGGATATTGATTTTTGTTTTGGCCGCCCTCTTTTCATTGGCCATTTCATGGATATCTGCAATTTTGGGTTTAATAGTAAAAAGTATCGAAGCGGCCCAATGGATAGGCTTTATAGTTATTTTTCCACTAACGTTTGTTAGCAGTGCTTTCGTACCCACCGATACTATGCCAGAACCATTAAAATTCTTTGCTGAAAATCAGCCTCTTACCCAGGTGATAGAAGCGATTCGTGCTTGGATGGTTGGGACACCAATAGGTGATTACGGGTGGCTTTCATTTGCATGGTGTATAGGTATAATTATAGTAACTGTTCCTACTGCATCTTGGCTTTTTAAGCGTCAGACTATTAAATAAGCCTTCGGAGGTGTCGAGCCGAACTAATTAATTTTGTTAATAGATGTACCTCGTACAAAAAAATTCTAAACACTGATTATCTTCATTTACTTGCTATTTTATCAAATAGCAAATTGCTGATGTATTGCTGTTTGATTGTTTGATTTTGAACTATAAAATAGATGTATATTTTTTGCTTGAATTTTTTATCCACTAATAACTATTAGAATGAGAAGCAATAAAAAGAGAAAAGTAATAAAGGCATCAATTAGAAGTTCGCATCGGAAACTTTCTCAAGCTTTTGTATCTTCAAGGGCGATGTGTAACAATCTAAATCATTCTATAATGGCGTGTATAGATACCGAAATGAAAGATCCTTTTGGAAACTTATCACATGATTGTAGCCTTTATTACTCCTATAGAGATGAGATTGTACCAACGGTTTTCTAGTTATCCTGTTTTTGGTGGTCTATTTGGAAATCTGAGTAACTATATAATTGGATAAAATGTATTTATTACTTTACTGTATTTTTGTTCTTGATTATGAAAGTATGGTATGGTATAATTTGCCCTTATCATGTTCCTAAACGGACATACATATCTATCATACCTTGTTTTCATTCCTCACACAAGTCCATAATCTAGACCTATTCTACCCCCTGTATAGCCTACCTGTCGTTGTGCTCATAAATATCTAAGATCAATATGTATTCATTTCTTCAATATCTATTGATGAGGATGTCAAATAAACGATAATGTCTTTATTTGTGAAAAAATAATAAAAGATGATACTGATAATAGTAATCATGTATTAGCACTACAATCTATGATGTGGTTTGCCTCAATGAGCTACGGTATTTCAGGCCCATTTGATAAAAACCAAATCATGTATTAGTCTTTTTCACCTTTTATCGGAGTCATCATGTTACTCGTTTGCGATATTTTTGGAAAGTGGATTATGATGCAGTGATTATTTCATTACAATAATAGGATTCCAATTATCTTTCGTTAGATACTTCAAAATTATTACACGATAAAAAGGAAATTTAATGGTATTTTTTGCATTGAGGAAAAGCGATTAAGAATAGCAATGATAATCTGACTTTTTTTAGTGAACTATTTTTCCAATTTATCAACATATGAATTAAAGAATACGGAGAGAAAAGCCTGACCAAAAGCTAGTATTAGTCACAACTTCGCCAAAAGAGTATCTACCATCAGAATGATTAAAGACGGCAGGAATAAAGGGACGAAGATATTCTTACCATGCCATTTAGAATATCACAACTAGGAACGGTACTAAAAAATTAGCTTTTCATCTTTTTACTAATTACCGTGTTTGTAAGACCAATAGTTAGTAAAACGATTGACTAGTTGGGACTAAAAAATTCTTTAGTCTCAATATAGGCGTTGCCTAATGTATTTGAAGTATCATTAAGAAGTGCTCCTGCTGACTTTGAAGTTGTCACTTTTTGAGTAGCATTGCTTAGGAATTCTCCAGCCTCAGTAATAGCTCCCTTTATAGAATTAGATGCTTCTTGTTGTGCCGTTGTCGTAGTGGTACCATTAGCAGCGGTTGGGACGCTGGTTTGGTTTGCTGTTGAATTTGTTTGTGTCGGTGTTGTTATTGCTGGAGTACTAGTAGCATTAGTAGTAGTAACGGCTGGGACGCTGGTTTGGTTTGCTGTTGAATTAGTCTGACCATACACTGAATCCCAAGCGCCTGTTGTACCTATCAATATTGTTCCAAAAATAAACAAAATTCCAAAAACTACATGTATTTCTTTTTTGCATTTCATCATATTCATAGGTTTAAGATTTCAAATTCATGCTTATATCCTTATCTTCTTTCAGCTATTCTAACATTCACGCCATACCAATATCTTCTTGCAGTCTTATTCTCGAGTTATTATAATCACAGAGATAGAAACAATAAAGTTAGACACAGGATTTTGCAAGAGACAGTAATGAAATATTTGATTTTAATTTAATCTTTTAGTTTGATTACATAATCAATCTAAGAAATCCAAAACGAAAAAATGAAAAAGCTAAACCAAACACTATTTTAAACCCATACTTCATCTTTTGTTTTAAATCGGGCTTCTGCTTCTTCTTTTGTTAGTTTGAATCGTAAAGTATGGCCGTCAAATGTATCAACAAAGCTCTTTGGGATACTGTATGTTACTTTATCTATTAACCCAACTTTAGTTATGACATTTTCTTGACGAATCTCTTGTACTTCGCCTAAATCAGCATTCTCTATTCCTCTAGCTTCTTTTTTTAACACTTGACTCCAGTCTACACTATCAAATGAAGACATCACTAGATAACCAAAAATATCACATTTAAGCATTGATAGGGTAAAGATGCGCCTCATAGTGCCGTCATTTGGAAATCATATATTTTTTTAATGAACGTGAAGTCAAGCATCCTTTCTACAAAGAAATTAGACCAATTTAGATTTATGATATTTTTCTATATATAATTTCGAAAGTGACGCAAATTTTCTAAAGGATAGCTTTTTTCAAGTTCCATTGACCTAGACATCTGCTACTTGACAGACAAGAAATGTATGTCGTTGTCTGATGTTGCTATGATATATTAATCAAGATACCATTCTTTAGTAGGTTTAACAATACATAAAGCCTAAATAAAAGTACATAAATTATTCTAAATGTCTTTTGCTTGTTCCTTTATCTTTTCCTTATCGTATTCTGTCCCAATGTCTTTATCTGGGTCATCTATTTTTTTTGCCACTGCTTTGGCACCTGCTTTAATTTTGTCTACTCCTTCGTTTAAACTATCTCCTACGATTTCGGCTGCATCCCGACCATCTCCTTGAACGTCATCGTTTCTGTTAATAGGTTTTTCCTTATCGTATTCTGTCCCAATGTCTTTATCTGGGTCATCTATTTTTTTTGCCACTGCTTTGGCACCTGCTTTAATTTTGTCTACTCCTTCGTTTAAACTATCTCCTACGATTTCGGCTGCATCCCGACCATCTCCTTGAACGTCATCGTTTCTGTTAATGGATTCTTCTGACATTGTAACTGTTAATGCAACAATATTTATAACTAATATCAAAATTATATGTAAAGTAGTGCATTTCTAACCGAAAATACACGCTGATATGCATTCCTCAATTTGCGATTAAAGAAGGAAGTGATTCTTTACGGTAATTCTAAAATGTCGCTTACAAATCTGAATTCTTATGATATAATCGAAATCAGGTTTTCTGTTATACTAGGAACAAATCAAAGTCCCAAAACATTGTCTACATGTTTAGGGTTATGTTTACAGCATTTTTACTATATGATTTTAAGAATTGATATTTGCTTGACCCATAGATAGTCATTCATTACTTGCCTATTGGTAAACTAAAGGAAAACGTAGCTCCTTTTTCATCATAATTGTTGTGGGCCCATATTTGTCCACCGTGAGCCTCAATAATGCCTTTAGATATATACAATCCGAGTCCAGTACCTTGATTTGATTTAGTGGTAAACTTGGTAAATAATATTTTTCACTTTTGTATTTGAAGAAGGAAGTGATGTTATTGGTACAATTGAATTAGATGTGAATTTTGATAAAAACACTTGTAGGTTTTTATACATGTCGAATATTGATGATGCTGAAAACGTAGATATGCCATTAATTGTTAAACCATATTACAAGTATCATCTTTTATTTAAAAGGTAAAATTCATAGGAATTGAAATGGAATTTAAGTTTGATAATACTTTAGTAATTATCTCGTAATGGTAATGATGGAGGCATATGACAATAAATATACACCAATTGTTCCCTTGTATTTAAACACTTTTGCATTCAAGTCAACAAAATTACTTATTGAATGTTTACCAAATCAATCTTGGTAATTAGCTCATGAAATTTGCTTTGCATTTCTTGTCTTATTTGTCCAATATCAGTTTCATGCATTAGCTTTAACTGCTTAATTTCCTCATCCTGTTCTTGTAATTTTCCTTTAATTATCCATTCATTATTCTGATTTTTATCTTCAAGTTCCTGAATTTGTTTGTTTAAAAGTATTGCGTCAGAATCAATTGTTAGTAAGGCAACGGCCTTTTGATACTCAACAAGAATATCCTCTTCTTTTGGTCTTAAATAATGCATAACTATTCCAGTGTCATGTGACATAAGTGTGGATACTAAGGCACTGCTAGTGAACCTGATGAAGTGAAAATAACTGTTAATCCTACTCGATCTATTATATCTGAAGATGATGCGTCGAGAACTCTCAGTGATGAAATCACAGGAATTATCAAAAACCACCTAAATATGACCAATTCTTTTGATTCTGCTGATAGGTTAAGAGATGTTCTGACACACAATAGCTGAAACAATTAGAGACAATGGGCCCGGTGGGCTTCAGATCCCTATCAGGTCCTATATCATGGGATCTACTGATATGTTTTCCATAGTTCGAGTCTTCAACCTCTTGAAGAAATATTGATTTAGGTCATTAGTTTATTTTGGCACATATTATAAGAAATTCTTATACTTTTACTTGTGTTAGATAAAATTTCTTATCTTAATTTTGCGATCAATTTTTCATTTAGATTTATTTCTAAATTGGTTATTCAAATTCCCAGTATTTGTGCATGCAAAATAACAGGAGTGAACGAGAAAATATCACTAATATAAAGAAAATTTTATTATATCACTTATAGCAGTATTTTTTAATATCTTTATAAATTAACCCTCAAAACTATACATATTACACATGATTCAATAAAGAATAATATAACTTCATTGTCAAATTGTTAAAAGATGGTCATTCTACTAGAGAGATTTGTAAAATTGCTCGATGTTCAAATAATGAAATTACCCCAATTCGAAAATCAATTTTTGGTGAAAATACAGTTACAGATATAGACATGAAAGGTAAATCTATCTGTGCTCAAGTATTCGACTTATTAGAAAAAAAGACTTCCTTGTCCCAAATTGTCATAAAAGTTGATATCGATCCCGAAGAATCAATGAAATTACAAGACAAATATCTCCATGTATCAAAAAGGGATAAAATCGTCAATTTATTAAATGATCAAAAAGGCATGGATTTAACTATCGAGATATTAGAATTTCTAAAAGCAAATCCCGATCTTTTGAACAAAATCAAAGAATTTAAAGACTTACAATTGTTGGTTTGGAATTTGATGATTGATAGAGAAGAGATTGAAAATGATATAAAAGTAGATAAAATTCTACTCAAACATCTTGATAAACAAATAAAAAATAGACGAGAAGAATTGGGATTTGAAAAGTTTTAACTAAGGCAAAAATAAATCCTCTTGTCATGTTTGCTTAGTCATCCATACTGATATCACTACACACTTACTGAACTCAGACGGGACAATATATTATTACAACAGGCCCGGTGGGCTTCAGGACGATATCCGTCCTTTACTGTGGATTCTGTTAATGGTTAAACCATCCATTGTTTTACTTTCAATCTTGAAATTTCGTAATTTTTATCTATACTAGATATCAAAAAGAGACATGACTAATAAAAGAAAAGGATTGATGAGTATATGCATAACTCAGAATAACAAATTAAAGAAATTTAAGATCACAATGATTACAATGATGTTGCACTGATCTTAACCCCATTCCTGATTATGTGCTATCGTCAATTAATTCATAAACAAGATCATTTTGGCGTCATTATTTTCATATCCTATAACCATTTTTCAAGTAGAAAATCCATCATCTAGATTTGGTACTATGAAGAAATCAGTATTAAAGGATTTGAAGTGATCCAAAAATACTCTAGCAAATTCGTTTGAATCAACACCGATAATATTTCCTTTTTCAACATTGCTGTCAACCAAAAATATATCTAAATCGTCATAATCTTCTCCACCCGCTCTAGAAAATACAAATATTTCACCTGTGTTGAGAACCACGGTATTTGGTTGTTGTATGTTGTTATAGTATGCTGTAATATCATTAGTATCATCATTTTCTATAATCTCATAATCAAAGTCAATCTTGATCTCTTTATCATTATTTGATAAAGTTACAGTACACGGAGTTTGTCCATTAATTCCAAGGAATTCTGAGCTCATTACCATCTATAGTATTACACGCCACTTCGGTTTCATTGTAAAAACTAGAAATATTGCCTATTGATTTGTTTGATGAGAGACTTTGTAATACATTCATGTAATAGGTATAGGGGCATAATTACTACATCTAAGCTGCATTACCAGTATTTGCAAAAAGGAGCCTGTTGATATCGCTTAGACAAATTAAGGATACAGGACACGGATGGATTTATCAGTATCCGGATAAGTTAACGAAAGTGGTACAAACCTTTTTAGATGTTATTTAGAAATGGACTAATCAACTATTGTTCATCAATATATTTTCTAGAAGTGGGGATATAGAAATATTATTTAAAAATTAAATGAACATATCAAGATACGTTAAGCTTAGAAGCATTTTGACCATATAACGAAAGATATTCTCTACCTGAATTTAGATGCAGATTATGATTAACACTTTCAAAGGTATAATAGGTATCTGGTGTTTTGTCGATGAATTCTTTGAGTTTTGTTCTCATAATTGCTCAGTATGATTATCAAAATATTAAGCATTTTTAAACTAGTAGAATTATCTATCAACCAACTGTGGTTACAAGAAAAAGAGTGACAATATAGGGGCGTAGAAATTAAGGTTTTCTCACCATTTATTGTTTTGCGTCCTAATAAAGTAGTAACATTACAGCGAGCCCGGGGGGTTTAGTAATGTATTAGGAGTCTATGTTGTTTAATTCTTTAGTATTAATTTGTATATCAAAAGGGCGAACAGATTGCATCAATATCAAAAAGAATTTGGTTAATCCTCCAAGTGGTAAAGAATTTTCAATTAATAGTGTATTTGTTTTTGAATTTGACGAATCAATAAAGATTAAGACTATAAGTGTATACTATGATTCAAAGATGATATATAATCAGTTAAACATAATGAAAGTTTAACTTTGATGCAAGACTAACGCAGTATATTCTATAAGGTTCTGGATGGTAACAAGTTTTTGATTTTCTCATATGGTAATTAAATTAAATCATAAATAATAATTGCGGTTACTTCTCTCATATTCTAAATCACTTAAAACCCGTAATTAAAACAATTATACTTTTACTTTTACTTTTAGTTTAACTATTATTCTTTAGTTTTTTAGGCAAATTTGTTTCCTTTTCCGGTGAATAAAAATCTATTAACTTTTAGGTTCCCAAACTCCTATTATATTTTGTTGTGGATCTTTTAAAACAGCAAAGTATCCTTCTGATACCTGTTGTTTATCCAAGACAATTTCGGCTCCAGCATTTTTTGCATTAGAAACACATTCATCTAAAGAATTTACTTCAACATACACTGTGGGTTTCTGTTCAGAATTACGTCTTTTTAATAGTGCTCCTTTAATTCCGGCATTTTCAATATACCAGTAGTCTGAAGTGTCTTTGCCTTTTTCGAATTCCCAATTAAAAATAGAAGAATAAAATTCTTTTAAGTCTTCGATATTATCCGCTGGTAATTCAAAATAGTTGATGGTGTTTAAGGAATTGGTTGACATTTTAGATTTTGTATGGCGATTAACTAGATTCTAGTTTTTGTTTTACTGTTTGTGCTGCTTGATCTATTCCTTGTCTAATTTTATCTTCTGCTTGACTTCCAGTCAAGAAGTTAGCAATCTTTCCAGTCGTTGGCAATTCATAAGTTATACTATGGTTGACCTTGGTAGAATTATTTCCATTGCTTTGAAACTCTTGAACGCTTTCCCAAGTTTGAAATGGACCTTCAGTTTGACGTGTAACAAGTTTTTTATTTTGTTCCTTTTGAATAACTTCTAAAATCATTTCATCACTTTTTACCCATATATTCTCCCTTTACTTTCATTTCAGAACCTTCTTCACTTTTTTGTCCTGAAACATTCTCTGATTCCTTTACTATATCACGAGGCCATGACTCCTTGATGTTATCTGGATTTGTATAGAATTCAAAAACTTGTTCTACTGGTGCTTGTATTTCGATATTTGTTTGTATTGTTGTCATTATAATATTTTGCATTTTAAACTTTATATACGAGGATTAGGTCACATTGCAAGTTGGCACTAGTATGCATTTCAATATTCTGTTGAAACGAAATTTCTTACAACTTATCGATGGTAATTATGGGTGGAATAATCTCTAAGTAATTATGAAGATATTATATATTACGCAGTGTATTAATGCGTATAGTTATATATAGTAAAAGTGAGATAATAGATATGAGTTCTTTAGATGTTTCCAATATTAATTCAAAATATTGTGTATGTGGTTGCAATACCAAAATTTACTGGAATACCCTAAATAGCGACTATTCAGAGGTTCTCACAAAGAAGAAACATTTTTGTCCAAACAGATCAATCAATAGTAATAAACCTGCAGGTGCAGCGGCAATTGACAATAATATCTCATCAAAGCCCACATATTACAAAAATAATCATATCAATAATTATGGCAGTAAGAACAATTACAATTATAAAAAATCATGGGCTAACTCAAACAACTAAACAACCGATGGATAACTCCGTGGAAATATTACAAGGATCAGCAGATATAATCATAAAACAAAATGAGGTATTAACTGATTTAATAAAAGAATTCCAAGGAAAAACTCATGGCTCTCAATCACATAGTCTGTAAAATAACTTTTTACAAATAGTAATCTATTATGAGGTTCCTGAAGGAAAGAGAGATGAAATCAAAGAAATATTTAAAACATATGCGAGAAATGAGATAGAAATTCATCAATAATAATAGTAAATAATTTTATTAATAGTGAAAGACAGGTTCATAGCATAATTCGGAGTATGAATATTTTCCATTGAATTGTAATTAAAAAAGAATGCAATAGTTACTATATATAGGTAGTATCTTCTGCGATATGCGAAAAAAATTTGAACTAAATCCTTACTCCAAATATTTTGATTAAATACAGTTTTTAGTGCAACGCTAAATTCAATTGCAATATATTAGTTCATGATTTCATCGGGGCAAACAATTATTGGTAACTATCAATCAAGCATTGCAGCCCAAATCATACCGAAAATTGAGAAAATTGTAAAAATGATCAATCTTTCAATCTTCCAGACACGTCTCTTCAAATTTTTTTCTTTAGTTCAGATTTATTTCTTATCATATCAGGAGGTAGAAAACTTATGTGAATCGATATGTACCTGACAAAGTTACTATATTTTTTTGATGTCTTGGATGAGTCCTGAATATTACTTGTAAGAAATGGGGATTATATCATATATTTTAGTATACTAATCCTGAGGCAGTAGTAACATCTGAAACATTCTTGTATTCTTTATCCTCTATCTTTGAAAGTGCTGAATATATTCTTTCTTTATTGACAGGGGTAATCTTATCACGTATAAATTCCAAAATTTTGTCCTTTCTTGCTGGAAAGTCAAAATCTTTTAAAATTTGACCAATCTCGGCAACATCAGAATAACTTTCTACATTTACTTCTTTCCTTTGTCCTTCTATTGCATTTTGTTCACTTATGATCTTACCTGTTTGTCCTTCAGGTCCGCTTTCGCTTGGAATTTGTTCTCTTTTTTCTCCATTTAAATCATTCATGGCTATCATTGATATCAAAATATTTAACCCTAATCCAATAAGGCAACTCTGGATAAGATCGAAAATCTTTTGCGGTCAGTCAAATATTGGTATTACCCAAATCTATCTAGATTTGTAAATCACTTCAATTTCTTTTTTTTGTTTTAGCGTTATAGGAAATATTTGTTTGTTTAGTGGAACTTTCAAAAATATAAGACTTAATATCTTTTTGACCGCTCATAAGAATGCTTTAATAATATTAATAACCTTAAATTTTTCCTATTTTGTATAGTCCGGTGGGCTTCGAATCCATGAGGTATAGGGGATTTGTTACTATTTATTGTTTGAGTACCATGATTTGGTTAAATAAAAGTATGATTTGTTATGAGTGGTAGTTGGGGATCGATTCTATCGCGATGATGAGTTTTAACACAAATGTGAACTGGTTATAGGGTTAGTTTCATAATAATGAATTAGGTAGTGAAGGATTAAAGTAATCTATTGGTTGTAATCATTTATAAGCATATGATAGAGATCAATTCTATATTGAATAAAGGGGACATTGGCTTTACTAATGCAAAAATATAGTTATCTTTGTGTCCTATTTCTAGAGAACACATTTCTATGAGATGTAGTACAGTATCCACAAAAATCTACAATACCGGGTTTGCCATGACACATACATTCACAATTATTTCCTAATGAAAATCTTTGTCTCACAACCCTATGTACCATCCATGCCTTATAATATTATGTAATGATTTGGCTTTAGTATATTAGTTATATCAGGCTGGGGTCATAGTTCCCAACAAAAAAGATAGTCTATTAGAGTATTATATTCTGGTGAATAACAAATACTATGGTTTCAAGACCTCTTTTACCGACAGGGATCATAATTCTACAAAAAAACTTAGTAAATAGAGATTTTCTAGAAATTGCAAATATTATTCTAAATTGAAATAACTTATACTTTCATTTCAGAAAATAATTCAAGATTGAGGTAATTCCTTTCCATAACTTTTAATCTCTTAAAATTTGTTTCAAAATTGAAATCATAATAATTTAAAGCTTTAACAATCATTTTAGGTGCTCAGTCGTAAATTAAAAATCTAAGTGAAATGAGCTTGACCGATTAATTATAATTTAATTCAGTAAACGTAAGACGATATCTTTTAGTCCTATTATAAAGACTAAAATACTATGAACTGGCACAATATACTATGACTCTAAGAATAAAATGTCAATTATGTGATTTTAACCATATTTCAAATATCTACCGACCAGGTGATCATAATTTCCATAAGAATTTTTCAAACCTAGAAAGCTGTCCTAGCTGTGGACATGTATCTAAGTGTGTTGAATCAGAATATATTATTAGTTAGTCAGAATATTTCATTGGCTTAATAGGCAATACATTAGGAACGAAAAATAGAATGCCTAGGTGAAATGTATGATTTTCTAGGTTACCCATCTTTTTTCCTAGTGTGAGCTTTTCAATTTTTTTTATAGTTTGTATGGCTATTCAACAAATAGCAACTTATCATAATATTATTGAAAAAGCAGCAAGCCGAGTTGTGATCTATTGATAAAGAATGACGTAGTCCAAAAGGCTTGAACTCTACCTGTTACTAAATCATTGCTACTCATCTTCATATAAAAGCTCCATGTTATTACAATAAGACTGGTTGAACATATGATCTAACTCTGAAAATGGTACTTCAAAATATAAGTCCGAATATCTTTTCGTTTGTTAAATTATACTTGACCCATGCCGCACATGTTAAACTACTAAATTAATCCAAATTCAATAATTGTATGAAAATGGAACTAAAACGCTTTATACTCACCAAGAAATTAAGGATTAACTGTTCCTACAATGTGCTGCTTATTGTTTGACTCTTAGTTTTACGAACTACTAGTATCCTGTGTCATGTTGGTAGAGTTGGAGTTGGTCTGTGAATCTTCTGATGTATTTCCCAGTGTGTTACTCCCTGCGTTTTCGCCCCCGACTGTTGTGGTGTTATCTCTTGCTAAGGTCAAATCTTCGTTATCATTAGTATCAGTAAATGATAAATGTTTATTATCTGATGATTTGTTATCAAGAAAAACTCCAAGGCCACTGCTAGCATACACTTGCATTGGAAACCCTGCGGCAGTTGACACTAACATAGCCAAGACTAGAATTTTAAACATAATTTATTGGGTGCATCAATCATTAAATAGTTCAACATTTCTAACAGCATACCATGGCTTTAGGTATAGGGATTTCACTTTTATACCAAAACATTCTAGGGCTTTATGATAATTGATAAATCGTTTTATTTAATTCTAGTATATCATATTTCCCCAATTTAACAAATGTTGATTCTATCGAAATACGAATTCGCGTCAAATAAATTTATGGATGACCTAAAAGAATATTTTATATTTTCTTGTTATATCGACCACCCTAGTCTTTACATATGGTGCCTCCCACGGGTGGCAGATGAGCAATTTGGGACGCAGAAATACAGATTCCAGCTTTTGTAATTTTTTGGTTTAACTTAGTTAATTCATTGTTCAAATATTGATAGTTTTCAGAAGTATCTATGTTTTGCAAATATTCGTAAAAGTCCTTAACTATTTGTCTATTGGTCGGGTTTGTTACTTTGATTTCTATATTACCAATGGTTGTGGTTAACTTAGCGGGCAATAATATACCTCCTTCTCTTATCTAATCTCTTATACAACCAAGAATTATTTGAACCCCATATGATTAAAGGTCCCGGTGGGCTTCAGGACGATATCGGTCCTTTGTGGTGGATTCTTTATCCTTTATACCAATTGCAAATTTAGATACACATGATATTTCATAGATTTTAATATATTTATTTCTCCTACCTGAGATACTCCCAAACTAAATCAAAATCTGCAAGCACATGTACCGGCTCGATATCTAAAAAGTAAAAAGGCCGCTCTAATACTGTATATTCTACCTGGAAGGCCCCTCGGTTAAGTAAAAAAAGGAGGAAAAAGCAAATGTATGTACAGTCTATGAAAAACGTTGTAGCTTTAATCGGAAGCGCCACGGCGTCATCGGCCAACCATAAACTCATGGAGTATATCCGGTCAGAATTTAGGAATATTTTCCAAGTAACATTTTACGACCGGCTGAAAACATTGCCGCATTTCGACCCGGAACTGTCTCTGGAACATCCCCCGTCAAAAATTACGGAGTTACGCAATCTTATCCAGGATGCGGATGGAGTCATAATCATACGCCGGAGTACGTGTTCAGCATACCCTCGGGGTTAAAGAATGTCATAGAATGGTGCGTGGCCACAACCGTCTTTTCCGGGAAGCCCTTAGGGATCATCACCGCTTCCACAAGCGGGATTAAAGGTCATGAAGAATTGCAATTAATCATGCGTACCCTTATGGCAACCTTTACACCCGAAACCACTTTGCTGATCCAGGGTGTTAAGAGAAAAATTGATGCACAAGGGGCTATTATCGATATCCAGACCAGGGAAAGCCTACGGCGATTCACAAAGGCCTTGTTTGCCTTAATTGATACCGGATCACATTAAAATAGTAAAATCAGCCGACGTGTGGCTATTGCTACCTTTTATAATTTGTATCTATATAGCTCACACAAAAAACAATATCATGATTCTTAAACACTATAGCCCATGACTTTCATAACTCTGCACACCGATCTTTGAATTAGTGGTGACAGTACTGGTTGTGAGTTTTCTTATATGGAGAACGTACTGATAACCATCTGTGATAGTCCAAATGATATGTAATAAGGTTACGATCATATCATAAGTTTACCTCAAGTAGGAAAACAAAAGCATGAGGAGGTCTACGGCATTCTATGAATTAGGATACCAAGTTACCACTATAATAAGAAACAAGGTCTTTATTGAAACCTTATTGTTTCTTAAACAGGCATCTTTGAATGATAACTCACACATAGATTAGATATTTGATATTTAGAAGAATGTAGAAAATCTATTATAGAAATTCTCTAAAAGAACTAAATGGGGACGTACTGCAGAATATGAATTTTGTAGGCTGAGGGTTGATATACTATGAGTCTATAGAATTGAATAAAAGTAAGAAAATTAGTATTTGAATATTAAAGTCTGCACCGAATTCGGTACGACCTCTATGTTATTCAATACTCTATATTCACCATCAGGGAAATAAGCTACTATGTTATATTTTCCTGGATACAAATCTGGGAACACATACTTTCCTTCTGATGTTATATCTACACTTACTGTTTTAGCCGAACCACTCTGACCTGCTGCTATAATAATTGTTCCAACAGCTGGTAATCCGGATGAGCTAAATGCATATCCATTGACAGCTCCCAAACCATTCTTAAATACTGGTAAGGAATCAAACATGGACCCCAAGCTTGCATTAGGAGATGGAATATTACTTAGGAGGAACCCTAAAATTAGAATGGTAGAGGTTATTGCTACACCTATAGTTATGGTTTCTCTGTGTATCTTGAATATATTTAGGATCTGGGACTGTTCTCGATGTAATACTTCATAGGATTTGTGTTTGTGTTTGTTTGTTATTACTTGCATTTGAATGACAATATCATATAGATGTCGATTTATTTAAACCTATATGTCATGTTTTAATAAATTTATACACAATATCTAATTATTTAAAATAATTCAATTAAATAATCTGGATTTCATAATTTTTACATAGTTTAGTGTGGAGGTTATCTAGAATAGTTTCCAATATATAATTTAATATTTTCTATGACAATCGTAAGGTTATTCAATCACAGCGGGCCTGGTGAGTTTAGTAATAGATATATCACGAATCCAAATCCGAAACTGATAAGCAATTTGTACAATCATATCTCTACTTTTCAGAAATTTTTTCTCTCCCTGAGTTAATTAAATTATATCGAATAAGTATTCTCCTATTTATTCCTATTAACAAGCCAAGAGAAATCATTAATAGCAAATCAAATACTATAGTTGCAAGTACTGTCGTCGAACTATCAATGTAAATTATCCCTCGTCGGCTTGGCGTAAACAAACTGCCAATAAACAAGACAGATATAATAATACGCGAAGCTGTTCCTATCACATACGCAAGATGTATGTGTGTTCCGCCCTTCACATAAATAGAACTAGTCTTTAAGTCTGTCCAGAACGACATGAACTTATTTGAATGAAGAAATGAATAATGCTGTAAACCAAAAAACACAACCAGATAAGGAATAAGATATAAAATTGGAATACCAACATTATAAAATGAATCGAATATAACAATAGAACCTATTGCTAAAAACAAAATAGACTCGATTATAATTTTCGGCCTAGTTACTTTTCTTCCATGTTTGGCCCATTTGAGTCTAGTAACAGCCAAAATTATGATTACTATGCTATACAGAATAATTTTACTTATATTCATCTCATTTAGCGATATTGATTTCTGTGCATTAGATAATTGGAGTTTTGTAGAATCAATATTGTTAAAGGTTAAAGCATGTATAGATTGTATTGTGGAGAGTATGATGAAAATAGTTGCTATGGTTAATATGGGTATGGGCATCCAATTTTCAACATAGGCGCCATACCAAGTTCTTATTATCCTAATACACCATAATTAAGACAAGTATCACCCAATTTTAGACTTTCTAATAATTAGTTGTCGGTAGAGATCAAATAGTCAATTTCTTTTAATTCTATAAACTTAAGTTTATAGGCAGTTTAAAAATCATCACATTTCATTTTTACCAAAAAAGTATTTGAATTTGCGTTATAGTCATATTATGGGTAATGTTTTGAAGGGTTTGTTTACATTATGGGAGAATAGGACTATTTTATACTAATGTTATACTTTTAATACCTTTATTCCAAATTACTTCATATGGATTTTGAATTTTCACCCAAATGGTTGGCTGTACTTTTTATAATTGCCGGAATAGTAGTCGTTTTCATGTTAATGGGAGGTTCATTGACACAGCTTTTTAGTTCAAGTGTCCAGGAGAGTGCAGTGGTCCAGATTAAAGAGGGAAATACGTGTATAGTAGAAGCCTCAGATGGAATTCCTCGTTCTATCGACAATTGTCCATATCAACAAGGTGATAATATAACAATCAGCTATAAGCAGGGATTGCCGTCATTAGAAGGCCATCAAACTGCACAGTAATTCGAGATGCACAATATTTATTTTTTATCTGTTAGTAACATTGTTACTTGACTTTGAGAGACATTTGACCGAAGTTTCATATCCAAATCTCTTCAAATGAAATCAAGATTTGCATTATATCAATATCCCAGAACTTTGAGGTAGCCAATATTCTTTCAAAATAGTTCTGTATTACTATCTGAGGCATGAGCCAATCATAAAATAAGTTATGTGATGACCGGTTTTTAATGAATTGCCCGAAGAATCCCTCTTTGTATAGTCCTGACTCTTATCCGAAAGAAACAAGATCAAAAGAAAAATAAGAAGCTAATATGTTATTATAAGAAAGTAACGCCTTTGATCATTAATATTGATTTAAATTTTCTGGAAGAAATTTAAGATCTCTAATCATTAACTCAAAAGAACTAAATCAATATGCTCTCAACTTCGAAGATCCGTCCGAAAAGTGTGAAGATAAGTCAAATAATATTTACATCTTTGAATTCAGCGGATATTTGTCTAGTTTCAAGGGTCTTCTCAAACTCGTCTTACAGAACAACTCTATTGGCGATTATATTGTTACTGAAGATCTAGAATCTGAGAACACTTTAGTTTTTCTCAAGGACGGCGACATGGAACAACTAGGCATATTGTTATGTGATTTTTGCGGGTTAGTATGTGCTAGTGAGGATGAAAAATACATTCACCAAAGAATACACTATTTTATGTAATCTTGTGGATTGAGTATAGTAATTGACCTCCTAAGGTATCAATATCGACTTAGTTATTCAAATTCATATTTTTAGTAATCTCGATAATAAACAGTCATTTTCTCTACCTCTTTACTCTTTTAACCCTTAACCTTTCTCTTTATGAGGTTTACCAGAACAGAAATTACAACTATTACGATTATGGGAATATAAACATAGTAGTAACTACCGATTAGTTGAATGATCCTGTCACTTACGGAATCATCAACATCAATCTCAAATGCAAAATTGGCAATGTCAAGAGTATAAAAAATGTCTTATGTCAACTGCCAATGAATAGGTCTAGTTTCATTAAATGTGTAATCAAAGTCATAATGCTGTTGCCTAACAAGTGAATAATTATTAGGATTTGAAAACACTGGCTTACCATCCTTTAGGATATAAGCGGCAACTGGAAGCTCGATTAGTTCATCGCCTGCCTTGGACTTGATCTCTAATGTGAATTTGGTGACTTTATCCACTAATGGTCTAGATGGACTGACAAACAGATCTACAACGTAATTGTCGTTTTGTTGAGTTTGCGTGGCGTTGAGAGTGGTGTCATTATTACCAAAAATAGAGTGCCCCACAAACTGGTTCCTCCTTTAGATCACTACCAAAACTAACAAACGAAAGTGGGATATAAACGAGTAACAAAGAAAGAGAAACTTTGAAGGTCCTTACTATATTCTGACTTTCAGTATTCTTATACAATATATGTATATCGGCACTCAAAGTCATTATATGATTAATTACCAAATCTTCAAAACAAGTGTCAAGAAACTATTCAGCATCAAGAAGGAGGATAGGATATTATTTTATAATGATGATGAGGTTCTTAGAGTATCGCAAGAACATCATTATTTAATTTCCAAATCCACTATTTTTGACATAGTAATGTCTTTATCATGTTTTGCACTAATTGTTAGTGTGTAGTTTCCTGGAATCACATCTCTTGTTGGATTTATTTCTAGTGTTGTCTTCAACTGTGGCGATGGTCCGACTTCACTTATTGGTTTTTCTATAACTAGTATATTGTCTTGACTAAAACTACTAGTAAGATTAGCTAGCTTACCATTTTTAGCGATAGAAGACGTGACATCCATAGTTATATTCATAGGCTGGTCAATATCATTTGTAGTATTGTTACCAGTTATAGTAGTTGAATTAGCAATCTTGGTAGAATTTATCATATTTTTATAAACATAGAGGTCTATAGAGTCACTCTTGTTGTTTTTGCTGTCTAGGACTAATTTATTCTTCGATACTCCCAATGTTATTGGTATTTGATCTAATTTGTCTTTAGTTATTACTCCTAATTTATTTTCAGTCCATTCTGTAAACCATATTGATCCATTATTATCAAATGTAAACCTGAGTGGATTTGAAGAATTAACCCATAATGGATTTTGAGACGGAACATAATACTCCACTAGGGTTTTATTTTTAGGATCATATGATGCTATAGCGTTTCCATAGTGTTCATTAAACCAAACTTTTCCATCTCTATATTCATTATAATAAGGTAAAGTGGTTAAATTACCAGAAGCAGAAGGATTGGATGTGGCATACTGTTTTACTGCCCCAGTATTGGGATCTAATGAGAAGAAAAGATTTGCAATATGGCTGTTAGCCCAGAGCGTACCATTTTCATCCTCAGCTATGCTGAAAGGAACGCTATGAGTGTATGTCACATCATGAATAGTTAGAGATTCTGAAGCTATATCATACTTAATAATCTGTCCTCCCACTGGAAAGATAGCAGTTGAAAACCATAGTGTCTCATTTATGTTAGTGGGATTAGTGGTATTGGCATTGCCATTGCCATTGGTGAATCCAAAACCATTGGAAATAGGTCCCATAGTTTGAAAATCGATTTGTCTTGACATGTCTAATTCTGAAATACCTTCTGTGGTGTTTGTTATTACCTTCGAAGGTTCTATAAATCCGAGTCTCTTACCAAAAAATTGTGTAAACCACACGTTATTATCAGAATCGAGTGTAATCGATTGGGGGTATCCACCTTCCTCTAATAATCTGTAATTCTCAAACTTTCCTTCCTTGATGATGTATTTCCAAATGGAATTGCTGAGCTCGTCTGTAAACCACAGATCGCCATTTCTATCAAATTTCATTTCCCAAATCATAGACCCAATAATTCTTTTTTGTTCCGGCCAGTTAGGTATTTTTATAATTTTGTCAAATTCTAATGTCTTTGTATTAAATACTAATAAACTTCCAAGCTTTCCAGATGCGATCCAGATGTTTTTATCCTTATCTGCGACTAGCCCTACAGGCTGACTACACTCAACAGGCATAGTAAACTCTTTGACATATAGGTTGGAATTTGGAATATCATTTCCACAAAATCTCTTTTTGTCCTCTTCTGACATAGTCTTATTGGATGGATTTTGGTTCATTTCTGACATATGTTCTGAATGAGAAGAAGCGTTAGTTGTTGCGTAAACAACTAATGGATTGGTTAGAGTTAGAAAACTATTATTCAAAGAGAAATCATATAGTCCAATTATTATCACACTAGAAATAATAAAAATTACCATAGTATTGTATATCGTCAAAATCATTATACTTGGAAGAGTACCTTATAGCATTAATATTTATTCTTGTACAACTCTAGAATGCCAAAATAGTTCGGTTATCCTAGAATTTATACAAACAGTGTCAACGTATAAGATGATTAGTTTGGCTTGATAATCCTTTAGTATAATTTTCTTCTACCAAATAATTCACATGTAAATTGAATTTACTATCTTAAACCAAAGCATAAGTGTCAACTATCTGGCAATGGAAATTTATTTCCAAAAGATATTGATTATTTCTTATCTGTCTTTAATACTCCAGAGACAAACAGAACCCCCATAAATAATAACAATATATGCGAATATTCTACTCCAATCAAAGGTATTTGAAATATCATGATAATGTGACTTGCCTGCAGCAAATAGATTATTTCAATTACTAATAGAGAAAGAAAGCTAAAAGAAGCAGGCCCCGTGGGGTTAGTAATAGATATATTACGAGTCCAACAAAATCGAGAATTTCTCTTGATGTGTATTATTGTGTGATGTGGTTTTTCCAAGAATTGACTTGGTTAACTTTGAGGTTTATCAAAATGGATCCGAGTTAGTACGATGTCGGACGAAATCAATCTTCAAAATGTCGGAGTTTATAGCAGATTTTTTGAACTTTTGTTCCAAGTCAACTAAATGGATTTAGGATCTTCAATGGGATCTGATTTAATGTTAGTGAAATCAAGAAATGTTTGTAATCTTTTAGGATACTGGCGTTTTGATTCTTTGGAATTTAAGGCCATACATGAATTTTTGATATGGTGATAAGATAATAGGACTTTTTCCGAATTCCAAACCATCGGAAGAAGATAAGTAGGAACTCATTTTTGTATATTTATCTGGACTGGGCCTTAAAAAAGGAAAAGATATCAAACGGGCCCGGTGGACTTCAGGACGATATCAGTCCTTTACTGTGGATTCTATTTCACATATTAAGTGGGTCAAATATTGTTAAGATTGAAGATGATTTTTGAGATCCTTCAATTCCTTGAAAACAAATTGAAGTCGTATAGAACCAATTTACCATCATTTACTACGAAATAATTCGAATTAAAAATTAAAGTTCAGAGGATCACGATCACTACGCTCCTTTCAACAAACACTTTATTTCGGACCTTCATTAATTAAGTATCTATTCTCTTCATGATGCATAAATGCTGGTATTTTTCATTTATGATTTTTACATTTTCCTAATTTTATCAATCAAATCAAATACATCGCATTCAACTTCTGTTGTTATATATATCAAATGATCATTGTCCAATGGCATTGTAATTCTTTTTATCTTCTCGTATTCGGCCAATACGTATTTTCCATTACCTATTTTTGGTACCAATTTACTTCTCGTCTTCCATGCGTCAATCGCTAACTGAAGAGATTCCTGACTTTCTTCCCTTGATAACAAATTGGTAGCTCCGGGTTGATGTTCTGAAAATACTATGCTTTCATTTCTGGTATCAAATATTGTTACAAATCGTATTGATGAATCTCGATTCAAGATACTTCTTCCCATATTTCCGTATTTTCCGAACCCCATACCATTAATAACAAAGTACGTTGTTATAAATATTCGATTAACATGTTACAAATGGATACCATGATACCAATTGTATTATTTTGTGGAGTTTAGATAGTTATGAACCAAGACTACACCATGGTTGAATATATCTTTCTTTTGAAATTTCAACACCTGAAACAAATGAATAGAAAGTACTTTCTGGTTTAAAGCGAATAGAATTGTTTGCGAGATTTGTTACACTAATTAGGGTGTCTATTATACAAAAATAGTATCGTAATAAACGAGAAATATTCCATGATAATTACACACCCTAGTAGAAATAAGGTGGGCAGAACATGATGCCGCATCCAGATAATGAACGCTACCCACAATATTTCTACAAAGTGGAGGGAATATGTGATGGATGTAATGATTTAGGTACTTTCTATATAGAATGCAATTATATTTAGAATTTGTCAAATATGCAAAATATCAGTTGATATGGTATTTTCATCGCATATAGCATGTAAATCCAACTTTAAGCGTAACATTGTTTCTTAGTACCGATTATGAACATTATGGACATGTTTATCTTTCTAAAAAGATGTTCAAATATTATACCAACAGTATCATCTCATAGATAATAAAGATGAAATAAAACTAAAAATTAATTATGGGTTATAAATGGGAACGTACAATGCATTACGAATTCAGTGGGCTTCGAATCCATGAGGTATATGGGAACTGTTAACTTAATAAATTTTAACTTGGATGAAATCAAATTTGGATCTTTCCTAATATGGTGATAAAATTAATTCAATGATTTTATTATATTAGAAGATATATTTCCCCTACTAAATTGCCTAGAGGAACAATAATCATAAATTGTCTGGAAGCAAAATCACCTTGATAGGTTTGGTTACTTCCTAATATTCCTGCCTTGTTTGCTGGTCTATTTTCAACAAGAGAATTAACTAATATCCTTTTGAAATTAGGGCTAAGGCCATGAAAAATATTTTCAATGTAAAATAAAGTGGTTCTATTCGCATATAGTTTGATGATACAAATAGGGGCATAGGATGTCCTTTCAAATAGAATCATAATTTCCATACATGTTCAGTAACTGTCTTGCAAAATTTTCGTCATCTTCATCCAGATGAACACCTTTATTTACAAAATTGAGATTCGTTAGAGAAACTTTTTTGTCTAATGTTTCAACATATCCTCTTATTACGAGTATGTTAAATATTTTATCTAAAATTTCATTGTCTACATTTTTTTTCATAAAAGTTTTATATTCATCTAATTTCATGGTTGTTATTCCTCTAGACTTAAATTCGTCCGTTAAGTTTGCATATTTAATATTAGCTTTTTCTATTAACAGTTTGATTTTTAACAGTTCATCCATATTATTCAATATTCGATCTATCTCCCAACTTGTGTTTAAAGATTAATTTTGAACTAATGACGATGGTATTTAGTTACATTCAACTTGGGAATGCTCTAGTAAGAGGCTTGACAATTTTTTTCACGCTATCTAGTGTTTGTTCTAATAAAATAGTAAAATTACAACAGGCCCCGTGGGTTTAGTAATAGATATATCGCGAGTCCAGATACCTAATACAAATCCTTTAAATTGATATCTAAAAGAGAATAACATTGCCATTTTTTCTTGTAATAAAAGGTTGGATTCTTAAGCTTGATTATGGCTTCTGGCCAGTTAATTTCTTTACTTGGGCTTGTCTATTCGACAAATGCAGAACCTTCTCCAGCCCATTCTGTGAACTTTTTGATAGCGGTAGCACGAGGTTCTTTTTGGTACAAATAGTTTGAGTGATTCAATATAATTCCAAATGGATATTGTCCAGAAATTTTCCTTCGGCAAATCAGTTTTTACAGCATAGTTAACAATACCTTCGCTGGTTTTTATTTGCTTTAGCACTTTTCTTGATAGTATCATAAAAGAAATTAAATCTCTCCAACTCTTTAGTGGAAGAAAGGTGGCAACACATACAAATTCTTGTTGTTCTGTACGTTTTGCATCTAACTCACCTTTCATTATATCCTTGTATTAACCATCTAGTAAAAATTAGTTGTGGCTGTAATGTGTATTTCTCTTATGTGTCAGCGGCATACAATACTTACCGATGTAACCGTTCCTAACTGACTTGACGATAACAAGTAAAATATTGAGATTTATTAGTTTTGCATTTGAGAAGAAATGAATCTTAATAATGATATAGAGTCCATTTTATTTGTTCACAATATATATGATTAATTATTCCATCATAATTAGTCATATTATCAATCAGTTTGTGCTAATATCTTTCAACATTGCACAAATGGCTGAATATGAGGATGACCTTGACCTGTTGGAAGTTCACTCCCTTAATTCTACCAGTATAGAATCAAATACTAAACAATCCTTTAGAAAAATAGGTCTATATTCTATCGCTTGCGATATCTATCTATCACATAATTGATCAGTACAGTAGGATATAATACAATACAGTATATATCCAAAAAAATGACGAATTGGCCTTCTTTTCAATATCAAATGGGCCCGGTGGGGCTTCAGGACGATATCGGTCGTATATCATGGATTCTACTAAATGTTGTAAATGTTTATTTCAAATTTTTGAAGAATGTTGGTGATTTGAGTTATAAATTGAGTTGTTATTATATATCAACGCGTACTAACCCTTTAGAGCATATGGAAGATAAAATGAGGGGACAGTCCGTTTCAATCCTTGTTCTATTAGAATAGTCTCTCATAGCGCATAGTTCGTTATTATTCATTTTCTAATCCCATATCCCTAATTTTACCAATGATATTGCTATTGAAAATAAGCCAATATAGAGAAGGATGACAAACCAGATAGCACCATCTACTTCTTTTAGTCTCTTTATTTTATTCATTTCATCTGCTCCTATTGTATATCGCTATTAAATATATCATGTTTCAATCCTTGTTCTATTAGAATAGTCTTTCAGAGAGCCTAAGTAGGCGTATAATTGAGCACAATCTACATCATTTTTTACCATTATCCTCAGATACGTCATCGGTTTTAACTATTTATGAGACCCTATTTAAAGATCCAACACTACGTATTTTCCTATAACAACAACTAACGCACTTTTTGCTAAAGTTTTGAAACTCCTTTAATAATAATTTGATTGACAAGACGCTCTTATTGTCATAAAGGACTTAACTCTAGTTATATCAGAGTCGGTGCAAAAAGAATCCTTTAGAAAGGTAGGATTTTACTGTATCACATGTGATATCTACTATTCACCTAACCTAACAAAACAGTATACTGTAATGCGAAAACAGTATGCAATCCAAATAAGCCCAAATCAATCTTATTTTGCAAAACAAACGGGCCCGGTGGGCTTCAGGACGATATAGGTCCTATATCATGGATTCTACTAAATGTTGTAAAAGTTTACTTCAACTTTTTGAAGAAATATTAGTTAAATCATTAGTTTATTTTGACACATATCATAAGAATATTCTTATACTTTTACTTGTGTTTAGATAAAATTTCTTACCTTAATTTTATATCGACATTTTTCATTTAGATTTATTTCTAAATTGGCTATTCAAATTCCAGTATTTGAGCATGCAAAACAACAGGAGTGAACGAGAAAATATTACTAATATCAAGAAAATTCTTAGGGTATCAATAATAACTGATATTTTAATATCTTTATAAACTAACCCTCAAAACTATACATTTTACACATGATCACTAAAGAAAAATATGACTTGATTGTCAAATTGTTAAAAGAAGGTCATACTACTAGAGAGATTTGTAAAATTGCTCAATGTTCACCTAACGAAATTACCCCAATTCGAAAATCAATTTTTGGTGAAAATACAGTTACAGATATAGACATGAAAGGTAAATCTATCTGTGCTCAAGTATTCGACTTATTAGAAAAAAAGACTTCCTTGTCCCAAATTGTCATAAAAATTGATATCGATCCCGATGAATCAATGAAATTACAAGACAAATATCTCCATGTATCAAAAAGGGATAAAATCGTCAATTTATTAAATGATCAAAAAGGCATGGATTTAACTATCGAGATATTAGAATTTCTAAAAGTAAATCCCGATCTTTTGAACAAAATCAAAGAAATCAAAGACCTAGAAATCATAATTCGGGATCTGATGGCCGAAAGGGAGGAAGTTAAAGAAGATATAGAAGTTGATAAAACTCTACTTCGGTTTTATGATGGACAGCTGCAAGTAAAGGAAAAGCAACTTGGACTGCCTAATAAGTACTAATTTCAAAAACTATATTTTTGTTATGTTTGTTTAGCTACCAATAAAGAATACTTTTCATAATTAGATAATGAAAATATCACAATGTAGCATTACAAGGGGCCCGGTAGGCTTCGAATACATGAGGTATATGAGAACTGTAAATATTAAAAGATATTTGCAAATGCATTGGGTGTCTAACTTGAATTATTACTAATATCCATAATCAAAGTTTATACATCTTGGCGATGGGTGGATTGACAGATATAAATTCAAAATCTTATTGATGGTTATATATTAGGAAAGTATAAAAAATAAAAAAATTTAGTCCGAGTCTCCATCCTCATCAGATGATGATGGTGCTACTGCTGGAGCTGGAACTATTACTACTTGTTTTCCACTAGAGTTAATCAATGCATTTTGAATCTGAACTAAACTATCTTGTGCGGCACTAGTATCATCTTCGTTTAATGCAAGAATAGCAGTGTTAGTAAAGTTAAGCAATTTTTCGTTCATTTCAGGGTCTTGTTGCTTTGACTGGTTAGATTGTTGTTGAGTTTGATTGGCTTGTGCAAGTTGTTGATTGGCTTGCTCTAGTCTGTTGTTGAGCTTGTTGTGTGTGTAGTTCTTGTCCACTAGTTTGATTGGCTTGTGCTAGCTGTTGTTGTGTTTGATTAGATACTTGTTGTTGAGTTTGGTTGGCTTGTGCAAGTTGTTGATTGGCTTGCTCTAGCTGTTGTTGAGCTTGTTGTGTTGTATTTTGTCCACTAGTTTGGTTGGCTTGTGCTAGTTGTTGTTGTGTTTGATTAGATACTTGTTGTTGAGTTTGGTTGGCTTGTGCAAGTTGTTGATTGGCTTGCTCTAGCTGTTGTTGAGCTTGTTCTGTAGTGTTTTGACCGCCGGTTTGGTTGGTTTGATTTGTCTGATCTATTATTTGTCCATAGATACTGGCGCTTCCAGTATTTAGTAATAATACCATGCTAATGGTTAGTATTACTGGAATACTAATGTTAATGAATGTCTTCATTGAAATATAATTTCTAACATTGTTTTTAAAGTAGTAACATGCGAGTCAAATATTTCTGTATGTTATTACCAATAGATGTACCATCCAAGATAACTGATAGCACATGTATATAAACCATTATTGATAAAATTTCTTGATATGCTTGGAACACTTTGGACAATTATTTTGGTTATAATAGCAATAATCGTTATAGTATTTTTACTACGATTTCTTTTTGGAATATTAGTTATAGCTCCTGTAGGGATGGAATTCGTTAAAACTGGCACACCCATCGACACAGCGTTATCAATAGTTACTGGCATCTAGTAAGTTGGAGAAATGGCATATGCGTCTAGGACACATATTGTAGAATGCTAATATGATCAAAGTTTGTGTAATACCTTATTAATTTTTCTACTTACTACTAATTTCTTTATCCTTAAATAGATACCATTAAATTAAATTTTTTTCCTTTACATCATATTGAGTGATTTCAATTAGCGTTAGAACACTATTTGATTACCAAAAGATTGGAAAAAAATTCGAGTATACTTACCGACTTTAGCAATAACTGATTTATTGATTACTTGTAGTGTGCGGTATTAGAATGCTCCTTTAACTCTTGCAATAGGCGCTACCGCTATTATATGGATAATAGCCGACAGTCTCATAGAAATTACAGGGGCAAGTAGAGAATTGAGAGAAGGGATAGCAGGAATCTCTGCTGTAGCAGTACTCTTTTGGGTACCAAACATAATATGACAAGCTATTCAAAAATTAGTGTATTGATACTTTTTATTTGTATATCTTATTAGAAACTAATTTTTCTTTTTCACTAATCCTGTAGCCAGAGCTATATCATAAACATCCTGATATTCTGATTTTTGGTTCAAATTATTTTGTATAGCCTCCAAGACATCATTGATTCTATTTCCCATCGCCGGCGATTTTTTATTCACATGATTTTTTATTTCCTCCGTCGTAGCTGGGAATTGGAGTCCCTCTAACAAATTTGCCATTTTGGATAAGATTTCTCTATCTGTGGCTTCGTTGTCAGACGGGGTATTTGTTTTATCACCTTGTCTCAAATATGTAGAAAACTCGCCCGTTTTGGTTGGATCAGTATAATTTATGTCGCTATTGGATTCTGACATAGTAATAATATTTGATCAAAGTAGTTAAACATAACAAATTCAAAATATTTTTACCTATCAATTAAGAATGTTTTTTAGCGAACAAATCTAAATATAGAATACATCATTTAGGCTTGATGTTTACATCTGGAAGAGTTGAAAAATACTTTTCTAGATGTAATATTTGTCAATTTAAAGCTTAGCAAGAAGACTGATTAAAGATAATGAATTATTTTATTTCGACCACTTAGGGTGCAAATATAACGCGTTTTATTATCTAATACCTAACAAGGTAACATCCAACCTTGTTATCTTTCTTGATATACTAATAAAAATTTTCAGGATGAAAAATCGGAATTAGTTAGTTTTAGTCTTTTTCTAATCGAGTCCTGTGGAAATCATGAGGATATCCACATGGGTTTGATAAGAAGATGTTATATGGTATCAACCGTTGGGTCGATATTACTATGGTAGGTTTGAGTATGTTCCTGGGACGGTAATCATCCATCAGTCAAAGATCAGAGAATCCTTGATAAAAGGAAATTCAGGGTATCCATCTAATGACCATAGGCAAACCTTGTAAGATAATTGCTATAAGCCTTCTTATGAGAAAAAAAATAAATATTTCCTGCAATCTTTTATTATACTATGACTCTTAGGATAAAATGTAAACAATGTGGCTTTGATCATATTTCAAATATATATAGATTAGAAGAACACAATTTTCATAGAAATTTTTCAAATCTTGAAAGTTGTCCTAACTGTGGATATGTATCCAAATGTGACGAATCAGATTATAAATCTTAATTAGTCAGATGTACAATTGTTGGCTTAATAGGTTATACATATTGGACAATCGAAAAAAGCAAGATCTAAAAGGATAAATAAAATGGCGTAGATGAAGTTTCATGAATTTCCTTGGATATCTAACTTTTTTCCTAGCTGTGATTTTCACAGTGTTCATGAATTTCCTTGGATATCTAACTTTTTTCCTAGCTGTGATTTTCACAGTGTTTTTTATAGTTTGCATGGCTATTCAACAAATAGTAACTTATCATGGTATCCTAGAAAAAGCAAGGAACTTTTCTAGCAATAAATTTTCTCTGAAGAATTAGATTAACAAACCAATCAGTAATAACGAATCAAAACATTATTGCCTATCTGTGTGTTGTGGATCCAATTTTGAGAATTACTGACTAGATTCAATATACTAACATTATTGTAATTAATGACTGAATCGGTGGACATCGAAATACGTTAGGTAAATGGGACGGTCACTTAATCTAAATAGAAGGTGGAGGTCTTTAATATTGAAACAAATATCATGTAGGGTTTTTCAAATCCATCTTCTGATACAGAATGTCAATGACTTTTATCGCATTTATTATGTTAGTAACTGCTTCGAAGAAAAAATTCTGATTAAATCCGTCAAAATAAAGATTCTTACTTATGTCGATAGATTCTAAATCATCAATATTAATTAGTCCTTTCTTATCTAAACTTACTGGATTATGGTTTTTATGTATAAAAACATACTGTAAATTCATTTGTAATAATGATAATTGCACATTGCTTAGGAATTCAAAACCAATGTTTTTAAGATTTGAAATTTGACTATTTAGCTGTTGATTGAATCTATAAGACGTTGAAATTTTGACAATCTCAGCTTCATTGAGGATTATTATGTTGTAGCCATATCTATCGTTGATAGTTACCTTTCCAATAAAATCAATTTTCTGAGATTTTATCAGATCATGATCTGACTCTACCTTTAGTTTGGATACATCAACCCATTTGTATATGTTATCCAGTATTTCTTGCAAATTGAAATTAATATAAACAGATTATTTTTAAACATATTGATTTTAGTGTCTGTAACAGAAATACAATACTTGTTTGCCAAGAATATCATCGAGGCTCACGGTGGTCAGATCTGGGCTCAAAACAATAAGTATGAAAAAGGGTCAACCTTCTTGTTTAGTCTACCATTTTACAAATGATCCCGTTATTCAAATACCAACTAATTAAAGTCGATATAATGTTACTTTCGTGTGGCAACAGGCTTAAATAATAGACTACCATTACTCGGTTTTCAGCTAGTGTAGACTGTTGAAGGTTGTAGCGCCGCCCTAAAGGCGGCGGGTAACAGTTTAATCTTGTTTTGATTACAGGTTCAAATTAGATTATTTCGGTTAACAGCAAGTTTTTTCTTAATCGTGAAATCTTAATAATAATTTAATAATTGGCATTTGTTTTTGAAATAAAATGGTAGATAAGGTAGAGGTAACAGTTACAGATTTATCTAAAAAACATAATGTCAAACAAGGATACGAGAATATGTATTCTGTAGCTAAACATGTCTACATGGATAATGAAGAAGTAGATACAGTTGGTTTCGCAATCGATAAAGAGAGTCTTCGGGTCCTAAGGACTAGAATTGATGCAGCATTAATAGATGACGATAAGCCAAATAATAAGAAAAAATTAGACAAATAAAACTATCATAATAGTTTCCTGCTCAATCTAAAATTCATAATTAATTGGACCAGCAGTTTGATTTCAGAAGTAATTTAGTGGTCATTTGATATTAGGGGTACAAGAAAAATGCACCTTAAATAACATTATCAACAGACATCAATGAAACATGCTTATTACTAGTATTATTTTCTCACTTCTCATTGCTGCACCTTTGGCCAACTTTGCTTACAGCCAACAACCAAGCCAGATGGGCTCAAACAGCATTAATAATTTTGACGACGATACAAATACAAATACAAATACAAATACGCCAAATATACAAGATGTTCCGGTAGAAAAAGTCCAGGTGGGAGATATTGATATTGCGTACAAGATGTTTGGTGAAGGAGACCCCATCATATTGATAAATGGCCTCTCTGCCGCCATGGACAGCTGGGACCCCACCTTGTTGGAAAGCCTGGCCTCCGACCATACAGTAATCGTTTTTAGTAACAGGGGAATAGGAAACACAACCTCTGGCAATGGACAAAATTTCTCAATGGCATTGTTTGAAAATGACACTGCAGGCTTGCTAGACGCACTAAACGTCACGAAAGCAGACGTGCTCGGATATTCTATGGGTGGTATAGTTGCCCAGGAATTGGCACTTAATCATCCTGACAAGGTTGGAAGACTTATTCTTTTTGCAACAACTTGCGGTGGTGATAAATCTTTACCGCCAAGCCAGGAAGTTCAAAATGCGCTGGCCAATCAAGCCGCAACATCAGAAGAAAAATTCTTACAACTTGTACCATTAGCCTTACCAGAAAAATGGCGCAATGAAAATCCAGATTATCTTGAGAATCTTCCAATATCTAGTGAGACAGTTCTTAACGAAACAGTGGAGAAGCAGACAGAAGCATTTTTTAAATGGCCAGGGACCTGCGATAGGCTAAAGAACATAACTCAGCCTACGTTGGTCATAGCAGGAACTCAAGATGTATTTGCTCCGGCTGTCAATTCCCTGATAATTACAGAACATATTCCTGGGGCCTGGCTAGTTCAGTTTAAGGAAGGTGGACATGGGTTAATATTCCAATATCCAGAACAATTCAGCAACATAGTAAAAACATTCCTGGAAAACACCAATAGTTAGTAATTGGGGTTAACATATCCTGAACCTCTTTTTTATTCTCAAATTATCCTCCTTACAGATAAAGATAATACTATTTTTGAAAGATTGATAATTGAAATGTACAATCAATTCATCTTTGTCCCAGATCTCAGTTTCTAAATATGGGCTCAATCTTTTTGTTCTTTTCATTTTTATATTGATAAAATCAGGAGTATTCCATGTATCATAGGATTTTGCTTTATCCCCTTATCTCTGGCATTATGTAGCCACCTATAGAAATATTTTAGTCTTCAGAGGTAATCATTCCATGTGGTAATCCATTTCTTAACTGGATCGTCTTTGTCAGTTTTTCTTTTTGAATCCAAAAAACCTAGTATTGCTCTTTTTCTTGAAACTGGTAGAATGTCTTATTATCTCCCATATACTCTGCATATCGAATTAAGACCTTAAGTAAACCATTTTGATAGTTACCAGAAGTATCTATATGCTGTAAATATTCGTAAAAGTCTTTAATTATTTGTCTGTTGGTTTGATTTATTACTTTGTTATCAATATTTTTAACAGTTGTAGTTAACTTAGCGGGCAATGTTATACCTCCTCTTATTCAGTCTCCTATACAACCAAGAATTATTTGAACTCATGTGAATAACGGGCCCGGTGGGCTTCGAATTCATGAGGTAGATGGGAACTGTTAATTAAATAAATATTTGTTTTGATAAGATCGATCTAGTCGTTCATCGAAGACAACACTAAACATTTCAATGAATCTTTTGTACATCACAGCACAAAAAAAAAGATTGAATAGATATTTCGATTTTGGTCTTTAAAACGAATTTGCCTTAATTAATTTTGGTTGTAATGGATAAGACCAAAAGTTAGTTGTTTTCGCACCCCAATCAACATAAAATTAAAGAAAATAGCAGTAGTATCAAGCTATTATTATCTATATTGGCAATATCTGATATTTTTTTTATTTTGCTTATAAACCACCCATATTACTATTCAGTGTGTGGTTTCCACAAAAAAAGAAAAAGAAAATTTAATTAGAAAATTACTAGAAGAAGGACATCCTTATAGAGAGATAACTAAAATGGTCCACTGTTCACCTAATGACATTGCACAAGTGCAAAGATCAACTACTGGTGAAGCTACGAAACCTAAAAAATACATGAAAAATAAATCTCAATGCTCTCAAGCACTTAACCTACTTCAAAAAGGAGTACCTTTAATCGATGTTATTATAATTCTCGATATCGACCCGGAGCAGGGAAAAAAATACCACGATATTTATCTATATTTAACTAAAAGAGAAAAAATTGTATCTTTCCTAAAAGATGGGAAGGACGAGGATTTAAAAATCGAATTAATTGAATATCTTATGGAAAATCCTCCTGAACTGAGGATAATTAGAGAAAATGAACATACACACATTGAAGTATGGGTAGACCCCCCATGGGTGGAAATAGATAATATATAGATAATGGGTAAGAAGATTATGTATTCGCTATCTTTGTTTTGTCCTTAATCAATAAAGTTTTTAAAATTACAACGGGCCCGGTGGGCTTCGATCCCATGACCTGCGGTTCCGAAGACCGCCGCGATATCCTGACTACGCTACGGACCCACTTTTTTTGATGTATATCTTGTTGGCAGTTATATAATTTATTGTGATTCAATATTGTAGAATTTTCATTATCGAGGGGATTTGTTGAGAAATTTACATTGTAATTATTATCTTTTAATTCACTTTCTTGGTTCTGAATATTATATTGAGAAACTATACAATTTTTCATTTGACTGTATACAGTTTTTGGGCTAAATCACAATGAGGGGCTCATTTATCACAGTGTAGGCCAATTTTCTTAAGAGAGCCATTTAATCCCTTTCTAATGTAACTAGAGTTGTCCTCTATGACAAAACTGATACTTAGTCAACAAAGTATTGATTAACAGACTTTTGTATTTGATCTTTTAATTCCTTCTTACTCATGTGTGAGACTCACTGTTTTTGATCAGATGCTTTTTCACCATTTAAACAATAATGTCAATCAGGGATAAGAATATCAAGATTTTACATTTAGATACTTGTAATAAAAGTAAGTATGGTAAGGCTCGTAAGGATCATGTGATTCAAACTTTTTGGATCTAGTCCATTTCAACTAGATACGTCATCTCATGTTACATACAACATCTTTTAAGAAGTTCGTCGCTCTAAACAAATAATAGTGCAAAATTCACGCAGAGTAATTTTCATCGTAAAAGAGATGGTAAAGCACCTTGTTAACTTGCTATTTGTAAATGGTGTATTCCTCTTCCTTATTCACAAAAATACAAAATCAGCAGCAGAATATAACATCAAGTTAATTGGACAGCCGACTAACTACTTTCAATTTAGCGCCGCCGTCATCGGCATATCGTCTGCGGTTATTGCAATTTTAATTGTAGTTGTAATCGATCAAAACGTAATGGTAGTGATTGCTGCTGTGTTCATTTCTCTAGGGACGGGGCGACAGATCTTTGCGTCGGCACTGGATGTCGTAACAACGAACCTAAACTCCTTCTTGTCATCTTGGGGATCAACTCTTCTATTGCTTGCAAAGAATAGGCTGATGGTGACGACGACAGATTGGCGTTCCATAGAAAGTAAAGTCGATCTAATACTCATTAGCACAGGTAAGTATAATTTGCCTGTTGAACTTGATGGGGCCAAACCAGAATCTATGCAAATATTATTAGAGTATTTGGATGAGCATAAATGGGAGTTAGGGTATCAACAGGCTATTACATATGATGATTCTAGCTGTCTTGCATTTGCCCAATACGCAATTAAACAAATGAGAGAGAAGTTGCTGCTATATAATGAACTGGAAGATCTACAGGAAAGAAGTGGAGGCGTTAACGCAGTAATCTTGATAGCATTGGGAACTTTGATTTGGTTAATTTCATAGTTTTGAACTACTACCTGTCTTCTGATAACATGGATGTTCCCGCTCCAGGTGAACAAGGTCCTGAAAGTCCACAAGGACCCCTGACTCAATGGGAGAAAGTGTAAATAAGAGACTTCATGTCCCTAAACAATAAAAAAAAATTATTTTTTATGATCTATTCCTGTATAAGTATGAAAAGGATCATTCAAGTAGTCCATCCGAGTAAAACCAACTTGAATGGGGGTCACGGTGAATTTCTATTATGAGGGAGATATATGGGCATATTACTTCTCACAAGTGAGTTATCCGATTTTTTTTATTCGCTCATCAACTCATCTAACACTTGGTGTATCTTTTAATGATAATATAGTTAATAACTAGTTCTTAGTAACAATTATTATCTTTATGCTATCTTGTCTAACTTTAGTATCTTTCACTCAATGTTCTTTACTTCATTGTATACAATACAAAGTATTTTAGGAGAAGACAGGAATATAGTTTGATTATTGATTGTCTAGACATGATTTGAAATTAATCTCAACAGGGATCATATTACTAGTCGCAGTTAACATTTTACCATCTTCTATTTCCCAATTGGCATTTTCTTCACCCATATCTACAGAACCATATTGGACTACAGGAACGTCTATGCCAACGGCAAGGTCTGAAATTGCTGGAGCTGTATTAGATGATAAAATATACATTATTGGTGGATTTGACAACGGTGGTCGCAGTACTTCTATCGTAGAGGTGTACGACCTCGTAACTGGTAAGTGGACTCAATCGGCCTCATTGCCCCAACCGTTAGACCATGCCGCTGCAGCATCTTTTAATGGGAAACTCTATGTGGTTGGAGGAGGTTATCTTAACAGAGATACTTTATTAGATAAACTGTACATATACGATTCGAGTACAAATAATTGGACTGAAGGAGCAAGTCTTCCAACTCCCCGCGGTGCATTAACTGCCAATTTTATCAATGGGATGCTATATGTGACCGGAGGTGTGGATTCAGAAAACACATTGACAAGTACTTTAGTATACAATCCTTCTCTAGACCAGTGGACAGAAAAAGCGCCTATGCCAACAGCAAGAGAACACCTAACCTCAGCAGTCGTTAACGATAAACTATACGTTATAGGTGGAAGATCCAATGGAATGGCTTCCAACGTTGATACTAATGAGGTATATGATCCAGTAACTGATAAGTGGACTATACTGGAACCAATGCCTTCAAAAAGAGGTGGCTTAGCTTCTGCTACAATAGCCGTAAATGAATCAATCTATGTCTTTGGAGGAGAACAACCAACAGGCACATTTAACAATAATGAAAAGTTTGATGTGGTATCTGATACGTGGACCTCTGAGATTAGTATGCCAACAGCACGTCATGGATTGGTGGCAGTTGCGATTGACAACATGATCTATGTAATTGGTGGGGGGCCACAACCTGGGGGCTCATCAAGTAGCCTGAATGAGATATTCAATACTGGTAAAGGATAGAGGGATGGCTATACCTCTAGCTTCGCCTTCACTTTCAATTTAAGCATTATCTTCTTCTGGCGGCGTTAGTGTATAGAACCACGTTCAACGGTTGGATATTCAAGTTTAATTTGATTCCTATGGAAATATTAATGAGGCAAAATGTTTTAATTTGACTCCTTATTAACAAATGTAATGAATCTATCACATAACACATTCATGATTGTAATGGTGCCGACTATTTTTGTCCTCCTCGCAACCGCATTCGCAGGACCACTTTCTGGTGTAGCAGTAGCTCAAATAGTAACTGGAACTCCCGGTGAAGTAGGAACTAAAAATAATTCTGAAGATTATTATGCTCCATTGAACGAAACCGGTCCCGAGACAATTCAATCACTTGAAGGTATTGAGGGTAGTAATGCCGCCATTTTTGGAAATGATACCAACATAAGCAATCCAAACATTACCGCAGCTGACGCTGGAACAGTAAACAGCCAAGAGGATTGTCTGCGATTATCCAATCAGTCCGCCGTTGATTGTCCATAATATCCTTTTTTTTCATTTTCGAAATATTCAATGACCTTATTGTAAATAAGAAAAAAATAGTGCTCCCCTTTTTACGGTATTTTATAAGCAAATAATACTGGTATTACAATTAAAAAATCATATTCTACTGCAGCTTAACCTTTAGTAATTACTTCGAGTGACACATACATTTACCTCAGAGGGATGTATTTTCAACATTTATTCATGGAGTTTATTTAATACGGTCTAAAAGGATTGTCTATCCCTAATTTTGCTCCTTCCATCCACTTCAGAGGAGACCATTTTTACATTGATAGTATCAAAGAGCCGATTCAAATTTACCTCTCGTTCCTTAGCTAAGGGATGTGAACGATAATCTTCTTCTATCCAGATCTGATAATTATCATTGTCAAGTCTGGTATTTTCAAAACTATATTGTACAGTCTATGGCATTAAAGTATGAATCATACCATGATCCATATCGTAGGGAAGATTAACAATATGCTCATAGAACATGTTATTACTAAATAGGAGGTCGCTAAATATTGGAAATAATCATGTATAAAAGATATTTTCTATTAAAAGACGGTCAATATACCTAAAAGTATGTAAATTTTTCATAATAGATTAAGATAAATTATAAACTTTTTATGCGAGTATGATTTTATTTAGTAATTATGCAGAGAACTAAAACTATAAAGTCCGATCCATTTAAAAACGGGGTAGACAGTTTTGTGGTTCAGCTTTATACAATGTGCACGTCAAACCCAACTAAAGAAACTTGGAGTTTAGATGAAATTTATGAAGCCCGGTATCCAAACTCTACTCAGGACAAGTCAAAAACAATGGAGATTCTAAAAAATAACTTGAAATGGCTAAAATCAAAGGACGCTGTAGAGTATCCAAACAATGATTCAATTAAACTGGTAAAATATAGATTAAGCAGTTTGATTGACGGGGTCTGAAATTTGGATACTATCTTTTTTATTTCTTGAATCAATTTTTAATTAATATTTTGGAGTTAATTACACTTGCGACAGTAAAGGCAGCGATAGAAAGAGTGGATACAAATTAGAAGATAACTACTAATCTTGCTAATTGCTATGTTTCTTAGTCATTTTTAGAAGATCCAATTTTTACTTTTAATCTCGTGCTATAGATCTAGTTAACCATTTTTTCAAAGAAAACGATATGTAAAAACTCTAAAATAAATCAGATTATAATTCCATATTCTGTTCACTATATCTCTCGAGTTATTGGAATTTACTTGATTATTGCCGGTTACGATTTTACAGTTTTTATTAATATGGCTTAATTCCCTATAGAAGTCTATGAATTTTACTCTATCCACAACAAAAATAAGATTTTGTAAATGTTCAAAATAATACTAATCTTTATGGTTTGATTTAAGACTACTAATAAGGGGGTGTGAATATACCATCAAGCGAATTAAAATAGCGTGGTGTATTTCTATAAGCCTATTTGTTATGTATGGATATAATCATTGGTAACAATTTATCAACCGTCACTGTCATCTTATCCATATGATCTTCCTTCATATTCATTTCTTCTTCTTTCAGATATTTCTTAAACAGAGGAACTATTTTATTGTCATCAAGATTATTCATTCTTTTGATTATCTCAATTAAAATTTTATACGCAACTTTATCAGAATCTTCAACAATAATATCCTACTCTCTCTTCAATAGCTCGATCTCTTCGGATAACGGATTTTCTTTATTGTCGTCTGTGGCTGGTTTAGTTTATCCTCCACAGCTTTCTTTAATATCTTTGTAATTGAAGTCCTGAACTCATGTAATTGTGCTTTAGAATCAACCGGTTCTTTTCCAAACCGAAATATGATTCATTTAGTCTGCTTTGTTGGCTCTGCGATGGGTGTTTCTTTAATTCTTGATGTTATCATATCTACAATTGTGTTTTTGATAGCGAATGCTTCATTTAGGAATTTAACGTATTAGAATATGTAAATTCATGTCATTACAAGAATAATAACATATAATTAAGCTTACAGTATTGCATTTCCAAAATTTTTATAACCCGTTATCTGTCGTTACTGCCTCTCAATTTTTTCCCTTATTTTAATAACTATTGATTACCTAAAGGACTGATTACCTAAAGGTGTAGGAGTAACTCGTAGGTAACAATCATAGACCAAACCTTGGTTGATTTGAACTCCTTATCCAATAACTTCTTCTGTTCCATACAATTGGCCTGGTCTTGATATTACTAGATACTAAAATCTAACTTCTCTGTAGACAATGTGTTTGGAAGTTATGATTGTGGTGACTTGGGAGATGATTCTGAATCTCCTGATAGTAGTATTAGTAATTTTAATAATGGTAATGATATTTAGTGACGAGGCTGGTTTCCATTACAATCTTTTTATCTCTATTATGCTCTATCCATAACGCCATTATCATTGAAAGGATCACTTCTGTATCATTATCTGATTCGGCTCCTATAGACTTTGTATCATTTATGGTAATTCGTTTATCTTTTTTAATAACAATTCATTATCCTTTGAAGATGGTCTGTATTCTATAAAATCATTCAATTTCTTCATAACCGTTTTATATATCTCATTACTGTAAATGAGAACTATCAAGTGGTCTATATGCTTATACATGAAAATTGCTAAAGTAACAAAAATTTAAGCAATTATCATTCAAAAGAATTACCACAATAGTAGAAAATATATGCTCCTGACCTTGACCTCTCGACTCTTATCGATTTGAGATTATTGTTGCTTTGGTTTATTAAGATGTGCCATCATTTTGTTTAGTCAAAATAAATCCTTTATCAAAATCCTCTCAAGTGTAATACCTTACTTTTTACTTTCTTGTTTTTGGCACAAATACGTAGGTTTGGTTTATTATGGCGATGAAAAAGTACTGCTAAATCAGGCAAACCTTGAAAATGGCAATACAAGAGTATTAAATAATTATTGCGATAGTAGTGAATTCTTAGAAACGAAAGGGCCTCAAATTAATGGCTATAACGAATAATATTCCACAAAGAAGATAAAATCGATAATTGTGAATTGGTTGTCCGAGTGCCAATTCTGACTAAAACTCTCCTGGTCCAAATTAAATTGGAAATCCTTTATTATGTCTGCAATTACTATCTTATCCAATAAAATAATTGGTACATTTTGATTTTGGAAAATAAAGTGTCATATTACAAAATTGAACTCAATTGAATGTTTATATAATTACAAATCGTTATCAATATTGTGATATTATAGATAATGAATATCATTGAAAATGAAATACCATACCTGGTAGAGGCAAGAACTTGCGGGTGTAATGAAAGGGGAAAGAGTGTTTCATATCGTTTCATTGAATCTTCTCATGCCTTGTGTTTGGACAAAGTAGAATTGATCTCCGGTCAGATCCAAGCCTGTGAAAGGTTATTGAAATTAGCCAAGGAAGATGGTGAGATTGTTTTACTAAGAGACGAAATATCTAGATTGAAATTAGCTTTAGAAATAATACAACGTAAGTAGTTAGTAGTCTAAATGATGATTCTAAAAAGAAATTTCCGCTTGATTTCCTTTTTTTTATCTATGTGGCCTTCTCTAAATCTCTCCATGCGGTACAGGCCGAACCTTCTTAGATAATCTTATCATTTAGAATTCCTTGTATTTCATTTTAATTATGTATCCTAAAGTCCATTCTTACTCGCTCACTTTTGTTAATTACATATTGTGTTAATTATGACCAAATATGGATATCCTTTAAAGTGATTATTTGTAAAAACATAATTAAGATAGTTCTAATTTATATGTTTGAAAAGCAAATCTTTATCATGACCGACATCACATGCAAGATTATCCCAGAACCGCATCGCGATCGAAAGGCGGTATTTAGACAATCCACTTTAAAGACTCCTTACATTGATGGAGATGACTATGATGATGTTCAATCTATAAAGATGTCTTATCTCTGTGGTAATTGCGACTTTATTCTTGCAAAAAATATTCACTCAGATCAGATTGCCCAACTTTTAAGTACTAATAGTAAAGGATTGGATATCGTATTACAGTGTCCAGAATGTAAAGAATTCAATGAATTGAATTCAGATATACATCCTTCTTAAGTTGTTTATCTTAATATCTATGCTACGAAATTTAGATTTTAAATGAATTCACTATGTCACTCTATTTCTTGAATTCATGCTACATCATTCACTCACTCATTATATGGACTGGTCTAGAAATTACTGATCTATTTTTTGTCTGTTTTTATATTCGTTATTACAAAATAAAATAATGGAAACCTACATACATTCCAACATGAGATATTTCTCTATATCTTGTACTATTTTAAGACTTTAAATTAATTAGTGCTATACTGTTTAAGAGGGTGTCAATCCATTTCGATGCCTATTATTGAATTAGTTATCTCCCTCCTTGCATCTTAACTTCTCGGTGAGCCTGCAGGATATTTTTTGATTATCTGCTATTCGACGGCTTGGAAATAAGTTGAGTTGGATATTAGGGATATAGGCAGTATTATTTAAATAAGAGTAATTACATTTTATGTAGAAAAACATAGATACCTTTAATACCTTTTCTGATTAAGATCGGTTGGAAAGGAAAGATAAAACAAGATTGTCTGGAAAGTCCCAACTAATTGATAATGATCATGCCATGTCTACACTTGACTTTGGCACCATGGAGTTTATGAAATGGTTAATGGAAGTAGAAACAGGATCAAAAGAATGTCTAATAATAGTAAAAGATTTTTTCGAAAACAAATATGTAATTTTGTTTGATAAGAATATTTCTAGCTCGGTTATAGTTTGTTACAGAGAAAGCATGCCTTGGTGTATTAATTGTGATACTGATGACTGTGGCCATGTAGGATTCGCAATATGCCTTAAACAGCACTATGATAGAAACGATCAAATTATTTACTGATTAAATCGATATTTAAGGAGTATCTGTTTTGCTTCCTGTGTCCGATGATGGCAATTCATTACTATTGTCCTGATCTTTTCTATACCTCTCTGTAAATTTCCAACCATATTTAATAACATAGGGTGAAATGAACGTCGTGATGATCGTCATAGTTCCTATCATTGGTAATATGAAGGAACTTGCAGCGCCAGCATCTATTCCACCTTTTGCTACTACTAATGCGATTTCTCCTCCTGATGAAGATAATCCTACAGCAGTACGGGTTGAAGATAGCTTACTCACACCTTGTATTCTAGAGGAAAGGTAGACTGTTATGAATTTTGCACCTATTGAAACCCCTATTAAGATTAGTGCTGGAATTATAAACATTGGAATAAGTTTAAAGTCCATTAGAGCTCCAACTGAGACAAAAAATAATGCAGCAAAAATATCTTTAACCGGTGTAGCCAAAACACTAGTTACAGCATGTGACCTTGACTCTGCAATCAGTACGCCTGCAAAGAATGCTCCAGCTGCTACTGATATTCCCAACTGAAAAGATATAAACGCAAATCCAAAAGCAACGCCGACGGCTGCAACGATTAATACATCATGTTGATTGGTCCTTGCAACAACATCCATTAATTTTGGAATTATTTTTGATCCCACTATAGGTACTCCTGCAATAAATCCAATAGTAATTGCTATTGATGTCATGACTTCATTGACAGAAATGTCTCCGCTCACTCCAGCGGATTGGAATATAGCTAGCAAGGAGATAACGAGAATATCCTCTATGATAGCGGTGCCTAGTATCAAAGTGGCGGCTTCATCTTTCATCATGTTAAGTTCTCCTAAAACTCTCATCACGATAACTGTACTTGTTACTGATATCGCTAATGCTATGAACAAACTATCATAGAATCCAAGTCCCAGTGCCTGTGCGGTAAAGAATCCTATAGCTAATGTTCCGAAGGCTTCGCTAGTAGCAATAATGATGGCTTTCCTGCCTATTCTTCTTAGTTTTCGTATGGGGAATTCCATGCCCACCGTAAAGAGTAACAAGATTACACCCATTTCAGCAAATAAATTAAGGACATCTGAATTATGGATAAGGCTAAAAGGTGGAGTATAAGGACCTATGATAATACCTGCAACAATAAAACCAATAACTACAGGTTGTTTTAATCTGTAAAAAATCAAAGTCATTACAGAGGCAATTATCATTATAACTGCAAAATCTTGTAAAATTTGCTCAATCGGTATTTCCACAACAGAAGTTGTCGTTTACGTTATTTAAATAATCACGAAGTCCAAATTTGGTACAGTTTAGTTATTTTAATTTTTCAATATATTCCTACATTATTACCAAACAGTTGGTTTCATCTTCCTGTTTTTTCAAATCATGTAAATCTTAAACTAGGTAGTTATCTACTCCGAGAACCATGTCAAATAAAAAAATACCTTACACCTCCTACACGCTAGAATGATTTAATACAAAAAGATACAATGCGGTGGATCCTTTGATCATATATTAACAAAAGCGCTGAGCTTATCTCTCCTTTTCTCATTTTTGACCAATTTTTAACATCTGACTCTACCATTAAATTCTAAAACTTTGCTAGGGGAAAAAGCATAGCATTGAGAACAATTTATATTTACACTTTCTGCTTAAATTCCTATTTCCTAGGGGAAAAATTGAATTGATGATGGTGCAATCAGTTTTTTATTACTATGAAATCGTTATCATTTTAAACGAAATTGCTTGGGTCTTGGTATCTTGATAGTTATTTCCTATTCCAGATTGGCTGCTAAGCTATACAATCTCTTATCTATGAAATCCTTAGTTATCATTGTAGGTGATGCTATCTTCAAATCCCGTGGTAGAATTTTGTTTATTTTGATAAATAATTTGATTTTATCATTTGTATTTTCCTCGTAAATACATTTCGAGATCATACGTTTAACGGTATTTACATTAATCATGTTATACTAATGATAACAATGTTTATATTCATATCTATTACTTTAAATTTCGATATTTATTTTAATTCTTTAAATTAAGTTCTGCATATAAATAATCAAATTGGATGTGGTTGATTGTTCTTCTTTAGTTGAAATTAGGAAAAATATTGATTCAATAGACATGGAAATTGTTTCATTATTAGTTAGACGAGGTAAATATGTACAGCAAGCTGCGAAATTCAAGGCTGATTATTCCAATATAGAGGACAAAAAAAGGGTAGATGAAATTATTGACAAAGTTACAAGCTATTCACGCGAATTGAATTTCGATCCTACCGTGATAGAAAAAATATATTCTTTTCTGATTGAGGTTTATATTCAATTTGAAAAGAAGAAGTTTCTGAATCCTTAGCAGTCAGTCATACATTGTATTCTTTGATGTAAATCTTGTCCATTCCGTTCAAATTCACTTGCCAGAGAATTTTGGTTGGTGCTTCAAAAGGTACTTAGTATATCAAAATTCCAATAATCCTTTTGCTACATTTTCTTTGCCTAGTGAAGAAAACAATGCATCATTATGTTAATTGCCTATTTGGATGCCTGATTAAATCTGGCCGACTCTGACCCTTCATTTAACTATGCTGACATTTAAACTGAATCATGAAACATATAATCAATTTTAATAAAATACAAATATTAATTCAGTCAAAGATATAATTGGAACTAGATCGTTAATGAAAATATCAGATAGGATTAGTCGAGTTGAATATGCAATTCGAGATGTTATGTTACATGCAAGAGAATACCAAAAAACTGGAAAAGAAATTATGTATTTAAACATAGGTGACCCCGTGGCTTTTGATTTTAAGACTCCTATGCATATTAAGAATGCCCTAGTGGATGCACTTGCTGGTGATAATGACTATTATACTGATTCTGAGGGCTGGAATGAACTTAGACGATCTATCGTAGGGAAGGAAAAAGGAAAAAAAGGTCTGGACTTGACCCCTGAGGATGTTTTAGTTACAAATGGAGTATCTGAGGGATTGGATATGGTTATGGGTTCTATTGTTGAAGATGGCGACCAGGTTTTGTTACCTGGACCCTATTACCCTCCATATTCTTCTTATGCAAAATTTTATGGTGGCAGTATAACTGAATTTGGGATACATGCAGACGGTACACCTAATCTGGATGATATAAAAAATAAAATTTCATCAAGATCAAAAGCTATCTGTATCATAAATCCTAATAACCCTACAGGTGAAGTTTTCAGCCATAAAAGTCTAAAATCTTTGATAGATATAGCTGCCGAAAATAACTTGTATATCATTTGTGATGAAATTTACGATGAAATTGTTTTTGAGGAAGAATTTAGGGGGATTGGGAGTGTTTCAGGAGATGCCCCTGTTATACTACTCAATGGATTTTCCAAGACTTATTTGATGACTGGATTGCGGTGCGGATATATATGCATGAATAGCAATTCCAGACAACTCGATCCATTAAGGCAAAATATTTTTAAACTTGCACGTGTTAGAATCGCATCGAACTTTCCAGTTCAAATAGCTGCAAATGCTGCTTTACTTGGATCACAGGAACATTTACCTATTATGGTACAGAAATTAAAGAAAAGAAGAGATTTGGTTTACAAAAGACTTAATGAGATCGATGATTTGGAATGCACCAAACCAAAAGGTGCCTTCTATATGTTCCCAAAAATTGAATTGAGCAATAGATGGAAAAATGATTTAGAATTTGTAATTGATTTATTAAATTCCACTGGCGTTTTAACTGTCCACGGGTCGGGATTTGGAAGCTCAGGAACGGATCATTTTAGAATTGTATATCTACCACAAGAGGAGATATTAGAAAAATCTATGGATAAAATACAAACATTTATCACAAAAAAGTCGGTATGATGTCGTCGTCGTCGTATGTGTCGTTGATGACTTTGTATTTCAATTCATAGAAATTTATCCTGCCTCTTTCTTCTCCCAAAGTAAACAAGGACTAGACCTATAGCGTACATTGCTACCGTAAATTTTTCATTAGTTATTTCAGAGTTGAAAAAATTATCAACAAAAAATTCTGGCCCTAATTCTGTTGATATTAGAATAAGATTTCTTATTAATATGATGGTTGCCATTATTATGAATAGTATCCCAAGCGGGAACATCCATTCTTTACGTCTATCTCTTATTCTTTTATCTATCTTGTCAAAGTCCATTTTATAATCTATTATATGAAAAAATAATGTTTATACCAGCTTTATCCCTGGATGTTTTAACTTATTCTGCTTCGAAGCGTTAAGTATCATTGGAGTCATGACTTCTGCTTGATAAGATAATGAGAGTGGGCCTAAATAAATAGACCTAAGACCATCTATTTCTGACACTAGACCCGAGATCTTTGCTAGGGATTCTTTGTTATCCGTGCAAATAAAAGTGTCGGCATCAAGTGTGGATTCTATATCTTTAAGTTTTATTTCTGAGATTGTATGGAAAGCTGAAACTATTTTGTTACATTTTGGTAAATTTTCGGCAACCATCGTCCCAGCAGATTTTTTCCCTTCTTGAAAAGGAATGTAATAAAATCCATCCTGATTCCTACTCATAGGAACTATTGGTGAAACTACGATACAATTGTCATCAATAATGTTTGCTAATTCCATACATGTGCTTTGGATATTTTCATAAGGGATGGAAAGTATCAATACGTCACTCTCTTTTGCTACAGAGAGGTTGTCGCTACCTCTGATAGTACCTTTGATTTTATCAGCATATTTGCCATTTTTTATATTTTTCATATGATTTTCTGAAACAGTTTGAGCTTTTTGTTTATCTCGTGAGCCTAGTATGATTTCATGGTTAGCACACCATCTTAAGGCAAACCCTTCGCCCATGCCACCAGTTCCTCCTATGATTCCAATTTTCATATTAATGTGTTAGATATTAAGTTCTAATATATTAAAGCACGTTTGGAGAAGATATTGATGGGTTCAAACTCAAGGATTGAATCATATTATATGTATCTAGATATCTTATTTTAGAATATGAAAAAAATTTAGTCTGTGAAAAATCATAGTCAACAACACATTGCAGCTGATTTTAGTATTATCTGCCTATGCTTCTCCATCCTCTTTTCAATCGTCCCACTATTAGGTTAATATACAATCAACCATTCAACCATTGAATCAATTTGAATACTAATTTGACAGATTTGTATATGACTCTCATTGACAAAATCCTCTGTCTCGTCCTTTGCTATTAGTACCTTTAAAGAATGCGCCCAAAGTTTCCTCAAAAGTAATAATTATTTACACCACACAATTACAATTATTGGGATATCTATGAATAGTTTAATATTGAAATAATTTTTAATATATTTTAAGTAAATTATGTCACTTATTATTTTCATGAGGCATGGTCAAGCCTATAACAATGTCAAAAGGCTGCTAGTTGGAAGAAACCTTGAATCTCATTTGACCGAATTAGGTCGAAAACAGGTAAAACAAAGCAGCGAATTATTAAAGACAATTCCCATTCACAAAATTTACTCTAGTCCCGTAATCAGAACTGTAGAAACTGCAGAGATTGCATCAGATACGCTAGGACTGGATTACGAATTAGATGAAAGATTATTTGAAATTGAATTGGGAAAATTAGTTGGGCTTTATTATGATGATGTTTTATCTGCTCATGGTGATTTGTTTGCAAAATTTTATTCAGATAACGATGACGAAAACTCCTTACTCGAATTTGAAGTGGAATCCTTTGGTTCCGTAAGGGAAAGAATTCGAAATTTATTACAAGAATTCGTCGGAAAACATGTAGATGAAAACATACTCTTAATTTCTCATTTGGATCCTATCAAAGCTGCGATTTCGCTGGCAATGAACATAAAGCCTTCTTCAGTATATAGCGTTCAGGTCCCTAATGCCTCTATTAATGTATTAAAGAATTATCAAGATAATCTAACATTATGTGGTCTTAATATCTTAAATATGGAACGGTTTCTCACTGAATTTTGATACTTTCATTCAATGTTAATTGATTTTATTTTCATTCCGTTTTCCTTTGTCTATTTTTTTGATCGTGTGTTTAACATTTATCAAATTGACATAGCAAAAACCTTAAATGACAGAAAGATTCACCAATCCAAAGAGAGTGGAGATTAAGGTATGGCTTTTTCCTCTGTTAACAAGATATTGTTGATTTTCATATTTAGTTCTATGGCTGTAATAGGTATTCAAAGTATACTGCAAATAGTTTATGCTGCTGAGGGTGGTGAGACTGTAATCCGTAGAGTTGAAATCTGGGGTTTATTTTATAGAATGATGGTTGCAGCTTTTATCGTTGGGGCTGTAGTTCAGGGTTTGAATGTTTATATTTCCTGGAGATTCAGGGAGTCTAATCCCCGTTTTAAGAATATTGATAAAACTGGAGGTAAAATTTAGTGGGGCACAGTACTCCGGAATGGGTGTATATAGGCGCCGTCACTGCGATCCTTATTTGGGTGGGGGCGGAATCTTGGAATATAGAACATACCTTGGAGTATGCTCCACCTAACTCAGAAACCGTAAGAGTGGTAGGTCAGCAATGGTTTTGGTCATTTGAGCATGCTGATGGCACTCAAGAAATAAACGAACTTCACGTAAAGGAGGGAATACCTTACAGGTTTGAGATAGTTTCAAATGATGTAGTTCATAGTTTTAGTGTCCCTGATTTTGCTATGCTCATGGATGCTGTTCCTGGGAGAGTTAATACAATGTGGAATGTATTCGATGAAACAGGCGAATACCTAATTGAATGTAGAGAATATTGCGGTATGCTTCATCAGGATATGAGGGCAAGATTATTTGTTGAACCCAATACCGATAATGCTAGTGCTATTACAAGTGGAGATAACCCGACAATATCTCAAGGCACTGGAACTGCTACAGTAATTGCACCAGGTGGGGGCGAAGTAGGGACTACTGGAAGTGGAACGATGAGAGTAGTTGAACCAGGAAATATGACCCAGACGGCTGCTAACGATTCTACTGCTGCTACTAATGCAACAAGTGGCAACGGCACCTCCTCTGGAAATGCTTCCTCAACAGCCGCAGCCTCTGGTCCGGCTTTGTCTATTCCTGCAGGTGCTGCAACTGCTGGAAATCCATCTTACGCTCCAGACACACTAACAGTTACAAAGGGTGATGTAATCACAGTGACAAACGATGATACTGCACCACACACTGTAACCAATGGAGCTAGCCCTGGTGATGCTGATGCTGGAAAATTGTTTGATACGAGCATTATCATGCCTGCAGCAACAGCACAAATAGATACGGCTACCGTAGAAGCAGGAGATCATCCTTTCCATTGTACTGTGCATCCCTTTATGACAGGATCACTCACAGTACAATAACTATGCATTTTTTTTGTCTCCGTATTTTTTTGGAATAAGTATGTAGAGATATAGATCTAAATATTACAATAAAAACGATAATTATTTTAGATATTTCTGGTTATTGAGACTTTTTTATATATATTAGAATGTTTTATAACAAAGAGGGATCCAAATGCTTTTATAGACTCGTTCCAATTTTATTGGATATAGGGGTGTTATTGTCAAGAAAATGGTTCTAGAATTAAAAAAACCTCGACCCATATGGGAGATCATATTTTCTACCCATCATACTGATATCGGGTTATTGTATATTATAGCCTCAATGACGGCACTATTTGCTGGAGGCGGTCTAGCGATGGCGATCAGGGCCGAATTATTTTTGCCTGGAATACAAATATTCTCTGGCCAAGCAGATTTTGCAAGATTTTTCACGGTCCATGGAACAACTTTATTGTTTTTGTGGCTGATCCCATTTGCTTCTGGGGTTGGTAATTATCTGATACCTATTATGGTTAGATACAAAGATATGGCATGGCCAAAACTTAATGCTGTCGCATTTTGGATGATTCCTCCGTGCATGTTCTTGGTTTGGGGAGGATTCTCTGATACGACTTGGAATGCCTATCCGCCATATTCTATATTAAAAGCTCCAGGTCCAGCTGCGGATATGTGGATAGTTGGATTAAAGTTGTTGGGATTGTCTTCTGTACTAGGAGCTATTAATTTCACTGTTACTATATTGAAAATGAAACATCCAGACCTGCCGTTGATGAAAATGTCCCTCTTTTCTTGGGCAACTTTGGCGACATCGCTAATGATTATCGTAGCAATTCCCACATTTGCAGCGTCATTGGTAATGCTCTATACCGACAGATTGGGAGTAACCGGATTCTTTAATCCTGAAATGGGTGGAGATCCTATAGCGTATCAACACTTGTTCTGGTTCACATTCCATCCGGAAGTCTACATATTTGTGCTTCCTGCAATTGGTATGATGTATGAGGTAATTCCTACCTTCTCAAGGAAGCCTCTATTTAGTTACTATTCCGGTGTGGTGGCGTTGATAGTTATATCGATCATTGGCTTTGGTTCATGGGCACACCACATGTTCGCAGTCGGTATGAGTTTTACCGAAAAGACTGTTTTCATGGTCGGGACTTTAGCTGCAGTACCATCATCGGCCATGCACGTCTTTAACTTCTTAGCTACCATGTGGGGTGGCAGAATTAAATTTGCTGCACCCATGCTGTTTTCGGTAGGAGCCATATTGCTATTCTTCTCTGCGGGAGCTGGAGGAGTGGTAAATACCGCAATGCCACTGGACTTTCTGACTCACGACAGCTATTGGGTGGTCGGGCATTTCCACTTATTCGTAATGGGAACCATATCGTTGGCGTTCACCGGTTTCATCTACTATCTGTTCCCGCTGATAACCGGTAGAATGTATGATACTAAATTGGCGAAAATACATTTCGTAATGACTTTTGTCGGAATTGCTGTAATATTTGGTATACAACATATTCTAGGGCTGTATGGATTGCCTAGAAGAGTTGTGGACTACCTGCCAATACCAGAGCTAATTATTATGAACCAAATAGCTAGTTTTGGAGGTTGGGCAATAGGCGCATCATACGCACTATTCTTGTATAACATGATAAAGTCCGCAATGTTTGGCAAACCAGCTAATCCAAAAGATCCATTCGAATTAGGAACCGGAGTTGAATATTACTATGACTACGCACGACGAGACCCACATCACTAGAACGTCACCGCAGCGTTTTATGAAAGGGCTGATAATAATTGTCATCCCTCTCATTTTCCTGGGAACTATTACTATTGTGTATTGGGAGAATACTGCTAGCATTCCACCACCTGTCTCTGCTCCACCACCTGCTCAACCACCTGCACCAGTTAACGCCCCAGGTGCTGCATCTGAAACAACAAGTACCGCTACTACAACAGCGCCAAATGCTGCTGCACCTGCACCTGCTTCCTCAGGTCCTTCAATCTCAATTCCTGAGGGTGCTGCAACTCCTGGAAATCCAGCTTATGCTCCAGACACACTAACAGTTAAGAAGGGAGATGTAATCACAGTGACAAACGACGATACTGCACCGCACACTGCAACAAGTGGCACAGGACCAGAGGATCCCAACTCTGCAAAACTATTTGATACAAGCATTATCATGGCCGGAGACACAGCACAAATAAATACAGATAGTTTGGAACCCGCGGACTATGCGTATCATTGTACTGTACATCCCTTTATGAAGGGAACAATTACAGTACAATAATTTTTTTTATGACGTCAATCTAAGATAGAGTAAAAAACCAAAGCCATGAATTACGACAAATTTCTTCAGATTTTTTCAATTGGTACCTTATGCGTATTGTTTGGGTTAATGACCCTAGGTGGATATGTTAGTTCTTCAGGTGTAGGCTTGTCTTGTCCGCAGTGGCCATTATGTCCAAACGGATTGATTCCTTCCTATGAGTTTTTGATAGAATATATTCATAGAACAACTGCTGCTTCTACCGGACTCTTGGTATTTTTAACAATGATATTTGTACTTAGGGGAAAACATTCTCTCAAATCGACCAAGATGTTTTCAATCATAGCAGCAGCTGCCGTTGTGGGTCAAATAACATTGGGGGCAATTGTTATCAATGAAAAATTGCACGCAGATTTAGTAACTGCCCACTTGGGTTTGGGCTTGGTCTTGTATAGTAGCATGATATATGTTGTGATAAACATTTTCTATACAAATCTCAAACTAAAATCCTCACCGAATCCGTCTAAGCCGTCTGGACGTGATAATAGTAATACTCCTGAAGTAAGTTCCCCAACTTAGCAATCGATTGATTGTAAGCTGTACTACCGTCGTTTTCTGTAAAAACATGAATAAAGAAAAAAAAACAATTTCGGTCAAAAATCTTAGACCATTTTTCATAATGGTTTTTCTGGCATTTTCTGTATATTCCTCGATTCCAACTCCCTTTTTTGCTGCAAATGCTCATATCGATAGTTTTGCTTCGTATAATAGCTCTGGAATGGGAATAGGTGACAAATATTATGTAATACAACAGTTAGACCCTGAATATGTAAAACCTAATGAACCGGCAAAAATTATGTTTAGTATCCAAGACAAACACGGTAAAGATGTCCACGATGTTACAGTCATGGTTGAAATATATTCTATAAATGGAGAACGTGTATTAGTGTTACCATGGACTACACTCGAAACTGGAGATTTTGATATCCCATTTGTATTTACAAAAAATGGTAACTATCAAATTGTATTGAGTATACTAAATGATGACGTGGTCAGTAGTAAAATACTTGATACAGTTCCTCCACCACGAACTATCCTGAATAATAGTGTAAACTGCAATTGTGAAAGAGCTGTATTTAATGTTTCTATAACCGAGACTTTTGGACTGATCTCTGCTCTTACCATTTATGGTGCAATTTTTGGGGCCATCATTGTGTTGGGAATAGTAGTAATCTGGATATTTGTTAGTAGAAGAAAGAACAAATTCAAGACTATCTAATGATGATTTCATAAAATGAGATTACTTTTTAGGATATGGATGCAAGAACAATTTTGCAGTATACCATATTCATGCGGCATTGGTGATGTCGGGTGAGGTGAGGAAGATTACCCTATATTTCTTATTTCTGCATCCAACGTCCAGATCTTTATGACATTAATGATGCAAATTTGGCTTGAAGTTATCTATAAATAATGGTGAGTAATATTGGTAAAGGCATAAACTATCTGATGAGGACAGAAGAGAAGAGCGTGATAGGAAGGATGTCAAGAATGTCGCCTAAAATGCAAAAGATGCAGACTTTCTTTTCAAATAATCTTGTATTTATTTAACTCTCTTTCATTTATGGTGGCGGTATCAGGAAATAGTGGTAAATCAACATTGTTGTGTGTAGTTAATTTATATCTTTTATTATTAATCATCAATTCGTTTTAGTTGTATTTATATTGGTGTTTGCCTTTTTTTCTTATTATGAATAAATTAAAGAAAATCTCTTTAATTTTTATCCTGAGTACCTTTGTTATATCAGTACTAGCCTTAGTAACTCTAAATGCCTTATTTATAGTGGGTGGAGTTGCTAGTTTTGTGATGGCTTTATTTTATCTGTATTTACAGAGGGCTAGACAATCATTTAAGAAAGATTTATTGGATGCAATGAAATAACTTTTCAACTATTTTTTGGTTTTGATATTTACCCTTTAAAAGGAAAATTTTCTTATGTCTCCTATGTTTTAAACAACTCTACTAATTGAATAGTTGTTCTCGTGTTGTATAATTCGTCAATTCATAATTATTGTATCCTCACATCTATCTTTGATATCTTTATTGGTGTTACTTGCCTTTAACAAGAAATTAATTAATCTACATTGTTTTTTTAGATTCCAGTTTAAGGTTGTTGTGGTAGATATGACATAGTATATCGTATCAACGGTTATTTCATAGTCTTCTGAAGTATCAAACCGTTTGACATCAAGTCAATAGAAATTTTTCTTGCTATCCTGTTGACGCCTTACCCTGATCAAATTATCTGTTCCTTGATGATTTCAAAAGGCCAATAACCCATAAGGAAATAAATATTCATTGTTATAACAATCGTGAAGGAATGTGGTTTGTCTCGTACGTATATCGTAAAAGTCAAGTTTGATCCCAGTGGTCAATTCACGGTCGATGAGGCAACAATGGAGATCAAAGTTTCATTGCGATGTGTTCCTGTTAAAGGAAAGGCAAATAGGGAACTAATAAACATCATTTCAAAGAATCTTAATATAAAATCTTCAAATATTAAGATAATTCATGGATTATATTCTAAAACTAAAGTGATTCAGATCACATGATTCATATGATTTTGCACCAAAGTTCTTATTTCTATAAGGTAACGATCATCAAAGTATTGTGTTGTGGCTAGTATTTGTTAAATTAGGTTTTGGTGATATGGTAACTGCATATCTCTCTGGTATGGTACTGTTCCGAAAAAATGATTTGCTAACTCATATAGAGAATATTAGAGGTTGTTACTCCATTTGTCTTTCCAGTAATTTATGTATTATTTTTTCACCTATTACTGCTGAGGCTAATTCTTGTCCTTCTCTGGTTTGAGCGGCAATATGTGGAGTGCACAGTATATTATCAAGTTCTAGTAACTCCTTGTTTGTAGGGGGTTCGACTTCATAAACGTCTAGCGCTGCTCCACCTATTCTTCTATTTCTTAAGCAGTCTACAAGTGCCTCTTCATCTATGACTTCCCCTCTTGATGTGTTGATCAAGAATGCATCATTTTTCATTCTTGACAGCATTTCTTTACCTATCAGATGTTTTGTTTGTTCCGTATAAGGGACATGACATGTTATAAAGTCCGAACTTTCCACCAACGTTTTGAGGTCTGTTGTAATAAGTGAAACTTCTTGAACAAAGCTCTTATCAATGGGAATTACATCATATCCTATTAGGTTCATTCTTAATCCCCTTGCCAGTCTGGCCACGTTTCTTCCAATCTTTCCTAATCCAATAATTCCTAAATACTTACCCTTTAATTCTATACCAGTTAGTTCTTTCTTAATCCATCTACCATTCTTAGTAGCATTATTGGCAACAGGTATATTTCTACTTAATGAGAACATAAATCCTAATACTAATTCAGAAACCGCATTTACTGAAGCCTCCCCTGCATTAATTACTTCAATATTGTTCTTTTGAGCTTCATTTGTGTCTATATTATCCAATCCTACTCCTACTCTTGCTATTATTTTTGCTCTCTTTGCATTCTGTATTACCTCCTTTGTTATCTTAGTTCTACTGCGTACTACAATTACATCATAGTTTTTCACTTTGGATAGTAATTCTTGATTTGTTATTTCAGGTAAATATTCAACAGTGAGTCCTGCTTTTTTTAGAATCTCAATTCCCTTTTCATCAATGGAATCGCATACTATTACACTGCCCTCAATTTGCATATTTGAAAACTTTTTTATGGGAATATATTGATTGCTTTTTTATTTCAAGATAAAATGTTTCTAATGTTAGGTAGACCTAACTAATTCGACGAACTATCTGCATACTTATGTCTATCTTTGATCAATCTTTGTTTTCAATAATAAAAATACTTATAATACATAACGCCGTTATTAACAGTATGACCGCAAAAGAACTAGATATGGATTATAGTAAATATGATTTTAAAGATTCAACCCAGCTTTATGTATACTTAAGTAAAAAGGGCCTTTCCAGAGGTACAGTAGAAGAAATCAGCAAAATGAAAGGGGAGCCTGATTGGATGCGTGATTTTAGATTAAGGTCATACGATGTTTTTATGAGTAAACCCATGCCAAACTGGGGAGGAGACTTGTCTCATATAGATTTTCAGAATATTTATTATTACGCTAAAGCTGCTGAAAAGCAAAGTAAAAATTGGGAAGATGTTCCAGAAACGGTTAGAAATACCTTTGAAAAGTTAGGTATACCGGAAGCAGAGAGAAAATTCTTGGCTGGTGTGGGCGCACAATATGAATCAGAAACAGTCTATCATCATTTGCGTGAAGACCTTGAGCAACAGGGTGTGATATTCCTAGATACTGATACAGCACTTAAAAAATTTCCTGATTTATTAAGAAAGCATTTTGGAAAAGTTATCCCACCAGAAGATAATAAATTTGCAGCACTAAATAGTGCTGTATGGTCAGGTGGTTCATTTATTTATATTCCTCCAAATGTAAAAGTAGATTTACCATTACAAGCATATTTCAGAATTAATGCTGAAAATATTGGACAATTTGAAAGAACTTTGATTATTGCTGATGAGGGTGCTGATGTTCATTATATAGAAGGGTGTACAGCTCCAGTCTATTCTACCGAGTCTTTACATTCAGCTGTAGTCGAATTGATTGCAAAAAGAGGAGCACGAATAAGATATACTACTATTCAAAATTGGAGCAAGGATGTATACAACCTGGTTACAAAGAGGGCATATGCTTATGAAAATGCATCTGTTGAATGGATAGATGGCAATCTAGGCAGCAAACTCACCATGAAGTATCCTGGGGTTTACATGCTGGGTAAAAATGCTCATGCTGAAATAGTGTCTGTGGCTTTTGCAGGAAGGGGTCAGCATCAAGATGCTGGTGCAAAAGTGGTCCATCTTGCACCCAATACCACCTCTCGAATTACGAGTAAATCTGTGAGTAAGGATAGTGGAAGAACCACTTATAGAGGATTATTGCATGTGGCAAAAGGAGCACATGGAGTAAAATCAAATGTTCGATGCGATGCATTATTACTTGATGAATTTTCAAGGACTGATACATATCCGTATGTTGAAGTTAATGAAGATGATGCAACCATTACTCATGAGGCAACAGTGGGAAAAATAGGTGATGAGCAAATATTTTACCTAATGAGTAGAGGCTACTCTGAATCCGATGCCTTGAGTATGATTATCGGTGGATTTATGGAACCATTTACCAAAGAACTCCCAATGGAATACGCTGTAGAACTAAATAGAATGGTAAAAATGGAGATGGAAGGTTCGGTAGGTTAATGGTTAGTTTAGCTTCATTAGTAGTATTTCTATTTTTTCATAAAGATTGATTTATAATGATTCCGTTATCATTACTTTCAGAAAATAATGTACATGAAATACTGTCCAAAAATGACAGTGAACCAAAGTGGATGTTGTCTTCTAGAAAGGAGATTTTATCCAAATTTTCTGGCTTACCTAATGAAGTTTCACCTTTGTATTCTAAATACTCCGGATTAACTCTTTTAGAACCAAACAAAGTTTATTTTTCTAACGAGAACACGAATTCTATTTCAAAAGACCTAGAGATACGACTACAAGAAATAAAGTCTTCTCCAAGTATACTTCTAATAGGTTCATCTGTTGCACATATTTTTGTTCCAGAGGCATTATCTAAAAAAGGTTTAATTATTTCGACAATTCAAGATGCCATAAAGAACAATCCAGAACTAGTGAAAAAGTACTTTTTAGATAAATCCAACAATTATGCAGATGATCGTTTTCTCGCATTAGGTTCCTCTGCCTTTCAATCTGGTTTCTTTATTTACGTTCCAAGAAATTTGATGATTGAGGAGCCGATTAGGATTGTATATTCTCTAAAAGATGATCGTACATCATCAATTTGTAGAAATATCGTTATTGCTGATGAAGGCTCAAAAGGAACAATAGTACAAGAATTATACTCTTCATTCCCTACATTTGCCTCATCATCCTCATCATCCTCATCATCCTCATCATCCTCATCGTCAAACCATAAAATATCAAATACAAAAAATGGAACCCAAGAAAATGATCCAAACGATAAACGACAAGAATGCTATTTTGAGGTTCTTGAATGTATTGTCAAACCCGCTGCGGAACTTGAGTTCATCACATTACAAGCTATGAATTCTGATACTGTTTGTGTTGCTAATAGAAAGGCCTATGTTGAAAAGGACGGCAAAATGTCTTGGTATTCTGGAATGTTTGGTGCACGCCTTTGTCGATTCAAGACTGATAGCATTATGAAAGGTTCAGGTGCACGCGCTGAAGATGTAGAAATAGTTTTTGGTACAAATAATCAGTCATTTGACATTTCATCTAATCTTGATCATATTGGATTCAGTAGTAGGGGTAAAGTGCTAGTTAAATCAATTGTAAAAGATACTGCCAAGTCCTTATTTAAAGGAATGATAAAAATCCGAAAGGATGCACAGGCTTCAGAATCTTATTTGGCCGGGCATGCAATTTTATTAAATAAAGGTGCCCAGGCAGATGCTATTCCCGGTTTGGAGATTGAGACCAACGAAGTTAAAGCTACACATTCTGCTTCGGTATCTCAGATTGATGAAGAACAAATATTCTACTTGATGTGTAAGGGTTTGGATAGAGAAAGTGCTAAGCGGGAGATAATAAACGGGTTTGTAGAACCTTTATCTAGAAAAATGGGCCCGTTCATTCGTGCCTGGATAAGCTATTTGTTTGAGAACAAGTGGACCGGAAAACCTCTAATGTTAAAGGGTGATGAGGTCATGGAACAGATTCTTGAAGTAGAAAAATCACGATACAAAGAAACTGCAGATATATTTGAGAAACATTACAAATACAGGTAAAGAGGAAATTTGAAAGATGAACCTTTACATCATTACCTTTATTTTCATATTGAATTAGGTATTATAAATTGACGAGCACACAAAAATGGATTGATGTTTCCCAATTTCTCAAATTAAAGAAAGGAGAGATGGATGAATTTGATTATGAAGACAAAAAAATCATGATATTGAACCTAGACGGCGAATTTTGCGCCTCAGATCGTATTTGTACTCATGCATACGTTGACCTGACTGGGGGTATTTTAAATGAATCTGAAAGAACAGTAACCTGTCCATTACATCTATCGTCTTTTGATTTAAAAAGTGGCAGCGCTTTGAACCTGCCTGCAGAAAAGCCACTTGACATTTATCCGATGAAAAAGGAAAAAAACAAGCTATTAATTTTGATATAATTTTTACCCGTATTTACATTTTATATGTGTTTTACGTGCGTCTATTAAATTATAAGTTTAAAATATGTCACTGTTTGATCAATCGAAGTAACGATTCCAGAGCTCCATTAATTGTATATTCAGAGGATTCCATGAAATCTATTTTATTTTTCTTTAATTCAAGTGAAGTTTTTGGCCCTATTGAAACCACCTTTTTTACATTTAAGGCTTGGAGCACTTCTCTTTCATTTTTGCGATCCGATAATTGAGAGAATTGATGATAAATTATTTTAAAAAAAGATCTGACCGTAGAGGGGCTTGTAAATATCAGAAATGTTTCTTCAACGCGATCAGGTGATTCCAATAACTTCTTCCATTCCTCTGAATTTGATACATTTTGGTTTTCTCTTGTTTCATAAAAGAAAACTTGATCCAGTATTATGTATTTGAATTTCATATCGATATAATTATTTGACTTTACTGATTCTGCACTTCGGGGCATCAGGATTTTTGGGATATCTTTTTGATATTCTGTTTTACACTCTCTTTCCAATTTTTCTAAAAACTCAATTATTTCCGATGAAGAATATTTCTTGTCACTGATATTGGTAGAAAATCCTAACTCTGACTTAAATCCGTACCCTTGCAATATTTTTTTGGTCTTAGGTCCAATTACTATTATATTCATCTTATTTAACTCCTCCATGATTCTTTCATAGTTGTGTTGGGTTTTTGCAATTTCAAAAAATATTTTGACCGCATTTGAGCTCAAAAAAATACAATAGTTATAAAAGCCACTACTGAGCCTATTAAAAGATTCTCTTACTTCTTGTGAATCGATTTTATTGAAAGCTATGGTGGGTAACGCAATCAATTCAATCTTGTCTAAATGAGCTTGGTCAATGTTTTGGTTTTGGATATCATCCTTCAATACTCCTTCATTTGTAATCACAATAATTATTTTTTCCAACTTATTTGATTGTCTCTTTCTTTTTGATTAGAATCATGATTCCACGCTGGTTTGTTGATTATACCAATTGATCTTCTTGTGAAGATTTACTATGTCTCCTATTATAACTATGGCGGGGGGTTTTACATCATATTCTCTAGCTAAACTAACTATGTTACCTAGGTTGCCGGTAATTACTTTTTGATTCTTTAAGGTACTGTTTTGGATTATTGCTACCAGGGTTCTATCATCAATTTTACTCCCTTTTATTTTGTTTATGATCAATTCTAGCTTTTCCGTTCCCATATAGATTACCACGGTATCAACCGCCTCAAATAATTTATCCCAATTTACTTCGGGAGTTTTCTTTTCTGGATCCTCATGACCAGTAACGAATGCAACAGCGGAGCCATACTTTCTATGTGTGAGTGGTATTCCCGAATAATTAGCTGCCCCGATACCAGACGTAATCCCAGGAATGATTTCAAATGGGATTTCATTCTCGACCAAAATCTCTGCTTCTTCTCCTCCTCTTCCAAAAATAAAAGGGTCACCGCCTTTGAGTCTTAATACCTTTCTCCCCATTTTTGCATACTTTATCATCAACTCATTTGTCTTATTTTGATGGGTAGTCGGATCCCCGATACTTCTACCGACGTACACTTTCTCTGATGTATCTGGAAATAGTTTAATAATTTCGTCTCCGATCAGTCTGTCATATAAAATTATATCAGCTTGTTTTATTAATTCAAATGCCTTTATTGTCAATAATTTTGGATCACCGGGACCTGCTCCGCAAATGTAAACTTTGCCCAGTCTATCGTTGTTTTTCATTCTATCAACTCATCTAATGTATCGATATTCATGCTAGTATTATTCCATTCTTTTGTTATTTCTTTAGCCCCTTTTGAAATTAATATTTCTGCTACCATTTGACCCAATTTTCGTGGGTAAGCAGCATTATATTGTTTCTTTACTTTGATGGATTTTCTTCCGTCTAAGGAATAAACTACGGCAAGAAGTGTCATTAACCTATCATTATTTTTTAAAGTGGCTAACGCTCCCATTGGAACTGTGCAACCTGCTCCAATACTTTCGGTAAGAGATCTTTCAGCCTGGATTTCCTTATGCGAGTTCTTGTGCTCAATTCGCTTTAGCATTTTTACAAGGTCTTCGTCATCTTTTCTACAAACAATTGCCAGGGCTCCTTGACCAGGGACCGGTGTAAAGCTCTGAATATTTAGTCTTTGTGTGATCTGATTTTTCAGACCCAATCTCTCAATTCCTGCTTCTGCTAAGATTATTCCAGAGTAATGATTTTCTTTTGATTTGTCTATTCTTGTTTCTATATTACCCCTTATTGACTTCACCCTCAATTTTGGATACTTGGTTCTAATCTGTATGGCTCTTCTGATACTACTTGTTCCTATTACAGACCCTGTTTCTAGCTCATGAATCTTATTGTTATTTATACTGTTTATGAAAACATCGTTAGGTTTTTCTCTTTTGGGAATACATGCTATTACTAACTTATCAGATATCCCTGCGTGAAGATCTTTAAGACTATGTACTGCAAAATCAGCTTTATACTGAAGTAATCTTTCATTCACTTCTTTTTCAAATACTCCAGTTTGATTGATTACATAAAATGGTCTTTTATCTCTATCACCTTTTGTAGTAACTTTGTCCATTCTAATGTTTAAGTTTGGCTCAATTTCTCTCAAAGATGTAATAACTAAGTTAGTTTGATAGGTGGCTAATTTGCTAGCTCTAGTAGCAACAACTATTCCATTAATACTTTTTCACCTTCGATAATGCCGTTTCATAAGCATCTAAAGTTTTTTCAAGATCTTCCTCGTTATGCTGCGTTGAAATAAAACAGGTTTCAAATGGGGAAGGTGGGACAAATACACCTTTTGCGAGTAATATTCTAAACATGTCCATAAAGAACTTTGTATTTGATGATTTTACTGAATAATAGTTTCTTATTATTTTATCAGAAAAAAACAATTGAAACATAGAGCCAATAGAATTTATGGTAGCGTCTATTTTCTTGTCTATTACCATATTTCTTACTGCTTCAACTAATTTGTCACAAGTTCTGGCTACTCTGGGGTATATGATATTTTTTTCTTCAATTAAGATTTCTAAAGTTTTCAGGGCCGCTGTTACTGAAATTGGGTTCCCCGCGTATGTACTTGCTTGATATACCAATCCACGGGGAGCTAATCCCGACAATATTTCTCTGCTGCCTGCGAGAAGTGAGATAGGATATCCATTTCCCAAAGTTTTTGCAAATGTAGCCATATCTGGTTTTATGCCAAAAAATTCGCTTGCTCCACCCAAGGCTAATCTAAATCCAGTTACCACTTCGTCAAATATCAAAACAATGTTGTTTTGTTTAGTTAGGTTTCGAATACTATTAAGATAATCTTTTTCAGGAAGAATGAGACCAGTATTAGCCATAACTGGTTCAACTATGATACAAGCTATGTCATTATGATTCTGTTCATTATCTATCACCGATTTCAGTGACTCTAGATCATTATACGGAACGGTGATAGTTTTTGAGGCACTCTCTGATAATATGCCATCAGAATATTCTTGATTGGCTGCCCCAGAACCAGCTTTATTTAGGACATAATCATAAGCACCATGATATCCACCCTCAAATTTTATTATCTTTGTTTTTCTTGTAAATGCTCTTGCTAAGCGAATCGAATGCATCGTTGCCTCAGCTCCAGTATTCATAATTCTTATCATTTCGGCACACGGAATTATTTTGGAACAAATTTCAGCTAGCTGAGTTTCCTTTTCTGTAGGCGTACAAAATAAGTTGCCTTTGTCTATCTGACTCTTTATTTCAGAGCCTATTTTTTGATTACCATGTCCTAGAAAAACTGATCCGTAACCTAAGCAATAATCAATTAATACATTCCCATCATTGGTAAATAGCCTACTTGCGTTGGCAGATTCAACAAAAAATGGGTACGGTTGAAAATATCTGACTGGACTATTAACCCCTCCTGGAATCACTTTAGATGCTTTTTCAAATAGAATACGTGATTTGTCAAATGTCATATCCGTCATGAGGTATAATGATATTGTTGGTTATATGTTCTAGATATACATTATCTAAATATTGTTAATTATTAACACCTTTGGTCTAAAAAATGACTAACTTTCGATCATCTCCTTAATTGGAGTTTTGAATGATTCGTTGATTTTTTCTACCTTCTGGATAGATACCTATCTACATTCATTAGCTACTATTCAAGTGATCAAAATGGATTTTGTTTTTCCTTGGATTTACATTTGTTTGGAGTCATAGGTATAAGACAAGGACCGAGTAGATACCTATGCTATATACAATGCCCTTCTTAATCAACAATACGAAAGGGACAATTTATAAATACTAGATTTTGATCAGCATGGTCAAAATAGTAGAAAAAATATGATTAAAAGGAAACTATGAAGAACTCTATCTTGCTGCTGCCAATATTGTTAATATTATTCCAACTATTGCTAGAATAATTCCAACTATCTTCGCTATGGTATTTGCACAAGGAGGTAGCATACTTGAAATTGAATAAAATATTACACCAATTATGGTAATAATAATTCCAGAAATCAAACTCACATAATATTTGTAACTTTATTAGAATATCATTGTTTACTGACAATCGTTTAGCAAATTCTAGGAATGCTCTACTAAAACGCTGACAATACTTCTGTAATGATTTTATGAATTGCATCGGTCATAATATTTTGACTTTCATTGTGATTTAATTGCGATTTTGGTTTACTGGAATATCTGAGTATTAAATCTTAGTACTTGATACGTTAGAGGATAATTAAAATTGTATCCTAAATCAACGACAACATAATCTTAAAAACTAGCTGTTTGTTTCCTGATTTTGGTTTTTTTTCCAAATTTTCTCGCTTTCTCTAGAATCCGGTAATAGGTCATAGTTTGATTAAAAACTAATGAGATAATGAATATAGTTGCGAGTATTACAGCAAGCATGAAAGTTAATTGCTGTAAAAAACTCATACCTATTATAAGAAGTCATACACTTATATGTCTAATCATTTAACTCCGTATTTTTAATTGGGCCGCAATTAATAGGTTGTAAAATTCTTAATGAATAATTATTTTTTTGGAAAATTCAGATCACCGAAATTGGTTAAGTAGGGACGCCTGCCAGCTATTGGACTATCTCTTTATGGAAAGATCTTTCAAAATACTTTAATTACTTCTTATTTTATCTTTAAGAAGAAATTCATAAAAGATAATAAAGGCAAATGTCCATAACAGTTAATGCAAAATTATGTAACATTAATTCTTGTTGTTATGTTGACAAGTGGTTTTGCTTTTTTAGGCTTGATTGCAACTACCACTTTGGCATTACCTATTGATTTTCTTGACAATACTTATGTTTTTGGACCTATTACCGGATTAACACAGGATGATAACGGTACAATTGATTGGGTACTGGCAGGAGTATGGAGAGCGAGTTTACCTAACGCTACTGATACCTCCTCTAATACAAACAGTAGTTCATTTAATGCAGCAATCGAAATGATTCGACCTGATGGTACTGGCAGACATACACATACTGTAACTGATTTAACTTTGTTAAATTCATCGCAATCTGATACTAATTCTACATTCTACAATGGGACTTCCACTGTTAGCCTTGCCAAAGGTCCTGCAATTGACATTCCTACTTCCATTACATTATCAAATAAGAGTGTAATATCAATATGGCTTGATCCTGAAAGTGTAGATCATCATTTTGGCGATTCACATACCATATTTGGAATAGTAGCAAGCCCTGAATTTGACAGATCCATTCAGAATTCCCCTCTACAAAATGGACCCGGTAATAATACGCTAGATCATTAAATAACCGAGTTTTTCTTCTCTTTATTTTTAGACTTTAAAAAACTATTTAAATAATGGATCATTGATATTACGAGATGAAGCTTATTCCATTTGCTATTTTAAGCGCACTTATAATCGGTGTGGTGTTATTAACAGCAAACCACTTCTCTGCATATGCCCTCGAATTTGCACATAAAACTATGTGGGGAGAGAAAGGTGTTGCTCAAGGTCAATTTAATCAGGTTTCTGGGATCGGTGTTGATTCTGAAGATAATGTGTATGTATCAGATTTTGCCGGATATACAACCAAAATGATCCAAAAGTTTACTCCTAATGGAACATTTATCCTTGGTTTTGGAACATTTGGCAATGGGCCACAGTACTTTACTAATCCTGCTGGTATTGCAATAGATTCCAATGATTCTATTTACATAGCCGACTTTGGAAATCCCACTTATGCAATAAAAGATTTTACCTCCAACGGTACCTTTATTCGATCTATAGGATCATTTGGTCTTGGTCCTGGATTATTTATTAATCCAGGTGGTGTCGGCGTGGACAAAGAAAATAATCTTTATGCTACAGACTTTGGAGAAAATAATAACGTACAGAAATTCGATCCGAATGGGTATTTCATGATGAGTTTTGGGTCTCCGGGTACTGGTAATGGCCAATTTAATAATCCTGCGGATGTAGCCGTGGATTCAAATAATAATATTTTTGTAACTGATTCTAGTAACAATAGAGTACAAAAATTCGATCCGAATGGAGATTACTTGATGAAATTCGGAACCTTTGGATCAGGCAATGGTCAATTCAAAGCACCTATAGATTTGGCAATTGACCCTGCTAACAATGTTTACGTGTCAGATAGTGATAACAACAGAATTCAAGTTTTTAACAATAATGGTACGTATATCACTCAATTTGGAAATACAGGTGAATTACATGAGAGGGTTGACGATCCGGTCGGAATTGCATTGGATTCCCAAGGAGACGTATATGTAGCCGATGGGAAAGATACAGACATTCACGTGTACTCTCCAATACCTTAATTTTTTATAATTTTCTATAGTATCATGCTTGATTAGCTAACGTTTGACTATTCTATATTATATTATATTATATTATACTTTATACTAAACCAAAAACCAAACTATACTTTCATTTCTCTAACTATTCCTTAAAATTTCTGCCATTTTTTTTGCATAATAAGATATTATAATATTTGCACCTGCTCGTTTGATAGCAGTCAGAGATTCTGTAACAGCAAGATTTTCATCCATCCAATTATTCAACGTAGCTGCTTTTATCATGGAATATTCTCCAGATACACTATATGCTGCAATAGGGTGAAGAGTATTTTGCTTTGCAGTATAAATTAGATCTAAATTGGGTATCGCTGGTTTTATCATAAGTACATCTGCACCTTCTTCTACATCTGATTTAATCTCTCTACTTGCTTCTCTTGAATTATGATAGCTCATTTGATATGACCGTCTATTTCCAAATTCGGGTTTAGAATGTGCTGCGTCTCTAAAAGGTGAAAAAAAGGAGGATGCCTGTTTGGCAGAATAACCCATTATTAATGTATCCTTAAATTCATTATCATCCAGAATATCTCTTATAGATTTTACCTGGCCATCCATCATGGCTGAGGGTGCTACTATATCAGCACCGGCGACCGCATGGCTTAAAGCGGTCTTTGACAGTATATCCAAAGATTTGTCGTTATTAATCTCATTTCCTTGGAAAATTCCACAATGGCCATGGGATGTATACTGGCATAGGCAGACATCCGTAATTATCGCTAATTTTTCCCCAAAGTTTTTCTTAATGGATTTGATGGTTTCTTGAACAATACCTTTGTTATTGAATGAATTTTTTCCATTAAGGTCTTTCTTTAGTGGGATCCCAAAGAGAATTATTCCCTTAATTCCAAGGGTTGAAATATGTTCGATTTCTTCTAAAATTTTATCTGGTGAATATCTAAATATTCCTGGCATTGATTCTATTTCCTGATTTTTTTTTATTCCCTCTTGAACAAATATGGGCATAACAAAGTCTTTAGGAGATAAACGTATCTCTTGGAAGAGTTCTCTTATAGCAGCCGTTTTTCTTAATCTCCTTAATCGCATTTTTGGAAAGAGTTCATAACTAAAATGTTTATTTGAGATGAACGTTGTGTTATCTCTAAAATCGCTACCTATACTTTGGTTCTTGTGCATGTTTCTTGATTTATCTACGTTACGGCTTTTCATAATTAAATAACTTTAAAGCCAAATTTATTAATTCATTTTCATTTTTATTATTTGTGAATTCCTTTCGTAAGTTATTCATAGGTGTAGATAATATCCCTTCTACTAGTGCATATGAAAACTGTTCAAGTATCTTAATATCGTCGTCACTAACTCTATTACCAATTAATGATAAGGCCTTTTTGAATTCTTTATTTCTTATAGAATCTGCATTCTTGAATATGGTTATTATAGCTGGTTCAGAACTCTTTCTTTTTAAAATTTCCTTAATTGCTATCAGTTCATCATTTATTATCTTTTCTGCTGATTGAATTTCTTTTTTCCTTCTTCCAACATTCTTTTCTACGATTTCTGAAATTTGATCGATATTTACCAATTTGATATTATTTAGAGTAGCAATTTTATCTTCTACAGTTCTAGGATTTGATAAATCAAAAATCATTAATCCTTTGTTTCTGTTTTTCATCATATTGGCAATTCTCTCATATGTTAGTAAATAATAAGGAGCAACCGTTGAGATGAATACAATGTCTATATTGTCATTGATTTTTTCCAAGGCCGTTTCAAAAGGTATGGGATAACCAGCTACAGTGTCTGCAAATGATCGTGCTCTTTCAAAAGTTCTACTTGTAACAAAAAATTTCATATTTCTTTGTTTCAGAGCTTTCGCGATTAAACTAGCTCCCTCTCCGGAGCCAATGAGAAGAATCTCTTTTTCCTTTATGTCATCAAAATATTCATAGGCTAAATTTACTGCCATAGACCCAACTGATGTGCTTCCCTTGTTAATACCTGTTAAAGTTCTAACCCTGCTTCCTATTTTTATTGTCTTGTCAAAAAGTATGTTTAGATTCGGACCTGCAAACCCGTTTCTTCTTGAAAACTCTAGGGATCTTTTGACCTGACCCAATATTTGATCCTCGCCTACTACTAACGAATCGAGCCCAGATGTTAATTTCACTAGATGTATTAAAGCCTCTTCTCCATTGTTTATTATTACGTTATTTTTCACTTGATCGACTGGTAAATTTATTAGAGAAGACCATGCGTTGATCAAATTATCATAATCAGGATTTATTCCTACACCATAAATTTCGACACGATTACATGTCTGTAAAATTATGCATTCTTGCAAATCAGCTAAATTTAACAGGTACTGATGAGCATCAAAAACATCTTTAAAAGCAAATTTTTCTAATATGTGAATAGGGGAATTTTTAAATGTGACTCTTATATTGACAAATTGTGATGATTGTACTCCTAGATATAGCGTCATCTGCTTTTATTATCATCCCATTTATCTAATGTATTAATAATCCTTTCTTTGACCTTATCTATGTTATTTTTTGCTATTAATTCTTGAATCTCTTGATTGTCTAATATGCTGTACAAAAACTTCCTTCTTTCATGTTGATTCTCAATGTAGTCTCTTACATGTTCTCTGGCAAATTCTTGAATTCTAATATTATCTGTATCTTTTTTCCCTATTATATTTTTTATAGCATTTTCAATTCTATCTCTGATGATTTTGCTCATCAAGGGGCTTTTCCCCGACGTGGAGATTGCTATCTGAATTATTTCATCAATATTTATTATAGAAGTGAAAAAGAAATCACTGGCTGAGGCATCATCAATGCTATAAGAAAGTATTCCTTTCTCCTTTGCCCTCGCTATAATTTTCTTGTTTAAAAATGGATCATTAGTTGATGCAAAAACTACAAAAATATCACTAAACTCGTCTATGATATTTGGATCTTCAATTTTTCTTCTTATTATTATGATTGGATTATTTTTTCCCTCTATTTCGTATAGTGATTCATTGACAGTTTCGCTTATTATTATTATTTTACAATCGTGTCTAAACAACGATTTTATCCGCTTGGCGCCCTCCATGCCAGCTCCTAATACCAAGATATTTCTGTCTTTCAAGTTTAAGTCAACAATCACGTCTAGTACTGATCGTTTTCAATTTGATTTAATATAGTTTATTTATTAAACTAATGACTATTTCATGCTTTATATAATAAATTAGAATTTCTGTGTCCATTCTTTTTCGTTAGCTTAGTTCCATTGCATTTTTTCTAAATTACCTTTAACATTGTTTAGTCCGAATTATTAGCATTATTGAAATATTGGAGTAGATAAAATAATGTATATTTGAATTTTAGTCCAGATTCTAGTCCGTTCTTTAATGCTAAATCGAATAAAAACCCTTTTTCTTTAGATTTATTAACTAATTTACCAGATGATATGATAAAGTTATTAAAAGAGTCAGGCTTTTTATCCATAAAAGATCTGGTTATAGAGGGACCATTTGAAATTTCTACTAGAGTTGGAATCAGTATCGATGACTCTACCTTCATTTATAATCAATCTATTACATTTCTTGAGGGTCTTGGAATAATGGAAAAGCGATTTACCCCAGCTACCACCTTATATCATAAACGAAAAAAAATTGGAAGGATTTCTACCGGTTCTAAGAACTTTGACAAACTTCTTGGCGGTGGAATTGAAATTAATGCTATTACAGAAGTCTATGGGGAATTCGGAACTGGGAAAACGCAGTTATGTCATACTGCATGTGTAATGGTGCAACTCGATCATTCGGAAGGCGGGCTAGGAGGTGGAGCACTCTATATTGATACCGAAAATACTTTTAGACCCGAAAGAATTGATGCCATTTCAAGAGCCCGTGCCCTAAACCCAACTAAAATCCTTGATAACATTGTGGTTGCAAAGGCATACAGTAGTTCGCATCAGGAACTAATATTGTCTGAGTCAAGCAGAATAATTGAGTCTCAAGACATAAAGTTAATGATATTTGATTCTGCGATCTCTTTATACCGTTCCGAATTTCTGGGGTTATCTACACTATCAATCCGTCAACAGCGTTTGAATAAGTTAGTCCATACTATTATGAGGATCGCTCAAACTCACCAAATCGCCGTCTTACTAACCAATCAGGTTCAATCATCACCAGAGTCGGGTTTTGCCGGGAATGCCTTTAAAGCTGCTGGAGGAAATATCTTCGCGCATTCTAGTACATATCGGATTTTTCTGAGAAAGGCCGACAGGAATCGGATCGCTAGAATTGTCGATTCACCAAATCATCCTGAGAGTGAAATTTTGTTTTCAATAGGAGAATCTGGAATTTCTGATCCTATAAAAAAATAAAGTAGAAGTAGAGATATTGTATTCTATTGTAAATAATTTTTATTAGGGTATTTATAGAAAGATATTATGCCCTCATCACACGGAACTAGAAGGAAATCCCGATCGATATTAACAAAATCTAACAAAATTACAGGTGTATCATACTTGCTTATAGAATATAAACCAGGTGATAAAGTTGTAATTGATATAGACCCAAGTGAGCATAATACTATGCCTCATAGACGTTTTCAGGGCAAAGTTGGAGTAATCGAGCATGTTGGCAGACGCATCGTTAAAGTCGTTGTAGTGTTCGGAAGTAAGCCAAAGTACTTACAAACAAAACTTAATCATATTCGACCAATAGTTGTCTAACTAATTAAAAAGTGTGTGCTTGATTTGCCCGAAGTAATAAAAAGAGAGATCGTCACTTTGTCTGAAGTGAAAAAAATATTAGAGACTATTCCTGTGGATGAAATGGATCAAATTCAACGTTGGACATTTGATTACTCTAAAAAGTTTTCAAAGGTTGATTACGAGCCTGCCAAAGAAATGGTCGATAAGCTTGTGGCTGAAGGTGAATTGACCAATGAAGAGTCTGTAGAATTGGTAAATGTAATGCCACGATCCATAGAAGAATTAAGGGCTTTTACGTTTGGGTGGAAAAAATTAATAGTCACAGAAAAACTTGAAAAGATAAAATCCATTTTACTCTCTAAGAATGAGAATAATGGGGACGAACAACTTCAATCACAAGTTGAAAGTTAAATAAAAAGTCATTTCTTATATATTTGTAAAGGTAAAACAAATTTTGTCAAGGTATAATTCAAACAGGGATAATTATAGTAGACATAGTGATACTTTTTCTCCACGAAAATTCGAAGAGTATGCTTACATTTTAGACTATATTCAAAATGGAAAATCTTCAATAGTGAGAATGAGGGAAGGAGTAATTATTCATGCAATAGGTGAAGAGCATTTAACATTATTAGAATTATTAGGAATTAGTAACGAAAAATTTAGCATTGGTGAACGCGTTTATATCGGTAAAGATGGACGAGAGAAAATTATTAGTGTATTGGGCAGACTTGATTACACTCATATTTCTCAATCCGCAAAAAATGAATTACCGATTGTAATTGAAAAAATAGTGAATGTAAATGAAAAACGATTTATAGATTATTTCAATTCCGCTCAGCCAATGACACCAAGGGTTCATTCCCTTGAGCTTATCCCTGGAATAGGTAAAACATACATGAAGTCGATACTAGATGAAAGAGATAAGCGGAAATTCGAATCATTTTCAGATCTACAAAATAGGACGGGATTACGAGATGTAACAAAATTAATTGCAAAAAGAATCTACGATGAAATTTCTGGCGAAACTCGAATGAATATCTTTGTAAGGAAATAGAGATAATTTCTATTCCAGAATTTTCACAGTAATCGATTCAAGAAAGTTAGGTCACAACATTTCTCAGCTCACATTGAAAAAACCGACCAAATTAGGACAAAATTTTCTCGTAGATCATACTATGATAAGAAAAATAATTCAGGAATCTAAAATCAATAGAGAAGATGTGATATACGAAGTGGGAACAGGAAAGGGCATACTTACTACAGAGCTATGTAAAATTTCAAAATTTGTACATTCGTTTGAACTGGATTCTAATTTATACTCTCATTGTAAGAGAAATTTGAAACTTGCGAATTTAGCATTAATGCATCTGGATGGTTTTAATGAAAATCTGACTATTCCCTTTGATGTTTTTTTCTCTAGTTTGCCATATTATGAGAGTCGAAACGCAGTAACATGGCTATGCCAAAGAAATTTTAAAAAGGGAATAATCCTATTACAACGTGAATTTGTTGAAAAGCTTCTCTCAAAGCCTGGAGAGAAGAATTATAGAGCTATTTCTATATTGTCTCAATATAGGTTCTCAATCAAAAAGTTACTCGATGTTCCTCGTACGTCGTTTTCACCAACCCCGAAAGTTGATTCGGTCTTGATCGAGATATTCCCAAGAACATCACCCTTGACAAATAAAGTCATTAAGGACATTCAATTCTTGTTGTCGTTTAGGAAAAAGACTATCTCCTTTATAGTTAATTATTTTAAAAAGAATTATGCCAGTGATTTTGACGGTTTTGATCATAATGGATTTGGAAAAAATAAACTTGTCAAATTGTCTCCCGAAGACATAGTTCGTTTTAGTACATACCTGAATAATACCTTTAATAGCACAGATAATGACAAATTGATTCAATAGCCAACCATAATTTCAGAAGGAAGAATTAGTTTCTAAAGTTGTTTATCTTATTTGCTATTTCCTTTTGCTTTCTCAATCGTCTTATAGACATAAGAATAATCCACGTCAAAACAATCTCCTTCTACCATCTACCTTGATTTACCTATTTTTACGATGAAGGATAGGGAAAAACAAATTATCAAAAGTTTATTGTGATCCCCTTCTATACACTATGGCGGATGAACTTGTTTATAATCATCCGAATGTAAGAAACAATCGTGATTCATACAACTAGAAAATTAATAAAAATAAGACACACTTATCATAATGTTTAACTTTTTTTACCAAAATGGAATATTATGAATTATATAAGGATTTCTGCAACTATTTTATAATCGATTATATTAGAAACATTTAGAAATTTGTATTAAAAAAAGATAGTTTGTGTTGTCTTGATTGGCGAGTACAGTCTACTAATTCAAGGTATTCATTCGATTTCATCAATTTTATGGTGGAGTGTTACTTTAATTGTTATCACTATTATTAGACCTTTAAACGGAGAGGGTAATCTATCTACCATCTTGCCGCGCATTCGTAAACTTGTGATATATGCCTCTACTGTTTCTATTGCAAGTGGATTTGTTCTATTTGGCCTTAATTCAAATTTCCAATTTGAGGATTTGATTAATACAACAAAGGGTAATGTCATTCTATTTAGCGGTTCTCTGTCTCTAATAGTCTATTATCATGTTTTATTTGGATCAAAGCCCAATTCAGTGGCATCAAATTTGCACAAAGTGTTAAAATTAAATAAATTTATTCCTTACATCATGTTCGGTTTTCTTACTGCTGCTCTGGTATCAATGATCCTTGCATCTGCGATAATATTTTAACTATGTCATCAAACTTTTAAGCAGTAAATTCTTCATTGTTTCACTTGTTGGTATTTAATAATACATTGCAAAATTCCTCTTTCCTACTTATTTGATGATAATTTTATTTTACTATTAGGATGGGACAATGGGCATAGGTAGAAATTCCAGAGGCTACGCTTCCTACTATTAGTTTTTTCCATCCGGATTTGCCTTTGGATCCAATAATTATTAAATTAATGTTTTCCTTCTCAGCATATGTTAGGATACCTTCTACTATTGATATTACAGTAAACACGACTTCAGTTTTAATTTGTACCTTTCTTTCCTCGGCTCTCTTGTTTATTTCTTCAAACCATTTTTCTGCTTCTTGCTTTGCTTCTAGGTTCAAATCATTTAAAGAACTTGATGTAATGGCCCCTGCTACTGTTTCTTTATGAAAGGCAAATCCTGATTGTGAATACAAGACATGCAACGCTAATAGCTCACTTTTGTATTTATCCGCCAGGTCTACAGCGTAATCAATGGCTTTCATAGAATTTGTAGAACCATCTACAGGGATCAAAATCTTGCTAAATATATTATTGTTCACTTTCATCTATGAAAACATTTTCCAACATAAAACTATTTTTTGAAATTCTTGATTCAATAGTTAACATTAGGTGTTTGTTTGACAAAAAAACAGTCGGATGTTAGGTAAATCTAAAAAAAAGTATAATTTAACGTTTTTTTAGATTATTAGTTACATTCTATGTCTAACACTTGGTTTAAGTGGGACACTTTCCTGATAATAAGACTTATATGCGAATTTCAATAACAATCTTGTGATTGTCAAAAACCTACAATCACATTTCTGTCACCTACTCTGTGACTAGCATTCTTGCATGTGTCCTACTTTTACTAGTCTTTTTCAATTTATCCTATGCCGTGGATCTACCCCGACCTCAATACAACCGATAATCTCAGGGCCTATGTCAAAAATTATTCATCTTATCTTGATGATGACAATAATATTGTAATTATTGGTTCCGTTGCAAAATCTGATTATCAGATTTACCCCCAAAATGTTACAGTAGGTATCTTAGCATATAACAATATTACAGCAAGCAATGAAATCATTGCTGAAAAACCTTATAATACAATATTATCTAAAAATAATGACCCATTTCCTTTCAAATTCAAATTAAATTCTACGATTTTTCCTTTAGCAGCAGAAGCAGAGCCATTTATTCTTGAGAGTGCGAACGTTAGCATGCCTACCACTAAACTAAATACAATCAAATTGGATTATCCTGTAATCCCTCAAGGTAAAAATAAGGAATTATTCGGTAACATAACCAACACCAGTCCTATACCAATCAATAATATCACCTTGTTTGCGATTGTAAATGACAGAAATAGCACACAAATAGACTCCGTAAGGACCTTTATACCTGTTTTAAAACCCTATGAAAAAGTGCAGTTTTCATTTACACCAGACCCTGCTATAAAGGATAGAGTTTATTTTTATAGTTGTGTTGGAGGTGACATCGATGATATGAAAATTGATGAATTTAGAATTGTCAATATATCTGCTACAAAAATATTAGGATATAAATTTTCAGCACTAGTTCAAATCGATTCGATGAATTATAATGATAGTAGTAAACAGTTTAATTTTGAGATAAACAATATCTATCCCTATCCGGGGTCACTATCTGTAGAATTGATGCCTGTCCAAAATAGTCCTATTTCTATCATGATGGACGGATCGCCTTATCAGGCCACAAACTTGAAAAACACCGATAATAAAACTGCAATAGAATTATCGATACCACAAGGTATCCATGATGTTGCAATATTAAACATAGAGGAATAACAAATAGTATTTAACATTTGAAAGGACGATGTTGGATGACTTTAGGCTCAGAATTAGATTTGTTCTTCTCTGCTTTTCACGTATTGGTATGCCGCTCTAAAGAAAACTACAGGCATCTTATTTCAATTTATTAGACCTGATTTTCTCATATTCATATCAGTAAGCGGGAATGTCCTTGTAGTGTAATTTGTATCATTACATCAGCTATACCTTTACAATCTTTCCGTTTCTCAAAATAGTATAAAAAGTGGGATCTATATTTGACACAATTACATAGTTTTTATGATACAATAGTCTGTAATTCCTCTTTGTAATTAAATCAAGGTTTTATTCGACGGTGCTATAGAAAAAAAGAAACTGTTACATTGGATTTGAGGATGATAGAATTCTTTATGTTGGAGAGTAAAAACCCAAACCGGACTGTTCCTGCGAATTAATTGTCCAGGATGTGTTTGTAACTCAGGCGATAATTGATGCATAGCCATATAGGAATTGTAAGATCAGGGTAGCCGGCTTGTGAAGATGAAGCCAATAAACACAGCAATACGATTTTACCTCTAATCACCTCATTACATAGTATTTACATAGATGATTTGTCATTTAGAGATTCTGTTGAAAGCGGAGTTCTTTATTCCGTTGTTTTACCTGGAAGTAGAAATATCATAGGTGGTAAGCTGTCTTGTCATGTAATTTTGAGAACAATATCGAAAAAGCATTCATAAAAGATGCCGAAATAAAGATAGCCTTAGGATTTGATCCTCAAAGCCCTGTTGAATGGAAGGGTTAAGGGCCTACTACGCGAATGGGTGCAATGGCAATTCTATGTAATCCTTTTTCATTAATCCGCCACATTACTATGGTGACAACTGAAGGTAATACCACTTATCAAGAGTAATTCTTAATATTTATAGAATTAAGTTCTTGATGATGATCGATGCAGAGTTTATTATTAAAAAATTAGAATTAGAGAAACATATCCCTGAAGGTGGATATTTTAAAGAATCATATCGTTCCCCTGATCTGATATCAAATCATGGATTTCATAACAAGAAATACAAACATAAGATTTCTAAAGAGACACCTTATCCTGAAAAAATACGTCCAGCTTTGACTTTAATATATTATTTGTTGGTTGGAGAACAATACTCTGCTATCCATAAAGTCAAGAGCGATGAAATTTGGCATTTCTATTTGGGAAGTCCTGTTACCATTCATATAATTAACGAAGACCGTATTAGTCCAAGAATTCAACTTGGCAATAATCTTGAAAACGGTGAAAATATCCATCATGTAGTAACAAAAGACACATGGTTTTGTGCCGAGATAAACAACAAGACCTCATTTGCACTGATGGGTTGTACCGTTTCTCCAGGATTTGATTTTGAAGATTTTGAACTAGGTAATAAGGATAAATTGATACTCCAGTATCCTCAACATAAGGAACTCATAGAAAGATTCACAAAACAATGAAACCGATGTCAAAATTCTCTTTTTTTATTATGTAACTATGATGATCTCTTAAAATACATGATATTCATGTTTTAGGTTACTCGTTGTATTCATAGCATTATATCCATAGCATTATCTCTATTAAGTAATCTGCCAAATCTTGTACAGTCTATTCGGTTTGAATGGACCGCCTTTATTCTGACGGTACAATTATTTTATAATTCTTTCTGCATAGATTATGGATTTGCTCTTCGATATCTCTTGTTGTAGATATCATTTGTTCCTCAAGTTCTATTTTTTGCTTAGTAGTCTCATCTTTCCTTTGATTTTCCATCATGATTATTCTCTCCTCTTCTTTTTTCTCCTCTTCTTTTCTCTTTAATTCGTCGAGGACTGTTATTTTGTCTTTGTCCTTTAATCTATTTACTCTTGAATCTAACTCTTTGATCTCAACTTTAAATTTGGGTAATTCGTCCATTAGAATGTCAAAATATTGTAATACCTTTTTTGAATCTTTCAATACAATTTTATTACTCCTTACAGATTCTTTGATATCTTTTAGTAGTGTTATGTATTCTGACATATCTGGTTTGGAAACTATTTCTGAAGGTTTATTTACAATTGTATCTATTTTTTCTACCGTTCCTCGTGATAGTCCATAAGAATATTTATTTGCTGCTTTTGTCAAACGGTTGGAAATTTCGTAGAGTTCATTAATGGATTTCTTTCTTTCCTTATCAATTTCTTCCTTTTCTTGTAGGTATTTTAAACATTTACCATAGTCCGAAGAGGATTTTATTGAATTAATTTCCTTCTCTCTCCTATCTTTTCCTTCTTTAAGTTGTCTGATTCTTTGATCAAGATTTTTTATTGTAATATTAGCCTTGTTAATTTCATCTATTTTGGAACGCATACTAAAGAGGTTAGTTTTACATTGTTCTATCATTTTTCTTTCCTCGGTTATCTGATCATATTCGTCGTTTAATTTTTCAGAACTGTCACTTATTCTTTTTAATTCTCCCCTTAAACTATTTGCATGTTTTTTCATAAAAGTATTGACGATTCTGCTATGGGAGCTTGTAACTTCGCCGAACCTGTTTATTGACGCATCCACTGAATCCCTGAATTTGATGAAATCTTCAAAAGTCTTGGGAATGGGTAAGATGTTGGAAGATTCGCGTTTTAAAGCCCTTACAATGGTATTTTTTGTATTCTGCACTAAGGGCATCAGCTTTTCTTCTTCCGTATTAATGACCTCAGCGTCCAAATCCTCTGCTATAATATTAATGTGTTCAAAGGCTATATTCGTGTCCTCAAATGTCTTTTCCAAATTAACCAAAAGATTCTTAGTTATCCTTCCTTCACTCTTTTCTAACTCTTTTACAGCGTCCTCAATAGTAATTTTATTGTCCTGTGCTTGAGCTATCGGTATTGTTGAATTTGCAGCACTAGCATCAGCAGCACCACTCTTTTTATTATTTAATTTTGAAATATCTTTGTCTCTTTTCTTAAAAAAATTAAACGAGGGCATGAATCTATATTAATTTCGACAAAAATAAGTATATATGCTAACAGAAAAATTCATCCGAATTTTTTTCGCACTATCTTTGATCATGATTCTGCTTCGAGCGGGTAAAATATCATTCATAACTTAAAGACCTGATTAACGTACATCAATTCAAAGCATTTTAAAATTCACCGGTTGACAAAAAAAACCGACCTAAATTGTAATAATTGAACTAACAAGTCAATATACAGTCCGAAAACCAAAAATCATTAGAAGCGAAATCAGGTTAAAGAATTATAAAATCGGAGTTTGCATGGTTGTTATTTTTCCCTTGGATTCTCTCGTTTTTTTATTAGATCGTTCAAACAGTATCTGAAGGCAAGATATTCGAGGAGTAAACCGGTATCGCTATCTGCATCTCTTGCCTTGTTTATAAGGACTTTGCAGGTTTTTGTCACCATGGGATAACCAGTATTAATAGATTCTGCGATGGAAACGCATTCCCGTAATAGTTTTTCTTTTAATAAAATAGCGTTTTTGGTTGTCAGTTCAACCGGTTGATTTTCATCATCGTTTAATCTGACTATTTCATTGACGAGTTTTATTCTAAGTGCTTCGTAGGCGTCAATAATTTTTCCAGTATATATCAACTCTTTTGCTTTTGAGATACCTACTATTCTTGATAATCTCTGTGTACCTCCCCACCCAGGTGAAATTCCTATCTTAACCTCTGGTTGCCCTATTTTTGCATTAATAGATGCAATTCTCAAATCACAGGCCAGTGCGATTTGACATCCCCCTCCTAATGCAAAACCATTAATTGCAGCGATTACAGGTTTGGATAGCCCTTCAATTAAGTTTAATAGTTCATGAACATGATTTGCGTATTGTATTGCTTCATTAGGAGACATCTTAATAACGTTGTTTAAATCCCCGCCGGCACTGAAAGAGTTTAATCCTTCTCCTGTTAAGATTACTGCACAAATTTTCTCGTTGGTTTCGCATAAACCAATCTCCCGCTTTAATTCTGTAACCAAATCGAAATTAACCGCATTATAAACCTCTGGCCTATTAATTTTGATTATTCTAGTGCTTCCTCTCTGTTCGGTAATAGTAAATCTCATATTCTACAATTAAATATTGTATTTTATTTGTCTAGTTATTTAGATTATGAAAATATCTTAGATCTAATAAATTTAATAATCAGTTTTTATTGATTCTATTCTCTTTACTTATCGTGATACCTAAGGGATCTTTTCCAACGACATTCTTTATAACTAGCAGACAGTCAAAAATATCATGTCTGCAAATACCCAACAATTTGAAAATGAATCCTATTTGAATCTTGAAACTTATAGAAAAAACAATCATCCAATAGTTACACCGGTTTGGTTCATCTTAAGGGATAATAATATTTTTGTAGTAACTAAAGAAAAGACCGGAAAAGTGAAACGCCTTAAGAATAATAATGTTGTGAGAGTGGCTCCATGCAATTATAGAGGCGTATCAAAGGGGACGTGGGTGACTGGTACAGCACATTTTGTTGATTCACAGGAGAAAAGCGATATTCTAAAAATGAGAGATGAGAAATATGGTATCAAAGCAAAAATAGCAAGCTTACTTAGTATACGAAAAGGAAATTATGTTGTAATTGCAATCCCTGTTTGATATTTTATTATTGACTTTTTCACACAAATTGGCTTACGGGGTAATTGGGAAGATCACGAGAGGGAATCGCAATTATAATTGATAGTTGATTACAATATCCAAAAATAATGACCATTTGAGGTGTTGGATAGGAAATTTCAATTAGAACGAGGATCCGTAGAGTGTCTGGGATCCTATTAGCCTAAAATTCGATTGTCATTTATTTGAATATTTAACATGTAATTGATAACAAAAAATAAATATCATCACTAAATAGTAATCAGTATATCAGAGATAAAAAAAGAGAAACCGGTAAGTTCTAAAAAAAATAGAATAGAACCATTTGCAGTCGCAGACGAGAATTCTTTTGACGATTTATTAAAAAAGCTCGATGAAGATGAGATTAAAATAATTGTACAACTATATGTAATTAAACGAGGTAAACGGGTAACAAACATCAAAGGGTTTACCGATCAAGAAAAAATGGAATCAATTGCTCATGAATTAAAAAAGTCCATAGGTACAGGTGGAACCGCAAAAAATGGGATGATAGTATTGCAAGGGGATCATAGATCAAAGGTAACTGAATTTTTGTTGACTAAGGGTTATCCTAGAGAAGCTATAGAAGTAATTTGATTGATAATATATATATACAATCCAATGATTTTTTTATGAAAGGGCTATTACTTCGTTAATTCCTTCTTTCTCATTAGATTTGGTATGTTCTGACATTCTGATTTCCAAGATATAAATAAACCATTAGGATTAAGCTCCATGATTTTAACAAGTTTTTTGAAAATATGTCAATATGTGGGATAGTTCAATATACCTATCTTATTTATGGGGGTATACTATTTTTTTTAAATTAACAATGTTTTTCTATTGTATAACGATTTGTATAACTGCCTTATGAAACTCAAATTTACCTCTCTCCTACTTTTTTACATTAATGAAAAGAATTCACAAGCTTCAGAAAATGGTAAATATGATCTTGATGATAATTCTATAGACTATTTAGAAGCACCTAATATATACAATAATAGAAATTATTAAAAGGTCCGGAACTACACAATAAAGCAATCTAGTTCATAAGGGTGTCATGATTGTTGATAAGATTGTCCAGGAGATTTGACATCTAGTATGTAAATTCATATATCAAAAACATAGTGACAAGTAATTACAAATTACCTAATTTTTATATTTATAGAATCCGGGGATATGGTTCAAGGTGGAATAGAATCTAAATATTAGTTTGCTATGTACCAGGAGTGGGACTCGAAGCCCTGTTATAAAAAACAGGCAATCTAATTGTTATGAAATTTATTGAGAGTAAGGAGTCTGGGATGGAATTAGTTTGCATGTCGGATAGTCATGGGTTTGACTATCAACTATTCTGTTTTAATGTTATTTTGAATAGTTTTCATAGAAGGTCCACAATATGAGAATCAAGTATTATCTTAACCCTTGTGAATAACGGGCCCCGACGGGTTTCGTAATAGATATATTACGAGTCCAGGCCAGTAGATTAAACTCGGTTTTTCTTCACTTTGTAATTAGATTTTACCAATTAATTCATCAATCCGTGAAGCAAATGGGTGTTCAGGATTTGTTAGAGCTGTTAGATATTCTTGTTTCTCGAATTGTATGTCACAATAGCATGGAATCTGTGATATCACCGGCATTTGGATAGATTCTTCCAAGTCTGTAATCGTATTTGATTGTTCTTTAACAGAAGACTCAAATTGGTGTAATTTCATATGAGAATTTCCTTGCAAATTTGGGGTAAGTTGAGGATGACAATATCCGGCAACCCTGTTCAACAATAAATAAGACTTTGCTCCAAAAAGAGTAAAGGAACTGTATACATCCCTTGCCATGTGTTTTGTTCCAACTACATCGATATTATCCATTTTTAATGATAGTATTAATATATCAGAAATTGCAAGCGAATTAATGGACCAATATCTGATACCTGGACTAGTATCAAGTATCAAGTAATCGTAATTTGTGAGTGTGAGCCTTCTTTCTCTAATATTTAACATCTTTTTTAACATATCTGCCTTTGAAGACTCTTTTCTAGTGATGAGATCTAGAGAGGTTATTTCATCTTTTGCAGGATTTGAAAAAACAATATGAAATAAACCCTTATTATTAAAATCCTTTAATTGATATTTGTTTATAGTAGTCGTAAAATCGTAAATGACTTCACTCATACCATTCCTTTCAGCAAAATAATCGTTTATCCACTTCGTTGGACTGAAATCAAAGTATACGTACAGACTAGGAGCGTAAACATCCATATCTATTAAAAGAACTTTAAAACCTTTGCCTGCGAGGACGGCTGCAAGGTTAACAGCTAAAGTGGTTTTTCCTGTGCCTCCCTTATAAGAATGGAATGCTACTGTTCTCAACGCAAGGTAAAAATATTATTCAATCTACTTAAACTTTTCAAATTAAATATTAAAGAAAGTTGCATCTAAAGACTAACTAAAATATACGTTACTATAAAACATCTATGAGGTGAATTCATAGATGTCAATTTATAGTTGACTCATAATTAGTGTCTGTTACAAAATTTACATTTCCTGTGGGAGTAATATCCACGATGGAGCCACCAAAGTGAATCTTGTGCTCTCCTTTAGACAAGGGTTCCAGAAATATCCAATATCCATCTGATACACCTTTGTCAGTCGTATTAGCAATTACGTTGAACAGATTGTTCTCTGGATAGGTAAGATTGAAGAGAGGGGAAGATATTCTATGTATGTCAGCATCTGGAATCTCTTTACCGTCAATAGTTACTCTAATGTGGGTAACACTATCGATTAGTTTACTAGCAGCAGTGCGAAAATCGGTTTCTGATTGTAGTTCAGGGTTATTAACTGATCCAATAAAAGCATTTATTACTGGAAAGAGTATAGATTTACCATACGGTATTGTACATTTTCTAGTTGCTTCGCCACCATCGGTGCCAACTAAGAACCATACAGGTCCACTTTGTTTTTGAGCACAATTCACTCCACTTGTATCACGTAAAGGATTTTCATTTACAGGGATGGAGTTTATCCATTGTGACCATTTTCCAGTCCAATCTCCATAAGATATTCCATAAGGTTTGGAGTCTGATGGATAAATTTTGAAATTTACTTCATTACTTTCAACACCAAATGAATTAGAGAAGTTGTAATTAGTACAAATACTGATAATAAGGATTGCTGATAATAAAAATATCAATCTTATTCCTTTAATGTTCATGAATTGATGAATTATAATGATATATTTAAACTGTTTAATTTCGTATTGAAAATCTCAATACCTAAATATTTGTTCAATGGGCCATCATTTTTAGATGTTTCTGCAGGTAAAAATAGCACAAAATCATTATATCTTTATATCCAATATAAAGCCCCTCTCGCGATAAACAAGCGATTTTTTCGTGACAAAAACATCCTCTATCCGAAAGGGAATTCTTTGGGCAATTTATCAAACATACTCTATAACAACATCTCATTTTTCCTAACTTCTTTCATAATCGGGACTGCCATAATCCTAAGAATTCATCTGTCTTGTGTGTAAATAATCAAATTTCATAAAAATCTGAGTTCATGGACTTTTCTTTATATGCTGAAAATCACCCAATAGGAAACCCTCGGTCATTAAATCAGCAATAAAAATTTATTGGTGCTCCGAGGCAGGAAAATCTCTATTGCAATTCAACATCAAAACCAGTTTTAGAAAATTCTACGGGAATCTAAATATGATAATGATTTTGATCTTTGCAATTTCTATTTCAGATTCAATTATTGGTAGAGTGTATTCTATACATGCCAACCGGCTAATGTACATGAGTGAATACATTTTTGTTCCAATGGCTCTTGCCTTCATCTTTGTACAATCTTGTGCAATCATCCATGTGATGAAAGGAAGTGAAAAAATATTGGGAAATACTTTTAACAATTCACCTTCTGTTTTCAAATCTATAAAGATTGGTCTGTTTTTTCCTATAATTCCAATTACTTTCATAATTTTACAAATTATATTTACACATGAATATACTCTGACAGCATTGTTTGTTGGCATATCATTTAGTTATGCCCTATCCCTATTCTTTTCGGGCTTATTATTTTACAAGTTATATTACTGGCTAAGGTCGAATAAAAATTATGTAGTATTTTTCTTTCTTTTGTCTATTTCATGCATTATTGTTTTTACGATAATGGCTGTCCTCTTGTCTTTTATTGTCTTTTCGAATAACGTACAAGATATTTCAAATAATAATCGTACTTATCCAAGTATGATTACGGGGTGGGTAAGTGTCATTATTAATGGCACCCAAATGACCTTGATTATCACTTTCATATCGACTTGGATTGCTACTGTTTTCCTTCTTTATTCATATATTGCTAAAATCGGGAGATTTCGATTTTGGAGTCTAGTAAGTTTACCTATTTTGTTTTTCCTGAGTCAGTTTGTAGGAACCTCCTTCGATCTATTTGCAAATGTTTACAAGAACAATCCTATACTTGGAATTACCCTTCTCAATACGATTTATGCTTTAAGTCTTCCGATAGGTGGATTCATGTTTAGTATATCATTTCTAACCATAGCAAAAAAAGTAGCACCTAGCAGTTTAGAAATAAAGAAATATATGGTAATCTCTGCATTTGGAATCGCTTTACTGTTTGTATCATCACCGTTAGGGGGAATCCAAACAATTTATCCTCCTTTTGGAATGATTACCATTCTTTTCAAAGGACTGAGCTTCGTGTATGTTATATGTAGGACTTTACTCCTCGGTAGTTTCTGTTTCAAACGATATAAAAATCAGATCATCTATTAGGGAACTTACAAACGAAAAGATAAACTTTCTAGATATATTAGGTACTTCTGACCTCGAGAGAAAATTACAAACAAAAGTATTGGCTGTAACTAAATCTATGGAAAAAGAATTGGCAGAAGAAACAGGTATTGGCCCTTCCCTCGATGATCAGGATGTTAAAGACTACCTCCAAGTGGTATTGGATGAATTAAAGAAAAATCGACAAAATCCACAATAATATTATGAGTTCACTAGTATATGATCTCAATTTAAAAGTTAAATTTGATTCATCTAATTACTCTATCACTAAATTATATATTACGTCCGTAACGAAATTTACATTTCCAGTAGGAGTGATATCAATCACTGACCCACCCAAGTGAATCTTGTGCTCTCCTTTAGACAAGGGTTCCAGAAATATCCAATATCCATCTGATACACCTTTGTCAGTCGTATTAGCGGGTAAGTTAAAAAAATTAGATTCAGGATATGTAAGATTGAAGAGAGGGGAAGATATTCTATGAATATCTGCTTCTGAAATTTCGCTGTCATCAATCGAAGATTGTATATGAGTTACTATATCGATAGCTTTAGTAGTTTTTTCACGCAATAGATTTTCAGTTTTGGCCTCCGGATTGTCCATTGCCGTTACATACACACTTATTACTGGAAAGAGTATAGATTTACCATACGGTATTGTACATTTTCTAGTTGCTTCGCCACCATCGGTGCCAGCTAAGAACCATACAGGTCCACTTTGTTTTTGAGCACAATTCACTCCACTTGTATCACGTAAAGGATTTTCATTTACAGGGATGGAGTTTATCCATTGTGACCATTTTCCAGTCCAATCTCCATAAGATATTCCATAAGGTTTGGAGTCTGATGGATAAATTTTGAAATTTACTTCATTACTTTCAACACCAAATGAATTAGAGAAGTTGTAATTAGTACAAATACTGATAATAAGGATAAAGAGTACCATAAATAGTTTTATCCGTATAATTTCCATATGATGAAGACTATTAATCAATGCTTTATTTAAACCAGTTTTTATTATATAATATTCAATACGACTTTACCTTTTCAAACGATTATTTGGGATATTGAGTTAAAAATGAACGAGACGAATTCTATCTGTGATGATACATGTATCAGAATAAAGTTCAATATACCTATCTTATTTATGGGGGTATATTGCTTTTTTTTAATCTAACAATGTTTTTCTATTGAATAACTATTTGTATAACTGCTTTTTGAAATTCAAATTTACCTCTCTCCTACATTTTTACATTAATGAAAAGATTTCACAAACTTCAGAAAATGGTAAATATGATCTTGATAATAATTCTATAGACTATCTGGAAGCAATTCAATTATATATTTGATAACAACGATTCAACTACAATCCCTTTTCTTGAAGACCTGCTATAAGAAAACTTTTTAGAATTGCATTTAAATATATTAAATATTGATAACAGTAATGAAATTTTAACAAATACGGAAGATCGAATATGATTAGCTGCTTATTTGATAATTAACATTGGCTTGTTGGTATGATGGAATACATTATGTGATACACTGCCCATGATAGCAGTTTTGATCTTGCCATTTCCTCTACTTCCCATAATTATAACATCCGTGTCATGTTGATCGGCATATTCAGTTATAATAGATGCAACATGATTTCCTTTTACTAATATTGGTTCATAACTTATACCATAATTTCCCGATTCTATATCTACTCTTTTAAAAACTTCTTTTGATTCTTTTCCTAATGTATTAATTACCGAGTCGACAATCTTTTGAGATTGAACATAGACGACTGGAGGAATTTCTAATACATTTAAAACAGTTAACTTTGACCCTAATTTGGAACTTAAAAATAATCCATGTCTCAAAGCTCTAATGGAGTTATCAGATCCATCAATCGGAACAAGAATTTTAGAATACATTACTTAACATATGACAACAATTTATAAATTGCTAGCTGAAATTCCTGACCTATTTTATTTGAATTCAAATTAGGTGTAAATCATTTGTGATAATTCAGTTTGATTTGCGAATTGGATATATTATCAATTTTCTTTTTTATTACAACTAAAAAGATAATAGAAAAATTAATCCCTTATCTTAACATATCAGAATCCGTTCTGTACTTATCTATTTAATAATTTGCTAAATGAAAAGATTAGATCATTTTCAAAATTCTTATCTCTTTGGATAACGAATAATATAGACTTGATAAAAGAAAAAACAAAATGTGAAAACTTTTCCGAGACAACATGTAGCTGCGGTTACTGTTGTGTGGATGGATAATAGATAGCGGAAAGATCAATAACCCTGTTTTTTTGTTTCTTAGTTTATTTTTTAACTAAAAAAAGTAAAGTTATAAAAAAGCTTATCTTCTTTATAACAACAAGTACTATTAATCAAAGACGGGAAAGTATTTTTATAAATCTTACAAGCTGTTACTAAATACTAAATGGGCCCGGTGAGCTTATCAATTCCATATGGTATACGGGTTCGCTAGAAATTATGAGGATATCCACATAAACGAAAAATATCGCTGGTCGACTTTATCGTTGACAACTAACTGCCACATCTCCGTCTAATTGCCTAAGTTGGCCAGGGAAAGTATTAGGTACATATAAAATGAGAATTTTAGAGTATTTCTTACAACATACATGTGAATTTACTATATGTTATTCACTTGATACTACTATCTATGTCAATTCACCTCCATTCCTATTGTAGAAGCTAATTTTAATCAACTGCAGAAGGATTTTCTGGCTCTCTCCTCCTGGAGATTGTGACAGTCGAGCCCTTCATCGCCAGCTGTATTCTGTGAGTTAACATTATTTTCTGCACAGTTTTGAGCTCCTATGTTTATTTCACCCACTTGAAAATTGTTTTGGTTGCTATTGACTTCAATCTTACTATTACTAGTATCAGGATTGTTAACTGGAGTATTATAGAAGAGGTCGCCATTATTATTACTAACGTCGGGAATGTTACCTGGAGTATTAGAGTAAGAGGTCACCAAATGCTGTTGTCATGAAGGGTGTTTCTACAAAAGTCACAGCTGTTATTATGACCGTAACTATCACTAATCTCTCTTTCATAAATAAATTGTTAATCAAATATTCACGAAGTATTAAAACATTATACTAAAAAAGTTATATCGATTTTTCTAAGTGTATTTTTCCATTATTTGTTTTACAACAATAAAGCATAAGATGACTATAAAATGTAGACCTGCCTATGAACTAGCCAATTCCAAGGAAATTAATAACACACATAAAAATTTCTGTAACTATGCAATGAATTAGATATATAACATATATAAATTCTAATAACGAAAGTCAGTAGGGGTTATCTCTTAGCTCCGTTACCAGTAGGGTTATCCTTGTCCTTTGCAAATTGTTTTTGATGCGATTCTGTAGTAGGTATAGTTTTTGAATCATGCTTAATATCGTGTGTTTGTTCTTCTCTTATTTTTGTAACTTTATTTTTACTATAACCCGAGTATGATTCAGCTATGGTAATTTGATTTCTTTTTCTTAATTTATCCCTGGCCTGGTTTGGATTTTTGGTTTGAATTTTGCAAGTCCAAAAAATCGAATCAATTTATTCATTATCATAATATCTTGACAAATACGGACACATGTTATGACTGTGAATATAATTAGTTGGCTAGTAACACACCCACAAATTTTGATTTTTGTTTAATTCGGCTCTTACAAAATCACGGGTTTGTTAAATAGGGAACGGTGGTATGTGAAACAAATTTGACCCATCATTATCAATCAATATTAGTAAAACAATTATCTGGATCCGTGGGCTCTGAATTGATGAGGTATATGGGAACTGTTAATTAAATAAACATTTATTCGAAGAAAACTCATTTAATAATATCATAATACAACCACCAAGATTACAACGAGTATGATGGACTTCAGCACGATATCAGTCCTTTAGAGAGGGCTCTAGAATTGGTGAAATGAAAAATTCTATTCATTTCTATTCGCTAATAATCACTTATATAGAATTGCTTAATTTCAAATTGGGTATTAGATTCAAATATTCTGTAATAACTAGATGTTGAGATTATATTTGGGGGGAGAAAAGATATTGGAGACGTAATAATGAGAATCTAACTAACGATTTAGACTACGAATTGATGGTTTTCTTAGAAGATTAGGAGTTTCTCTATTAGTAGACACCGATTTAATATTCTATAAATAATGTAAATGTAATATCTCTCCTGTGGAAGCACCAATCGGACAGATTCTACAAGATTTTGCAGTTATAATGATAATTGCCTCTGTAATGACTTTGATTTTTTACAGACTAAAACAACCTGTAGTTATAGGTTTCATTGTAGCAGGCATCATAATTGGTCCTCATAGTCCACCATTTAGTCTTATCCATAACCTAGATGTTCTCAATCTATTTGCTGAGTTGGGTGTAATACTATTGCTTTTTACCGTGGGAATGGAATTTCCTATTCAAAAACTAAAGGATGTTGGAAGAAAAGCAATTGTTATAGCCTCCACCGAAGCGTTTGGAACTTTAGCCATAGGTTTTATTGTTGCGCAATCATTGGGATTGGGATTTTACAATAGTTTGTTTATTGCACTTGCGATATCAGTAACAAGCACCGTTATTATAATGAGAGTTTTTGGAGAGCTCAACATGATGAAAGATGAGTCTGCTACCTTAATTTTAGGAACAACCATTATTGAAGATATTATTATAATTTCACTATTGGCAATATTCCAATCCGCTGGAGCGAGTGGAGAAATTTCTATTAATGAAGTTATAATCTCCGTAGGAATAACCTTGGGGTTTATAGCAGGAGTACCGTAGTAGGATCAAAAATCATTCCCAGATTAATGGATGTTGTTGCAAGAACGAACCAACATGATGTACTAATAGTTGCGGCAGTAGGAGTGGCTTTTGCACTTGCATTTATATCATTTCAATTGGGAATATCGGTAGCTGCAGGTGCATTTTTTGCGGGTGTTCTTGTTGCAGAGTCTAGATCTCACGCAGTAACTAGTGTTTTAGCGAATCCCGTGAAAGATATTTTTGCGGCATTATTCTTTGTATCTGTAGGTGCATTAATGGATTTTTCCCTAATTCCTCAGTTTATAGTGCCTGCATTGATATTGATAGGTGTCTCAATAGGGGCAAAATTTGTGACGGTGTACATTGCATCTAGACTTCAGAAACTAAACAATCTTACTTCGACAAGAACCGCATTAGGATGTTCGTCTTCTGGCGGTGAAATAGCACTAGTTGTAGCAAAGGGAGGAATTGATGTAGGAGCAGCGACACCTATTATTTTACCGATGATAGGAACTATGACAATTATAACAACATTTATTGCCCCTTATGTTATCAAATACGGCTGGAAATTTACAGAGAGACTTGCGAAACGACAGGATAATGACAAGGGGCCACAAACAACAACCGTCCAATTCCGATGAAGGTTCGAACAAACCACTTTAACAATGATTTTCTAACTGTGAGTGTTCACTACCATTTTTTAAAAATTGTAATTGTAAATTAATATCAATAATTAATGGGATTTGTAATCTATTAATTTAGGTGAATCCATGACTACATATTCTACAATATTATCTAATTTTTGTTTTTTATTTTGCCATGAGAACAATCTAAAGGATATAGAATTAAATAGTATAAAGAAGAAACAGAATTATACAAGATTCTGTAAAGCACTATTAATTATATTGATTTACCTGAAATAGTATATTTATTTCTCAAATCTCTGTCCAAATACCTTTATTTAAATGCCCTCAAATCTATTTCTCTCAAATATCTATTATTACTACAATAAGAGGATG
>CAWKJS010000033.1:0-10801 GCA_963850055.1 uncultured Nitrososphaeraceae archaeon | reverse complement strand
GTTTTTGATGGAAATCCTGTGGAACCGAATGAAAATTATCTAGGTGTCTTGTTTGCCGTAAATGAAAGCGAAACGATAAAAAATCCTGTTTTCAAAATTCAATTCAATAATCCAAAGCCGATTGTTGAAGTTGTTGAATTTCCATAACCCATCTTTACGAAGCTAAATACCTTAAAGAAAGTCAAAAATTGCTTTTTATAATCATGCTCAAAGTATTTAGATTATTGTATTTCAACATTTCCCAGAAAATAAATCTAACGCTGGTTTAGATGCATGGGGATATGGTTCAAAATTGAATACTATCGCAGCATGTAATGAGATTCGACAATCAAAATTTGCTCTTTAAAATATAACAATATAGGCAGAACCCACTTCTGACGCGTCAGGAGTGGAATTCGAAGCCTAGTCACAAAAACGGGGAGTATAGCCTCCCTGCATTTGTCAAAAGTAAAAAAAGTTTAGGATTTGAGACATTGCTTGCATTCGCGGGTTCATACTAGGTTATCAAATAGGTTTAGTTTGGCGTAAATATCTTATGAGGACGAATAAAACTAACTTGGCCCTTATAATAGTTCTTATCAGTTATCTCGTATGTTATGAATATTAACAGACGAATAGCGTCATCCTCCTCTTGACTTCTTCTACATAAATGGAAAAAAAGGCTTTATTGATATAAGGGTAGATTAAGAAATGATTTTTGATTTAGGAATATCATATTAGGTTAGTTCTACTTCATTTCATCGGTATAAATACCACTTAGAATCCATACCAATTTGGAGTTGAGTTCTATAATTTGCTCAGTGGTCCATTCCTCTATGCATGTAGCATCAACATCACCTATCTCAATTTTTTTTGATAATATTGATTTTTTAAATCTAAAAATATCACCAACGTCAAATTCATGCTCCACTTTGATTCTTATTTTTTTGTCTGTGTTAATGTCCATTTCGAAGTTTTTGAGTTGTGGTAAAACGCCTTCCCATCCAAGTGAGTATATTCCTTCATCCAAACTTTGTAGTAGGACTTTGCTATCCTTTATTCTAGCCTGACGATAGAGATGTCTGTTATTTTGTTCTTGTTGAAGGTTAACTGGGGATAAAGTCATAGGGATGTCATATTCAGTAAAACATCGATATAATTCGGTTTAATATGATTATCAAATTCTTTTTTCAGGAATTTATTTTCTATTAGTCTTTCCTGTTTTATTTCGGCTGCCTTCCAAAAGATTTAGGCATTTAGTAGTTTGCTAATTAACACATTTTATAAGCCTCAAAAATATTTTTCTCATATCTTTCCCAGAGTAACATGTTTCTTGCATGTTTATATAACTTTAGGCGCTTTGAGTAGAGTTCCTCCAAGTTATGACTTAAATAATGTAAAGTGTCCTTTAGTCCCTCGTTATTCTCATAGCTTAAACCATGGCCTTCCATAGTTTCAGATATAGGCCTTAAAGCGGACGTGTTCATTACAAACAACCCTGCGTGGGCATATTCGTATGCCTTGTTTGGACTAATGTACTTATGCGACCAGTGTTTCTTAAAAGGAATCAATCCAACTGAATGATTTGCCATTTCCATATACATTTCCTCTCTATTCAAATACCCACGATAAATTATGTTCCTTGCAGGAGGACCATTCCACCCTAGTACATATAACTTTCCTAAATTGTGTTTTTCAAAGGTTTCAAAGAAACCTTCGAGATTTCTATGTGTAGGTTTTATTGCGCCTTTTGCTTCCACTCCTGCGTAAACTGATGAGAGAGAATCATGATATGTCGGCTCAGAGATGAACTCTATTTCTTTAAAAAGCGGAAAATTCGGAACAAGAAAATTTCCCTTATTGATTTTATCGTGGGCTTCCAATATGGATTGAGAGACCGTAATTGTAGGAAGTCTAGTTACTAAATCCCTTTCAGCATTAGTCCAAATTCTTACCCATCGTTTTTTTAGGAAATCTCGAGCAACATTTCTTAATAGTCTTCTCACATAAAACGATTTATCATTATTAGCCCGTTTAGTTATGTTATATGCTTCTAACTGCCTCTTGACGTAAATTGACCAAAATTCATGGTCATTATAAACCAGCGGGTAGTCCCCAATTTCCATTGCCATCTTAGCTGAAAAAATATTGTGAGCATGAATTAGGTCTGGACGAACTTCTTCTATAATTCTCTTCATTTGTTTCTTTACTGCATTCCATTGATGTGGAAACTTATGCCTCGCACCGGGAGTCCATTTTATCTCATAAGTCTTATCAAAAACAGATTGGTATTTTGAATTTATTGGTCCGCCGAAATAAACTCTATACCCATTTTTTTTTGCGCTAATTGCACACTTTTCTGTCCTCCATTGGGGCAAACTAGTATCTATAAGGTGTAATATTTTCATTCTTTTTATTACCACGAATAAACGATTTCATCAAAGCGATATTGCAAGTAAATTTGTCCTCCTGCAAAAGCCTTTTTAGTCAATGAATCTAAAATCATGTCATCAGTACTTATCGATTTCGATAGATTTCATGAATTCCACCTACTGCTTAATTTCTATCTAAAGAAAATATATAAGTACGTGTCAATATCACAAAAAATTTGTTCAGTCTTGCTATATTTTTGGTTTTTTTGAGAAAATAAAGATAAAGGTTTTTATTTTTAATGCTGTGATGACGACGAACCAGAATCAAAATCGTACTCAATGACCTGAATTGCTGTAGAAAGGCAATAGTGATTGGATTATTATCTCCTTAAGGACATCATTCAGAGAAAAATTTTCCTATACCATAAAGACACTTATTGCAAAAATTATAACACATTGTGGATATATCACTTTGAGGTTGGTTATTTAACTGAATATACTTCACATATGGGACCAGGCGGGAGTTGCATGCATACTTGCAAAGTATCAGAAAAAAATGGGCCATAATGCTAAAGTTATGAGAAGGTTTAACTACGACCCATACGGAATCTATGAATTTTACAAGGAGTTGGTTTGCTTTACTCCAGAAGAAGAATTTCTTGAGACTTGTTTAAGAGAAGCCAATATGTCAGACATTATACATATTCATAGTAGGATAGATGCGTTTTTTTATCTCCATAAGAAAATGAAACAAAAGCCAAGGATTGTTATGCACTTTCACGGGTACTGACCTACGTGGCATCACATCAAAACAAAAAAAATGGCCTCTATCTGATTTTTTGATTTCTTTTATCAAGAACTATCGTAAATCCATAATAAGAAAAAGGTCCATTGCAATGGTGGAAAATCTTACAGATAAGGTTTTGGTCTCGACTCCTGATTTGGTATCCCGTGTTAGCAAGGGGTCTGTTTTGCTTCACAATCCCGTAGATACAGAACACTTTGAAAAGAAACCAACCCACGTGCCAATTGAACGTGCCTTTACATTTGCAACAGAATCTACATTTGATAAAGATTGGATAATAGATTTTTGTAAAAAAAACCATATAGGAGATGTGATGTTGATTGATAGGACCAAAAGCCCTATCATGTATTCCGACATGCCTAACTTTATTAGAGGATTCGGAAAATATGTCGATATTCGCTATATAAACAACCAACAAATTAAAAGCAACAGCAAAACTGCGCTAGAATCGTTAGCATGTGGACTGAGTGTTATTGACCATGACTTGAAGACTATACATGGTCTGCCAGAACATCATAATCCAAATAATGTTGTAAAAAAACTTGAGGGCATTTATGAAGAAATCTTGTGATTCTTGATGATTTGTTAAAATGTCCGCAAAAGTGTTACTTAATTTCTATATTAACTCAGTTATGGTCAATGGTAACTTAGCAATAGAACGGGTAAAACAAAATTTAGACCGAAGATACTTTACATGTGACACAAGCTATATACATTAGAAACCGTATGAAGTTTGGGATTCAAATCCACGCAGTATATTCGTGGATTCATCTTTAAGGATTTCGGATAAATCATACAAAATATTATTCGACTTTCAATAAACAACTCAATCTATAAATCCGTAGAGAATAGTCGAATCTACGTCTTTCGGACGTGAGTTTTATGAAAAGCATTAACTTCCAAAAAAATTATGATTCTAAGGGAGGATTGATGTAAGATGCAGAGTATATCTAAATAGAATAGAATAGAATTGAACAATTTGAAGAGGATTGGGTGTTTCTGATATGAATTTTCCTAACTATAAGAGATGCAATTACTAACCGTTTTTTTTATGATTAACTAGGTTACACAAAGGTCCGAGCCCAAGGGGTTTAGTAATAGGTATTTTACGAGCCTGATTCTAAGCCATTTCGTGTGTAATTTCAGATTGAAATAATGTTTAATTTCCAATACATTTAATGGATAATCTAGATAATTTTTCTATTAGTAGAATACTACTGTTGAGACTCTACATTCAACGTGTATTGCATTTTCAACCCGACTATTTGGTCCTATTCATACATTTGAGGGTCTTCCTTTCTAGGATTAATATTTTCTTTATAAATAATTACCACTGCATATTCATTATTTTTGTCTTTGTTGACAGCACTAAATTTAATGCCAATTAACTGTTTCACCTCTTCTTTCTTAAGGGCCTCATTGATATTTTTTTCAATAAATGATATTTCTTGATTACTATAGAACTATACTCTTGTCATATCCCTATCGCCATAAGATCTAATATCCTTGCTATTTTTTCATGTTTGTGTTTTAAACGTTAAGGAGATTAGGCTATGCTATGTAATTGTACTCGTCCTAATCTCATATAAGGTAGTTATTTTCAATGTTATATGTCATGTTTAAAATAATGGATTTGGACCCAAATGTAAATATTAAAACACAGTTAGAGGAAGGCAATACCAACCCCGTGATTCTATTAAACAAATTCATTGTAAGGCCGGAGGATATAGAAATATTTCTAAAAGTATTTGAGAATACTACCAAAATAATGAAACAACAACCAGGATTTATATCAGCACAGTTACATCAAGGTATTGCTGGGAGTCATACGTTCTTTAACTATGGAGTTTGGGAATCTGCGGCTCATTTTAAGCGGGCCTTTAATAATCCTGATTTCCAAAATGCCATGTCTGAACTGCCACAAGACACTGTGATGTCGCCTCATTTGTTTAGGAAGGTGGCAATATCCAACATATGTGTAGATTAGTCGACATATTTTTTTGTTAATTTTTATATGTTTACTTTGAAATTACAACAAAAAGTGCTTTGGGTAACGGATTTAATGTGCCCTGATAAACGGTTTCCCTAATGCTTTGTACTTTGAATCCACCGTTTTCAAATGTTTTTTTTATTATATCATTTGAAAATCTGTAAGGTCCAGTATCTCTCAATGGTTCTTTTTCACTAAAGCACTTCAAGAACAATAGCCCTCCTTCTTTTAAAATTCGATTTACTTCCTCTGTATATATTGACCTTTTTTCTGGTGAAATTACGTGAAAGCATCCTCTATCAAAAATAAAGTCAAATTCGTTACTACTTAAATGAGAATCTAAAATATCATCAACTATAAACTTGATTTTATTGTTCATATTTTTATTATAACGAACTGATGCTTTATGGATTGATGTAGGTGAAAGATCAGATGCAGTAACGTCAAAACCTCTTTCAAAAAGTTTTGTCGCTTGTGTCCCAGGTCCCGTCCCAAGATCAAGGAGGGAGCCTTTTTTGATTTTCATTTTATCTAATTCTAATTCTAAATCAGGATCAAGAGATTCATTATACCACGGCATGGATTTTACTTCTTGGTTCTTGTATAGAGTTTCCCAGTCAGGAAATGACCTTATATTTTCTGTCATGAACAAATTCTATATAACACGGCATAATATTAATAAAGTATTTGGGATATTGTCTTTTAGTTTCTGAAGCCAATTAACGCATAGACAATCATTAACACAGAGAATCGGACTCGTGATCAAAATTTTCTATTGATACGATTGTTGTTGCATTTCTGATACGATATCCTTCATATTGGCCTAAAAAAGATTCGGTTATGAAGCGGGCCCGGGGGGATTAGTGCTGATATCGGTATTTTAAATAAGATTCTACATTTCATTCAGGTAAGATAAATTTAAAGATAATGCCAAAGAATTTACACTATTGATTTCGATGCTATTTCAGAGATTTCAGAATTTATCAACATGCATGGGTGATCCAATGATGATACAATATTACCTGACTTAATTTAGAATAAGTATGATGGTTCAGGTTTATTAATACGCTTCAATCTAGGTTAATTCTAACTACTGCATTTTGGTAAGAAATCCAAATCATTGATATCTATATTCTCTTCATCAGAAATAGAAAATTCAATGTCGAGTGTGGACTCTCTAACAACAACTCTTACTCTTTTTCCATTTTTGTTTACATAAGAGAAGATTCTTCCTGAAAGAATTAACCGAGTGATAATGAAGATTGAATGAATACCTTGGTCTTTAAATCCTAACTGGGTTATAAATCCACTATTATCTTTCACAACACAATTTATTTCATATTCCTCCACACTATTTCAATTACAGTTGAGTAAATGAGATGTTATTTTTATTTTTTCTATTGCTGTATCTTAATTTCAGTCAATTTGTCAAAGTATTGATAAAATCAAATATATCAGTTTAGGCACGTGGGGATACGATTTAAGATTGAATTCAGTCCGATATTAATAATTGTCAAACTCAAATAAAAATACTAGAATTCAATTCTCATCTTGACATTAAGAAAGAATTAACCGTTTATGATCTCAAGGCTCTGTAATTCATTCCAGTATTTCTCAAACAACACTTCTTGGATCATGATTGTATGTTCTTCGCTAGAGGATAATGCAAATATTTTCCCATCCTGTTGGTGTTTTGTCTGCAATACGTGTTTTCCATCTGTCAAGACAACCATTTCATTGAAACAACAAAGGTTTTTGCCATAGCCATATTTTATTGGATTATCTTTAATTGCTTGATTTATTTCTGAGATCTGACTTGAAAATATTTCATCAGTTTCATCAGTTAATATTTTAATTGAAACTCCCCTTTTTTGAGCGGATCGAATTTTACCTATATTACTCCTATTAATAAATAACTGATTTAAAGACTTTAAGGATGAAAAAATTAGTAGTTCCTTCCTACTTTGTTCTATTGCATAATCAAGTTCATCTTTGAATTCATGTATGTTAGTGATCATTTGTTGATACTTTGGTTGGTCATTACGTTCTAATTCTTTTATTCTTGCCGAAAGCGGAATACTTGTGTTCCATAATTTATCAAACAAGCTGATTTGTCTTTTTACAAGATCAGAACTATTGCTAAATAATGTTTGATCTGGCAGATCACTATTCTGGTGGAAAATGTATACCATATATGCACGTTCATCATAAATAGCCATATTTCCCCTCAGGTTATCAACATGACGAAGATTTGGGAATGTCAGGGAACTCGCCCTATCGATGTTTTCAGGAGTAGTCTCTATGATGAGATTTAATACAATTTCTTTATTTTCGATTTGTTTCTCTACTACTCTAAAACCATCTTGAAAGTATTTGTACGCCGAATCAAAAATGGCACTATCCCACACTGTGCTATGTCCTTTCTCTGTGAATGGGAGACCTCTACGAACGATTTCAAACATCATGTGAGGATCGGATATTATATTAGTGATTACAGGATTTCGAAAATTAGACGCAATCAATTGATTAATCGTCGATTCATCCACAAAACCATACTATATCGGCATGTATTAAAAACCTCGCGGTTGTAATGATCGCTCCTTGGTTTCAAGAAATTCTAAATGTATATCGCAGATTGATTTCCTCCGTGGGGATACGATTCAAGATTGAATGTAACCTAACATATCATATTTGAAACAATAAAAAAAGAAGTTTATTGCTGACCGTTTGCGTTGTTGCCATCATTTCCATTGAATTAAAGTGCAACGTTGTTAAAAGATGCTAATGTGTTATTGTTTGAAAAACATTCTGCACTTGATCCTGTAAGGCTTTCTTGACTTAAAGCTTGTAATCCTTCATTTGACTTTTTTTGATTTTGCAGCAATTGCTCAATTCTGGTCTGCTGCTGATATTGTGACTTTAGATCCTATCAAGGCTGCAGTTATAAACATCATTGTAAACAATCAGAGTCTGTTGGTTTTTGTTAAGTTGTTCATATCTTTATCAAAACTATAGGTTGAATTTGTTTTATTATGGTTTAAAAACTCAAAACTGAAGGACTTTTTTTGAAGGAAATAAGAGAATGTTTTTAGGTAATATTTTCTGTTTTTTATTTTTAATTATTAATTCGTATTTCAGGAAATTAAAATGGAAATGATATATGCGATTTGCGCGATTGCAGAGTGTATCAATGACGAGGTTGTACTGTTAATCACAAAGTGACTGCGATGAATATAGAGATGGCCCCTTACAGAATTTGAGTTCTAATATAAAGTATAAAAAAACATATCTTCAACCTTGGAAAAAAATCCACACATCGCTTTAAAAGCCAGAGAATTAGATCATTATATATAAATGTAATAGTATTTTTATCTAGATAAATATTATATCAGAATATTTTATATAAATCTTCGATAATCCTTTTAACAAACATTTTAGAGGGAAATATACTCGTAAATGAGTTGTAATGGCATATGTGTAAGATACAAAGCAAAAAAGAGCTCTAATGCATCCTTAAGGTATGAACACGATAGACAAAAAAGATGTAGTATATGCGAAATCTTTATTTCGTGGAACAAAAACACCTGCCCTTGCTGCAATTATAGATTAAGGTCAAGATCGTTTCGAGGAAGTGGTGTCAAACAAAGGTACAAAGAATCAGTCATTAAACGTTACTAAACATTCATGTTAATGCCATAAATACACTTTTCAATATAGGAGAAAGTAATTTCGACGAGTTTGCTTATTTTAACCAATTAAATAAAAGATGGTCAAGTAAGAGTCCATATAGTTAATGGGCCCGTGGGGATTAAGTTCCTAATGGTAATGGGGATCTAATGTAAACAAAAATTTTCTGTATATCTAAGGTTATAATATGAATTTATAGGGGCTTTGAACCCCAGTAACTACATGAGAACACAGATCTTTTTCATATTAAAAAATACTTGTGAATAGTTTATTTTAATCCAAATAGAGGAGGAGATAGAAGGCGACACAAACATTTCACATGATATATGTACAGTTTATCACAAGTAAAGATTAATGAGTAAATAGTAATCCGGCTATAATGTAGATTTCGGACAGAATTTGCATTAAATAATTTTAGATGTCCTAGATAAGGGCAGAGTTAGTTGTTTTTACAGCGCAAACAACAAGAAAATATGGAAAATAGCAGTAGTATCAAGCTATTTCTTTGAATATCAGTAGTGCGTGGTATTTTTATTTTGGTTATAAACTAACCGTATTACCATAGATTTTATCAAATGGTAAAAAAAGAAAAAGAAGATTTAATTCTTAAATTATTAAGCGAAGGATGTACTAATAGACAGATTACCAAAATCGTCCATTGTTCACCTAACGAAATAACACGAATACGAAGAAAAAGTACAGGAGAAAGTATAGAGGATAGTATAGACATGAAAAGTAAGTCTGAGTGCTCTAGAGCACTTGACCTACTTCAAAAAGGGGTACCATTGATTGATGTTATTATAATTTTAGATATCGTCCCAGAACTAGGTAAAAAATACCAAGAAATCTATCTAGGTTTAGTAAAAAGAGAAAAAATTGTGTCTTTGCTAAAAGATGAGAAAGACATCCCGTTAAAAATCGAAATCCTTGAATATCTTCTAAAAAACTCTCAATTCTATAGAAGGATTAAACAAGGTATGGACATTCAGACCGTAATATGGGAACTGATAGTGGAGGAAAAGGAAGCTCAGCATTATCTAAACATAACAAATTTCTTACTTAAACGAGCAGAGGCAAGATTAGAAGAACTAAATGAACAATAGAGTTAAATATTTAGAAATGAAGATCTTCTAGAATTTTTTGATAACAAAATAATATATTTATTTGAATGGTTACTGTTCTCATCCGTGATGATTAATTTCCTTGTGGTGAAGGGTTATAACACAATCATGAATCTGCATTAAGTACATACGAATGAAGTTTTACTTTCGCATAAAACTGAATTTACAATTTATTCTTGTATATTGCTCCATATTGTAGTTAGGTTATTTTTCATGCAAATTCCATTCATTTATAATGGATTTCACGAAATCCTCTCCTAGTTCCTTTTTATAATCTTCAATTTCCAAAATATCTGTGTTGTCAATAAACTCAATTGCCTGATCATCATCTATTCTTTGGCCTTGTTCATAATAAGGACAATCTGAAATACACCTTTCTCCAGGACAATAGTTATCTCTTACTCTTCCTCTCAAATCTTTTATCTTCTCCATTTCTATATACGATGGGTGAAAGTAATAGACGTCTTTTCAATGTCTCCATCGTTCTCGGGATCATAATCATTTAGGCAATGTGACAAATGATATTCATTCCTCTGCAGTTTGCTCCGTAACATCTAAATTACCAAAATCCGGATTACCTCCTTGGCGTATATATTTTTAAGTTGAATAAGATGATAAAGATCGAACCTATATCACAAGTTCTTTTTGGTCATATTTTATTAAAATAGGGTCTTGAAAGATTTTTATTAATTGAATCTATTTGCCTTTCCAAGTTGGTAATTGATCTACAGGACTTTCATATACTTGGCCGTTGGAGTTAATTTGAAGATTCAACTAACAAATAAAATTTGACTTTTAAATATATAACAATAAAGGCAGAAACCACGTTTGAGGCGCCGGGAGTGGG
>CAWKJS010000032.1:0-11826 GCA_963850055.1 uncultured Nitrososphaeraceae archaeon | reverse complement strand
CGTTTGGCCCATTCAATATATGGGCTCATATACTTGAGCATCTTTTATTTAATTGGTTAATAAAAGAAGAAACGAATAGACAAGCGGTGCTAATCTAAAATGTCCGCCAAACTTTCAACTACGCTTAGCAAGATTCAACAAATAAGAAATAAGGAAAATGCTTCTGTAATTCTTGATTTTTACGAGTTCATGAAAGAAAATGGAACTTCCGAGCGGCATCAAAATAATAATGAATAAAATAAACTGAAAATAATAAAAAGGGAATTAATTAATTGTTCCTATTTACCTTTGGGAACGACATTCTTCATTAATATTTAATGAGTAATGAGAAACTCCGGGGCCAGGGCCGATCTGGGTTCCTAAGACTGCGTCTTTACCAACCTGATTGCCTCGTTTGGGGCTCGGAAAGGCTTCGTTGAGGGCCTTTCCCACAGAACAATTTTTATCTGCACTCACAATATGTGATAGATTTGGAGCCATAGCGGCTATTAACAGTGTTGCAATAACAGAGAAAATCATTAATGGTTTTATCGATTTTTTTAATGTAATAATTTTATACATTGAATGTTTACGATATTTAATATATATTTACGGTAGGTATCACATATTGCTGAAAATTTTACAAGATAATGGAATGGTATATACTATCAGAAGATAATCGTTTGGACTCGTAATATATCAATTACGAAACCCCTTGGGCCCGAACCTTTGTGCTAACGTAATAATCTGTAAAGTTGGAACTTATTAACAAACAGAGAGAAATTACAACCACATCATTAAGATAATTTTTTAACGCATTAATGCTTCTTGGTGGAACCCGCGCCTGAGTATGCTACGATGACATAATCTTATCATTACCAATTAAGATTATGAAAAGACTTTTTGTTAAAAAAACCAATATCTCAATTATAGTCCCATCGTTTTGACCTATTTTGTCTCCTCGAGTATTGCCACGGAGTTTAAATCCCTCTCCCGGTGACTAAAAATTTTTTCTTAAATAATACAATCCCCAAGATAACCTGATGGATTAGAATCCCAACATCGTCTGGTTTGACGGATACAAAATATAACTCCTCCTTTCCTCTTGCTATTTACTAACTTTGATGAATTGTCAAGTTTTGATTATTAAGTCGATTGAATAAAATGTTAATTAAAATTTAACATTGAGAATGGTCTCAAGGTTATCGAATTGATTAATTTACAGACTTAACTGCTATTAACCACATCGGTATATTTGCTGTCATGTATTAATTCACTTCTGGAATAAGCTGTTGTATAGTCTACGTTATGTCCAAGAATGATTTTTGTACTATCACCTTGCAAGGTAACAATAAGGTCAAGTAACCCATTTCTATTTGGAATTGATTTTCCATCTGGGGTTTTATTTCCAGTTGTTTTCCATTCTACGTCTATTGCTACGATGTCATCTCTAATGGATCTACTTCTTACTGATATGACAGTTAAAGTCGCATCTTTCAGAACTGTATTGAAGGGATATTCATGTAGTTTTTTAATTTGCTCCTTTCCCTTGACATGTTGTCCTAATACATCGGTCCATTCACCATCATCAACAAATAATTCTGCAAACTCTTTAGGATCATGTTTATTCCAAACATTAGTAAACCTTTCAATGAGGGTGTTTATTTTTGACATCCCATCGCTCAATGTGTGGTATATGCTAGACTAAGTATTTTAATAAGTAAGCTCGACCAGGTAGATTGTCCATTATGGCCTTAGTGGCGAGGATATCCTCCTATAGGTATGACGATCATATCAATTAGGATTTGATTATTGGTTTCTCACATGTATAATTGCTAAAAGGAGTTTCTTATGTGTATTAAGTTTGATAATAATAAGATAAGGAGAGTTAAAGATGGAATCAACTATCAAGATGAGGAGCAGGAGGAGGGGGAGGAGATTAAAATGAGCTGTAATGATAAACGGTCAGCTTGGTTTAGGAAGATGAAGAAAACTCTAGAAGAAATTGATGAAATCATAAATCAAAGTGTGAAGTTCCCATTTTATCACATTAGTAATGTCTGAAACGTTCAACGTTGATGAATTTTCTACTTACCAAGGATATGGCTGGTTCATTTCGACACTTCATTTCTTATTATTTTCCGGTTTTATATTATAGCTACTCGAATCCAGTTTAAATAACTGGTTTATTAGACTGACTTATCGTGAGTGATGATACTTGTGAAGAAATATACAGAAAATTTTTTACAACAGACGATTTGATTGAGCTGGAGTGGAAAATCCTAAAGTATATGTGTGATATGTCCGGAATATATGATACTTTTCCTGAAACACTGTTATTTCATAGGAACGATTTTAAAACTTTTATCGATCGTAAACTCGAACAAGAATATCCCGATGATAAAGTGGGTAGACTTTACAAACTAATTATGGATAAGGTCATGACTCGGTTGGAACGAAGAAATGCAGTAGAAGTGGTTGCAGAGTATCAATATGGCGTTTCGAAAATGATTCTTTATGAAAAAAAGAAAAAACTAAAAGATTTATGTAATGAATTTAAGAAATATACGGAAGCAGACAAGTCATTTATAGACCGGCTTTTACCTTGTTAGCACTCAACATTAAACCTATTTTGTAATAGAACCCTACTACCACTGAGATCTTAATCCCCACGGATGTAATTGAATAAAAGAGAATAATGTTAATTTGCAATAAGGCGGTAAATAGAATATTATTATGACTATTGTAGTTCGCTCTGACAGTGAATTTACTGATCTATTGAAAAATTCCCTCAGATCACGATATGAAAAACGGATGAGGTCTGAGGATGAGGTACATGTTTCCGATATTTTGCCTTCTTCCTGTATTCGAAAACAATACTATGGACGTAAGTTTCCAGATCTCGAACCACTCACAGACGAATCCATCAATCATTTCATTAGGGGAGAGGCCAGTGAATTTGTAATTACAGATCTGGCTAACATGGGTGTGGCACAGGCGGATCTGGAAATGGAGGGCTTGATTGCTCATCCAGATATTCTGGACAAAGAGGTAATTATAGAATTGAAGGATACCCAAAGTAATCGAAGATTGGATATGACTGATTACGGATTTAGATCATATCTTAGACAGTTACTTTATTATCTAACCATAACCGGCATAGAAAAAGGAATCATTTCAATTAGGTATAGTAACAGGGAAATGCGATGGTTAAAATCGGATGAAAAAGGTGATTATTTCTTCCGGCCGTTTGATGGTAAAGGTCCTCACATCGAAAGCTGGTCTGTATTGTTACCGAAGGATGACATAGGCCGGGAACTTTTCAAAAACGAAATGATGCGCAGGAAAAACTTATTCGTAGAGGCAATGAAGGAAAATGATGTGTCTATACTTCCTCGGCTTAACATGAAAGTAAGAAATATCAAATGTCCATACTGCGTATTTTACGATAAATGTATGAATGAGGACGAAGAAACAGAGAAAGCCGCTAAAATGGCAAATGAAATAGACCTGTTGGATATTCCTGGAATAGTGGATTTTAAGCCCTTCTTAGAATGACCTAAGAGAAAATATATCTATCGAAATACCTGGATATGTCTTTTCTGAAAATAGTGAACTATAAAATGTTTGACCGATGATTTGCAACATTATTTAATTTAATTTAATTCTTGAATTCAACTTTGTCTAAAAAAAATATAGAATCCTATTTAAATATACCGATATCGGCCGAATCCCCACGCGCCCAGACTAAATGATATCATATATGATAATGATAGTAGATCAAGCCTGGATTATTACCTTTTTCCAAATGTTCATGTCAATTTAGTTATGCATTCTATCCGAATCCGTCCTCTTCAATGTAATAGAACAACTATACTTTTGATCCCTTTATGATTTTTATATCTTTAAGAGAATGAATCCTCATGAGTAACACAAGCACTAGCTCCTTTAAGGATACAATTCCCCAATAATCATATAGAGATTTTCCTTTACCGTGCCCCAAAGAAAAACCATGATGCAATGATGGAAGTTAACAGGAAATCTAGAGATTTCTTTATGAAACACGGGGCTTCTAACTTTGAGGTGTTTTCTCTTGAAAATAGAGAGAACATAATGGAATTTGTAAATCTGTCAAAAACCATTTCTGCTTCTGAGGAGGAAGAGGTATGGCTTGAGATCCAATCCTATAGAGATGCAGAACATGTAAAAGAATTTTCTAAAAGCATGGAAGGCGACACAAGTATGGAGCCACTTTATAAAGAATTTATGCAACTAATTACTCCGGGTTCAGTAGTGTCATTTGGTGGCTTTAACAAATTGGTACAAGTATCTTTTAATTCGTAACCATAACAGAATGATCAAATTAGTGATGATATAAGAAATGGTTATTTGTAATAATATTCATTTATTTTATAGAACCCCTCCGCCACTGGGGACTTAATCCTCACGGGCCCGCAACGATATAGGTTCTTTTAAGTGGGTTCTACGGATGAAAAGGTGTATAGAAAAGGTGGTAGAACTACAAAAAAATAATCCTAATAGTATAATAGCACAAGAACTTGGTGATGACATTTGGTCATTGTATTTATACGCGATGAAATCGCCAATGACCAGACAAAAGTATATCGGAAGGTTAAACAAGTTTTTGGATTTTGTAGACCTTGAAGGTGCAACGCCAGAAGAAAAAAGCAAATGTTTTGTTATGAAAGCTAGAGAGAAGGATACTCAATGGATCTTTTCTGCTATATTGAAATTCATGCAATTTCAATTAGAAAGGGTACATAAAAAAGATATAACAGGATCAACTGTTAATAATTATCTCAAAAGTATTAAATTATTTTGTGATATGGCTGATATTCCTATACCTTGGAAAAAATTTTCTAGAGGTCTTCCCAGAGGAAGGAATTATGCAGATGATCGATTACCTACAGACATGCAGATGATCGATTACCTACAGACGATGAAATTCAAAAATTATTAGAATATCCTGATAGCAGGATTAGAGCAATTGCTTATACAATGAGTTCGTCTGGAATTCGGTTGGGAGCGTGGGATTTTCTTAAATGGGGACATATCAGACCCATAGAAAGAGCTGGAGATATTGTAGCTGCGAAAGTTATTGTTTATGCTGGAGAAGATGAAGAATACTTTACCTTCATATCAAAAAGAAGCAATGTTCTCACTTATGGACTGGATGAAATATAGAGAAAATTTTAAATCATTTCATGCAAGGAAAATAGATGCCAAGCGTGGGATTTGAACCCGAGATAAATAGGAATTATCAAAAATACGACGCGCCTAGGACAACTTTTTAATAAAATGGGCTTTTAATATAATATAGTGGATGATCTAATATTTCGGCAATTGAAAGGAACCGGATATCACCATCCTGAAGTTACAGATGTTATTTTCGATTCGGACCTCATGTTGACAATAGCAACAGACTCATTAAATCTAGCTCAAGATGGTTATGATATGCTATGGGACACTACTATGTGCAAATTCATAAGTAGTCATTATGGTGATGGAACTAAATTTGTAGAACAACAGTCAAAAGAAAAAGGTGTCAAGTTAAGATTAGTAGTTGAAATCACCAAAAATAACATAGATTTTCTGAATTCGTTAAACTATCATGAAATAGGACATTTAGACGGAATAAGAAGCAATATTGGAATCTTTGATAGACGTGCCTATATGGTTGCCATTTTCCATAAAGAAAGTGTAAAGCCCGACCAAATATTCTTTAGTAATTCCAAGACTCTAGTAAGGCAACAGAGGTATCTTTTTGATACCCTGTGGGATAGTGCTATTCCGATTGATGTGAAACAAAAAGATAGGACATATGAAAACAAAACTGACCATACACTGCAAATAACAGATTCCATTGAAGTTAATACTGAAATAAATTCATTAATTGAAAGATGCACTAAGGAATTGGTAATATTCTCATCCATCAAGTTAATTCACATTATTCTCAGCAATAATAATTATCTAAATAGTTTATCCAGGCTGTTAAAAAGAGAAGTAACCATTCGAATACTAATTGACGGTGTTGACCAGCATTTGATGCGATATATTACTCAAATAAATGCAAAAATTGGCTATAATATGATTCAGTTTTTGTATAGTCACGAATTGGGCAATTTTGAAGAATTAGTAATATTGTCTGACAACAAGTACCTACTTCGGGTCAAATATGACCAAAATAACAAGTTGAGGGCTTCGTTTTCTAATGAAAAACTTCCCATATTAGTTCAACAGGTACTTTTTGAAAAATATTGGAATGAAGTAGAGAGCCTTACGGCAAGGAATAATTGATACAGCTGGACTCCATTCACTGGGATCCTCATTCAAAAGTATGAAATCTAATATTTTCTATTTCAGATAAATACAGGAATGATTCACTTAGTCCTTTTTAATCTTCAATGATTGATTAGGACAACTTTTTAATAAAATGGGGTTTTAGACAATCATTGGATGACAACCTTTAAGCCGTTGAAGGAATCACCAGGTACTATTGATTTTCCAAAATTGTAGTAAATTTTAATTTCCACTCTCTAATTGGAAATGGCACAAAAGATTTCATTCGTGATGGGAAATGAGCAGGTTTTTGCTTCTTTAACCTGTAATTTGAAATACTTTTGAGTAATCCTAGTTAAGCTCCAGATCCCTTGTTCTGACTAGTATTCCTAATTTCAGTTAAGATTTTTCCAAGATAATCCTTGAGATCTGAATCAGTAAACGAAGTTTTGACTCCCGATTCCTGTTCCATTTTCAACGCTTGAAGTTGAGCGATAGGGATAATCTTTGTAATTAATTCCTGCTCGACCTGAGCAAATCCAATATTACCCAATAATTTAATTTCCCTCTCAGTTACTGTGTTAATGAACTTACGCAGTTCTGTATCGCGTGATATAGACATGGCTGAGGAATAAATCCCGACTAATAACAGGTATGACGAGAGTCCTATTAAGGATGTAGTTACAAGACCAAAAGGCGGATATGGAGCAAATATCAAAGTAGTAGCTTGATTAGATGCAAATAGGAGCATCATCCCAAAACCTGAAACTAGCAAATAGTCCTTAATTGCATGTTTGCCAACTCTCCTGGATACGACCCAAAACGCTACACCAAACAAAATACCACCGAGTGGCTTGCTCATCGTGATTAACAATGTGAAAATAATAGCAAATAAGGTTGGATCAGAAAGGCGAAAAGATTCAAACAAATCAAAAAATATGAGTTGAAATTGAGCTAAGAAATAGAATAATGGTACACTAACAAGGATCCAGTATTTCGCACTTCCTATCCTTTTAGAATAATAACGTAATAGGAAAACAGTAGCCACCCATACCATAACAAATGAAAAAATAGAACTTACAAAATATATTGTATTGAAAATATTGGAAGCATTAGTAACGTTGATTACTGGACTTTGGGTGTATCGTGTGACATCCTCACGGCTATTTAGCATGTCTATAACGTATACCACCATGAAAAATATATTTACAGTCAGAATGACCATAGCTATGGCGTAAGATATCATTACTATATCGCGGGATGATCTAAACCACGCAAAGAATTTTTTAGCCAAGAATGCTAATATTACAATAGATAAACCACAGCTAATCAATGCTATAAGCTTCAAAAGCAAAAGGGAATAAGATGAGGTAAATATCATTTGTAACACGATGATGACAAGCATTGATATCATTATCCACTGGATCATAGACACAATCTTATGGATTGTATTTGCTGGTTTGATTTTACTTATCTCAATTTTTTCTTTAATAAAATTTAGAATAACATATTGTCCTACGGAATAGATCAAAACAAGGACTGAAAATGTTATTAAATTCCAGTTAGGAGCCAAACCTCCCGTGAAAGCACTAAGCCTTACTATGGAAGTGTCGACTATTGAAGCAACTACCATAACTGACATAACTGCCGGTATCAGCGCTTTTTTATAGGCTGGAACGACTACATGACTAACTTTATTTCCCTCTTTATATTGAATAATAATATCTAGATAAAGGCTTTTAAATTTTAGACATTTTTATCTACCCGCAAAAGTCAATGTAAATACGAGGCTAATTTAAAAAAAATAGATAAATAATCTACTCCATTTTATTGACGATATGAAACTATATTATGAATTCAAATGGCCATCATCATTTCTGATAAGCATAGGTATTATGACTATTTTTTCCAGCACATTAATTCTCAACAACTTTGTATATGCAGATGATATAAATCCTGGTGTCTACTCCAAGGATTCAAAGCCATTTGGTATCCCTTTTGGAGAATGGCTTGTTAAGCATACTAAATGGCTTTTTCAGGTTCCTTTAGATGTCCACCCTGGAAAAAACTATACTACGGAAAATTGCGCTGAATCCCAAAGTGGTCCAGTGTGGTTTCTAACTCTCAATTTTGAAAAAGGAGAGCAACGAACATGTATAATCCCTTCGGATAAAGCCATTCTTCTACCCATTTTAGCTGGATTTTGCGGTGAGTGGGATTTAAAACCGTGGGAAACATTAACAAGTTGTGCTAAAGCAGGTAATGAGTATGGTACTATTAGTGCTTCTGTCGATGGTAAGAAAATCGAGGAGCTCGAGAGCTATAGAACACAATCTCCGATATTTGATATAAAATTATCCGAAAACAACGTATTGGGCCATAAGTCAGGATCTGGGAAAGCACAAAACGATGGTTACTACCTATTTTTGGAACCATTATCTCCTGGAAATCATACTGTCCATACCAGCACAAATGTGAATAATATTATTACACCGGGTTTTAACTATGATACAGACCTTACCTATCATTTAATAATCACGCCCTAACACTATTTGTTTTAAGATAGAGTAGAACCATGAAGTGTTATCGCTCTCCTCTCTTGTAACGGACTAAATCCGTATAGAAATAGAAACATATCTTTGTTAGATCCTGTGAAACAAGATTATGTTTCTAAGATATTTTCGTATTAAATTCACTTCTTCAGTTTTTGAATCCAGTATTATAGTCAAATTTGTCGCTAATCCCCACGGGCCCGAACCTAGTATAAAACAAGCATATACAAGATTACAATGAATGCTTTAATTGGTTGGAACCCCCGTCCGAAAGACGTAGATTCGAATCCCACTCCCCTCGCCATAATCGTGGATTCATACAATGGCTTTATTAGTTCAGCAAATGACAAAGGTAATGTTAAAGATTTGCAAGATGCAGCTAACATACAGATATGAAATCCCTTATCAAATTTAAGAATAGACAGATTGAAAAAATCTATTGACATGATTTGCAAATGTCAAAAACCATTTGTCAAAAAGTCTCAATAAGCTTCTAGAATATTCAGTAGAGAATATTGATACTATAGGCAATTTTATCTTGGGTAATTAAATCATATAATGGTTTTACTGTGTAGCTGACGTTACTTTGATTAGTGTATGATTACGGTTAGAATTTATTCTTTAAATGTTACTTCAATTATGCCTTCATGTATCTTCACTTCAAAAAGTTTCATGGTTATAGTAGCTGCAGGTAAAGGAATAACATTCACAATATAACCTGTTGCGCCTAAAAGTTTAATGGCTAGACAGTCGCCATATCGATTTACTTCAAAATTGTCTTTGTCTGTGAATGGGGCCTTTACCTTCAAAATTAATATCGAACCATCTTTTACGAATTCAAAAACCTTATCCGAATAAAAGACTCTTGATGGATCTTCATTATTAAAAATTGCCTCTGCATTCTCCCTTAACATCTCGATTCCTTTTAGTTCTTTCTCATAAAATCTTTCTTCTATAATATGCAATGGATAAAAACTGGTTTTTGCCTCTTCAATTTTTTCTGTACTTTGATACTCTACCCACTTTGTAAAATAGCTATTATGGACTTCACGGGGAAATATTTTATTAATTATTACCGCATCAACATTAATACCATAAAGGTTTGCAGACATAAGAGCTCTTTTTGCATTCTCGATACTAAATGTATCTGGGTTAATTATTAGTCTCAAACTTGTAATTTTGGGATCAATTATTGTTTTTGATAAGAGTTCAAGTCGCTTTAGTAAATTCATCTCAATTTGAATTACATCAGTAGGAATCGGTGCAAAAGAAGAAAAAGGTTGAAACATTTTTACAAATCCACTAAAGACTCCTGTAAACCCGGAGAGCTTTTCTCCAATATTTCCAGCAAGTTTGGGAAAGTACAAATATCTCAAAGCTTCCCCAGAAGCTGGCATATCCATAACTATACAATCAAAGTCTTGATGACGTATAAATTCTTCAATTTTTAACAATGAAAATAGTTGAGTCATTCCAGGAAGCATTGCGATCTCATAGGATAATGTTTCATCTAATCCTCTTCTAGAGAATATCGATGCAACATACGACAAAATAGAACCATAATTCTCTGCTAATTCAAGGACTGGGTCTATTTGTAATGCATAAAGATTATCCAATACCTTGACAGGCTTATTTCCTACAACGGATGTCATAAATGCATCTTTTAAAGTATGCGCAGGATCGGATGATATTATCAAAGTTTTATTATTTAGATCCGCAAGTTTAATAGCAGTAGAACATGAATTAACTGTCTTTCCCGTTCCACCCTTTCCGGTATAAATTATTAATCTCACAATCTATTTATTTTCAAAATGCTTTAAAAGTGTGCTCAAGGAAGTAAGATTAAGCGTATTTGGAAACATTTTACCTATTGGATAAAGTGAATCAAAAAACCTGCACATTGACAAATAATTAATAGAATAATTAGCTTTAAACTTTATCACACATATTCATTTATGTGATATTCACCTGTCAATAAGGTTTCTTTATCAAGTAAATATTTAATTTATTTTGAAAGGATTGTAATTAAAGTCTACAGGATCGTAATTAAGTCCCTTACTTATATTACTCAATACCCATTGTATGTTACCATTAAATGCAACTATATTGTATGCTTCATATGTAAAGAATCATTGTTAAATGCTTTTTCAAAAACACTTCTATTCTATAATCACATTTGTATTGGTTTCAACCTTATCTAACCAATCATCTTTCACGGGTGGATCTAGAATTTTACCTACAATATTAACAGGAGAATATGCCAGTATTTTCCCATCTTTGCTTATGGGTGTTGGGCCGAAGAATAAACATAATGCTTTACCTTCAGGCCAATACGCAACATCCAGTTCATTAACTTCGGTCTTTGCATTTTCTTCCCCTTTAACATCTATTTCTGTTGGATCGGTATAGAGTTCATCGCCCCACCTGTTAATTTTGACTTTGACTGGTAGATGATCAAGTATTGCTTGAAAAGTCTTTGGAGAAAGTGAACTGTCCAATTCTAGTCTGATATTTTTATTATTAAGGTCGGAGAACACAACAGTAATGATCTTTTTCATATACTAAATTAATTTACGCTTGAGTTATATTCAAATATACATCTTTATTAATTCTTCATTTGACAAAATTTTTTTTAAACTTTTTAAAAAAATATTAACTTAGATCATTTTTACTTGTAAATATTAGTGCCTAAAATGGTGTTGAGATTATCAATACTATCGTTAAAACTATTGTAACCATGATGGTCTCCATAGACATCAATATAGGATTGGTCAAGAAACCTCATACACTTTTGTTTAGAAATTAATCTTTATTTTTCTAAGATGAATTTTACTCATCTTAATTATCCTTCAATAAATACATTTAAAAATTTATACGACGTAGTTGATGAATTTAAGATGATGATATTCTACATCCGGTAATAAAACATACTAAAAAGGCGGTTGTACAAAGAGCGGTTCGTTTTTTATATTTCCTTCAAATAGTATTTAGGATC
>CAWKJS010000031.1:0-304203 GCA_963850055.1 uncultured Nitrososphaeraceae archaeon | reverse complement strand
ATTTGAACCCGGGATCGTCGCCTTGAGAGGGCGAAATGCTTAGCCGGAATGTGCGGCTACTTTGGTTTATAACCTCTACACCACCGGAGCCTACTTCGGTTTCTATTAATCTTGAGGGGTTATTAATATAATACTTTGGAAATCCTTCGACCATTTCATAGCAGCGTGGTCTTGTATTGTAAGAATTACTTCCGTTATTAGTAAAATTTTCTAGAATGTGAGCCTTTGCAGGGTTACTTTGATTGCTATGGTCAACCAATGTCTTACTGTTTTTAGTAAGATTGCTTGAGTCTAGTTCAAAATCTTGATTCTTACTGAATTTAGTAGCACGTAAAGAATTTGTCATACTAGAATTACTAAATTCAGTAGCGGGTTTTCTTGAAGAGCAAACCATACCACCTGACTCATTAATAGAGCCAGTTTGACTCGGTGCAACCAAACTGTCAAAGTCAAGTAGTTGCTCGATAGGAATCAGTTTAGATAATAATGGGATGTCTTTCTTTTGGCCTTCCACCTTCTTTCTAATCATACATTTTAGTTTTCTTTCGCAAGACCTGGATACTTGCTTATTTCCTTCTAAGAATTGAATTTCAGATTTAGAGAGAAGTGACACGGATTAAAATGATGTTCTAACATTAAAAGGGATTTATTCTTAACACTGATTTTTAATGGAAAATCATTAAGGATTAAGAATATTGATGTTCACGCAAGTATTCTATAATAACACTTCTAACACTTCTAACACTTTCTAGAATCTATATAAAAGACCCTTTAACATGATGGGCCCGAAGGGCTTAATTTCGATACTGATGGCTCTTTAACCCCTGGAGAACAATGCTTACACAGGTAACCAAGGCCCCACACTTACATTAGGCGTATTTATGATAAATAGGCTGCCTAACATTCATCAAATGACTTTTCACGAGATTATCAAGCTGGGTCAGTCCTATAGGTTTTTTCAGGATTTCTCTTACTCCAACATCCAAATAGTCATTGAAATCCTCAATTTTCAAATTCCAGGCGGTTAAGATTACTATCCATTTATGTTTTACACCTTGTTTTTTCAATTGGTTTAGAATATCAAACCCCGAGTATTCCGGTATTGCTATATCCAATAAAATAATGTCATAATCCCCCTTTTGGATTTCAAATAACCCCTTTTGACCCTCGTTGACCATTTCGCAATCTATCCCATGCATTTTACAATAATCCGTCACTGCCTGGGTAGTATCGGTGTTGTCATCGATTGTCAATAGTTTCAATTAATTTTATATATCAAACAATACTTATAAGAGTTTAATAAGAATTAGAAAAACAAAGAAATGATTTAAATAAATGGATAAGATTCGAGTATTCAAATGTAATTATTATCATCTTAAAATCCAATTGGCTGTCAGTTCTACACCCACTGCTTTGGATGGTGGAGATTTTCTAAAATTAATGATTATATTGGTCTGTCACCTTGGTGGATACCGCAATATTTGCTGTTATTTTTAGAAAAAAAACATAATGGCAAACCAGGATACGAAAATATGTATTCTATAGCTAAGCATGTCTGTATGGATGATGGCAATATAGATTCTCCTGCATTTGCAGTTGATAAAGAGAAATCAAAAATCCTTAAGGGTAAGATTGACGCAAGGTAAATTGATGATGATAAAGATAAACCTTCTAGCAAGCAGTCAAGTAGTCCGAATACAAAATAAACCTAAACACACAGAAATATCATAGTATAATTCTATTAAATTAATCATTTCTAATTAAGAATAGCTATTATATTTAAAATTCAATGGTTCCTATTATGGTGAATAAAAGTAATAACTTGACCATTTTATTCATGTTTTTAACTTTAACTATTGGACATGCTTCAATCCCTCTTTTCGTCATCTACAAACTAAGCATTTGCATTAGATAAGAAGATGACTGATGTAAAAAAGAAAGCATGTCCGCCTCATAATGTTGAGTCAAATGGTATTAAAGATAACATATCAAATCATATAGAATCATGTTCATCTAATGGAACAACATTACCACTATTCCTGAATGATGATACTGATTTAATTAGTGAAAAGTGAGATTTATGTTTTCAATAAGTGGTAAAACTGTAGAGGTGTTAGTCATTCAAATTATTCAATTGACTATTATACATCAGTAGCACTTTCTCATATCTCTAGTGAATTTCCTTCCAATGACATGCAGCCATTAATAAATCCTTGATAGTATTTATCGCCACAATCACCATAAGTTCTTTGGTTAAATGGATGGTCTTCATGATTACAAGACAATGTCAGAATTAGTCATGGAAAAAAAATAAAACCAATATTAGGGATTTTGATTCAGAATCTTCATTCTAAATAACACAGGATGTAAAACCAGGCGTATTTCATGATGTCCGCAAGAAATGGAAAAGATTGATTCATTCAATGCACAAAGAAGACGGTAAATTAGTTATAGGGATGATTATGAGGTTTAAGTCCGAATTAATAATTTATTGTCATATTCTTTTAATCTGTAGTTTAGTATAGTTATCTGGGCTTCTTTTCCTTTCAATACTAATTACTTTTTGTTCTGCTATTAGGAGACTATTTTATATTTACGAAAGGTAACAATGGATATAAGTCAAGATTAAAGATGAGGATGAGTGTAAGATGAAATGATAGTTTGAGTCAAAAGAGTTGGAATCAGAGAATAATAAGAGAAAATGAATCATTCAAAGGTTCCATTCATGAATTGACTAATTACATCTTCAAGAACCTTAATAGGCTGACCTCCTCCTACGTTGGCGATTTTCGTTGAATTGTCCATAAGAATTAGGAAAGTAGGGGGATTCGCTAATCCAAGATTTTTTGCGAATATATCATTTTGAGCCACCAATTAATTATACCTACGCGAGTCTAAACACTTATTGAACTCTTTATTATCATCAATAATTGTGAGTTAGATTCGCTATTCAAGCTGGATTTGTTTAACTTTTGAGGATGTATTATTAGTTTGAGCGTATTGAAGTATCAAACAATGGTTATTCTTATATAAATTCTATATACAAATACGAATCTCAAGTATGAGTATTCCTTTTCAGATATTTTGCCACAAGTATGGGACTAATTTTGTAGGAAGGCCTATTAATGTCAAAACCCTACATTAAATAACAACCATGGTACCATCAGCTGTAATAGTCCTCATTCTAAGAATAGTAGTAATTGTATGAAAGCATCAACATCCATAGCAATCGCGGCAACAATCATTGGACTTGCAATAATATCAATGGTAACCACCCTGTGAGGAAACGATTTTGATGCGATGGCTTCAGATTATAGGGTTAGGGTGGACGGGAACAATTAGACACCAGACACTTTCCGGGGTTCTGAAGAAACATTCGAGGTACAACTAGGATTCGGTAGTTATAAGGTAACCCAAACTCCCAATAATAACTTGATAAGGCAATATTCTTATATAACATATGATGAGGGCTGTTCTGAAGCCATACATCCTAACTAAACTAAGACTTGTATAATTGATACTGTTTTTAATGTCCAACCTTGAAATAGAAACAGAATCCTTTCCTATTGTTAGGGTTACATAGTATCATATGACTGATTTTGATGTTTATTTTTAAATCATTTTGTTAATTTAATCGTCTTTGAGAGGGTGCGAGTATCAATGCATCGTTTAAAATAGCGAAGGACGGCCAAATATCACTATTCTCTTAATAAAAGAAATATATGGAAATTTTGGGACACTCTATTTCGGTTTATAATGGTAGATAAGATTGAGGTAACAGTTATAGACGTAGAGAAAAAACATCCAGATAAATCGGGATATCGAGGCTTGTATTCTATAGCCAAGCATATTTATCAAGATGATGGCGAAATATTAAGTGATGGTTTCGCTATTGACAAAGAGAATTTACTCATCTTGAGAGCTAAAATTTTGGCACTTTTAATTGATGAAATGCCCTAAAAGAAATCCTGACAGTCAAAATTACGTAGTTTGCTAAATAAATACAATTTGTTCTTTAATTTGTTTATCTAATCGAATAACAACATTACGAAAGAAGGGGTAACGCAAACAAAAGAGATTCTTTGTGTTTTTAAACAAATCAAAAAATTAAATGGTTTATTTAATACCTTCAGTGAAATGGCTATCATAGCTATCATCCGTCGTCTTCATCGTCATTATGATCCGATAGCCTGAAATATCTGCCCTTCTTGCTTTGGGTAAGCAGTATAATTGTTATATATTTCCATTATTTTACAAAAACATTAATAGCTAGATTTATTTATAATATGTATGTCCAATCATACTCCTGGAACGTCATTTAATCGAATAGGTGATCGTAGCATAGCGATTATTGACGATGAAAAAGATTTGCTTTTTGTATATAAAAAAGCATTAGAGTTACAAGGACTTAAAGTAGTTACATTTGATGATTCTTCAGTAGCCTTAAATGAATTGAAAGAGCGTTACAAAAAGTATTGTATGGTCCTCGTAGATATCCGTATGCCCAAAGTTAATGGCTATCAATTTATAAATGAAATCAAGTCCTTTGATCCATTGATCAAGACTATTTTGATGTCTGCTTATGATGTTTCTGAACTCGAGGTATATGGTAACTTGAACAAAGGTGTCAAAATCGATAAGATCATGCATAAACCATTTTCATTAATTAAATTAATTAATACCGTTAACACCCTATTGGAAAAATACTAAAAAAGGTCATCAATCTACATAAAATATCTACTTTAATTTTGAGAAACACTTGATTATGAAGTTGAAATGGTAATTACTATTCAACAGGCCTAGTCTAACTTGAACTTATCTTTTTTTTAATAAATTTGTTAATATCTGGTCTAAATGATTGACAAATACTAAATTACTAATCGTTAGTTGTAATAAATCTACTAGCTCAGGTTCTATTCCCTTGTTAGGCATGCATTTAGCAAAGACTTTGCGACAATAGTTGAGGTTTAATTTCAGATTCATTCGCTGAAAAGATTATTGTAGGGGCGAATAATTGTCGGAATAGGCCGATAACGCTAATAGAGGATATCTTCATTTAGGTCACTAGAATGCCTTTTTTTGTTCTTCGTAATAATATATTTGAAAATTCATAGTGCTTGATTATTCTTTTATCCTTATAATAATATCTAATCTTTTCCTTTATCTTTGATGATTTGATGATTTAAAACTTTCAATTGTATCAGAGGCTCTTTACACTGAAAGTATTAATATATAATTACATTTCTATACCTGTGATTGAGTTTGCAGTCTTTCAAATTCATCTACGACTTAGTCTTATTTCGTTTATTGAATAATCAAATCATCAGTTAAGTCAAATTAAATCTAAATTGCTTTTTCTGAACCTGAATAGACGGCTAATAATTATGATAGATTTTGCCTTGAGACAAAATCTGAAAATAAGGCTATTTCATCCACCATAGCGCCCATATACAAAAGTTAATGCATTTGCGGTGGACAATAATTATAAAATTTTAGAAATCATCAGAGATTGTCATCACATTTAAAAGATAAAGGTTTTGAATCGAATGTAAATTTGGATAATGTTTTGGATCGATGAGAATCTTTGACGAATTCTGAATAGAATTTTGTTCATGATTAATGATTAAGTGATTTCAATTCAAAAAAAATTTGTAAATCCTCTGATCTTTGAGGTGAATAGTTATTTCATACTGGAGGACTATTTCTATTTAATCATTATCTTATTTATTCGTGCTAAATCTTGATTCAGGGGCTGATCCATTGAATTGGTGGAAACATTTGCTATTTTATCTACAGCCTCCATTCCCTCAGTGACCTTTCCGAATACTGTGTATTGGTCATCTAAAAATTTTGAATTATTTAGTACAATAAAAAACTGAGATCCTGCGCTGTTAGGATCAGGCATACGGGCCATGGATATTATCCCCCTTTCATGTGGTATGGTACTAAATTCTTGATTTATAGTGTACCCTGGACCACCATTCCCCCATGTATCTCGACTAATGCTACTATTCTTTGTGTTGGGATCGCCTGCCTGTATTACAAATCCTGGCACTATCCTATGAAATAGCACTCCATTGTAAAACCCGTTGTTAGCGAGATCCTTAAAATTCTTAACATGGTTAGGGGCTACATCAGGATAAAACTCAATTTTTATAGGGCCTTGAGTCGTTTCAATAGTTGCTGTGTTATTTCCTGAGGTTTGGTTATATCTCGCAGTCCCAGTATTATTTAGCGGAGAGCTTTGATTCGCAAGAACATTCGGTGTCGGACTAACACTATCCTGATTGACATTCCACCTAATTGAGTCTAATAAATGATTGAATATTGCATTCGTTTTATTGTACTGATCAGTATTGGTAACAAATACGAACCTATAAATATTATCGTTATGAAATAGGAACGTATTATTAGATACAAAAAGGGATTTTTCTAGACCATTATCGATCAATGATATTAAGTAAGACAAACCGATATCATCATGAATACTCATTGGTGTAATATCTTCCACTAACATTAAATATGAATCGTTAAGATTCATGTTAAGATGAGATTCCTTTGCTTGTATAACAACATTCGAAAAATCAGTAGAATTTTGGCCATAAATACTAGGGCTAATACTGAATCCATCCTTCTCAATGCTTCCTATCTTTAAATCCCTATCGGGATCAAATCGAGTTTCTTTCCCCTCTTTTTGCAGATAAACGTCGATAGGATATTCCAATGACAATCCTAGCTTATTACTCGTATAATTTCCCCAATCCTTGTTTTTGATATCCGCTTGCTCAATTTTCTCTTGGGCTAACTTTAATTGATCTTCTAAAAGGATCAAGTCATTTAAGTTAGATGAATTCATTGATGGTTGGTTACCCATCTGTATTCCACTTGACTCATTTGATCCATTTGGGTCTAACATAAATGAAAAATTTGAAGAAGCACCGGGTATGAAACTGGTATCATTTATGGAAAGTTGACTATTACTTTCTTGCAACAAATAGGTGGACCCACTGCCTAATATGACCCCAATAAATATTGGTATTAAGATTCTTAGTGACATGTAAATTTCTTATTTGATGTGAAATATAAAGTGATTCCAAAGTCAAGTCTGATGCTATGTGAATATTTTTGATTTCGATTCCTTCTTTTTTATGACCTGAGTATAGTAAAAATTAAGAGGTCACATTTAAGCTTTTTGTTTATATGTTTGTTATTTATCATCGTGACATAACTAAGCATTCGACCTGAATTATCTTTATAGTCAAATTCAATAGGGATTGTTATTGATGCCGTTAGAGTAATTCTCACGCCCACTATCATTTGTATTTGAACGTTTAATGCCATTCCTTTCATCCGGTCTCAAAATACAAGTTCAATAAGTAAGGTGGGGTATCAGATATTGACTAAAGATAATGTGAGTTGGAATAACCGTTACTACTGGTTTTTTCGTAACATAGTATACCCGCAATACCGCTTTGTTCCATCCAAACTGGTGTATTAAACTTAACCTAGCATTGCAATGTCCATTCTGACGATACGTGTATTGATATGAAATAGAATATCAGTACAATAACCTTCTGAATTTCGCATATGATGCTCTGGGTAACAACTGTCCTTGAGGTCATAAACAAAGTGATTTAGTGCTAAGATTTACACTTTATTTGCGTATTTTTGATAGATATCATTATTCTCGTGTGCTTAAATACCTAACAAATGAAAAATCAGGTCCAAATTTATCTTCAGAGAAAGTGGTTTAACCAATATCATTCAAAATAATTATCTGCGTGAAGGCTCTCTTGATCATCGTTCTTTCAATTCGTGATTGATTCAATTTTTTGATAACCCGAGATTGATACTTTTGATATCATAAAGTAGGATTCGGAGCCTCTGATTCTCTAATGTCTTTGTGCTATTATATAAAATAATATGATTATAGTATTTTACAAAAACTGCAGCGGAGATTTATCCTCAGATGACTCATCTCTTTTTCCTACTCATGGGGAACCATAGAATACAGTTACTGCAGTAACTATGGCATCTCAAATCAAAAATGTTGGCTCAGTCATTGCACTCACATTGATTGCCTTCTATGCAGGAAAAATAGAGAAAGGCATAGCAATACCAGCAATCGAAGGATAATTCCAGGGATAATATTTCTTCTTATTTCTTTCGGACTAATTTATTTAATTTTTTAATTATGACAAGAATATGATATGAATAACAAATCCATATTTTGCGACGAATTTATTCTTAAAATTGAAAAACATCTTGGCTATTCGGACTCTAATAACTTGGAGTTAGTCATTCTACTGACCAATAATTATTTTATATAACAAGAAATGAGATGTGGATACATTTCATATTGTCTAATGCTAGGACAATCATGTTTTACCATCATCATCCTCAATTACCCCTTTGGATCATATTTTTATTATTGATCTAATGCATCCTCTCATAGATGAAAGCTTCTGATCTATTTGTAAAGTGCCTTGAGGCCGAAAATGTCGAATATATTTTTGGAATCCCTGGTGAGGAAACAAATGATCTTATGATATCAATATCAGAATCAGAAACCATAAAATTTATCTTGGTGAGGCACGAACAGGCGGCTGCTTTTATGGCAGATGTTTATGGAAGATTAACCAATAAGGTTGGTGTTTGTCTTGCAACACTTGGTCCGGGGGCCACTAATCTTACCACTGGAGTAGCAAGTGCTAATATGGACCGATCCCCGCTTCTTGCAATTACCGGTCAAACTGAAATTACCAAGATGCATAAAGAATCTCATCAGAATATGGATCCTGTAACTATGTTTACTCCAATTACCAAATGGACGTGGTCCATAAGGGATGCTGATGGGATACCTGAAATTCTGAGAAGAGCTTTCAAGATTGCTATTGAAGAAAAGAAGGGGGCAACTCACCTGGATTTACCTGTTGATGTGGCAAAAATGGAATCGTTGTTGAAACCACTAAATAGTAAAAGTGGCATAATATCTGGTCCAACACGATCAACGTTGCACGATGCAGCTAAAATGATATTGATGTCAAATGTACCTGTTATTCTAGTTGGAAATGGTTGTGTTCGGAACAACGCTTCCAATATGGTTAGAAGATTTGCAGATTTGACCGGATTTTATTCGATGAATACATTCATGGGTAAAGGTGTGATCTCTGATAATTCTCCAACTCATATGGGGACTATTGGGATAAAAGAATCCGACTATGCTTTACACGCTTTGAACCTTGCCGATGTTGTAATTTCTATCGGATATGATTTGGTTGAATACAGTCCTAAAAATTGGAATGGATCTAATCTCAAAAAAATAATTCATATTGATTCTACGTCTGCAGAAGTTGACAACTACTATAATCCTGATATAGAAATTTCTGGTGACTTAAAATTAACCATAAATCTACTTATAAATTCTGTAAAGAGATACCAGAACGAGATTCAAATAAATTCTATTAATAAACAAAAAATAAGTCTGGCGAGGGCAAGGTTTAGCAAAATTAAAGAAGAAGTGGATTGGCGTATTGAGCAGTTTACTGATGACAAATCTTATCCGATCAAACCCGAAAAATTAATTCATGATGTTAGAAGTGTTCTTTCTTCAGAAGACATATTGATATCAGATGTTGGAGCTCATAAATTGTGGATAGCAAAAATCTTCAAGACCTTTAATCCCAATACCTGCATAATAAGTAATGGATTTTGTTCGATGGGATTTGCACTTCCAGGATCAATTGGTGCTCAACTAGCTTGCCCCTCTCGGAAGGTTGTGGCAATGTGCGGGGATGGTGGTTTCCTAATGAATGTTCAAGAACTAGAAACAGCAGTAAGATTACAACTTCCAATCATTATTGTTGTGTGGTGTGACTCGGACTTAGGTGTGATATCTACAAAACAAAGATTAGAATTGGGTAGGAGTGTTTTCACTAATTTCAATAATCCTGATTTTGTCAAGCTTGCAGAGAGCTTTGGGGCGAAAGGGTATAGAGTGACCAGTACTGACGAATTTTCTTACGTTTTAAGAGAGGCAATAAAGTCTTTACATACTCCAGTAGTTATAGCAATCGATATCGATGCTGATCGCAACGAGTTACTATTTAGGAGTGATCGATTTCGTGAATAGTTATTCCTTGGTAATACCCACATTCTTTATACAATAACATAAAATAGATGAAAATAATATACATATAGATTGATACCCTTTCCAGTGAAAGAAGTGATGCTTGATTTGAATGGCTTGATTCCAATTGAGTTAATCCGATCTTTTTATATTGACTTGATTACTTTCGGAATTGATATACTAGCTGCTTCAGTTATCATCATTTCGGTTATTATGGCCGTAATTTCCTTTCTCAAGATCCTTAAGAATCCAATTAAGGATCAAACAATGGAAAAGGAATCAATCAGATTACGATTGGCCAGAGGTATATTACTAGCATTAGATTTTGAAATAGGAAGTGACATAATTAAGACGATGCAGATTCCCGGAATAAAAGAACTACTGATTTTGGGGGTAATCGTTACCATTCGAATAGTTTTAAGTTGGTCACTATCAAAGGAGATAGACAGACACAACAAGATGACCTAATGTTTAGTATGTTAGTAGGTATAAAAAAAACTCATCGTATTTGTCGCATGAGCCTGAAAGGGTGTTAGAATGTTTACATTAGGATGCACTTGTTCTCTTTTTTACTTACGTCGTTGACATAGCCGCAATTAGTATTATATTGATTACTATGGGACAATTACTAATGTTACTACTAAAGAGAGCCTTAGACGTTGATTCAAAAAAATTCCCAGCTAGTATAGGAGTTTTTCATGTTTTCATGAAGCGATTGAAAGTTATACCAAATAATGATACTGATGAATCAAAAATCTCTTTTATTTCAATATTAGCGAATGGGTTATTATTTGCATTAGAATTTGAATGTGCCAATGCAGTATTAAAACTCATCTTAGTAATTTCGAGTCTATTTAGAGATGGGCCGGGCCCAGATATCTACAATACTATAATATTTTTCGTAGGAATTTTTGGTATTCGTATGATTACATCATTTACTTTAAGGAGGATTGATCTGAAGTAGAAAATGCTTTAGATTATTTACCATTGTTTTCTTAGGCATATAGGCTATTTTATGAGATGTAAAATTTAAATCTCTAACTTATTGTCTAAGAATCTATGACCTGGGTTTTTCCTAGTTGTTTGTACTGTTCTTACCCCATTTATGGGAATAGAATTAGATTCACCTCTAGAGTTACTCCTCATAACGAATAAACTAGGCAGAAATATCATTTTTAGATCTAGATGAAAAATTTTGAATCAGGAGATTTTGATTTCGTAAAGAGTGTACAAGACCGGGTGTCATATAGTCTGGAAAACAAAGGATTGCTTATTGATCTGTCTACTGATTTGTGTAGGAAGTATTTACAAAGAAAAGTCAATACCAAAACAAATGTTGTAGTTATGTACGTGGATATAGCAGGCTCTACTCAAATGTCTCATGACTTATCATCACTTGATTTGGCCCTGATTATCCAAGTCTTCTCCCAAGAAGTAAGCCTATCTATTGAAAAATTCGGGGGGTATGTGCTAAAATTTGTGGGAGATGCTGTAATCGGTCTTTTCCCATCAGACTATGATCAAAAAAAGGCAATAATAAATTCTTTGGATTGCGCATGCCATATACAGAAAGTGATGAGAAACGGGATCAACCCCATATTTAAGAAACATTCAATCCCTGAGATTGCTGTGAAGATTGGTATTGAATATGGAAGTGCACTTGTTCTATTGTATGGAAAAAATATTGCACATGCTCATATCGACTTGATAGGGTTTAGTATCAGTATAACTGCTAAAATCACATCATTATCTTTTCCTGGGGAAGTAATTGTAGGTGAAAACATTTTTCATAATCTTGATATAAGCCAAAAGAAATACTTTATAGCTTTATATGCTGAACGAAATTCAAAGTGGGATAGTGCTATGAAGCATAATAATAACCTGAACTATCGAATTTATAAATATATCAAAGAGGACAGTCAAAATTAACAGTTTAGGTTTGTAGTATATTATTTTACAAATATTTTTATCGCTTGTGGAGGGCAGACATTTTCGCACGCCAAACAAAAAATACAATCCTTTTCTCTAATCATAAATGGTTTCCTCTCTGATGCCGGATGTCCTGGTGTATCAAGCCATTCATAAACATTCACGGGGCATGCATCAATACAGGCACCATCTGAAATACAAATGTCAAAATCAACGCATACATCAGTACCCCAAATCCCAAGTTGTCCTGGTGCATCATAAGGACCCCATACTTGGATTCCTTGAAACTTCCCTGCAGGTTGTCTCTTTGATTTAAAGCCAGTATCTATGGGTCCTTCTGCTGTCTGGTAGTCTGTTCCAGTGCCTGTCAGTGGAAGAGATGAATTGGCACCGCTCTCATTCATACTAGGTGCAATAGCCTGTTGAGGTATGGAAGCAGCACTTGGCGGCGCGCCACTGACTATTTGGGTAGCTTGAACTGGGATGTTTGAATTCCTTGTTACGGATGCTTTCTTTAGTTTCTCAGCTTCTGCATTGGCAAGAATTTTTTGTCTTTTAATAGGACATAATTGTGAGTGAACCTCTATTATGCTCTGCAGCGTAGTTGGATTCAGATGAATTAGTAAAGAACCACAATCTTCACAGATATATTCTGCAACTGTAGATGACAATAATTATCTATCCTCAATTAGGTATTTATAAATTTGTCAAATCGTGAGTTTAAGTGTGAAATCAATAATTTTATATTATTTTTATGGATGACATCTCTATTGAAAAAATATGATTGCGTAGCCATGGGTGGTACGTTTGATATTTTACACACTGGACATATTGAACTTTTGAAAAAGTCATTTGAGATAGGAAAATTCGTCATAATAGGTTTATCATCCGATAATTTAGTAAAAGAAAAATTAAAGAAAAATATAAACAATCCATTTGAAGTACGAAAGCATAATCTAGTCAAAATCATTGATAGTGAAATTGGGTCCAATCTATACGAAATTACAACGCTTGATGATGTATTTGGGCCATTAATGTTCTCCAAAAAAGTTGATTGTATGGTAGCTAGTACCCGAAACAAGTTACAAAGGTAAACGAGTTAATGAAATCAGGACAAGAATGGGTCTCCCAACAATTGATATAGTTTCAGTTGAATTGAAATTAGCCCAAGATGGGTTACCGATTTCTTCCAGTCGCATCAGAGCAAATGAGATTGATCAGATGGGTAATACATTAAAGGATAAAAAATAATCTTATTTTATCAAATAAATTTAATACCTAGTGATAAATTTTTTAGCTTGAAATTAACTTTATAAAATGAAGAATGGAATTGACGATTTAATACTAGATTATTGTAATAATATTACAAATCTTAGCGGCGGGTTGGATCCAGAGGTACTTGCATATTGGTACAAACGCGTTGAGGACAAGGCTAAGGAAGTTTGTAACAGAGAGTTAGGTGAAAAAATAGTATTTACTCAGAATCGAATTCTTTGGATGAAATTTGAAATTAAATTATCAAAGCGTGCGGTTCCTTTGGTTCTTGAAACTATAAGAGATTTCATAACGTTGATGCCATACTCGACGGCTTTATATTTTGAGAAAGTCTATCAACTAATTCTGGATGAATTTAATATGGATTATGTGTGAAACAATTTTCAATAATTTGGACTATTGAGCTAGTGGTTCACTGAAACTTATGAAAGCCACATCCCCTACATATTTTGTATCAGTAACTTGCCCCTTCCGTGATAAAAGTTCCTTAAAAAATTGTTCTAATTTGTATGAATTTACTTCATCCTTGAACATAATACTGTGATGAGAACCATCTTTTAGCTTGACGACAACCTCATTATCGATTATTCTTACGATATTGCTGACAAAAAGTGTATTATCCTTTTGCAGAGCAAAAATACTTGTTAATTTTTCCGCTTCGTAGACTATCTTGACAAATGAATTTAAAATTCAACTTGAATTCAAAGATAGTGGTTAATCAAAACCAATATTGTCATCTTCAAAAAACTCTTTTCCGTCAATCATGAAATCCTTAATCAAATTTCGTGCCCTTTCTCTCTTTGTTTGTATATCTTTAATAAATGGTTTTACCTTTTTTATCATGTCGCCTTTGCATTCTCCACAGAGCAAATTGCCACTGGTACAGTCATTGTACCTCTCTTGAGATTCCTTTTCGGAATCAAAGAGATAATTCAAATACCAATACACTGGACAAATATTAGCATTTCCACCTAATTTGCGTTGGAGAGCCACTGTTGGTTGACCCCCAGTAAAGGTATTTTTGATTTTCGTCTCCAGGATCTCAGGATCATCTACGGTAAATAATGCAGTTTCTGGCTTTGAGGATGACATTTTTCCTACACTAGTAAGTCCTGGCATAAATTTACTATGGATCTGGGCTGGTTTGGGGTAGCCCAATTTTTCTGCTATGTCTCGGGTCACTCTCCAATAGGGATCTTGATCAATTGCGGCAGGTATAAGCACAGGTGTCGGTTTATTCTCGATCATTGATGGAAGGAAGCACGGCGCACCCTGAACAGGAGGAAAGCCTATCATCCCAATGTTAGAAGAATTGGAAAATCCAAATACGGCTTTTGCTGTAGAGTAAGTGATTTTCTTCGCGATTTCAATAGATAAAGGATACAAATATTTGATATGTTTGGTATCAACTATTATTTTGGTTCTTTTTGGATCAAATCCTATTGAAATAATATCTAAAATGTTTTCATATGTATATTTTTGAATTGCTTTCATATCCAAATTACTGTTAAACAGAAACTTTTCATCGTCTGTCAATTGGAATATTAGGTTAACATTGAATTTTTCTTGTAAATACTTTGTGAATAACCATGGCATCAAATGTCCGAGGTGAACCAAGCCAGAGGGTCCTCTTCCCGTATAAAGATAAAACTTATTGCCTCTCTTATATTCATCTAGAACCACATCTAGATCTCTGTGGGAAAAAAAATATCTATTTTTGAGAAATGGATGTATTTCTCCAGTAAAATACTTAATTTTTTCAAATAAAGTATCATCTATTGCATGGGTACCAAATCTTTCGATTAATTTAGAGTAGTCAATATCTCCCTCCACTTCCCACGGGGTAACGACAAAATCTTTGACTCCAATTGAATCTGATTCTGAATCATTTTCAATCTTCATGTCACTCGAATCTAGCGTCATATTGCTTTTCTCAAATGAAATGCTTTCCTTTTCACTTGACATCCTTAAATTATTCTTCATATAACCAAAGTTTAAACGTTTAAAAATACTCGCACAAATTTTCTACATATATTGGATAAGGATGAAGTAGCAGGCAGGGATGCATCTAAGATTGAAGATAATTCAAAACTTTCGATTTCATCATTACATCCCATCGAGAAAAAGCTTTTGAGGGTACTGAGATTGGTAAAGGCTGACTGGGTAACCGAATCTGACCTCATAAAAAATTCAGAATTGACGGTAGACCAAGTGCGTAGAGGAATTGAATGGTTGAGGTATAAAGACCTCGTTCAAATTAGTGAGGATACGGAATTCAAAGTCTTTTTACATCCTGACATGTCTGATAATGAGCACTTTGTTCTCCCTGAAAGAAAACTTGTCAATATTGTGAAGAAGGGGGTAAACAAATTGACGGAAATCATAAACAGTCAAGAATTTAGAGGAAACGATAAAGAAGTTTTTGGAGCGATTCGGTTTTGCAAGAAAAATAACTGGATTAGTATACTTGATGATAAGGTAACTCTTCTCCCAGATTCGCATAAATCATCGAGTGAGGAGAATTTCATAACCAAATTAAGAAATACAAAGACAGCGTTAGAATCGCTATTTGACAACGAAGATAAAAAAGCATATGAATCATTAAAAAAACGACATAATATCTTAGTAACAGAGAAATTGGTAGCCAAAAAATACAGAATTACGCAAACTAGTATACCTCTTGTTGATTCATTATTATTGACAGGCGATAAAGTTGTTAGAAAAATGACTCACGATGTTTTAACATCTGGTAAATGGAGGGATCTAATTTTTGAACAGATTGATGTAGAAGCACCATTGCCATTGCTAAATTATGGTAAAAAGAACCCTTTGGTCGATTTCATTGACGAAGTCAAGGAAATACTGGTCGGTATGGGTTTTAGTGAGATTGAAGGAAACCTGACTCAGTCATGTTTTTGGAACTTTGATGCATTATTTATTCCTCAAGATCATCCAGCTAGGGAGATGCAAGATACGTTTTATCTAAAATCCCCAACGGATCTCTATTCTCCTTTACCAAAAAATACTGCCTTATTGCAGCATGTATCCAAAATCCATAGGGAAAATTGGCAGTATGATTGGAATATTGAAGAATCTAAACCATACGTTTTGCGGACTCACACCACTCCTGTTACACTCCAATACTTGTCTGAAGGGACACCTGAGAGAGATAAGGTTTTTCTTATAGGTCGAGTATTTAGGAACGAAAAGGTGACATTCAAACATCTTGTTGAATTTCATCAAGTCGAAGGGATTTATTTGAATGAAGATGCCAATCTAAGACAACTAATCGGAATTCAATCCGAGTTTTATTCTAAACTTGGGATAAAAAAGATCAAGTTCTGGCCTACCTTTTTCCCTTATACCGAACCTTCTCTTCAATCAATGGTATATAATGAGAAACTTGATAAATGGATAGAATTGTTTGGTATGGGAATTTTTAGACCTGAGGTAACTAAACCGTTGGGAATAAAAAATCCTGTATTGGCATGGGGAGGAGGCTTTGAAAGATTGGCCATGTTACGCTTTAATCTTGATGATATACGTGAATTATATTCAAATAATTTAACTTGGTTAAAGGGTGTCCCTAAATGCCTGTAGTAAACGTGCGACCTTCTTTGCTCTCAAGAATCTTTTCTGAATGGACTTTAGATGAAATTATTGAAAAATTACCATACTTGGGTCTCGATATAGAAGGATTTGACAAGACTAATGATAAAATTAAGATAGAGTTTAATCCCAATCGACCAGATTTTTCTTCTGAGAACGGGATCGTAAGAGCTCTAAAAGGAATGTTAAATGTGGAATTAGGATTTCCTAATATACAAGAACTTCATCCGTCTTCAAGTTTAATACGAGTAGATGAACAATTGAAAGATGTAAGACCCATTATTTATGGTTTGATTGCCAAACGAGATTTTCCCATTAATGATGAAGAACTAACACAATTGATATCTATGCAAGAAGATTTACATAATGGGTTAGGTAGAAAGAGAAAAAAGTCTTCAATCGGCTTACATAATTATGATGCGTTGACGTTTCCGCTTTCATATAAAGGGGTTTCCAGACAAATCAAATTTGTGCCATTAGATGGAAATAAAGAATACGGCCTTGACAATATCCTTACAGGGTTTGATGTTGGAAAAAAGTATGGTCACATTTTGGAAAAGTTTGACATGGTTCCTATTTTAATCGACTCAAAGGAGAACGTTATCTCCTTTCCACCCATCATAAATGGAAACACAACAAAAATAGATGTATTAACTAGTAATTTGTTTATAGAAGTTACTTCAGTGAATTCTAAGTCTGCTAAGGATATACTTTCAATACTGTCGTTTGAATTGAGCGATATGGGATTTGATTTGTATTCTTTGATGGTTGATTCTCCTTTTTATGGAGAAATTGTTACTCCAATATTGGAACCGCATCGAATACATTTGGATTTTGACTATGTTAATAAGATATTAGGACTCGAACTAACTCATGACGAAATCTTGGTATGTCTTCAGAGAAGTAGATGTGAAGGTATAGACAAAGGTAATGGGAAGCTAGAATGCACAATACCCAGTTATAGAATAGATTTGTTTGATAAAGTAGATGTATCCGAGGAGGTAGCCATTGGTTATGGAATATTCAATTTAGGACCATTATACCCTACAACTTATTTTCCTGGCCGAAAGAACAGTCAATCTATTATTTTTGATAAAGTGCGTGACATATTAATTGGTCTAGGATTTATGGAAATTATTAATCCTAATGTAATATCAAAAAACTTGATCAAAGATGTTTTCTTGGAAGGTGATCACTTAGACAAAAATTTAGTTTCTTTGGGTGATTCAAAAAATACTGAATTTGAGTTATTGAGGAACAGCCTAATTCCTTCTTTAATTAACACCTTTTCTAACAATATTCATGAAAAATATCCTCAAAAATTATATGAGATAGGTAAGACAATCTCAACGACAAATAATGAAATCAGAGAAAATTGGTCACTCTGTGTCTCAATTGCTCACAATACGACAGACTATACAGAAATTAAATCCAATTTAGAATCTTTAATGAGGTATTGTTTCAATGCGTTTGTTACTACACCAAGATATGACACTGCTTATTTTCTTCCAGGCCATTCTGCAAAAATCTGCCTGAAAGATGATGTAATTGGTGAGATTGGTGAAATTCATCCTCAAGTTTTGGATAATTTTAACTTGCGTACGTTAATAACTATTTTCGAATTCAACTTATCAGCGGTAGTTAAAATCCTGAAACTTGATCAAATTCGAATCGTATAAGGATTTGTAGGCTTCTCTAGACAAAACGTCGTGATATAAGATTTCTAAATAATTTATTTATGCATCTTTAGATATGCTTAATTTTGATTTCAAGGATATCTCGACATCTTTATGAATCTAAAGTTAATAACGGTTATTTGCTGTTAAGAGGGTATTTATTTGCCAATGTGGCTCTTGGTTAAACGATATATAGCTGTTTAATTTTATAATCATTAATCCCCGTCAGAGAGTGCGCAATGAGTTATACACGTAGTGTAAGGCTAACTATGATTTTGCTGTGGGTCAGTGGCGGGGTACAATAGACTAATATTCTGTGATTTCTATCTGTTTAAACCTTCGAGATGTCCTTCTTGTTCTAACTTGTCTGCGTGAGCGCTGATGTATCTCCAAATAATGTCTGCTTTATCTGATTGAAAATCCCATGGTGCAATTAATACCAAATCATTATCACGTATCCACATTCTCCTTTTTATCTTCCCTCTAATCCTACATGTCCTAACTTTTCCGTCATTACTCTTTACAATGATATTATCCCCGCCTACTAATTTAATTACTCTTCCAAATAACTCTCCTTCCTGGGGCATGACCAGTTCCTTCAAGTGAGCTTCGTTTAAAACCTTACGTTTGCCTATTTCTAATCAATGGTTAGTGCCCCAAGATTAAATAAAAACTTTTATTTTTGGATGCTTATTTGTGGTTCAAAATTTGAAAAATGATTACGACAAGCCAGTCGCGCAGATTTTTATGGCAGAATTAACATGGGCATCTACAACTTTGAAATAAGTAATTTCATTAAAGTTAACTGTCAATCAAAGTCACATTAGGCATTAAGTATAATTTGGAGAATTAAAACTATGTCTTGGATCGTTAAATTTTTAAATAATGTAGTCATTCATTGTATTGATAAATGTCGGAAGAATATTCTAAATCAAATTTAAAAAAAAATTAACTCCTGAGGAATTTGAGGTATGTGTAAATCGTGGAACTGAGCCACCCTTTTCTGGCAACCTTTTGCACAATAAAGAAAATGGTGTTTATTCATGCAAGTGTTGTGGTTCAATATTATTTGATTCTGATAGTAAGTATGATTCAAAGTCAGGTTGGCCAAGCTTTTGGGCTCCATCAAATAATGAGAATATTAAAGAAAAAATGGACCATGATTACGGTATGATTAGAAAGGAGGTAGTCTGTTCAAAATGTGGATGCCATTTGGGTCATCTATTTGATGATGGTCCCAATCCAACTGGGTTAAGATATTGCATTAACTCCTTGTCGTTAGATTTTAAAAAGAAAAGTAATCCTTCATGAGAGAAGGATCAACCTTCATAAGATATTTGAATCCAAAGTAAAATATATAAAATAATCTTTGAAGTAACTTTATTGACTAAAATCATAGTTAGCGCACTATTTAGAAGCATAATGACAATATTTCTATTTTTGCTGATGATCCCATTATTTAATATAATCTCCTACCATAACATTGACAAAAGTAATCTTGTTTTCTCCAAAGTACTAAATCCAGTTGATGATTCAAAGTTATATAACCTCAGCAATAATAAGAACGATTCCGTATATGGACAGATTCAAAGCGTTGATAAAACTAACTTTTCCCTTGTTTGGCAAGATTCAAATTTTAAAACTCGAGCACCAAATCTAGAGGATAGAAATTACGATATTTTTTTCAAAAACGTCAATTTAGGTAATGTTACAAGCGATGAAACCTTTAATATCAGCAATAATTCTGGGTTCTCAGAACATCCACATATCGCCTCATCAGGAAATAATACCTATTTGGCGTGGGTTGACAACTTTAATGGTAATAAACAAGTATTCCTACGATCAAGTGATAACGGTGGTAAGATATTTGATGAAAGTCTTCCATTAAGTAACGATAATTTCAATGCATCTAACGCTGATATTTATTCAAATGATAAACATGTCTTCGTTGTATGGCAACAATCTAATTCTACTCATTCTTCGGTTGCTTTGCGAGTTAGTGATGATATGGGCAAGTCCTTTGGCCGCGAAAACTTGCTATCAGATTATAGCAGCGATTCCTATCCAAAAGTGTTAGCAGATGAGAATAATGTGTATATTACCTGGAACGTAGACGCCGATAATCGGTTCCATCCTAGAGTCGTTCAAGAGCAAGAGGATCTAACGGGTAATAAACCTGGATTATATTTTATCAAGAGTGAAGACTTTGGAAAAAGTTTTAGCAGCCCAGTTAGATTCGACTATAATGATAGTTTTGACAATGGTAAATCACAGGTGTCTGCTTTCGATAAGTACGTGTACATAACATGGGTACAGAAGGACACCGTAAATAAATTAGGAAATCTTTTTACCGCAAAAAGTTCAGATGGTGGGAAGAATTTTACAATCGATCAAGTTCCAATCTCAGTTGATCAAATTCTTGATGCGGCCAATTTAGATACAGTCGCTTATCAGGATAAATTGTTCACATCATTTGAGGGAAGTCTTGTTGAACCTGGAATTAATATGAATGTCGGTTCTGAACCGACATTCAATAAGGAAATTTTTCTGTTCATGAGAAGCTTTAACCAAACTGACGATTACACATTCTATAATTTGAGTGCAAACCCTGGTATTTCAGAATGTCCCTCTATTACAATTAATGCATTGGACGACGCCATTTCAGTATCTTGGGAAGATTACACTCCTGGTAATCATGAAATTTTCATGAGGTCCATTAAATATTGATTGGTCTTCTCCTAATCCAAATTGAATAATTTTACTAGGAGGTATAAACTCCCAAGTGGACCTTGTTTGAACCTGGATTAGTTTTCAAATCCATGGAAGTGTACTCAATCTATGGAGTTGTTACAATTTTTGCAAATCCAAGAAGAAGTCTCTAAGCAATCATTACATCTGCACATTGCAGTCAGGATCAGACCACACCTTCTGCAAGAATCTTCATTAAACATTAAGTATCTACTATTAATTGTGTTTTTAGGCTATATAAATATTGCAACATAGATTATAATAATTTTAATAATTTGTTATATAATTTAAATATTTCATAAGTAATATACTATAGTTCAAAACTTCTTATATTTTGTTATTTAACAATTTTCTATTTCATAGAGATCTAAATTAGTAATCGGGTTTGACAAACTTTGTGATGATTTTCGGGGTAGGTCTCTTTCACTCTATCGTCCTTTTTCTCAGCGACTAATTTAAAGCAAACACCTATCATCGTCAAAATCCTAATATTAAACGATAACGTTCTTTTCGGTTTTTTTTGACAATTCGGTATAACTCATGTCACAAAACTCGGAAGTCCGGTTTATTCTCTTCATTTTAATTGAAATGAATTCAATGTAATAGGGGGACTATCTTATTCATCATCGTCTTGTAACGTCTGTATTTACATTCTATTAATATATTCTATAAGTCTATCCCTTTGATCGACTTTGGTATATCAACTACTCGGTAATCATGGCTGCATGATAAGGTTTCTTGCACTTTGGACACATAGAATGATCACACACACATTCTATACAGTAATCACTGCTTTCCTCAAATTCCGTTTTATTTCCTTTATAAAAACAAATTTCGCAAACTACTTTTTCCATCTAAGTCATAGTTATGTGGTTATGATACTTTATTTAATAGTTATTAGAACACCTGGTATTTTAGAGTGAAACTATTTTGATAGCTTCATCCCTAATTCTGTCAATATCGGATTGAGAAGAAACTGAAATACATAATATATCATCTTTGTATGGAATGGTTATCATGGTGATTTTCTTTTGTCTAATCAATAAGTAGTCTACCGGGCCGAATTTTTCTGAGAATGATTGAAAAAAGCTGATATTTGAGAGAGACTGTAGATACATATCCTGTTCTTCGTTCTGATCAAGTAATGGCTCAATTCCCTTTCGAAATCCGCCTTCTATAACTTCGCCTTCCCTATTTACGATTCCAACAAACCTTACGTTTTTATCAACTGCAAATATCTCATTACAAATATCCTTAGTGAATCGGTCTTGAGGTTGATTTTTTCTGGACATTTCTATATCTATCATTTTGCAGGGAGAATTATATATTTAGATCATGATTCAGGTGACCAATTTCTTGGATTTCTTATTGTCTAAAAAAGTCATCTTTGATGTCTTGTAATAAATTACTTCACCTCTCCGCTCTACAACCGCTATAACAACCGACTTGCCCATATTTTCTACTTGTTCAATAACCTCGGCAAATTCAGACGCTTTTATGTTAGTTCCTTCATTTAATCCAACAGAGATATATTTTGAGGTTTTCTTATTATATTCCCCTCTCTCGTAAATTCTAAAATCTGTTCCAAACCCAAATCCCTCTTTGACCACATACCCTTTGCTTCTTAAATCTCTAAAAATCAAATACTTTGTCAAGATCTTTTTATCTTTTTTTATCAATGTCTTCAAAAATGTAGAAAAATCATATTCTGTTTTGTTTCTGTAAATCTTAATTTTATTATTTTGAAGCAGATATAAGCTTTCAAGGCTATTTAACAAGTATTCCTTATTAAAAACCTCTCCAAATCCCTTGTTTCTCAGTTGATCTTGCTGTTTTGTATCAGGAACAACTATTTTTCCTTCATTCGCATGGTAAACTGCCTCTATCAGAAAGTTCGAATCAATATTTTCTTCATTACTGGTTTTCTCATCATTGAAAGTTTCTGTAGGAAGAGATGTCAAATCTAAATCTGTAGGTCCACCGGCTTGAGCGGATTCGGTAGGGTCATTGCGAGCATTATTTCCTGAGGACATAACAAATAAATCACAGCCAACAGCCTCATTTATTTATTAAAGAGAGGAATATTTATGAAAGGTGTTAATTATAGAGAAATTCGTGGTATGCCTTATGTAAGGCGTGAGTACATTAAAGGTAAGCCTCAAATTAAGATTGCCAGGTTTGCATCCGGGCAAGCAAAAGGTAATTATGATTATTTAGTTGAACTAACTGTTACAGAACGAATTCAAATTCGTCATAACTCTCTTGAAGCTGCGAGGCTCGCGGGTAATAAAACAATGGCTCAAGCAGGTGATATGAGCTTTTTTTCACGACTAAGGGTTTATCCACATGTAATTTTAAGGGAAAACAAGATGATCGCTACGGCAGGTGCTGATCGTCTCCAGGAGGGAATGAGACGTGCATTCGGTAAGGCCACAGGCTTGGCTGCACGAGTTGAACGAGGAAGAACCATCTATGAAGCACACGTCACGAAGGAAAACTTAGATTTAGCTAAAAAGGCATTCAAAGTCGCTTCAAGTAAGGTGGGGTGTCCAACTATTACTAAAATAACTCCTATTAAGAAGGATACAATCTAAATCAGACGACGGCTGAGCGTGGGCTTGTTCAGTTAAGTAAATTTAATAGTTCGAAGGCCCTGAATCTCTTACGTTACTAACTAAAACTGGCCCGAACACTCAATTTATATTGGTTATAGTCTGGATTTGTATTTTTCAGGACTCTTTTTGAGAAGAGTATCTCAAAGAATACCTTATTTTATCAACCGAAATCATGTTTTATTGGCTAAAAAGATTGAATTGGATTTAAAAATATAATCCTCAATGGATATCTTCAAAAGAAGAAAAAAGATATCTGAATTAATGTAATTTGTAATCATTGATGTTTCTGAAGAATATATCTATTTATGGATTGCAATCAATCGAACCAAAAAACAGGTAAATCATTGACTATTAACCGCCAAATTAAGAAAGAATTTGTTTTTGCTTAATGCTATAGAATGTGGACATCGAACATCGGACCAGATTATTCATGTATGTATTCTTAATGAATTGATGAATTTATTTAGCTAGAACAACTAACATTCACATAATTGGAAGAGGAACATCCATTATCAAAGTTAAATTCACTATGGGTATATTTTTTGATACGGCGACACAAAAAGGCCTGTCAATTAGGTTAGGGGGTGGTCCATTCCGTTTGAATTTTGCCAGAAAGTGAAATTCAGGAGACTTGAAAGAAAATCCCACCAATATGATTGCATCTATTATGATTTTTAGTAATACTAGGATTAAAAGAATGTAAGTTATAGCCATTAACATATCTTTTATAGATATATTTATACCACTACTGATATTCTTAAGATCTATAAAGTTAAAGTAGGGATGTTTGATGTTTTATCCGCACCATTCCACTTCATATATTAGACGCAAGGAGGAATGAACTAATGTCATACAAGGAAATCCTTGAAACATATGCACAGATATATTTTGGTTAATTATGACCGTAACGGTGTCTCTTGGTGTCGCTTTTACCAATAAATAGAACAAATTGACTGGTAAACAACTATACTTAATTTATTCACAAGATACTTACAAGTAAACTTGTGGGCCGCCTATTTTGCATTATTTAAGTTACCTGAATCCACTTCTGATTGATTTTCACATGTCACCGTCATTGTCAGGCCAAAATAAAACGATATCATGATAACAAAGGTATCCTTTAAACTCTTACCTATGTCCTTTTTTTAAAAGACGGCATTAGTTTCGGGGCTCATTACTTTAGGTAAATAATCTCCTTTTTATGAATCTCCAAACAAATTCGCCCAGTTCTTTGCAATTATAGGTTCCTTCAAAGGCCTCACAATGCTCTATCGGATGTTTTCCAAACAACGGTTTCATGACAAAGATTACAGATGTTTCTGAATTTAGATATAGTATTGTCGAACGAATAATAAACTACATCTGTATATCAACATGTTAAGAACGGGGAGGGTGGAGGACTTAGATACATCGTTACAATGGATGACCTCAAGGATTTACCGGTGGATTGAAAGATATCGATGGGTAACTTGTTCTATTTTTAAAAGAAATTGACTATATTTTGGGTCTATGGATTCAATTATTTACCATATAACAAAATTTCACAACAAATATTTTATAACGAATAATTTTTATCTCTTTTATGGGACAGATAAAATTCATTACAGATTTTGACGACCAGTTTTATCTTAACAAGAGAATATTTGTTCGTGTTGATTTTAATGTAAAGGTTAAAGATAATGCCATTAGTGAAGATTACAGAATCAGATCTGCGATTCCAACTATAGAATATTTAGTAAAACGGGGTGCCAAAGTTATTTTGGCGTCCCATCTAGATAGACCTTCTGGCAAGGACTTAAGATATTCTTTACGACCTGTATCAAAAAAACTGGGTGAGATGTTATCCTCCTTCAATGCCGGAGTTACTTTTTCAGATGATTGTATAGGTAAGGGTACTATTGACCTGATAAATGGTTTGAAAAATGGCGATGTGTTGTTACTTGAAAATTTGAGATTCTACCCTGAAGAGGAAAAGAATGATCCTGTATTTTCTGAAAAACTTGCTAATTACGCTGATATTTATATAAACGATGCATTTAGTACTTCCCATAGGAAACACTCTTCTACTTATGGAACTGCCAAGTATTTCGACACTAGAATTGCAGGTTTTAGTCTGACACGAGAATTGCAATACTTATCCCTATTGAGAGAAAACCCTTCAATCCCCTTTACTCTGGTAATCGGAGGTGTAAAAATCAAGGATAAAATTGGGGCTCTGAACCATCTTTTACCCAAAGCTAATAAGGTTCTCGTAGGCGGGGCTGCCTCATATACCTTCCTAAAGGCAAAAGGTTATTCTGTGGGCGATTCTCTCATTGAAGAAGACTACTTACCATGGGTTACTAAGGCTTTAGGGGATCACAGTGATAAGATAATTTTGCCGATAGACCACAAGGTGGCTTCTTCTGATAATAGTAGTCAATATCATATTGTTGAAGCGGATATTCCAAAAAACATGAAAGGATTTGACATCGGAGATAAGACAATCCAAAAGTTTAGCTATGAAATTCATAATAATGGCTTGGGTACAATTTTTTGGAATGGACCAATGGGGTATTTTGAAAAAGAGATATTTTCTAACGGAACTAAGAGTGTTGCTGTAAGTATGGCATTGGCATATTGGAGAGGGGTAAAGACCCTGATTGGGGGAGGTGATACCCTCGAGGCCATGAAGATATCTGGAGTTTCTGAGAAGGAAGTAACTCATGTATCCACAGGAGGGGGTGCTACGCTGAGATTTTTAGCTGGGGATGAAATGCCTGGAATAGATATTTTACGCAATTGATAAAATATAACGAGTTTGATAGGTTTGGATGGTCAGGAAACTATTGCAATACTATTTCATGTTGCATTCTATCAAACTAACCAAGTTTACATTTGTTTGTTGGTGTAAATAGTGACTATAACACAAACAGTTGAACTGCAAACAACTAAGCGATACAGTTCTTTCTATCAGAATAGATCTTTTTTTTGTTATGTATTCTGTAGATAACCTTTTTGATTCACTTCAATTAATGTACCTGTAATTCGTGCAATAATAATCAAATTCTAAAAGGTAACCATTTCCATTTTACATGGATCCGCTCCTATTTTAATGTTCAATTGACTCATATTTCAATTTCTACTTGAAGATCAATTAATCATCTTTTTTGATATTGGTACTCTATAGAATAAATAATTGTCAAGTTAATATCATTCATTAATTTTGACTTCAGCATTAAATGCAGAACATTATGATGTCATAGTCGGGGGTGGGAGTGTTTCTGGACTTATGGCGGCTCGTGAAATGTCATCTAGCGGTCTTAAAGTTCTAGTTCTAGAAGAAGATCACGAAATTGGAACCCCAGAACATTGTGGGGGAGTTGTTAGTCAAAAAGCGCTTGAGAGTCTAGGAATAATCCCTAGATTAAAAACAGTAGATAATGAAATAAAGAGCGCAGTCATTCGGACTCAGAATAGCTCTTTTAACATAAATTCTGAAAATCAAAGGGTTATAGTGATAGATAGGAGATCCTTTGACAAAGAGATAGCCCTTCAAGCTCAGAAAAATGGTGCTGAGATTAATACTAGGAGTTCTATTATTTCCATTAGTTTCGAAGAGAATCAGTTCAAAGTTAAGATCCAAGGGGGGAAAGTATTTAGTAGTAATTTTTTTGTTGATGCGCGTGGGGTTGGAACATTAGTAAATAAGGGCAAGAAGAACATAATCCCATCAGGACAGTTTGAAGTTTATGCCCCCTGGATAATAAAAGACACAATAGAAGTTATTTTTGATTCTGACCTATATCCAGGCTTTTTTGCCTGGATTATTCCGACTGGCGAAGGAAAAGGCAAGGTAGGCATAGCAGGTAAGAACATAAATCCGAATTTATCTATAGAACGTTTCCTGCAAACTCGGGGCAAGCCATATTCGATCATCAGAAAGATTTATGCTCCCATATGGATTAGTGGATATGTCAAGCCATTTTTTAATGGTAAAACCGTAATTGTAGGGGATGCTGCAGGACAGACCAAGCCTACAACTGCAGGAGGGATTTATACGGGAGGAATGGGGGGAATTTATGCTGGCCGTGCTATATCCAAATCTATTTTGGAAGGCGGTGATTCTTCGTATTTAGCTCAGTATGAAAATAATTGGTTGGCTCGATTTGGAAGCGAGTTTGATAAGTTGCTCTTATTTAGGCGAATACTTGAACGGTTAGACAATAGGGCTTTGGATAAAATATTTTCCGATATATCAAAAAACACCCTGGAAAAGATCTCTTCTACGGGAGATTTTGATTTCCATTCTTTTGCTCTCAAACGCTTCTTGAATACTCGGATGACCATAAATTTGATGCATTCTCTCATGGGAAATGAATATCGCAAAATAGTTAAGGATTTAAGCAAGATATAAATGCGGTTTGCAGACCTTTAGATAACATGTCAAAGCAGTTACAATTACCTGTTTGTACCTCTTGTAACAGACCTATCATGCCTAACGATGCATGTGTAAGATTTTATTGTCCAAATTGTGGGTATGTTATAATTTGGAGATGTCAGAGTTGTAGAGAATTTGCCAGATCTTATAAATGTGTAGGGTGTGGATTCGAGGGACCGTAATTAAAATGACTAGACTTGTAGCACGGATCAAAATTTTACCCGCAGATTCAGAAACTGATATGGAATCATTGGCAATGGTTCTGAAATCAAATGTTCCTGAGGGTATGGAATTGAAGGCACACGCTAAAGAGCCAATAGCATTTGGCTTAAATGCTCTTGTGGGTGATTTCTTATTAGAAGATGCTGAAGGAGAAATGGAAAAACTAGAAGAATCCATAAAAAAAATAGAAGGGGCTGGAGAAATCCAAGTCATCAATATTAGCAGACAGTCTGTGAAGATGAAATAACATCTAATAATTAGCATCCGGTTTGATTTGAAAAAAAAAGATAAATCTCTAACTGGTTCCAATAGAGCAACAACCATTAAGATGAAAGTTGCCGAGTGCCGAATCAAGGATGTAGGGAAGAAAAAAGCGATCCTAGATCGCATTTCAATGGAGAAATTAGGGGTCTCCGACGGTGATGTGATAGAGATTGCCGGGAAGAAAATAACAACCGTTTCTGTTTTTGGTTTTGAGGATAAGAATAAAAAAAACGGTTGGATTCATATTGATGGTCAGACGCGTCAAAATGCAGGTATTAGCCTCAATGATTATGTGTTGGTGAAAAAGACTGATCCTAGACCTGCTGAAAGAATTGTATTGTCATGCAGTACTTCTAAGAATTTTTCAGATGAATTTAACTTGTACCTAAATAACCGATTTGAAGGATATCCTGTGACTAAAGGCGAACAATTCACCCTAAATTTTTTGGGGACATCTTTGGAGTTTAAAGTCCATAGCACAATCCCTAGAGAGGTGGTAAAAATTACTAAGTTTACTAAAATAGGGATCAGGACGGGTGTAGAAAAACTCTATCATGATAGTTACCACGTTACATACGAGCAAATCGGTGGCCTGAAAAATCAAATATCACGTTTGAGAGAAATAGTGGAGCTTCCACTCAGGCATCCAGAAGTATTTTCAAAAATAGGAATCGAACCACATAAGGGTATTCTCCTTTTTGGTCCTCCAGGATGCGGAAAAACCCTCATTGCCAAAGCATTGGCAGCTGAGTCAAAAGCAAATTTTTATATCATTAATGGGCCCGAAATTGTGAACAAGTATTATGGCGAAACAGAAAGCAAACTAAGAGAGATTTTTCAGAAAGCCAAAGAATCGGCTCCCAGCATTATCTTCATTGATGAAATTGACGCTATTGCACCTAAAAGAGAAGATACGTTTGGGGATGTAGAAAAAAGGGTTGTAGCACAATTATTAGCTTTAATGGATGGAATGTCTGATCGAGGAAATGTGGTTGTATTAGGTGCTACAAACAGACCAGATAGTTTGGACCCAGCTTTGAGAAGACCAGGCCGATTTGATCGTGAAATAGAGATAGGAATTCACAATGTGGATGGAAGATTCGAAATATTAAAAATCCATACCCATGAAATGCCGCTTGATTCAGACATTCAACTAAAAGATTTGGCAAAATTATTGAATGGATATACTGGTGCGGACATCAAGGCTCTATCCAGAGAAGCTGCAATGAAATCTATAAGAAGAACGCTAACCGATTTTGATTTAGAGAACCAAAATCAAGTGCCTTCTGAGATTTTGAACAGCATAAGAATTAATCAACAGGATTTCATCAACGCTATGAAGGAAATTATACCAACTGCACTAAGGGAATTTTATGTTGAACCAACAAATATAACTTGGGACGAAGTCGGGGGTCTAGTTAAGGAAAAGAGCCTTCTTAGGGAAAACCTTTTGTATCCAATAATATCTCCAGAAAAATTTTTGAAAATGGGAATAAAGCCAGCTAAAGGGGCATTAATATTTGGTCCATCTGGATGTGGTAAGACCCTACTAGCTAAATCCTTTGCAAATGAAGGGTCCATGAACATCATTTTTGTTCGAGGGCCAGAAGTGTTATCAAAATGGGTAGGAGAATCGGAAAAGGCGATCAGGGAAATATTTAGGAAAGCTCGATCCTCTTCTCCATGCATAGTTGTTTTCGATGAATTGGATTCTCTCGGTCGACCACGTACTTCTGATGATGTTTCTGGAAATGAAAGAGTTTTATCTCAAATCTTGTCTGAAATGGATGATTCTGGTAACTTTGGAGTTATAGTAATAGGGATAACTAGCAGACCTGATCTCTTGGATACTTCGCTACTAAGACCAGGAAGGTTTGATCTTATAATATTTATTAATCCACCGGATGAGATTTCTCGGAACGATATTTTGTTAAAAATTACCTCTGCCATGCCTATATCATCTGATGTGGATTTAAACAAGATATCGTCGCTAACCAAAGGCTTTAGTGGAGCAGATCTAGTGGCCCTTTGTAGATTTGCAGCAATAAATGCAATTCACAAGAATTCGGACATGATCTTTAATGTCGATTTCGAAGAGGCACTTAACACCGTAAAACCATCAATAACAAATGATATACATAACTGGTATTCATCAATAGAAAAAAAATTGACAACCGCGATTCCAAAATTTCATGACAAGATATTTTATGGTTAATTAGCTTATAAAAAAATATTTTATTTCTAAACCTATAATATACTCTATGCTAAAATTGATATTGTGAATTACCCTATAAGAAATATTATATTTGAAAAGATTAAACAGATAGGTACTACTACCGATCAGGATTTACTTAATTCTATGTCTAAAGATGGTGTTAGTGTATTAGAAGACGAATTTAACAAAGTATTGTTGGACTTGGAAATTTATGGTCTCATTAGGGTCAGTTGGTTGACAAAAGATAAAAAAAGAATCGAATTAACCGAATCAAAAGTTAGTTAAGCTCCTCTTTTAGGGTATGAATCAGACTAAAATCTAAAGTACCACAATGAGTCAAGGGCAATTGCTACAAAAATTATTACTAGATATGGTGCTGTTACCTTGTATGCCTTCCATGCTAGCTCTGGAGTTGGATTCTTTAAAAGTTTATAATGGTAGAAAGTCATTAGTGATCCAGACACCGCTGCTACAACTAAATATAATATTCCTAATCCAAAAAAATACAACGAAAGTGAATAGGGAATTAATATCAATGAATTTATGAAAATATATTTAGCGGTTACTTGATTACCATATATAACCGGTAGCATGGGTATTTTAGCTTTTGAATATTCTTCCCTTGCTTTGATGGCCAAGCACCAGAAATGTGGTGGTGTCCACATAAATACAATCCATCCTACCAAAAATCCTAAAACATCTATACTATTTGTGGTTGTTGCCCAACCTGCCATAGCAGCTGCACTTCCTGCGAATCCTCCAATTACGATATTCCAAACATTCCTTCTCTTAAGGAGTAATGTGTAGATAACTACGTAGAAAAAAATTCCCAACCCAATCATAAATGTTGCCATCGGATTTAATGTGAACCATGCGAGGGTAACTGATATAACACAAAGAGCCAGGCCATATATCAAAACATTATTTGCCTTCAATCTACCTGATGGAATCGGTCTCTTGGCCGTTCTTACCATCAAATTGTCAATATTCTTATCATAAAATTGATTAATTGCGCTTGCTCCCATTGAGGAAAGGGATCCACTGATTATTAGAAACAATAATTTCCATCCAGAAATATCCCATGCCGAGTTTGGTGTACCGTCAAACCTGGTCGCCGCAAGCATAGAGGCAACCGCTGTAATGACTAGTACAATTACAATTCGCGGCTTTGATACCTCGATATAATCTTTAATCGCAGAAGATTCTACTCGACCACTCAATGACACAAGTTTTCAATATTAAAGACTCTAATCCTGAATTTAACTCCTTCGATACACAACTAAATTGAATAAACGCCACAATTATCGCATATCTCTTTTTTTATCTATTTCTTGAATTTTTTCCTTGAGGTCTTCTAGTTGTCCTGTCGACCATTTTACAAATCCTTCTATTAATTCTTGAGGCATATTATTTCTTTGAGATACAATTATGAAGCCTGCGAAAATTTTTTCATATGTTTTGCAACAAACAACCATATTTGTTATTGCATCATTGATAAAATCATTTTTATTGTCCTTGATGTAATTCTCCTTAAATTCATCGAGTAATCTATTAGTTCTTCTAGTTATTTCATCTATACCGACGGTATCTTCATATCTTTTATCATTATCGAACAACTTGACTGTAGAATTACTGCCAAAAGAATATTTATTAATGTATATAATAAATCAGGTATCAAACGGTTCAGGTATTTATAATTTAGGTCAGATACCCTAGTGCTATCATCATTATTTTATCAGACAAATGTATCATCATTCCCATGGATCTCACTCAGACGTATTAATTCTTATATTTGTTTATTTTTTTTTACAGCATAATTATTTTTTATTCACTATCTTTTTTTTATCTTGTTTTTTTTATTTTGATGGTATGTCTGATTTAGATATGATCTATAATGATATTAATTCTTTTGGATCTAGCAGGAGTCAAGAAATCTGAATTAAAGAAAAAATATCCTGAGGATAATTTTGAGGATAACTTGAATGAACTAACGTCACAGGATAAAATATGCATATCTAAAAAAGGAACATATGTTTATTGCTGGGGTAAGGAATATTATTTAGAACATTTACTCTTATCAGATATAAAATTCAAATATCTATATGATTCTATTATAGGTATTCAAAAGAAACTAAACAACTACTCTGATAGCATTTTTAAATATGTAGAAAAAATTGACTGCGAACTAGTAGAAGTTAAGAATTCCTTCAATAGAATCGAAGATAAAATAAATAACATAAAGGTTGATTCCACTAACATAGATTATGATAATAATCATATATCTATTGATACTTTTAAAGAACACTTTGACAGAGTAATATTAAATCGTTCGACTTCAATTGGTTGGGTAGAACTCTCTTCGGTTAAGGATGAGTTGTGTGAATCCTGCGATCTTTCCAACAATGAATTTTACACCCTTGTAAGCGAACTCATTGAGTTATATCCAGAAAAATATGAATTATCATCTGGAGGCTATGAAGGGGTCGTGTTAAGGGGAATAGTCCATGGATTTGTGAGATGTATTTGATGGCACCATACAATCTAACCGTCAATCCTTTTCCTAGCAGTCCCACACCCACTTTATCCAGCGCTCATATTCTTGGGGGGAAAAGGCACATTGCCGCTTTAAATTCAATCAAGGATTGCTTGAACGAATTGAACTTAAAATTAAATAGTACGGAGCCTTTAAATGAAGATCTCTTTAAGATAATCTCAGTAATCCAAGATGTGGGATCAGGTAAAACACATTTAACGCTGCATATGAAGACTTTACCTGATATCAATGATAAATCAATTATTTCATACGTCGACCTAACTCAAGTTCAACCCAGGGAGATTGATAATTTCTTTCATTCTATTGTAAGGGGATTTGGAAAAGAATACTATGACACTATTAGGGTAAGACTAATTGATTACCTGAAAGATAGCTATGTACATAATCCAAAGTTAGTAAAGAAGATAGTGAAATACGGTTTTTTTGATTCACTCAAAGGGAACTCAATTTCTGACAAAATAGAACAAATGGGTGAAAGAAAAATAAGAATATCTTACGAACATTTATTTGAATTAATGTCAAACGATTTTACTAAAATAGAGACACATTTAATTACTGAAATTATCAAGACAGGCACATTAAACTATTCCGATTTAAAAACATTTGATAATCTTACAATGGTCTTAACCAATTTGGCCATGATCAACTATAAATTGTTCAAAAAAATTACTATTTTTCAGATCGATGAGTTTGACACCAACTTAAATTCCTTGGATTATTTGAAGGGATTAATTAATTCTCACGTTCCATATGCCTTGTTCATGATAGTAACTACCCCTTCCTTGTATGCTGATATTTCCAAGATCAATCCATCACTTTTCGATCGTCTAGAAAAAGCAAATTATAAAATTGATTTGGCAGGATCCAATTCCTTCGACGAAATAAATAGCATTGTTCTTCAATATGTGTTGCATTATAACAGTGAACTTTCATCATTAGAAAGAAAAGATCTTTCTTCAAAAATAAAAATAATTTATGATGAATTTCCAGACTTTCGTAACATAAGATCTATCTTAAATGTCTTATATCATGCCTTTGAAATGTCTTTGAAGAAGAATTCTTCAAATATAGACGAACAATCAATAGAAGAGACGATCAAAAATGTCTATCCAGGGTTGCGTTTGAGAGGAAGTATCATGGGAATACCGATATCGGATTTTATTAAAATGAGAAAAATATCAGTTGATAAAGATATTGTAGAATCAAATGTAAAAGACGCCGTCAGAAATTTGATAAGTTATTTTGATGAATTGGGAACTGTAAAAAAATATGATGAAAAGATCGATACCGATTATTTAGATGCAGTATATAACGACCAAATGGGAAAAAGGGTGGGCATATCGATTGCAGTCGATTTTGATAAGAATAAGAACTTTGACAAGATTGTTAAAAGCACTAAGAAGAATTCGGTAGTTGATAAATTAGTAATATTGACTACTAATATTACAAACATAAAAAAAAATGGTACTACCCTAGTAACCATTGACAAATGGAAACTAGCTGATTTGCTCTATTTTAGCAAGAAATACGATAGTGACGAAATCAAATCAGAGGATCCTCAAAAGGCAATACTGCTCGCAAAGTCAATCCAAATTTGCTGACCATCAATCACTGTTCTTCCGCATACAACAATGATCTAATTTATATTTAAATAATTTTCATGTTGTTGTATAAACTTGAAGAGAAACTTGAATTCCCTTGAAGATTTCCTAGCCAATGTTCATAAGTTGGGTTTTTCTGTAATTGACTATAATGGGATTAAAGTGCCATGCTTATTGCTCGAAAATGTTCAATTCGAAAACATTATTAGTAAATCATATGGAAAACCTAACCTGATTGATACTAACTTAAATATTTATGACGATGGACACCATGTCTTTGTAAATTTGAATATAAACTTTCTTAATGCCGATCTTGAATTTGATTTCTTATTATTCGCAAATGAAAGTATCGATTTTTTTAGATTTCTTTCAACGGCTGGAATGTTAGGTATTGCACCACATGAATCAAAAAGCAGCAATATTTTTTTCGTTCAATTACCCAAGAAAGATCAAGCCGAAAAAGCATTTGAGCTAATTAAATCAAAAACTCAATTGAAGTAGTAATGTTTTTCTTATTTTAACTTTTTGAATCCGGATACACTCCTCGTATTTTCTATATATTTATTTTAAATAACCGATTGGTTTTTCAATTATTGTTCTAATTTGAAGCAGAGAAATAGGAAACCACGTGGTAATAAGACTAATATTCGCAAACTACTAATTATGGCCGTTCTATTTGGGGCACTCTTAATCGGAGGCTCAATTACAGCATTTTCTAATTTTGGGGGCAAAAATAAGTCATCCTCCTCTAATCCTGCTGATACCCAGCAATTGATTTCCAATCTGACTACTCCGGTGATTCCAGGTGCCGAAGCGATAGGTGAGGATAATGCCACCTTAAATATTGTCGAGTTTGGTGACTATCAATGTCCATTTTGTGCTAGATTCAATCAAGAAACTAAGGATGATCTTGTTTCGAAATACGTTGATACAGGGATAGTGAGATTTGGTTTTAAGGATCTGGTCATCAACGACTTACCCAAAGATAAACTATCTACACTTGGTGCAGAGGCCTCTTATTGTGCAGCTGAGCAGAACAAGTATTGGGATTATCATGATGAGGTTTATAGAAACTCAAGAGGAGAAAACACTGGTTGGATTAGTGTTGACAGCCTGGTAGGATTTGCCAAAAATGTAAACATGCCAAACATTTCGCAGTTTACAGACTGCTTGAATTCACATAAATTCAACCAACTTGTGGTACAAAATGATATCTTCGCTAAAAATCTCGGGCTGGCTAGTACCCCTACATTCCTTATTCTTAAGGATAATTCAACAAAAATAGCGGCTCTGGAGGGTGCTCAACCAATTACTGTTTTTGATGATGTAATCGCTCAATTTTTGAATAATACTCTCTAACCTTTTTTGAATTGTTTTGGTGAGTTCTGCTTGCGGACTCCTTTGGACATACAATGGATTATGATAAAGATGGGTAGTTATTTAAATTCCAATTACCGTATCTAGTTCTTGAACATTCCTTTCTAATAATTAATAAGAATGCATTATACATTTATTTACATTAGAGATCAACTAAAAAAATAATCGTGGTTTAAAAATAGATACGAAAAATCAAACTGATACTATTAATGTTATTAGCTATGAAGTAACATTGAGCAAAAGTATTATGCCTTGTAGACCTCTCCATCCAAATCAGTTTCATTTCTAAAACCAATAAACTTACTAGTTGAAAGCTTGATTTCGACATACTTCACGTTAGCAAATATTTTTGTTTAATGTATTCTAACTTGTCCAGTGATATAGGCTTTGTCAAAACTTCCTTGACTCCTATTTCCAAAAAATCATCAATCTGTTCTGATTTGAAGACTGATGCCGTAAAAATAATTATTTTCTGATTTTTAAATCGTTGTCTTTTGAGTTCATTGAGTATATCTATACCAGTATAGCTTGGAATGGCTATATCGAGTAATATAAGGTCATAATTTTGATTTTCGATCTCTGAAAGCCCTAACCGACCTTCGTTCACTGTTTTGCATTCAATATTTTCAAATTCAAAAAAATCCTTCACAGCTTCGGTTATACTTTCATTGTCATCAATTATCAATACTTTCATAGTCCACAAGGAACATTTCATATTTTTCATATTAATACTTTCTTCGGATTAATACGAATCAAGAGAAAACTTAAATGAAGCGCCTTTCCGATAAGAAGAATCGATCCAAATTTTACCTCCGTGGGATTCTATTATACCTTTACATATTGCTAACCCTAATCCAGTTCCACCAAATTTTCTTCTAAGGCCTGTATCTATTTGGTAAAATTTCTTAAATAGCCCTTCTATATTTTCTGGTTGTATCCCAATACCATTATCTTCGACGGTAAATATGACTGATCTGTGATGCTTATTGACATTATCATTAAAGCTCATTATGCTTGGACTTACGTCTTCTTCATCTACTTGAATGGTAATTTCCCCACCTTGCTCAGGAACGTGATCAACCGCATTATTTACCAAGTTGAACAATACTTGACTAATTCTTACCGGATCGCAAAATACACTCCCAGTTGCATTAACTATTGAAATAAACCTGATATTTTTATCTTTCATTAATGGGGATAATCCTAACATGTTGTTCTCTACAAATTCGGCGATATTGGTAATCTCCTTGTTGATGGGAAAGCTATTCAATTCTAACTTATACACAGTAAAAATGTCATCTATGATGGTCTCTAGCTTTAATATGTTCCTATGCATAATGGTGAGTGCTTTCCTTTGGAATTCGTTTAGATTTTCTGATTTATTTCCTTTTTGCATCATTTCGATATACAATTTCATGGGAGTTATTGGAGTCTTAAGTTCGTGACTTATCATTGAAAGAAATTCTTCCTTGGCTCTATTCGATATCCTCAATTCGTTATTAATTGAGTTAACTTGAAATTCTTTTGTTCTCAACTCTTCATTCGCCCGTTCAAGGTCTCTTGTCCTTTCTCTAACCCTACGAATCAAATTCTTTTTAGAACTCTCTATATTTCTTCTCATTACTTCAAGGCTGATAGAAAGATCTTTTACCTCATTTGATCCCTCGACCATTATTTCCTTACCAAAATTGCCTTTACTTAATTCTAAAGCTGAGTTCTTCAAATAAGTAATTGGAGATGTAATTTTCTTTACAGCAATGATAGTGACTACAATCGCGATTATTAAAATCAGTGCAGAAGAAATCAAGAAACCGTTTACTGTATTGTTATAATCACTCATGACTGGAGATAAATTTCCTTCAAGTAAGAGGGTCCAATTCCCATCAGATCGATAACCCTTAGCACTCTCAGATTCAGGAACCATGATTAATAAAGAGTCTTGAGAGTTCCCTTTTTCATAACTCCCAATGGGATTTCCTGGGAGAGGTTCGTTCAAACTGTGTTGACCATTCATATCCTGGGGATCATTTTGCGGGGTTGATCCGTATATTACTGAGCCGTCACTATGAATTATTCTAGAAGTGAAGTACAATGAGTTATTTCCAATTTCATCATGAAAGAGAGTGTTATTGACTACATTGTCTATAAAACCTATTGAAACTTCAAGATCCATTATACTTTTTATGACTTTATTAGAATCATAAATGGGAGCTGAAAAATGAAATCCTGTTTGATTGTACGCGATTTCATCCGGATTCTTATCAAAATAAGTTTCTCCTGCTAATGCTTGTTTGAAAAATTCTTCTTGCAACACATTTTCACCATGAGATTCGTCTGATGTATCAATGATAGCAGTGCCATTTCTATCATAGACAGATACAGCTAGATATTCTGAGTTACTAAAATTAATCTGTCTTTGAAGTAAGCTAATTTGGTCGTTTATAGGAGTGGTAGAATTAGCTAATATAGGGTGGATTGACAAACGATTAAGGTCTTTTGCAATTTCATTTACTTCAATAGACAGCTTATTCATTAGTTGGATGCCAGACAATTCAAAAATATCATAAAACTTTGCTCGAACTCCAGAAATATTTTGGAGTGAAAGGATAGAGGTAATAATTATTGATCCTATGATTAACGGTATAATTAGAATCAAGATATTAGTTGCTACTTTCGTGATAACTCAAATCCCGTTAACACTAGAAATATTAAATAGATTTCTATATACACATTTGTTCGTTTATTATTATCTCATAAAAAGTAATATGTAACTTAGCATCAATATAATTTCTGACTTTCCATTTCATCTTTAGTATATCTTTGAAATCTCTAATTTTGATATTTATTGCCTTCGGCACAATATCCTTTTTATTTTATTTTTCAGAACCTTATCTTGGTTATTATAATATTCCAAATATAATATCTTCTGGAATAGTTATTTACTTAATTTTCTTCCTAATTCGTAAAAGCAGAAATTCGCTACTCCGAGTGGATAGGATGCAATTGTTTCTGTTGTTGTCATTTCTAAGTTGGTTTTCAGCGGAAGCAATGTTTGGATATTATAGCGGAGTTCTAAATACTGATCCATATCCTTCTATAGCGGATATCTTTTATCTTGCAGGGTATATTTTTTTTATTTTGCTACTATGGAGACTAAATAAAACATACAAAATTGAGCTAAGCATCTTCATGAGCTTATTAGTCACCTTTTTCCTTTTCGCTTTTTATGTGTTATATGTTGCAGTTTTCATTTTTAATGTGTATTCACTTAGTGGGAATTCTGTTGCCTTGATACTTGTTTTTGCTTACCCAATATTTGATTTGTTTATAATCATAGGCGGTGTTTTATTCTACTTTAGAGAAAGGGAGATTTCATTGAATAGGGAGTATCTCGCCTGGTTACTCATTTCAGCTTGTGGTTTCTTCTTCTTCTTAGCGGATGTAATCTTTGGATTTTCTGATTTATTTGGGTTTACCCAAGATGAGCATTTATTCGACCTTTTCTTCAATGTCGGATATCTAATACTTGGAATTGCAATATTGACACGTATTTTTTATATAAATATTCATACCAGAAATGATTAAGTTGCTAACTAACTATTTATCCCACCGAATTGTACAAATTAGTAACCAAAATACCATTGAAACTAAATAGCGGAAAGCTACTCATCTGTCAAAATAATTGGTAATTCGATCCTCTTATTAAGATGACCTTATGTGATATACAACACTCTGGTAGGACCTTAAGTATATTCCTTATAGAGGATGTGCAAAAAATGACTTATTCTTTGTGATTCATGTCTTAAACCTTTAGTGAAAATATTTCTGGAATTTAGACAGAATTTCGTTCTCATCATTAGAAATTATCAAGTTGATATTGAATTTTGACAAAAGGTTGAAAATTAATTGACTTGGCTCCTGTAATGAGATGACCAATGGAATAAAATCGATCTTTTCACTTCTTAAAAGTTCTATATGGTAGAGTAGTTCTATATTATACTCAAGATCAGAACTGAGGATAATAATGATTATCGTTTGAGTATTACTTCGCGCTGTCAAGTCAAAAAATATTTCTGAAGTAGTATTCTTGGTAGATTTTTCATTAAAAGACAATGTGTATCCTATTTGGATCAAATAATCGCTTACCTTCTGTAATATTAAGAAATTTTTTTTAAATTCTTTTTTAAGTAGTGGATTGATCTCATATTTGTAAATGGTTTTCAAATTACCTGAGATATGTCGAAAGGGCCCAAAATCACAAAAATTGCACTTATATCTAAGCCCGGGGTCCTCAAAGTATTCTGAACAATTTTGACAAAAATACGAAGATATCTTTGTGCAATTCTCGAAATCAACGAAACGAACCTTGCAGCTCGGGCAACAGAATCTGTCTCCAATTGTAAAAGTATTTTTGAGTCCTTTATATCCGCATTCATCGTGGGTAATAACTTCTTCATATTTGATAAACAGATTGTTACCACATTTTTGACAACTGTAACTAATATCTAAATCTACCGACTTACAGTTTGGACAAGTGATGTAGTTCTTTACTTTCTCTTTGGTTAAATATTTCTCCCTTACCATGAGGTCAATCAAGTCTGAGTTTGATTTTACAAGTTCATTTACCCTGATGCTATATGATTCCTTGATTGCTGGATTCACATCTATCTCATTTGTGAAATAACTCTTTATTTTTTGATAAATAGGCAATTCAGTCAGTAACATGTCTCGGAAGATGATTTTTGAATCAGGGGTTTCTAAAATTGGTCTAAGAGAAAATTTTTTCATTTCTCTTATCCACTCAGTATAAATCGCATGCAGCGATTTGGTCAAGTATTTTATTCCTAACTCATCTCCCATTATGACATGTTTTATCCCAAATCTTGCAATGTTTAGTATTAATTGCATATCATTAGTTCTACAAATTATTACAATTGGTGTCTTCTTAGAGAATGTAAAAATGAAATCATCTATAATGGGATCCATTCCTATCACATCGCACATAATAACGTCAAATTGTTCAGTTACAGCTCTTTCAAATGATTTTTGATAGTTCTCTGAAACAATTACGTTTATAGATTCATCAACCGCATTCAGTACTATTCCACAAAGGTATTTGTCTGAGGAGACTAATAGGCAATTTAGGCGCTTTGTGTAAATATAATCTTTTTCATTTCTTTTTATTTGGTCATAACTATTCTTGATGTTATCAAGCAAAGAAAGATCTAATGAATGATTTTGTGATATCATATCTTGTTTTATCGTCGATAAATACATCATGACGAGAGAACGAATGTCTGAGTTGATTTTGTGGCCAGTGACTAAGGAATCCACAATATACTTTATCTTTTCAGTAAGTAAGTAAATATTTAGATGATCTTCGAGCCTAGAACAGGAAATAATTAGATCTAGCTTTGAATTGAGTTTGATGAGGCTCTCGATTGAATCATTGTTGAATAACTGGTGGCATTCTTCAATGGATTCATCAATTATTTTCTTATACTTCTCTGAATACTGCATTATATTAAAACAACTTCATGATAAATTATTTAAAAGTTGTACTAATCATTTACCATTAATCATTCATTTCTTTTTATTTGGTCATAACTATTCTTGATGTTATCAAGCAAAGAAAGATCTAATGAATGATTTTGTGATATCATATCTTGTTTTATCGTCGATAAATACATCATGACGAGAGAACGAATGTCTGAGTTGATTTTGTGGCAAGGTGGGCCATGATTTGTCTATCTCCTTGTTAGGGCCATATTATTTACTAATTTGAAATCCTAGCACTATCTAGATCTGATTGATCCCAAAAAATATTATACTGCATGTCCAAACTGATATCTAATTGTTCTAGACTTCTATGCTAAATCTTCATTACAAAAAGGAAATAAATTAATAAATTCCTATCCTGAGAGGGGGATGATTCATAATAATGTACAAGGAATCGATCCGATTGTTATTATACTACCTCCTTCTAAGACTCTCGCACTGAGTACTATTATGCCTTTTTTAAATACCGACCACTCATTGTCAATAAAAGCCCTTGTATGCACTCTGTCAATCTGAAATATTTTTTGAGAATCTAGTTTTGGAACATATTAGTCATGAGCTAGTTGTTAGTAAGAGTCGTAAAATAAAGTATTAGTCTAGAAATAACAATGAATATGATGTTATCCAAATATGCAAAATGCGCTGTTTGTGTTATTTTTGAATTTGATGGTTTTGAAATCAATTCCTTGCCCAAGGATTATTTCTGGTTCAAAACCATTAAACTACTACATATACTTTCCTGACAATTATGGGATAGATACGTATAATCCTATTGTATCTACACCATGAAACTAATTATTGTTCGGGTAACAGACACATAATTTAATAATTGCATTTGTAATTGACGTTATTTGGAAATCAAAGTCTATGAATGTTCTTATTCCGGAATATTAGATATATGTTTATATAAACATATGCATTGTAGAAAACTGATGGATACTAAAATATGTTCATTAGTAATTGCATTAGCAGCCGCATCAATGGCACTAACTCCATTGATAATGGTCCAAAATGCAGATGCTGCTTCATTTTCTTGTGCAGACCAGAAAGGAAAACCCCATGCATGGATCACAGGTTGTAAAGACGGATGGTACGATCATGACCATTGCTTATCATACTCACCCGGATCAGGGGATTATGCTAAAGGATATAAAGTCGGTTGGGCAAAAGGTAACTGCTAATCACCTGTCACTAAAATCTTTTTTTAGTTTTTCTTTATTGAATAGACAAGTTTATAATCGTGTTTTTGAAGTTTCTCTGGAGACGGGATTTAAAAACAGTGCATTACAATTAGAGTGTGACCAGTGTCGATCTCGTCCAGAAGAGGGAAAACTGGTTCACAAGGTATAGTACTTCTCTTTCTGATCTCCTTTTCTTCCAAACCATAAACTATATCAATATCGCTTTATGTTTTTACAGTCTAATAACATGTTTATGAATCCATAGGTCTCCATTTCATTCTTACGTTCAGGCTCGGTTTGGTATCTTATAGCGTCTGGAAAATTACCTTCCATCGAATCCTTTAACGAGTTGTAGATATCATATGGTAAATCTCCCTTTATTTTTGTTCTTGAGAATTAAAATGCTTATTTATTAACTAACTTTTTTCATTCATTCCTCTAATATATCTAATATCTCGTTCTGTAGTAAGGTTAAGGGGTTCATAGAAGGTGATTTCTAGAGACGTTACTTCTTTTTTGGAATTTCATAAACTGTATTTTATTGGTCGATTAAAATTTTTCAAAACCATCTCTCTTTTGTTGAATTAATGATCTTACAGGATCCAATGACTTTTCTAAACTACTATAACTTCGTCAATTTTAGTTATATCTCACTATGAATGTTGGCTTTCATCAAAAGATAATATTGAATTATTAGTGCTGTGTTCTCCATAATTTAGAAATTGTTCAATTGAGGACAATCTTGAAAATCTAAATAACATATTTAGACAATTTTTTAATTGTAATATAGATAATAAAATGTATATTAAAATGTATCCTCAATGGGCCGAAAGGGATTTGAACCCTCGGCCTTTCGATTATCAGTCGAACGCTCCACCAAGCTGAGCTATCGGCCCTGTTTTTCTATTTTCTAAAGGCTTTATTTTTGTAATATAAATGTAATTTATTGTGTTGCTGAGACTAATTTTTGGCAAATACTCAAAGTTCGTATTAATAGAGAATAATCTCCAACGCTCAATTTCCTTGAAAAAAATAATCTCTAACTCTCTTTCTTCATACACAGTAATGAAAATATGAACTAATTTCAAATATAGTTAGCTATTTCGAAGTTGAAAGTTTCATTTTTTTCTGATCAAATTTAACATAAGCTTCCCGATATAGTATTCCAGCCAGTTGTTTTAACATCAAGTAAATATTCTTACAAAAAATCTAAAACCAAACTAACATCCTAAATACAATGAGTAAAAAAATATACCACCGTGTTTTATCATTAACTGTTTGAGTAATCGAATCCGACGTATTGCCATTTTTACCAAAAGAAATAATGAAGAATCTAGAAAAGTTTCTTACTTGTTAACAGAAAAGTTGGCTGAACAAGGGATTAAAGTCATAGACTTTAAGAAGGACTATGATTCACCTAGCCCGGAATTGGGTATTGATGTTGACTTAGCTATAGCGATCGGTGGCGACGGAACTACTATCAAAACATTTAGAACGTTACCTCCGGATATACCAGTACTTTGCATAAATGCAGGTGGTACGCGCGGAATTTTATCGGAGGTTTCAAAAGATTCAGTGGATTCGATAGTGGACCCTCTCTTAGAGGGCCATTATTTTCTCGATAGAAGGAGAAGAATAGTCGCACAGATTGGTGATGAGATTACGGTCCCTGTATTGAACGATTACGTCTTAATGCGTTCAGATCTTACGAAAACACCTTTGTTTTATCTCTCTATCAATGACGACGGATATAGTCAAAAGATGGATGGAATGATTGTATCAACCCCTACTGGATCTACTGGACATTCCTTATCCAATGGCGGACCTATACTTCAAGAACATTTGGAATGTATGTTGATTACCCCTATAGGACCCGTTAATAGGCTGCCTTCCTTTGTGTTACCCTTAATGGCAGTTACTATTAGTGCGAATCACGATCTCAAGTTAATTATGGATGGACAGCTTGTAAAGGAAGTGCAGGAGAATCGACCAATAAAGATTTCAAAATATCGCTATGATGCGGTATTTCTCAGATTCAATAAAAATGATACTCGGCAGATGCACAAACTTGGATTCTAGAAAAAAATTTGTAACTGATTCAAATATCTTTTACGGTGGAATCCCATTTCAGACCACTTCGGATTATGTTTATTATATTACACCGGATATTCAGAAAGAAATTAATCACATCAAGAGACGGATTGATGGGTTGAATTTATTGATAACTACAGGAAAGGTAATAATTATTGAACCAGACATCAACATCCATTCGATGGTCAGACAAAAATGTGTAGATCTGGGACTATTGGAATTGTCAAAAGCCGATCATTCGGTAATTGCACTTAGTTTACATCTACATTTACCTATTTTATCTGCCGATTATGCTCTGGCCAATGCCGCGAGATATTTATCTATAAACGTACTCACGCCCGGAAAAAAAAATTTTGTGACTAAAAAAACTATAAAGTATTGCAGTATATGTAAGACTTTTTTTGATTTAAAATCAAGTTTTTGTAACAGGTGTGGTAACAGTTTAGTTCTTAAAAAAGAAAGGATTCGCTAGTATGATATAATGTTGTGAACTAACTCTCTTTTGATTAATTAGCCGTGTTTACAATTATTCTTCGGTTATGAATTTTTGAAAAAAGATTTCCTCTCCTCAGATACCCGTGCTGGCTATTGTTGATTTAACATTAAAGCAAATTTGTTATAAGAATAGACAGTTAAGTTCTTAAGTAATTAATGTAATTGTGGTATATGAAAAATAATTTGGATTTCATACAAAGGAGAATGACAAATATGGTTAATTATTTTTTAAGAGATGTATTGTAGATCAATCTGCAAAAAGTATAAAGCATACAAGACCAACGACTCTTTTAGTTATTACAGCCAAGGTTACAAATTATGTAAAGAATGCGAATTGTTTCTTGAATGGCAGGGATTTAAATGTCCATGTTGTAATACTATTTTGAGAAGTAGACCACATAATTCATTTTCTAAACAGCGCTTACGGTTTGGTCAAAGCTAACGATCAAAAAAAATGATGGACAAACCAGATGATAATATTATGTCTTAAAGTAATTATTTTGTTGGGCCGTTAACCTGTCTATCTTCAGACCAACTGAATTCAAAACAGCCCATATTATCTTCCTATCAATTTTTTTTGGTGTTTTATAGATTTGGTTATCTAACTTTTCATGAAACTGTGAAAGGTAAACAATAGATAAAAATTGATTTGCGAATGAAATACTCATCACCTCTGGAGAGTTACCTTCTGCACCAACCAAGTTAATGACCCTGCCTTTTGCTAGTAAGTAAATTTTTTTTTTATTCTCTCCAACTCTGTAGCATTCGACATTCTTTCTTGGAGAGAAATGATTGTGGTCTATAGAATTCAAATAATTTGTGTCAATTTCTACGTCAAAATGACCCGCATTACATAATATTGCACCCTCTTTAATTTTTTCAATTTGATCTTGGCCTATAACATTTACTTGACCAGTACAAGTTATGAAAATGTCTACATTTGATAATACTTCATCTAATGGCTTTACTTCAAAGCCATCAAAATATGCCTCCAATGCTCTAAGTGGATTAACCTCTGTAATTGTAACTTTGGCCCCCATCCCACTAGCGCATCTAGCAACTCCTTTTCCAACCGCGCCATAACCGCAAACTACAATCCTCTTACTAGATAATAATATCCCAGTAGTTTTTAATATTCCTTCTATTGTACTTTGACCTGTTCCATATTTATTATCAAACAGGTATTTTGCCCTTGAGCGATTTACAGCGATGATTGGATACATTAACAAACCTTCTTTAGCCCATGCCATGAGTCTGTTAACTCCAGAAGTAGTTTCCTCAGTCCCGCCCATTATATTGGACTTTCTAATTAGTGCTCTTTTGTGAAGCTCCCCTCCATCATCGGTAATAATATGAGGTTTGGTATCTAGTACACCTTCCATATTTCTGTAAAAATCTAGGAGGGTATCATCCTTTTTAGAAAAAATCTTAATGTCGTTCTTAATCAAGAAAGATTTGATGGGTCCCTGAATGGAGAGTGGATTGGCAGGGCATAAATTAACCTCTGCACCAGCATCTTTTAATGCCATCAGCAATACCGATGTTTCTTTTGTTATGTGTAGGCATATACCAAGTTTAAAATTTTCTAAGCATCTTTTAGAGACAAATCTATGAGTTATACGATTTAGAACGGACATGTTCTTCTTTGCCCACTTGTATTCTGATTTTCCTACCTCGTAATTTTCTTTGACTTCAGACCTAATTGCCATACAAATTTCACACCACACTAAAAGGTGTGTGGTGGCAATATTTCCACCTTTTTACTTGTAATCACTTAATATGTCCGAGTATCTCGAATCTTTGTATGCAACGTATTTAACATACTCTCCATAGGTCTTATCAAAACCGCAGTTATCACACTTGACTAAAGAAAAATCATCGCTGAGAAATGCTGCTTCTTTACAATCTGGACATCTGATTTTCACTTAGATCGCTTTTAGTTGTTTTATTATTGGTTGTCTTACCTTTCTAAATACCCTGAACCCGCAAATACATTTTATTTCTGGTAAGTATGACAATTCTTCTGCTGTTACGTTAGTGCCACATGACATACATTCATACGTTACCGCACCCATAACTTCGTTACTCATACGTAATATCTCTTCGAACAGCTATATAATTATTATCCAGTCAATATACATCAATTAAATTACTAAACTGTCTTTTCTCATCAAACCAGCAGACTTATATCGATTAGGTTGAGAATTTGAGCGTTTGTTTACTCTGCAAAACCAGTACATGCACAATAACCAAATTCGTCAATTCGTTTATCGCACCTAGGACATTTTTCAAAGTAATTGACCTCCCACATGTGCTTGCCGTACAATTGATAATGTGTATCGATTTCTAGGGGAACCGTGAATTTCTGATCTATGTTCTCTCCCCGGGAATCTTTAAGCAAACCCTTTTCCTTTTTATTCAATACTCCAATCATTATAGAAGGCGAAGCCTATATTTCTATTTGCTTGTCATTAAAACTAATTATTATGAGGATTCTCTCTATTAATAATCCAAGATGAAAGGCTACTCTTTAGTTGATGATAACCTTATTAGAAAAATTGTTAAACCGCGAAATATTTTGTCGAGAAAAGGGGAGAACGGTATAACTTTGGTGGTTGGGGGGAGCCGGATCTATCATGGAGCTCCTCTACTATCCTCACTAGCAGCCTTAAGAAGTGGGACTGACTTGGTCTATACAGCTATTCCGAAGATCAACCTAATTTCATCCCGAATTTTTTCTCCTGATCTCATAATCTTACCATTTCCAGATGATAAATTGACTACTGGATCAGTTAGAAGACTGTTAAACACCCTGCCGAAAAAAATTGATGCAGCGGCCATTGGGATGGGATTGAATGCAACTAAATCACAACCATTAATTTTGCTTATACAAAAGCTTTTGGAGGGCGAATCTCATCTGATAATAGACGCTGGAGCTCTAATTCCTGAGATACTACCCAATATATCCAAAAATGACACTATAGTTACCCCTCATGCTGGAGAATTCAAACGACTGTTTGGTGATAGTCCTACTGCCAAGTTATCTGAGCAGATCGAGTTAGTATCCCGAAAAGCAAAGGAGTTTGGCTTGATAATTGTACTAAAGGGATATCAGAACATAGTTTCTGACGGGGTGAGCACTTTTGTTTTAGAAAGAGCAACCCCATCAATGACCGTAGGAGGGACAGGAGATATACTTTCAGGACTAATTACTGGATTCAGGACAAAATATGGATCATTACATTCTTGTTTACTTGGTTTATTTTTTAACGGATTGGCAGCATCCAGGCTATCAAATAAACTCGGATTTCACATGCTCGCTTCTGACCTTTTAACTGAATTACCCTATGTAATGAAGGAATATGATACGATCAAGTGATTACCTGATTGACTAATTTACCGACCAATCATAAGTTGATAGGATCTATTTTATTATTCTGCAAGGATGTTGTATCCATCTTGATCCACGTATCGTTGAATTGACTCACTAAGGTGGGAATAAAAATTTCATGAGAATCAAAATACGCTGATTTTGTACCATCGTTATTAATTATTATCGTACTATTATTATCAAAGATAAACATATTTGTACTAATTTTAGCGTTTTTCTTATCTATTGCGTTAGGTAGAATTATTGAATCAGCCTGACACATAAAATCAAACAGGATTCTTACTTTTACTCCTCGATAGATGGCCTTCAATATTTCTTCCTTTGAGGCATTTAGAATCACATTGCCCCAATGATTTAGAGAGATGTCAATTGATTCGGTTGTATTTTTTAGCAAGTTCACTAATCTTGCGGTCCGTGGAAAATTGATTTAAGACTAGGTATCTTTTCTCCTCAATTCCCTTATTCTTTAATCCATTTTCGTTAATTTGTTGCAGCGTATCTATTATTTTTTTTAAGCTCTCGATTCTGTTTTCGTACTTGCTTAATATGTTGTCAAAAGAATCCTTTGGAGAAAGTGCTCTAAACATTAATGGCTTTTGGTAATTGATAAAAACTAAATTCTTTTTTTCCAGTTTTTTTAATATAAAGTAGATTTTTGTCCTTGGCAAATTTGAGTAATATGCGATTTCAGTTGCTGAAATCATGCCCTTTCCAAGCAGACTATGATAAGCTGATGCTTCGTATCTTGTTAATCCCAATTCTTCTAGACCCCCCAGAATTTCGTTATTTACATTACCATCAGCTGACGTCATGATTAATATTGTATCACAAAGGATAGTAAGGCCGTGTGTCAAAATTTTTATATTAATAATTAAAAAAAAGACAACTACAATTTCTTTTTGATTAACGCAAAACAGGTTTATTTTTTTTTATTCTTTTGATTAAAACTATTTACTTTGTATCCTATCAAACAAATTAGAGATATAACATGAGAACATAATACTATGACACTTGCGCCACAGGAATTAGAGAATACTGCAAGCAAATTTGCCGCCGAAGCTATCAAACTGGATTCTCAAGGATCACATTCATCAGCAATAAACTCCTATCAAAGGGCTAGTGAAGCATTAATAAAGTTAGTTCAAATTTATCCAGAATACAAGTTAAATAGAGTCTATCTAGAAAGGGCAGGTGCTTATCAGAATAGGATAAAGGCTATACAAATGGCAAATGGCATACTAGAGGATGATAGGCAACCTTCAGGCGAGCCTGAATCAAAGAGAAATAGTATAATGGATAATCCATTACCAAAGATGAACTCAAGAATTAATCACGTTATTCCTTCAAATAAAACAAATTTGCACAATGATATTCAGCATGGGCGACAGAACCACCCAATCTACAGATTCAAACAAGATTCAAGAGTTAAGTTCAGAACTAGAAAACCTGATACTAAAGGAAAAGCCTTTGGTGAGTTGGAAAGAAGTAGTGGGGCTTGATGATGCCAAAAGGGCTATTCGTGAATCCATCGTATACCCAACAAGACGTGCTGACTTATTTCCACTGGGTTGGCCCAGAGGGATTTTGCTTTTTGGACCTCCTGGTTGCGGAAAAACTTTGCTTGCAGCCGCCGCTGCCGCTGAGATACACGGGTATTTCATAAATATTGATGCAGCCTCAATGATGAGCAAATGGTTAGGAGAAGCAGAAAAAAATATCTCAAAACTATTTACGTTTGCGCGGGCTTTGCACCAGAAAGAAAAAATTCCAATATTGTTATTTATTGATGAAATAGATTCCCTTTTGGGGACCAGGAATGGAGAGGTTGGAGGAGAAGTTCGTGTAAAGAATCAATTTTTGACTGAAATGGATGGAATTAATGGTAAATCTAAAGAATCATTCCTTTATGTAATAGGTGCAACCAACAAACCTTGGAGTCTTGAATCTGGATTTTTGAGAAGGTTCCAAAAGAGGATCTATGTAACCCTTCCTGATATGGCTTCCAGACGGAACCTATTCAAACAGTATGTTTCAAAACTCACAAAAGATCCATTACTTAAGGTAGATGAATTAGCGAGACTATCGGAAGCTTACAGTGCTAGTGACATCAAAGACATTTGTCAGTCTGCACAACTAAGGGTTGTAAATGAACTCTTTGAAAAAGGTGAACCATTGGTTGAAGATGATTTACCCAGGGAATTGAATTTGGCAGACTTCAAAGAAATGTTTAAAGTTAGAAAACCTAGCGTGAGTTCAGATATGATTAGAGCTTATATGCGTTGGAGTGAACAATTCAAAGCTCTATGATTCCGTCTTAAATCTATCAATTCCCTCATTTATTATCCGCTCAGCTACCTTACTATTTTCCCAGCCCGTGACTTTTACAAATTTGCCTTTTTCCAATTCCTTATAGTGTTCAAAAAAATGCTTTATTTTATCTAAAGTTCTGCTATCCAATTGATCTATTTCGTTGTATCTGGAATAATCATAATCAACCTTTTCGTGAGGTACGGCTATAATTTTGGAGTCCTTCCCCTCTTCGTCCTCCATGATTAATACACCAATAGGCTTTGTTTTGACTACTGAAAGGGGAGAAAATTGATCGTTACTCAATATCAGAATATCTATTGGGTCTCCGTCTTCTTCCTTAGTTTGGGGAACAAATCCATAATTAAATGGATATACCATGGAAGTGTGTAGCTTTCTGTCTACAAATAGAATTCCAGTTTCTTCATCCAATTCATATTTGATGTTACTATTTTTAGGAATTTCAACTACTACATAAATGTCACCAGGTGGACTCTTTCCTGCTCCGATTTGATTAAATTTATTCACAATAAGAGATTTTTTACAATTTTAATATATTTCTATTCGTAAGAGGAATCTGCATCCAAATGCTTCTGAACGAGAACAAGTTTTCTACAATGGTCTATACTTGCTGAGTATCTCTAGGATGTGCAAAGGTATTACACTGGGGTCTTTGAATTTATTCATAATATTAGATCGCCTCATCTTCTGCAGCTGAAATCGAGTTGTGGTTTTTGGAACTTGCAACAAACTTTTCACGTTCCAAAAATATAAGAATGGATGGACATTTGATTTTCAGTATAGTATGAAACTGGGGGATAAATTTGAGCTAAAGACATTTGAAAATCAAGTTAGAGCATATTATGATGATCCCGCAATAAAAACAAGCATTAAGGAATATCTTAGAGATTCTGAAAATTTCAAAAAGACGATAGGCTACGTAGAGGGGCCGCCTACCATGAATGGGGAGCCACACCTGGGCCATATTAGAGGTAGAATAATTAAAGATCTTTGGTTCAGAAAGTCTACAATAGAAAAAAAGAAGATGGAGTTTCAACCGGGTTGGGATTCTCAAGGCTTACCAGTCGAACTTCAAGCAGAAAAGATTCTAGGTTTAACCGGCAATAAATCCGATAATCTTCGAAAAGTTGGAATCAAGAAGATTGTCGAAACTTGCAAAAGATTAATTCTTGAATATAACAAAAAATGGGTAGAAGTAGACAATTTGATTGGGATGTCATTCAATTATGATAAGGGCTACTGGACTTATACTGATACATATATTGAAAGAGAATGGAAATACATTAGCAAAGCACTAGAGGATGGAATATTAAAGGAATGGTTTCGAGTTGTAGCATATTGTCCTTCTTGTCAGACTTCGTTAAGTAATGCTGAAATCAATCAAAGTTATGAGCAGGTAGAAGATCCTTCATTCTACTATAAGGTAAAACTAAAAGAGTCAGAAACTTTCCTGGTGGTATGGACCACAATGCCTTTTACATTAATTACCGACGAATTGGTGGGTGTCAATCCAGAGGCTCAATATCTAACTTTAAAGGTCGATTTTAAAGGCAAAAATGAAAAATGGATTGTTTCCGAAAATAGAGTTAAAGAATTAATGGCCGACTTGAGGGTTGAAAAGTATGAGGTAGTTGATACCTTCTTGGGCATAAAACTAGAAGGCCAGGATTACATTCATCCCCTCCTAGAAAATATACCCGGCTTGAATAATCTCGCTTCCCAAGGAAAAATCCATTTTGTAGTAGCAGAAAATTTTGTGGATGTTACTACTGGTAGCGGAATTGTTCACTTATCACCAGCCAATGGGGAAGAGGACTTTGAAATAGCAACTCGACGAAAAATACCAATCTTTGTACCCATTGATGACAAAGTATTCTTTACCAAAGATGCAGGCAAATACAAAAATCAATTCGTTAGAGATGTGGACCAAATTGTCATTAATGACATGGAATTGACTAATTCGGTAGTAAAGATAGGCAAGCTAACTCATAAATACCCTACATGCTGGCGATCTCATCACAAAATAGTTTGGTTGGCAAGGAAGGAGTATTTCTATATGATTGATGTTTTGGAAGACCAACCTATTGTCGCTGCCTCAAAAGTAAATTATTTTTATGAGCAACCAAAAAATCGGTTTCTCGAGATTATTAGGGAAAAGGTTCCTTGGTGCATATCGAGAGAGCGAGTGTGGGGCACACCTCTTCCAATTTGGAAATGTACTAAATGCTCTTTTAAAGAAGGATTGTTTTCCAGGGAAGCAATTTTAGCAAGGGCCTCATATTTACCGGATGGGGAAAACTTTGAATTACACAGACCCTGGATAGATGAAGTATTAATTAATTGTCCCAAATGTCAAAATAAAATGAAAAGGGAATTATTTGTTTTAGATACATGGCATAACAGCGGGAGTGCCCCTTATTCATCACTTTCTGATGCAGAATACGATACCCTAATTCCAGCTGAATTTTTGACAGAGGGGATTGACCAAACTCGAGGTTGGGCATACACCTTATTGATGTTGAATGTCATCCTCAAAAAAAGTCCTCAATCTCCATTTCAATCATTCTTGTTCACAGGTCATGTTTTGGATGATAAAGGAAATAAGATGAGCAAGAGTTTGGGAAATGTCGTTGATGCAAAATCCCTGTTAATCGACAATCCTGTGGACCTGGTAAGATTATACTTTATTTGGAAATCTTCTCCAATAGAGCCTTTGAATTTTGACATTAAGGAAATGTCTTCTAGACCTCATCAGGTTTTAAGCACACTTTTTTTCTTACATATCTATTATCAACAAAATGCGGTCTATGATCAATTCAAATTCGGTGATTGGTACTCAAGATCGGGTTGGAAGCCAAACGACCTTTCATTGAGGAGTCAAGACATTTGGATCTTAACAAAGCTAAAAGACCTAATCGATGAATCCGCGCATTTGTTAAGTAACTGTAGATTTCATGAAGCTTCTCATGCGGTTGAAGACTTTATAATAAATTCATTGAGTCAAACGTATGTACCCTTGATAAGATATGATCTTTGGAGCGATGATCTGGATAACCAGAATAGGAGGTTTACTGTATATAGAATCTTATCTCGCTGTCTATTGACGATTGATATCATACTTCATCCTATTTGTCCATTTTTTACAGAATACCTTTACCAATCATGTTTTAAGCAATTTGATTCTATTATGATGGAAAATCTGCCTGAAGGTGAAGAATTAGCCAGGATAGCTAATAAAAAAGTTGAAGCAGCATTTGACAAGATTAAGGGGATATCATCCTTATCATTTTCATTGAGAAACCGACACAAGTTGAAAAGGAGGTGGCCGCTGGAATCTGCATTGATTTACGTTGATGAGATTGAATTTCTAAAAGTGGGAGGGATAAAAGAATTGTTAGAAGAACAAATGAACATTGAAAGTATTGAGGTTAAAGAGCTTAGAGCAAATGATATCGTTGAAAAAATAATAAGTTTAGTGAATTTCGAAGCGCCGATAACACCATCAATAACCATAAACAGAAAAAGTGTTGCCAAGATAGTTAAAAGTGATATTGGCAGATTAATTGACAAGTTTGAAAGTGAAGACAAAAACCAGGTACTCAAACACCTACAGATCAAGGGATTTTATCATTTCGATTATTCACCAAATAAATCAATAGATTTAACAATTAAAGACATGGATTTTGCATTTGCCCCTTCTAGCGGTTATGTGATAGGAGAGAAAGAAAATGTAATTCTCCTATTAAATACTTCTAGAAACGAGGAATTAATAATAAAAGGTCTGGTTAAGGACTTGGCTCGAAATATTCAGCAACTTCGAAAAGAATTGGGATATTCTCCTACCCAAATATTGGATACCGCATATATTTCCAATTTTTCTCCTGATGAAATTACAAAATTACGTGAATTTGAAATAGATCTGCAGAACTTGGTACGGGTAAACAAGATAGAATTTTCAGAGAAAACCAAAGGGGTTAAAGGATCTAAAGAGATAGAATTGGACGGTAGAGAAATTTCAATTTACATACTTTAATTTCATATCTAACAAATATCACAATAGTTAATTCATGAACTGTTGCTAGAATTTGATTTAAAATAATATATATCACTCCTTTTCTAAATAGAAATTTTATACCTTATATTATTCACATGTCAGAATCATCTTTTTTGACCAAGAGTAAACAATTAGGTTATCAAGAGTTCTATGCTATCCGCATCCTGAAATAAATGTGAGTAATCATGATAACCAAAGCAGTAATTTGCGACAGAGCAGGTCATGTCCTAGTAGCTCAAAGGAAGGAGCGATAATTTCGATTCAATGATCTTCATATTTTTAACGGGAACACTTTTTTTTGAAGTAATTGAAAAATAGCTGGCTATGATGTGTAAAGATTATTAGTTAAAAGTCAAATGTAATGATCTTTAATGTAGATAAATTCTTTTAGTTGAACAAGGTTGCTTGAAAAAAGTGCGGAGACTACAAGAAAGTAAACAAATGTCCTTTGAAGATTGCCTGATTGACAATTTCAAAGAGAAGTTGATGGACCTTTCTCAGACCGTTGCTGAAACAGGCAAGCCTGTAATACTTTACACTACACTACTTGATGAGGTAAGTGATTATGGCGAACAAGAACTTGCAATCGTAAATGAGGATTTCGTCGTGATCCAAGTTATAACTTTTGGAGGCTATGTTCCGATCGCAATCCAGCATCAGAGAGTATTTACCTTCGATGAGTTCTCTACATGGATCTATAAGAGAAGTAATAATCTATTTGTCCAATGCTTTGGTACACTCGATGATTCTTTGATATCAATCCGCTAATACTATTTTTCAATTTAGATAATTCGATTTATTGCCCTCTATAAGTCGCTAATGTGACCTCATTTCAATGGGAATTATCTGCGGATTTCGAAGGCACAGAAAAAGCCCTGTTTATTTTTAAATAACATGATAACAATTACTATCTAGAAACATGATAGAGGTTTATGAGGAGAATCGGCCCTGGGGGAAATTTGAAAAATTTGTTGAAAATGAAAAATGCACTGTCAAGTTATTACATTTGAATCCCCATTCTCAAACCAGTTTGCAGTATCATCATAAAAGAGAAGAATGGTGGAAAGTTATAAAGGGCTCTATTTCAGTGGAACTCGATGATAATAATAGTATACTAAAGGAAAACGACATAATTTTCATTAGTAGGGGTTCAAAGCACAGGGTTAAAAATATGCAATTCCCGTCTACCATTTTGGAAATCTCAATGGGCGAATTTGATGAATCCGACATAGTTCGGCTAGAGGATGCTTATAACAGAAAGTAAAGCGGACCAAAGAAATAATCACTAACATCTCATCCTATTAATTTTGACTGATATTGGCATCTTTGCCTCATAATAGTTTGTTATTAAGATCTTGTATCAAGTACTCTACTAAAGCGTAATATTGGTTATTAATCGTCTGATTAATTCAGAATCATGGGTCCTAGGACAACACCTGTTGGTTTTTGTTATTTTAACGATTCGCCGATCTGTTCAATAATGATGTAAGTATGATTTCAAAACGTTATTAAAAATAAGATAGCGAAATACAAATAAACCCCTGAATGATTTTTATCTTTTATGAGCGCAAGTAAAAAACCACATATGAATTTGGTGGTTACAGGACATGTCGATAATGGTAAATCAACTACTGTTGGTCATTTAATGGTCGATTTAGGTGTTATAGATCAAAGAACTATTGATTCTTTTGCAAAGGAGTCTGAAGCAACTGGGAAGGGCGATACCTTCAAATATGCCTGGGTGTTGGACAGCATAAAAGATGAGCGAGAAAGGGGTATCACCATTGATTTGGCATTTCAAAAATTTGAAACCCCTAAATTCTTTTATACCTTAATAGATGCACCAGGACACAGAGATTTTATCAAAAATATGATTACTGGGGCTTCTGAAGCTGATGCGTCAATTCTAGTAGTTTCAGTAAAGCCAGGAGAAACAGAAGCTGCCACAGAACCAGGTGGTCAAGCAAGAGAACATGCCTTCTTGTCCAGAACACTAGGTGTAGGTCAAATTGTAGTTGCTTTAAACAAAATGGATGACGTTAATTATGCAGAAGCCCGATTTAATGAGGTCAAAGAAACTGTTGAGAAAATGTTGAAAATGGTAGGCTATAATACGGCTAAAGTAAACTTCATTCCAGTTTCTGCATGGAAGGGTGACAATCTTGTAAAAAAATCTGAAAATATGGCCTGGTACAAGGGATCTACACTTGCAGAGGCATTAGATTCTTTTACTCCTCCCGAAAAACCTATCAATAAACCATTGCGTATTCCAGTTCAAGATGTTTATACGATAACGGGTGTTGGAACAGTACCTGTTGGACGAGTAGAGACGGGTAAAATGAAAACAAATGAGAAGGTTATTGTGATGCCTTCAGGTGTCCCTGGCGAGATAAAGTCTATAGAAACTCATCATACGCAGATGGATTATGCCGAAGCTGGAGATAATATTGGATTTAATCTGAGAGGTGTCGATAAAAAGGCCATACATAGGGGTGACATAATAGGGAATATTGATAGCCCACCAAGTGTTGCTAAAGAGTTTGAAGCCCAAATTATTGTAATTCACCACCCTACAGCGATGGCACCAGGTTATACACCCGTATTACATGCTCATACAGCTCAAGTTGCGGCTACAATATCAGAATTTATAGCCAAGATTGATCCTAAAACTGGTGGAATTGTGGAAGAAAAGCCAAAGTTTTTGAAAACAGGAGATGCTGCAATCGTAAAAATCAGGCCAGTAAGACCATTGGCAATAGAGACCTTTAAGGAATTCCCTGAAATTGGGAGATTTGCGTTAAGAGACATGGGAACAACTATTGCAGCAGGAATCGTGAAAAACATTACCGAAAAACACGATCCAAATAAGAAATAAGTGACGATAGATGCCTCAAGAAGCTAGAATCAAACTCACAAGCACAAACTTATTGAAATTGGAAAGTGTATGTACCGAAATTAAGGATATGGGGGAGAAAAACGGAATACGTCTCAAGGGACCTCACCCATTACCTACAAAAAAGATGCGGGTAGTAACACGCAAGTCTCCGTGCGGACAAGGAACTAATACTTGGGATAAGTACGAGTTAAGAGTCCATAGACGTGTAATTGACCTGGGAGCAGATGACAGATCGATCAGACAGTTAATGCGTCTCAAGATCCCAGAGGATGTTTATATTGAGGTATCTTTAACTCAATAATTTATTTTTGTTCTCAACCATGTTTCAGTAGCATTTTCAAGCTCTTTTAAAACTTCATTAATTTGACCAGGATCAGATTTCATCTTAGCACCTGCTGCGTATTCGTGACCACCTCCTTCAATGAGTTCATTTGCTATCTTGTTGCACTCGATTATGGTGTTGTTTCTTCGAATGCTAACTTTCGCTTCTTTATTAAAGAAGAATGCCACGTCTGCTGCAGTTTTTTGAAATATTTCCTCTGAAAACAAACTAGTTTGTATATAGGATGAAACTGGGACTACTGCCATTTTAAGTCCACCAGATAATTTTTGAATTTTAATCATTTTTAGAGATTTTGATTTTGCTTCGTTCCGAAGGTTGGAGTAAATATTATAGTCTGCCTGCATCTCAGTATCCCACAATACACCGTCAGAAATTCTCTTGGCCAGTGCAGCAAGCTTTGAATAGAAATTTGAAAGAGTCCTATAATATACTATCAACTCGGGCAAGGGAGGGATGTGTTGATCCTTTAAAAGATAATCTGAGGTATGAGCAATGCTTGCTAATTGCTTTGCTCTATTGTTCCCATGGAGAAGATGTTCGTATATCAATTCTGACGCGCACTTGTTTCCTCCTCTGTCAAGTACCAGTTGAATGGCCTTATTCTTGTTAAATAAGTTCAAAGCGCTCTCTGACCAAGGATGGTGATCGATCCAAAGAACGGACCACGAATTTGACATGAGGAAACTAAATATGTCCGAAATAGATGGAAATTGATTCATCATTAAGGCCTAAATCGGTGAAAATGACTAGCCCGTTTCCCTGAGTCGAGACGACTTCCTTATAAATTAAATCTGAAATCCGCAAAAAGTTATCCTTACCATAAGAAGAAAAAACTAATTTGGATTGCGGATATCTCATGAGTGCTATTGATGCAGAAAATACCCCGTCAACATCAGATTCATGAGAAACTATTATCGAGTTCAATCTGTTGCCAATTTGTGTAATTATTAAATAGAATCTAGACACAGTGCAAAAGAAGGATCTCCTATCTCAAATCCCATAATGTCTCTTCCGTTCTATAGGATTCAGGATCTATTCTAAACCCTTTTGATACCTCGTACGGAGTTTCAACGAGTTTGAGGTGGTACTCCTTTTTCATCCTTTTGAATTGCTTCTCAAGCCATAACAAAAACTGTTGTTCTAAAATATTTCCCTCTTCTTTAAGCATCTTTGGATGTACCTGAGATAATGCTGTTATAAACTCCATTTCAAAATATAAATTAAAGAAATCCCAACCCATGGTCTTTCCGACCGAAGAGCATTCAAACTTCGATTGATAGTGGCAGCCCCACTCAAGTTCACCTACTAATTCTAATATGTATTCTCTTTCTTTTCTGAAGTTAAGACATGATCCTGAAACTAGTACCAGTTGGTGGTTTTTCAGCATCTTTTTCATGCATATCTGTACAAGACGTATTTACTATTTAAAATTTAAAAGTTTTCGAAAGATGTAGATCTAGTTTCCTATTGAGAGGTGGTTATATACCTTATCATTTGAAATTTGATACACTCATATTGGTTAATTTTTGACTTTATTTGGGGGAAATTGGAAGTACCTATTTCTGAATATGTGACCTACTTTAATTATGAGGGGGAAAATGCCGATTTCTTGGTGAGAGAAATAAAGAAGGGGGTTTTTAAAGTCTTAATTCGAGAATATAATGACAATCATGAGTCTGAATTCATTGAAAAGGAATTTTTTGTAAAGAAAGATACTCTTGATGCACTTTTTGAAGAGTACAATGTTATGAAAAAACCTACTGGTACAGAAAAAATCTTAGAACCTACACACGAGATAGAATTATAACAATAGTACATTTTCCAAATTCTTACCAACCATTGTAAAATAGTTGATTTTGAACTAATTAATGGTCATTTACAAAACTATTCCTTGCGGTTTGTATTTTGCATCTGGTATGCGCAATCCCGTACGCATGAATTCATGTTTGTTGGATGAGGAGGCTAATATGATCTACCATATAATTAATATAACCTAGATTTTTATAAAAAGTCACGAAGGCGACGGTCGTCCAGTTTGGTCTAGGACATCAGATTGCCAATCTGGTAACCCGGGTTCAAATCCCGGCCGTCGCATTTATTATTATTAGTCTATTGGTCTATTAGCCTTCTAAATCTTTTATTAGTTTATAGAATTATTAATCGATTAGAGCAATAGACTGTTAAGTATGCTACCTAGACTTGATTATATCAAACAGGCCAGACTAAAATTAGGAGTGACCCAGAAAAAATTGGCGATATTATGCGGGATCAGTACGTCTATGGTAAATCAAATCGAGTCAGGCAGATGTAAGCCCAGTTATGATACTGCCAAGAGAATATTTGAAATATTGCTATCGATGGAGAGCAATGCATCTATAAAAGCTGGTGATATATGCAATAGAGATCTCATAACTATTCAAAGTGAAGAATCATTGAGTATAGCAATCCTAAAAATGCGTGACCACAGCATCAGTCAAATGCCCGTTTTCAATGGGACAAGATTGGTTGGCATATTGACTGAGGATGATCTGGCCAAAATAATGATAGAAAATAATGATAAAGACATACACTTGGTAAAAATTGGCTCTGTCATGGAACCCCCACCACCTCTTGTAGATGAATCGACGCCTGCAAAAGCACTAGTTTCACTAGTAAGATTTGCTAAATGTGTATTAGTTAGTCAGAAAGGTAATGTAATTGGAATAATCACATTAACTGATACACTAAAGATTGTAGAACTAACTTAATCGTATTCTACAACTTTTCTAGACCCACACAACAGTCAGCACACTTTAAACAATCGCTGCAAATACTTACATGTGATTCCTTGGGAAGGGCGATCGCACAAAGAGCACATTTCTTATCGCTCAATAAATTCAGATAGTATTATTACCTTATTAATCTTATTTTCAAATTTTCAAATATACCAAAAATTAATTAAATTAACTATTCTATTCTCTTTTGAGTCAAGGTGGATTTCATTAATATTATAACATCTCTTGTTTCCTCTTACGGATATCTAGGAATATTCATAGCTGCATTTGCCGAAACTATGTTTCCACCTATTCCAAGTGAGTTGATATTTCCTCTTGCAGGATTCGTAGGGTTCAAATCTAATTTTACTTATATAGAGACATTCTTTATGGCTGCATCGGGAGCGGTAGGTGCGACAATCGGAGCAATAGTCATCTATTTAATTTCTTTCAAAATAGGAAGAGTAGCCATTATCAAAATTGGCAAGTATGTTTTTGTGAGTGAGAAAAAGTTAGAATCTGCAGAAAAATGGTTTGAAAAATATGGCATTTATGCCGTATTCCTAGGAAGGATGGCTCCAGGTGTTAGAGAATTAATTAGTGTCCCAGCTGGCATAGCCCGAATGCCTTTCGCAAAATTCGTAACTTTTACTTTTTTTGGATCTCTTATATGGAGCTTAATTTTGGTCTTTTCGGGTTACTTTCTGGGAAATTCCTGGGATAGCTTGTCAGAAACACTTTCTAGGTACTTTCCAATCATCTCTGTTGTTACGTTGTTATCATTAGGTATAGTAATTACGTGTTATGTATTTTATCGCAAAAGGAGGAATGGGATAAAAAACTAGGATCCGGTCCGACTCGCTTTTCCTCTAGATAATCCCTTGGATCTTATCAAGTCGGATTAAACTATTTTTCTATCCATCATGCTGGGTTGATCCTGTCCATAAAAGATGCAGATTCTTGTGGGATCTCGATTTTTGGACGGCGGATTTACTCGGAAATTCAGTAGTCGAAAAATGTATTAATATTACGGCAAAGAACTTGTCATATGGACAAGAAAATATTTGCTGATGTGAGTGAAAAGGAGATTACTCGTTCCATAGCTTCTATGTTTTTTGAAACTATTCAAGAATACAGCGATTCTGATGTTATAATCTTGGGTGCAGGACCAGCAGGGTTATCAGCTGGGAGAGAAATAGCAAAAAGCGGAGCTAGAACCCTGATAATCGAACAAAATAATTATCTTGGGGGCGGCTATTGGGTTGGTGGATATATGATGAACCCCGTCACAGTAAGAGCGCCAGCCCAAAAAGTTTGGGATGAATTAGGAGTTCCCTATAGGAAAATCAATGATAATTTGTATGCTGCTTGGGGTCCTGATGCTTGTTCTAAATTAATATCGGCAGCATGTGACTCTGGAGTTAGATTCTTGCAATTAACCAAATTTGATGATCTTGTATTGAAAAATAAAAAGGTATGTGGAGTGGTCATAAACTGGATGCCAGTATCCGCACTGCCTAGAAATATTACTTGTGTTGACCCAGTGGCCTTTGAGAGTAAAATAGTAATCGACGCTACAGGTCACGATTCTGTGGCAGTAAAACGGTTAATGCAAAGAGGTCTGGTTGATTGGAAAGGCATGAACCCGATGTGGGTAGAAAGTGGCGAAGACGGAGTTGTACATTCCACAGGGGAAGTCTACCCGGGACTAATCGCAGCTGGTATGTCTGTGACTGAAACATATGGGTTACCGCGAATGGGCCCTACTTTTGGATCGATGTTATTATCAGGTCGAAAAGCAGGCGAACTAGCAGTAGCCAAACTGAAAAACGTAGCGGACTCTCCGAAAATTAAAGTTAAACTCAAGTAAATACTGAGTTTACTTTATCATTTTGAAACTCGTATTTTAATCCTGTAATTATTTATACATAATAAAACTAAAATTATATCAATTTTATAATTAGGTGGATATATTGACGGCTAAGATAATAGATGGATTAGCGGTATCAAATCACATAAAAAATAATCTAAAAAATGAAATTTCTGGACTAGAAACCAAAAGTGTGATACCTTGTCTAGCTACAATCCTTGTTGGATCCGATCCGCCCTCATTAGTTTATATTAACAATAAACAAAAAGCTGCTAACTCGATAGGGATACGAACACTTGATTATCGATTGGATGGTGATATTTCACAGACTGAATTGATCAGATTAATTGAAAAGCTTAACCTGGATTCTACTGTTCATGGAATATTGATACAATTACCATTGCCAGATCATCTGGATCAGTATCAGGTAATCAACATGGTGGATCCTAAGAAAGATGTTGATGGGCTAACTTATGTCAATTCTGGTTTGTTATTCAACAATAAGACAAATCTAATACCATGTACCCCACTCGGAATTATGGAACTATTCCGGTTTTATGAAATTCAATTGGATGGGACCAATGCATTGATTATTAACCGGAGTAATTTGGTGGGAAAGCCTTTGGCATCATTGTTACTGAGGAAAAATTCCACTGTTACTATTTCCCACTCTCACACCAAAAATCTCATTCTTTTCTCCCAAAATGCAGACATAATTATTACCGCCGTAGGGAATAGGGATTCATTTGTGTTAACACATGATATGGTCAAATACGGCGCAACAATAATTGATGTCGGAACAAATAGAGTGAATGGCAAACTATGCGGAGATGTGGATTTTGAAATGGTAAAAGAAAAGGCCGGCTACATTACTCCTGTGCCTGGCGGAGTTGGCCCAATGACCATTTGCATGCTTCTGCGTAATACAGTCGAGGCTTCAAAGGCATACGCGAAGTAAAAAAATGGTACCTTCTAAAGAGATCTTAAGAAAAAAATACCTCCTAATACGAAAAAACTTGCCGTCTTATGATTGTTATATGAAAAGTATGTCTGCTCAACAAAGGTTCCTCGGCTCAAGATTCTTTTCAGAAAGCAAAGTTATTGGCCTGTATTATCCTATTTTGAATGAAGTCCAAACCTTTCTAATAATATCTCAGGCCATTTTAAATTTAAAGACAGTGTGTCTTCCTACAACCGTAAACGAGAAAATTAGTTTTTTCAAATACGACCCAGCCAAGAGGCTTCGAATCGGCAAATATGGCATAATGGAACCCGAGACAACTAGTGAAAATATGAATCACTTTCTCGATATTGTTATAACGCCGGGTGTTGTGTTTGACATAACGGGTAACAGGATTGGGTATGGAAAAGGCTACTATGACAAGTTCTTTAATTCTAACGCGAATCAAAACATAACTTTAGTGGGTCTCGGATATGATTTCCAATTAATATTAGAAAAAATAACATGTAATGCTCAAGATGTCAAAATGAATACACTAATTTCAGACAAAAGGATGATACATGTGAGTTAAGCCAACTATCAGACTTCTAATCCTTTTCTGCCAATATCAGTTCTATAATGCTGTTGATTTTCACCCCAAGATATCTCTCGCACTATTTCATAGGATTTATTCATGGCCTCATCAATTGACTTACCCAATGATGTTATGCCCAATACTCGTCCTCCAGACGTGACAAGTTCATTGGTCTGGTTTAGTTTTGTTCCAGAATGAAATATCATGGTTTCCTTTTCAGGTGACTTGGTCAAAGTTCCTATTGGGTATCCAGTTTCGTACTTTTCAGGTGACTTGGTCAAACCTCTTATCGCGTATCCAGTTTCGTACTTGTCAGGATATCCCTTAGATGTCATTATAACACATGTAGAAAACTTATCCTTCCATACAAGCGGCTGCATTGAATCTAATGATTTATTTTCTGCTGCCGTTATGTATTCAAACAAGTCAGATTGCATTCTCATCATTAGAGGTTGACACTCAGGGTCTCCCATCCTCGCATTAAATTCCAAAACAAAAGGTTTGCCGGTGTGTTTTTCAATCATAATCCCTGCATAAAGAAATCCATGGAATGGATTGCCCTCAGCTTGCATTCCATTGACAACAGGCTTGAACACTTTATCTGAAATGTAATTTAAATCATTTTGGCTTATTCCAGGAACAGGTGAATAGCTACCCATACCTCCAGTATTAGGACCCAAATCGTCGTCAAAAACTCTCTTATGATCTCTGCAGGTATCCATAATCATGAAAGATTCTCCGTCACAGATAGCCATAAGGGAAACCTCTTCTCCTGTGATTTTCTTCTCCACAATGATTTTTTCGGAAGCCGGACCAAATATTTTCTTTTTCAACAACTGATTAATTGCATCAATAGCTTCTGTTTTGTTGTTACTCACAAAAACTCCTTTGCCTCCTGCCAGTCCATCAGCTTTTATTACAGCACTAAAGTTAATTCTCTCAATGTAATCTACAGCTTTTCCGGCATCAGTAAATACTTTGAACTCGCTAGTTGGAATAGAATGACTATTCATGAACTGCTTAGAAAATTCTTTACTAGTTTCTAGTCTGGCTGCGCTTTTTGTAGGACCAAAAATGGGTAAATCGTAAGAATTAAACGTGTCGACTATGCCTAATGATAAAGGTATTTCTGGACCGACAACAGTAAATAATTTGTTTTCTTTCGCATATTTTACTAATTTATCTATTTCAGTAGGTAATATCTGAATATTCTGATGAGTCCCACCATTGCCATTTGCATATATTACTTTTTTTACATTTTTATTTTGGGAAATCTTCCAACCCAAAGCATGTTCTCTACCACCCGAACCCACGATTAGTACATTCTCGTAATCATGCATGATCGATAGAATTCTTATCTAATATATATTTGAAATTAAGATATTATTACTTACGAGTTAGAAATAATATGAAGAATTATTCTCTTAACCACTTTATAATAATTTTCGTCTTCATAAAGAGAGATTGTGTAATTTGAATTTTCAATGCAATTAAATACATCAGATAGGTGGTAGCATTTTTTTCTGTTGTAGTTATAATAGAACCCCTTGCAGGAGCAAAATGTTAGAGCATGGTCAACATAGTAACTTGAATTGTTTTTTCTACTCTGTACTTCCCATATGAAACTGCCCGAGGGTAAAAACAAATGTTTTGTAAGTATTATTCTTTCAGATGGTAACGATTTATCAGAAAAATCATCATTGTCTAAGAAATCATTATCCACTACTCATTAATTATTACCAAGGATTATTATCTTATACTAAAATCGGATTCCTATTGGAGACAATTTTTCGATTATTGCTCTATTAATTTTATATTGTGGCGAATTACAGGGCATTGTCGTGATTAACTCTTAATACGTTCTAGGGATTGATGGATTAATCTCGACTAACTGTATAAGGATACTAATCTGGATTAGGGATAAAAATATACGTAATTTCTAGGAAACCGGAATTACCGGCTTGGAAATTATAAATTACTGAAAAAAAAATAATCTAATTCGAGTCTAAAAAAATTCAGTATCGATTGCGTTATGTAATTTGAGAGCCTGGAATTGTGTCCTCAACGACTGTTAATAGAATGGGTCTCCCATTTTCGTTTGAAGCAGCCAGTACCATACCATCTGAAACCAGATCTCCAAACTTCCTAGGCTCAAGATTGGTACAAACTATGACATTTTTGTTTACTATCTCTTCTGGTTGGTAGTGCTTGGCCAGTCCAGACATTATCTCTCTTTCCTCACCGCCCAAATCGACAGTTAATCTCATTATTTTCTTATATCCTGGCAAATTTTCTGCACTTAAAATTCTACCAACCTTAAGCTCAACTTTGCTGAATTCCTCAAATGTTATTTTACTCTCGGTTTCGCTCATGTTGCATCAACGAGTCAAAAAAAGTGTATTAGAATGTTATTTAATTCCAAAAAGTTCCTTAAATGGGTTAATCAAGGGGTCTAGGAAGAAGGGTGGAGCAGTTTGATTTTCAGAAGTTGGGCTAATATTAGGCTGGACCTCATTGACATTAGATGCATTATCTTGTTGATTTACATTTGTAGTTGTTGGGTTAATGGGTATATTTGATGTAGTACTCTGATTTTCATTCACAATTGGCATTTCTATTTCTGAAGTCTCATTTGCAGCTGTTGTATCCATAGTCTCATTTGCAGCTGTTGTATCCATAGTCTCATTTGCAGCTGTCGTATCCATAGTCTCATTTGCAGCTGTTGTATCCATAGTCTCATTTGCAGCTGTCGTATCCATAGTCTCATTTGCAGCTGTCGTATCCATAGTCTCATTTGCAGCTGTTGTATCCATAGTCTCATTTGCAGCTGTCGTATCCATAGTCTCATTTGCAGCTGTTGTATCCATAGTCTCATTTGCAGCTGTCGTATCCATAGTCTCATTTGCAGCTGTCGTATCCATAGTCTCATTTGCAGCTGTTGTATCCATAGTCTCATTTGCAGCTGTCGTATCCATAGTCTCTTCAACTGGAGCGTTTTGAGACATATTACTGTCATCAATAGACATTGTTACATTATTGAGAGGAACTGTATCTGTAAACTCACTTTGATTAGATGAACTAATATTAGCAGTGGTAGCATCATTATCATCTTGAATTGTCATTGAAATATTTTCACCGGTAGTTTCAAGTGGGATTTGAGCGGCAGGTGTAATTACTGTGGCATTTTCAGGGACTACCAATTGACTATCCTCAGTAGCGTTAGATGAGATCTGTTGAGTTTGATTAGCGGCTAACAAATTTTGATTAACCGGGTCTTGAGAATCTTTCTCTGCCAAGTTGCCTGGCAAATCTGGGGTCATTATTAAAGAAATATTTGATGTAACGTCTGGCAAAAGCTCTGATGAATCAGGAGTTGTTTGGGCTTCAGTCTCTGCAGTTGTTTGGGCTTCAGTCTCTGCAGTTGTTTGGGCTTCAGTCTCAGGTGTAACCGGGGTAGTACCTGCCGTGTCATTGTCATTTTTACTCAATTCCACCGGATTGGAACAATATTGCACAAACTCGCAAACTAGTATTGATTCTGTTGGACTTTGTGTTACTCCAGAGGTCGATCCTGATTCTGTCTGAGCAAATGATATTGCTGCACTGTAACTTTGAGAAAGTAAGAATGTGGAAATTACAAGGAAAAATAAACTAAATGTATGTTTATCGATCTTAATTTTTTTAAACATTATCTATGCTTATAAAAAGTTTTACTTAAAAATGTTTACTAATTTCCTGATAGTACTGTATTATATTTATATGTCAAAACGAAAGTTGAATCAATGATGGAAATCTCCGTAATAATTAACATTTTCTTGACCGTAATTATAATGGGCTCGTTTGGAATATGGATTTATCTTTTTTCTGTACTAAGAAGATCATTTGAATTATCCCCAAAAATCATTTCGAATGATACTTTAGATTTAGAGGAGGAATTAATCAGTGTGATTGTTCCAGCTAGAAACGAAGAAAAATATATTAAAAATTGTATTCTAAGTCTTCTCGATCAAAACATTAAAAACTATGAGTTATTGCTTGTAGATGATAACTCAACCGATTCTACATCCGACTTGATGGAAAATTTTAGGAAAGACCCAAGAGTTAGAATATTCAAAGCAGGTGAAAAGCCGTCAGGTTGGGTTGGAAAAAACTGGCCATGTTACGTCGGATATCAAAATTCAAAAGGTAAATACCTGATGTTTACCGACGCTGATACGATTCATTCAAACAGAAGTGTTCGGGATTCATTGGTTACGCTAATCAAGGAAAAGTTGGATGTTCTTACCGCAGTTCCAAACTTGAAATATCCAAATTTGATTGTAAAAATGGTATTGCCTGTATTATCAGTTTTCATGTTTTCCAGATACTCTCCTATGAGAGTAAATGATCCTAATGTCAGTATTGGATATCTGTTTGGGAGTTTTTTCGTAATTACTCGAGAATGCTATGAAAGCGTAGGTACCCATGCTATTGTCAAATCAGAAATAGTTGAAGACGGAGCTTTAGGTAAAAAATTGAAGGAAGAGGGATATAATTTAAAAATGTTCCGTGGTGAAGATTTACTAGAAGCCTACTGGGCACGTGATTTTAACACCCTTTGGAATTCTTTGAAAAGATTGATTATTCCTTTATACTTTACTGACCGGTTAAATTCAGTCCTAATGACTATCGGGATATTTTTCTTAATGGCTTTTCCATTCTTGGTTCTCGTATATTGTTCAGTTGCATACTATGTCCATCTTGCAGGTCAAGATCTCTCTTATAATATTTTGATGTTGTTTACAATCTTAAACATACTGAGTATATATGGGACAAATTTTTATCAATTAAAAAAAGCCAATACACATAAAGCGGTTTACTTTTTAGGCACCCCAATTGGCTGTTTTGTTGTCTCTCTTTCATTTATTTGGTCTATATTGACCTCCGATAGGCATGCAAAAATAAGATGGAGAGATAGGGAATATAACTATAGCAAGGGGATTAGCTGCTAAAAAATCATTTACAAAAATTTATAAATGATTTTAATTTTTGGTTTGAGAGGGACAAAAAATTCCGACTCTATTAAACAGAATTATAGATTATAAAGCAAAGCTAATTCTTGATGATGGTTCTATTTTTGAAGGCAAAGGATTTGGCTTTCCAACAAATGTGTCTGGAGAAATAGTGTTCAATACTGGTATGGTCGGTTATACCGAAACACTTACCGACCCATCATATAGAGGACAAATATTATGCTTTACGTATCCTTCCATTGGTAATTACGGCGTTCCATCTCAGAAGGAATTAGACGATTTTGGTTTACCAAAATATTTTGAATCTGAGAGAATTCAAACAAGAGGCATCATAATTAATAATTTATCAAATGTCTCCAGTCACTGGTCCTGTGAGAGGACTCTAGATCAATGGCTGTTTGACGAGAAAATTCCAGGGGTTTGTGATGTGGATACCAGAGAGTTGACAAAAAAGATTCGATCGAATGGTGTTATGAATGCTAAGATTGTAATGGATAAGTCTGAAAACCAAAATGATGAAAGTTTTGATTATGATTCTTATAATTTTATGCCTGAGGTTTCAGTTAGTAAGCCTACTTATTACGGAAAAGAGTCATCTCCAAAAATTGTATTAATTGATACCGGTACTAAATATAGCATTATTAGAAATCTTTTAAGAATTGGATTCCAGGTAATAAGGATGCCATGGGACTCTTCAATCGATCAAGTAATGGTGCATAACCCGGCCGGTGTGGTTTTGAGCAACGGCCCCGGGGATCCGATAGTTTGTAAGGAGACTATAGAGACTGCTTCTGAGTTAATTGAAAGGGCCATCCCTACTCTAGGCATATGTTTAGGCAACCAAATTCTAGCCTTGGCTGGAGGCGCTAAAACACATAAGTTAAAATTTGGACACAGAGGTCAAAACAAAAGCTGTCTGGATTTGGTTTCTGCTCATACGATAATAACAAGTCAAAACCATGGATATGGAATCGGGTCAGAGAGTCTGGACAAGACTGATTTTGAGATATGGTTCAAGAATACAGATGATCAGACAGTCGAAGGCATAAAACACACGGAGAAGCCAGTTATAGCGGTACAGTTTCATCCTGAAGCCTCACCTGGTCCAGACGACTGCTTGTATGTCTTTGATAAGTTTAAAGATCTAGTAAAGATGTATGGAATCGTGACACCATAGAAAAGATATAAATTTAATTCCTAATGTTCATAGTTTTAGTCAAAATGTCATTTGTGATGAAAATAAATGCCTCGAAACAGGAATATACGTAAGGTCCTGGTATTAGGTAGCGGAGCAATAAAAATCGGAGAAGCGGGCGAAAGCTAGATCAAATATCTGGCCGCCATTTCGACTACTCTGGTTCTCAATGCTTAAAGGCCTTGAAAGAGGAAGGCATAACTAGTGTCTTAATTAATCCAAACATAGCAACTATTCAAACAGATAGTAAATTTGCGAACAAGGTTTATTTGTTACCAATCAATAGAAAATTTGTTGAACGGGTTATTGAAATAGAAAGACCTGATTCTATTATGCTAAGCTTTGGTGGTCAAACTGCATTAAACTGCGGAGTTGATCTGTATGAAAATGATGTTCTTAGAAAATACGATATAGACGTTCTAAATACTTCTATTGAGGGTATAAAGTTAACAGAAGATAGACAGGAATTCAAAAATGCAATGGTGAAAAGCAACGTTCCTGTTCTTGACAGTGCTACTGCTTATTCATATGAGGAAGCCTTGAGGGTCTCAAAGGAAATTGGCTTTCCTGTGATAATAAGGGTTGCATATACTCTAGGTGGAAGAGGAGGTGGTGTAGCATATAATGAATATGATTTGCAGGAAATAGTTCAACGAGGACTGTCGTTGAGTATGGTTCACCAGGTTCTGATTGAAAAGTACGTTGGAGAATGGAAGCAGATTGAATATGAAGTAATGAGGGATTCTGTAGGAAACAACGTGATTATATGCAATATGGAAAATGTCTTGGGGATGAAGGTCCACACAGGAGACAATATTGTTGTAGCACCATCGCAAACACTGAATAATCGCGAATATCATATGCTGCGAGACGCAGCCTTAAGAGCTACAACATATTGTAAAATTAATGGAGAATGTAATATCCAATTCGGAATGAATCCTTTATCAGATGAATATTGTGCTATTGAAATTAACGCTCGCCTATCACGATCCTCGGCCCTTGCTAGCAAAGCCACTGGCTATCCCTTAGCATATATGGCAGCAAAAATAGGTTTGGGATATACGTTACCTGAGCTTATAAACACGATCACAAAAGTTACTTCAGCATGTTTCGAACCTGCATTGGACTATATGGTAGTAAAAATGCCCAGATGGGATTTCAGGAAATTTGAACTAGTAAAAAGAAAATTGGGAAGTGCAATGAAATCTGTTGGTGAAGTAATGGCTATTGGGAAAAATTTTGAAGAAGTAATACAGAAAGCCATCAGGATGTGTGAAATCGGCAAGGATGGATTGGTGGCAAACGACGGAGATGAGGATAATTATAATTCCATAATTAGACAAATTGAAAACTCAAAGGCTAATCATGATACTTCAATTATGGAAAAAATAGAATACTCATTAATTCACCCAGACGATGAAATAATTTTCAACGTTGTAAGAGCAATAAAGGTTGGAATCAGTATCGATAGGATAAACAAACTCTCCTCTATTGATCCTTGGTTTCTAATTAAAATCAAGAATGTTATTGACAAAGAGAATGAATTGAAAAATTCGAAATTTGACTTACATTTAATTGAAGAATCCAAAAAACTAGGATTTTCTGATAAACAAGTTGGTCGATGCTTGAATCTTCAAGAAGATCAAGTTAGGGAGTTTAGAAAAAAATTCGGGATAACTCCGGTAGTAAAGCAAATTGATACATTGGCCGCTGAATGGCCCGCAAAGACAAATTATTTGTACCTTACATACAACGGCAAGTCCGATGACTTGTCATTTGGTGATGTTAAAGAAGACCGGTCTATAATAGTCCTTGGAGCTGGTCCATACAGAATTGGGAGTAGCGTTGAATTTGACTGGGCAACTGTCAACATGGTATTTGGTCTAAGAAAAAATGGGATAAATAGTATATCTATCATAAATTGTAATCCCGAAACAGTTTCCACAGATTATGATGTTCCAGATAGATTATACTTTGAAGAGTTGACTTTGGAAAGGGTTTTAGATATTTATGAAAAGGAGAATCCGAAAGGTTTAGTAGCTTGCGTTGGTGGGCAAAGTGCAAACAATTTAGTTTCTAAATTGAGTAATTATGATGTCCAAATCCTAGGAACGTCCAGTAAAGACGTGGATAATGCAGAGGATCGTTCTAAATTTAGCCATTTATTGGATGTACTAGGAATAAAACAACCTCCGTGGAAAATGTTTACCAATTTGGAAGAATCCAAAAGATTTGCTAATACAGAAGGATATCCTGTCTTAGTAAGACCGTCTTATGTTTTAAGTGGTGCCGCCATGAAAGTTATTTGGAGCGAAACTCAACTCGAGCAGTTCATTTTAGAGGCTTCGAGTGTAAGCCCTGACTATCCAATAGTAATAAGCAAATTTTTGGAAGAGGCATCAGAGGTTGAAGTTGATGCCATTGGTGGCACCAATGAAATTGTGATCGGTTCCATTATTGAGCATATTGATAACGCAGGAATACACTCTGGTGATGCTATGATGTGCATCCCACCGTGGCGATTAAATCGGGAAACAATGGAAACCATAATTGAATATACTGTTAAGATAGGGAAAGCATTGAATGTAAGAGGTCCGCTGAACATCCAATATTTGGTAAAGGATAATGAAGTTTATGTGATTGAAGCTAATGTTAGGGCATCTCGTTCAATGCCTTTTGTATCAAAGTTTTATGACTTGAATTTAATCGAATTGGCCGCAAGATCCATTCTGGCCTATGATTTTCCAACAATAGATAATGAACATTGGCTCAAGAAATCTGGCTTTGGAATCAAAGTACCACAATTTTCTTTCATGCAGCTAGAAGGAGCTGATATTGTACTGGGGGTTGAAATGCAGTCAACGGGTGAGGTTGCTTGTTTTGGGAACTCATTTTATGATGCCCTTTCAAAATCATATTTGGCTGCGGGGTATTCTTTACCCACTATAGGAGCAGCATTAATTACAATAGGAGGGACCAGAAATAAAGAAAAACTACTTCCAATCGTTTCCCTTATTTCTGCGTTAGGTTTCAAAATATTAGCAACTGAACATACTGCAGAATACTTTAAGAAATCTGGAATTGAGAATGTGGAATTAGTATACAAAATTAGCGAGCCTGAAAGACATCCAAATATACTGCCCCTACTTACTGAAAGGAAAATTAATTTTATAGTAAATATTCCCTCGACATCCACTATTGAAAAATATGTTGGAATGCTTTATGATGAATATCAAATAAGACGCAAAGCAGTAGAAATGGGAATACCGGTTCTCACGACTGTGGAAAGTACAATTTCATTCGTGAAAACTCTGGAGTGGACTAAGCATAATGAGCCGACGGTAAGACCAATGGATAGCTACTGATGAGTTATCTATTAAAGTTTCTTAGTAAAGCAACCCTGGTAATTCTTCTTCCGAACCAATGATCGATCCATCCATGGTAATCAAAAAAGCCTTGTCTACCGACCAGTTTAGCTTATTAATCATCTTATCTAGCAATGGTAATTTAGATTTTCCACTTACCCTTAATGTGTTCCTATTTATCTTACTATAGTAATCTAGAATGTTGTTGAAATGAGGCATAATAATCATCTCTATGTTCCTCGTATCATGTTTATGGTTTCTCCCCAAAAAATCCTTTTTGGTTAAATTGATTTTTACCCAAATTTTGTTACCATGCAATATACTTCCTTCTTTTTGAATTATGGGATGCAAATGTCCTACAATGATTTTTTCTATATTCATTCCAATTCGAGGGAGGGTATGACCATGTGTAAAAAGTATGTTATTGATTTCCATTCCTTTTGAAAGCATTAGATTAACGTTTTCTGGTAGTAATTGGTCAATATTGCTATCATGATTACCTGGAATAAGATAGATATTGAAATAATTTACTTAATGATTCTAAAAAATAAGGAACGTTATCCCATTCTGTTCTAGTTATAATTCTTATGGATGATTTCAAATCACCAAGGATGATCAATTCTTTTACACCAGTTTCGGAATGAATGTTGGTCAATAGCTTTATTGATTCATCTATATTTTTTCTAGTGTCAATTAATATACCGTTTCTTCTTATTTTGTCTTCTAATCCAACATGCACGTCTGAAATGGCTATTAAATTATTGAACCCTGAGGTCTCTATCAATAAGATGGGATGGGGGTAAAGTGGAAAACACCTGTTTTTATTAGCATTCATATCCTCTATCATAGGGTCTTAATCGGCTAATATCCAAAACCTGAAAAATGCAAGTTTCACTTATATGTATGTATGATGTACTATATAATGATATTTTTTTGACCCAAAATAGTTTTCCCATGAAACAATGGCATTTGGAGCATGTTGAAAAAACTATTAAAAAATTTATTACGGGACTATCAGAAACTGCCAGTATATGGGAAAAACGTCAGCACAAAAGGTATGGAACTATAGCAAATTGTTGTAAACAAGTGGATTATGACCTTAAACATGGAGTTACGATAGATGAAGTTATCCAAGTTTTGCAAAAAATCAAAAATGATGAAACCTTTGCTCCGGTGATGCAAAGTGAGAACGCGAAACTAAGATTTAATGAGATAGAGAAATATGTACTCTCATTAAAGAATCCTCGAACAGAATAATCTGTCGGTTTACTGTTACTATATTACGTTGTTGTATCTCGCTTCAGTAAACAATTTCAAGAATTATTTGAATACAGTGTGTAATTGTAGATATTATATCCCTGAGTCCGATCTGTTACTGGAATTGTGAACGAAGCTGTGGACAATGGGGGTATATTGTATGGTTCTGACTGGGCTTTCCATATACCAATTAGATCATTATTCTTGTCATTTAAAGCTGCAATTATAGTTGTGCTTTCCGAAATACTATTCATATTATTTGTAATTCTACCACTTATATAGTAAAATCCAGTTGAATCTAGTCTGGAACTTGTAGAGTGTATTTTAAGATCCCTTTCGGTGGTTTTTGTTCCCTCGTAAGTAAAATCTGACTGTATAATTCTTGATTAGATTGTTATGATTCTTATCATATATGAGAACATCAAACGGAGTTTCTTCCGATGGGTTTAAAGGATGCACCGCAACTTGATTGCTATAATTGCCTAGTATGGTATCATGGTCACCTGAAATAATTGCATGCACAAAAATATTATCCAATGTCATATTCATATCATTTTGAGCTATACCAATTATGTGCTGGAATTTGTTTTGATCTTGGGTCAAGTGTGTTTGTACTAATTTTAAGCCAAACACTGATTCATCATCTACCAAGGCGACCGATATATTACATATGACTAAAATAGAAACGATTAGACAGGATACTGTACCTAACAAATTACCCAAGTTACAAAAAGCGAACACACTATTCATTAGTTTTATTTGCAGGAAATGATTAGATTAACCTTTGGGGAAGTCTTAAAATAATATATATTTAGCCCTAAATAAATAAAAGAAATCCTTGATAATATCAGAAGGCTCTTTTGTCTTATTTTTTTTTAACAGTGATAAGAAATGGCTCATACGGGTTGAAAATGAAAAAAAATTGCATACTCATCTTGGGATAATTGATGCAGGTTCAACGATTGGTTTAGAATATGGTTCGCATATCATGACGAATAAAGATAAAAAAATTTACCTTTTGCCCCCAAATACGTATGATTTCGTAATGAAATCTCAGAGAACCACACAAATAGTATACCCAAAGGACTACGGGTATATTGCTGCCAGGACAGGACTGAGAAGTGGTTCTAAAGTATTAGAAATTGGCACTGGAAGTGCTGCACTATCTACCTTTCTTGCAAGTATTGTTATGCCGGAAGGTCACGTTTATACTTTTGATGTTAATGAGGATTTTATGTCCATAGCAAAGAAGAATCTTGAAAAATCTGGTATGAATGCCTACGTAACTCAGGGGATATACGACCCCGTGAAATTAGATCAAATCCGGGACGTAGATCTGGTCGTGATTGATCTTGGTGATCCTTGGAATTATTTGGATGCTATTTATCCATCCATGAAGAGCGGTGCATCAGTAGTTTGTATATGTCCCACAATGAATCAATTGGAAAACTTGGCAACCCATTTCTTTCACGGTGGTTTTATCGATTCAGACTGTGTAGAGACATTTATCCGAAAAATAGAAGCCAGGGAAGGGAAAACACGTCCATCGATGAGAATGATAGGGCATACTACGTACTTAGGTTTTGCAAGAAAAGTTTTGAAATAGGTGCCATCTTCTAGAATAGTATTTTTTATTTTCCCATCCCAATCAAAATCTATTCTATAGAATTTAATTCTAAAGAGACTCTACCTATGAGCAAGTACAGAGAATTTTTTTAAGTTTGATAACGTACATGGAGAATATCTGTCAGAGTTCGAGAATTATTTCGGGTTTAATTACTAACGTAACTATTAATTAGTATTGAATTGTGATTCCAATGTTTTTCGATAAATCCTTAAACCCTGGCTATTGGTAGTTACTCTGGAGAGTTTTCAATAACGGTTACTTATGTTACTAAGTCTAAAGTGGTAGTAGCTTCCTTAAGAGAATGAGCCAAGATTGGTCAAATCCTGAAGTATTTTTTTGGAATGATGACTACTTTCTATGCCGTCGAGTTCTTTTTTGGCAAGATATGAATAGTTAAGATATGTGTTCTCCATTATTTCGATAAATATATTATCCTCGTCATTTTGTTTGACAAGTATATTGAATAATCTTTCTTCATTGTTATAATCAATTAAATCATCATGGATTTGATAAGCAATACCTAGAAGTCGACCGAAATTTGCAAGAGCGTTAATTTGATCTTCCTTCCCATTTGCCAAAATTGCACCAATTTTAGCTGAAGCTTCAAACAATGAAGCCGTTTTATTTTCAATTACAGTGATATATTCCTCTTGAGATATTTTATGGTTCTTAACTAGTCGTAATTCAAGCATTTCGCCTTCGCTCATTTTAATTGATGCTGTAGATAGCTCTTGAGTAACGCGATTGTTATTAGTTTTGGCACTTATATTTAATATGATGCCTAAAATGAAGTCCGCTGTGAGAATACTTGCATTATAACCATATTTTACATGGAAAGAAGGTAGACCTCTCCTGATGTTGTCTGAATCAATTATGTCATCATGAATAACTGATTCTGTATGTAGTAATTCGATAGCTGAAGAAACAGCAAATATGTTTTCCCTCGACTTTGAGTTTAGGGAGCTGATATTGTCATTATTAATAGTTTCGGCTGCTAGATTCAAGATCAAAGGTCTTATTCTTTTACCGCCCTGACAGGCATACTTAAGTGGAAGATAAAATTCTGACCAAGAATAAGACTCTATCTCTCTCGATAAGGACTCATTAATCTTATTAATATATTCATTAAACCTTTCAACAAATGGATTTAACTGAAAGTCTCTTTCATTCAATAATAATTCCTAGCCTACATAAGTAATTTACTCTGAACTTATTAATGCTTGTTTTTATCATAATTACGTTATCCTCAGGATCCTAAAAGAATATGCCGTACTTATATTATTAAATCAAGAATAGTCGCTTTAAATATATGTTACAAAAAGCATTTCTCCACTTTTATTTTGTTTCCACATACTCCATCTACATGATATCAAATAAATTATTCAATCTAATATATATCACATTTGGGTGAAAAGCAAATATCTTTGGTGATTAATAATCATGGACTAGATTCCTTTTAGAATAGTCCTTATTTTTTCAGCCAATGTTGCAATCCGACAATTGATATTTACATACAACCAATCCACATAGTAAAATACCTATTTACCATAAATGATTTCGATAAGGGCACATTTTACATTCTATATGTGTGAAGACTTGATCTTTGAGACAAGTAATTTCTTTAAGAAGGTCTAAATTAACAATAATACATGGTTACCTTGGCCACCACAAGTATTTTCCGATGCTATTAAGAGATCTTCTCAGAGATGCATTTATTCAAATGAATGGCATTTTATATCACTCCAGAACTCGTTCCAACATATTTGCAGTTATCAAATTGGAATTTGGACGAACGAGTTATTTGACATGGTATTTTTAGACTATTTGCTAGGTGACTGCTGTGATTAACATTGCCGTGAAATAACATAATAATCATTCAATTATAGTAGAATGTTTCTAATTTCATCGAGTCTCCAGTTGTTGCGTGAATTTGAATTTGAATTTGAATACCTTCTGTAGTAGCACTGAAATTTGATACCAGTGCACCCTTTCTCTGTTCTTTTTCATATACCAAAGCTCTCGGAAGATAATAATCTAATAATTCATTACATGTCGATTGGTGCAGAATTCACCGGTAGTGTGTCAACAATCCAATACCCATCTGCACACGAAAAAAACTTAAATCTTTAGTGTAATCCTATAGTGCATTAATGAGTTCATTTTATGTACTTGATTCGGATTCAGTTCTAATTAGGCCCACCACAGTAGCTGATATTCCAGAAATCGTAAAATTGCAGGAAGAATCTTTTGCTGATTTAGCAAAGATGGGTAATATTTGGCATCCTGACGAATTAAAGAGTCATTTAGATATATTCCCAGAGGGCCAACTTGTTGCTGAGCTTGAGAAAAAGATTGTAGGATCAGCTACAAGCCTAATTGTTCAGTTAAATCCTATTTATGCAGACCATACTTGGAAGAGTATTACGGGGAATGGAATGCTTACAACCCATTTCCCAGCTGGTGATACTCTATATGGGGCAGATATATCCACACATCCTCGAGTTAGACATAGAGGAATAGGTCACAAGTTGTATCAGGGGAGAAAGGATATTGCAATGAGAATGAATTTGAAAAGAATGATTGGAGGTGGCAGACTTTATAACTACTGTGAATATTCTGTAAAATTATCACCACTAGAATATGCGCATAAAGTTGCAGACTGTAAATTGCACGACCTTGTGTTAAGTTTCGATCTTATTAATGGATTTAATTTTATCAAGATTCTTTCCAATTATCTTGAGGATGCTCGCTCCTTAAACTATGCCAGCTTCATTGAATGGATAAATCCTCATTATCGACAGGGCCAATAAAATCAAATCCTGATTTAGATCAGTTTAATATTTTTATTCATACAATTTTGGCTCGCTATTAAAATACTGCCCAGAGCTTAAGGAAGATTATTTCAGGCTGACTTTCATCACTGATCTATTTCATTTCTCGTCTTTTGATTTGATATAATAATCCTTAGATGGTAAAGCACGAAAGAATCATTATTTAATTCTGATACTCCTTGTAACTAATACTTCTTCCCCTATGCCGCAAGCAGAACCAGATATAATTTTTAAGTTCTCTGCCAAAAAAACCGGGATTGTTTTTGATGAATAGAGATAATATACTTAATGTTTGAATACTATTAATCGTTTTATCATCTACTGATTTTCAATTTCGTAAGCAAATCGAATTTAATGCTATTATCAAACAAAAATGTAGAGAAAAGCAAGCCATGGTTAATTACCGTAATTTTAGGACCTTCGATTCATATTTACATTATTTGAATGTAAATATTTCATAAATATTCATCTATAGATTTATCTGAAATGATTAATATGATCAATTATAAATGGTATAACATGGATGCTTATGATTGTATAATAACCAAACTCGAGGTTAGAGAATTTAATGATCAAAATAGTGTCTCTTCAGAAATAAGGCTAAAAATTTTGGAATCAGCTAGGCTTACTGGTAGTTCTCTAAATACTCAACCTTGGAGATTTATAGTCATACAGAACAAAGATAATCTGATTAAATTATCCAATGATAGCACTAGCGGAAAATGGATTTCCGGGGCAAATTTCGCAATAATAGTTTTAACAAATCCTTATTTTCGTTTTCATCTAATTGATGCTGGCAAAGTAGTGCAGAATATGCAACTTGCTGCATGGAATTACGGTGTCGGTTCTGCTCTATTTACTGGGATAGAAGAAGATCGGATACGAAAAGATTTCTCTATCCCGATTGATTATAAACCTGTGATTGTAGTAGGATTTGGATATCCAAAAAAGAAAATTGATGGCAAAACCAAAAAGAAGAACAGATTGACAATTCACGAATTGGTTTCGTTCGAAGAATATGGAAAATCCTAGCCCTGAATCAACAAACTAAATTAAAATCAATACCCGAATGAAAGTGAAAAGCAATTACGGGATTTTGATTTTGAAATCACGATCAGTATGAAATAAAGCTGAGTACAGGACATCAATTTGGGTATTTTTTGATCATTTAGATTTGTATAGTCGGCCGTTGACATTCTACCTCATTGATCTCTGATGGTTTAAGAACCCTCTTTGAAATTGGTGTTAGAGATCGATTCCCACAATAAATTTTTAAAGGATTAAATGGCATTCTAAATTATGAAATTAAAGACTTTTTGCTCTTTGGCTATGATTCCTACCTTGATACTTATACTGTTGTTATTGTCATCGTTAGATAATTATTCGATACAAACTGACACATACGGTCAGCCTCTCGATGATGCTTCTATGCATCAATCCAAAACAGATTCTGTTTTGGGTACTGACTCATCTGCGACCTCCGCTACGACTCATAATAGAACTGCTGCTGAATAAAAACAAAAATAGTTAAATTTCAATTTCACCTTTGTCCTCATCATTGAAAATGATGGACAAGAAGTTGAGTAGAGTAATACATTTCATTTGGAATCATACTCAATTTTCATGATGGCTGAATGTTGCATTTCTTGAATGGCTACAAATTGTATTTCTAAATATTTTCTATCCTACTTCCTAGAAGATTAATTTTTTTTAGATCTGAGAAGTCAAAGAAAAATATTACCTATGTACGTGGATTTATGCTTTTTTCCTAAACTATGGCAGGAGTGATCATGGTGACTATAGTTATCGGCCTATGTTTTAAATGTGGTATTGAAATTGGATTTCTAATTAGATAAAACTACAGTAATTATCTACCTTCTTTCGGTAACAAATTAATGTAAAACAATTTCAGTTGAATATAACATAATTGCGATATATGACACAGCAATAACATAATTAATGAGTATTATTCACTTTAACAAATGGGTGGGCTTTTCATTCCTAACTATATTTCTGGCGATTTCAATTACAGTTATCACCACTAATCTATCGTACGCCTACGTGGAATTCGGTGTTATTGGTAGTGATAATGGTGAGGATCGATCTTTAACCAGTTCACAAAGCTCTATGCAGGGTTCATATTGTTATGCGCCACCAAATGCTACCATCATAAATTCCTGTAATTCTGGTGATCTGTCGTCCAGTGAAAATACTGGTCTTAATATATATGAACACTAGAGTACATATTCTTTTCTTAAGGGACAAATATGTAAGATCAATATCCGTTTAGGGAACCTAATGATATGAAGTTACTACATGATAGAATGGATCACCAACAATTTCTATAGTTATCTCATTAAGGTGACGGATGTAATCCATGTTATGGCACCGGTCACATTTATATCAAAGAAGACTGAAGGTTAAACAATATTGTGGATCGTTTTCACCTGACTTGAGAAGAGCCCAATTGCTGTTTTATAACTTGAGCTTACGGTTATTGTCGCCCCAAGTATTATGATATACATAGGTCAAAGCAGTATTAATTTGATATGAATATGGGAAATTTTTCTATATATTACAAATAATAATCTTTTGATAAAATTCATGATTATTCTCCCAAAATAATACGGTAGTTTCACATTATAAGGTGCACTCGTTCCCCTCAAAGGAGAGAGCTCAGTTAGGTTATTCAATCGCAATCTAATATGTTACAATTGATATTTATTTTGTAATGAAATAGACAATTAAAAAATGGGAATAACTGCCTGTATGGTATCATTCAATTCTTAGGGAATATAATTCTATTAAAGGTATTACTGCTAAATATAACCATGCCTAATTTAATGATTTAGAAAAATTTAATCTGTAAAGTCTTCGTTGGCTGTGACCATCACTTACACCATCAACGTTGCACGGAGACTCTGATAACGGTTGTCGTTGATGTTAACCCCATCATCTGGTATGTTAACACATTTCTTCTGATCTGGATGTTTATTGTCGGATTCAGAGGCACTCGTCCTCGCATTCTTATTATGTACACTGCCTTAGTCTGTTAGCACAGATACTAGAATAGATGTAGTAGTCAATCCCGTTGCAGCCCTGATTATGATAGCAGTAAAGATCAGTTTGGTATAATTACTGCTTTTGAAAAATTAACTGACAAAATCTTTGATGGTACAGATAAAGGAAGCAAATGTAATTTTTTGAAAGCAAACTATATGCAAACTATACACAATATCAAAATTATATTACGAAGGTTTTGGATATGGGACATCTTCAATAACCATCTATGGAGATTTACCTAATTACCGAAAAGGTTTAATTATGATACCCTTGAAAAATCGCCATTCTCCACTGCACCAAACGTATTAAAAAATACGACCGAAACATTTTAACTCATGACTAGACTATTTTTCCCTACTATTCAATTGTCGGTTAGTAGGCATCTGGGCTATAATCGAGCAATGATTGGCAATGACTTTGTCACTTACAAATTCTATTTAGAATTACTATTAAAAAAATATTTCAAACCAAATTATACCTAAGCATATATTAACTTTTTATATGATATCTGAAAGGGAATCAAGGATCAGACTAGCAGAAGACTGTAAATACCTTACTTCAAAACTACCCTTCGGAAATTTCAACTTTGCACATCTGGGAATTCAATTATCCATCATAAAGAGGGAAGGATCTGGCAGAAACAAAAGAATTGCTAAAGAGATTCAGATCAACAAGGAACCAATGGATAATCATGTTTTACTATCTATGTTTACTACTCCAGAGTTGATTGAACTAAAGGTTTCTCTAGCTAGACAGATGAGATTAGAGAAAGAAATGATGTAATCGATCCTTATGAGTTATAGACATTCCCTCACATCCAAGGTTAAGAAGGATAAGAATTCTTCCTCAGCAAATAATGTAGATTTGGTGACATCGTAAGCAGGCCATCTATTATTTATCCGTCAAGAATCAAAGAGAGCGTGATTGCATTCAGTTTACGAAGCGGCTAGCCCGTTGACATGTGAACCTTCAAAAATTTTATCATTCATAGACAAATATTCTAACGCTAATGTTAAATTCTATATCTTCATATTCAAAGAAATATTTCAAAGTCATACGAGCGAACGTTAAATGCTAGATCAAAAGGGAAATTGGAACAAATCGCGAAAGCATTTACTGTCATTGAATGAAAAATTTCATTACAATAAATAAAGATTTAATGACTTTTGCAGTATTAGCAATATCATTTGTATTAATTTTGGGTCCTACTTCTATGACTGTGAATGTATTTGCTCAAGGTAATTCAGCCAACCAAGGTATAGACCAATTACAATCCTCTAACCAAAATGCGCTATGTGTCTCAGGTGCCGGAACTTTAGTTTCATGTAATAACGTAAATGCACAAAATCAAACAAACAGCGGTAACAACGCATTAGCACAACAAGGTGGCAGTGGAAGCCGAAAAGGTAAAACAGGTAACTCTGCCAACCCAGGTATAGCCAATCACTATCCTCCAACCAAGGTAGTGGTGTAGTATCTGGTGGCAACACAACTAATTCTGGAAACAACGCAAACACACAAAGTTAAAATAATTCGGGTAGTAACGCTGTCCAAAAACAATAAATCTTAATTTTTTTTATCTTTTGCAATAATTTCACTTACGACTAACCCGAGGTAACTGTCATTTATCATTTTCATAAAACGATTTTATTATCGACGTCTATGGATCCGCTGAAACTTTTGAGGTCATTAATTATTTTATTTTATTTTACATCCTTCATGATTTCAGATTGTATTTTTGTGAGATTTGAAATATTACTTCTCAAATAATGTCACTATCAATCTCTATACGTATATGTTCAACAAATCTTCATGTAATTGATTCGTTTATTTGAAATTGTCAAAATGATCCTGTGAATCATAAAAAGATTAGGTTAACATTTTTGCTAAATACTCAAAAATTCTATATGTCATATTGTAGAAAGATCTTTGCTACTTTCTTAAGGAACGAAGGGGTAGAATCAGAGTTAATAGATCTGTTACAAGGCCGAATACCTAACTCAATATTTGTTAGACACTATTACCGGCCCGACATGTCTAAATTTGACGAAATACAAGAAAAGTTGGATAAATTACATGAATTACTTGTTAACTGAGTGACGCTATTTTTGAATCCATTGACGTTGACTGTTCATCAGGGTGGCTTATGAATACAAATTCTCTAGTAGTTCATGAACTAATTGTCTTTGTTTCTTTTCTATCTATTGTCTGATAAAGTGGGGTATAGTTGTATTATCGATTTAAAGTTTAAAGGGCGAGGTTTGTATTACTGTCATTTGTGTCACTAAAATATTCTGTTTTCTTCCTTGATAGCTAGTATTGCTATTGACCTCCAACTACTTTCATAATTGCATTTGATTCTTTTTGATAAATTTGAATAGACAAAATCACTGTCGATCAAGGTTTCATCTCTAACCGCCACGTATTTGTTCTTATAATATAAAAGTAGGAACTCATAGTTCATATTTATCCAGTTCAAGTTTTTATTGAACTCTTCAAATAGATCAGTACCCGTTTCAATGAATTCATTATTCAAAGCCATTATTGAATAGTTCAAGATCCCATAGATAAACTTTTCCTAATTTAATTCTGTATTTATAAGGTTCGTCGTTATAATATGAGTCAACTCAAATTTCTTCGACTCCCATGTAATTGGAACATTTGATTTGATCGGTTCCGTGCTATCACAAATGGTACCCGACTTTCAGACTTTTATACCGTAAAGACTGAATAGCCCGGTTGTCAATGGACACAGAACTCAATCGATAATAGTAATGGCTAGCGTATAGAAGAAGACAATGATAATTATGAATACTTATGTGGCCTAAGCAGGGCTGAAAATGATGAACGTATCAGTACTAATCTGATCTTCAGGATTTCAACTTGATCCCGATGATCTATGATATATTACTTCATAATGAAGTGATTTGTTCTCTTCTCAGAAACAGCAGTCCTTAGGGAACAAGGGGATGTTATTTTACATCTCTTCGACATCGATGGATGAATAATGTTCCATGAAAAAGGAAACTTTAGAGAATCTCAGTAAAAACCATATGATTGGATACTTCAATTAACAGTGAATCCATTGAAAGATATCCTTTGTTGAACTCATGTGCTGGGGGCCCCAGAAATTATGGAATATATGACCAATGGAGAAATGCAATAAAATATTTATTTCCAATCAAGATTAATTCCACCGAAATATAGTAATTGAATTGTAATGGAATATGTGAAAGATACAGAGCTAATAGGAATCCTAATATCCCATCGAGATACACAGAAGGACAGAAAAGATGCAGCGTTTGCGAGATTTTCATACAATGGAATGAAGATCCATATTGTCCATGCTGTAACTATAAGTTGAGAACAAGGTCATTTCGTGGATGGGGGATGAGAAAGAAATACAGGGAAGAGACCATCAAGCGTTATTGAATCGATCACACTATAGATCCGACACTAACGAGATTATTAAAGAGGAGTAGACCAATGTTGAGCTCATTGTTACATTAACTTATCTGATAAGTTGCCGGCCCATCTTTTCAAAAATTGTTGGGATATGACAAAAGCTATTCAAATTACATGATGGGATATCAAGATGAAAGGTAAATGTGTTAAGTTGGGTCGCTACGCCTTTCAGTTTGCCTTAATGACTTGATTGGTCCATCCATGTTAGAGGGTGTTTTTCTTACAACTACTTAATATCAATCTTGTAAATATGCTGTAAGAAAAATTACCCCATCGCGACCGTCTAATTCGAACAACACCTGTTGATAGTATTGAATGCCATTTTAAACCATTATTAATCTAGGACAGTCATACAATCTAGTTTATTACCCGATTCAATAATTTACAGTTTTGTAGTGGGGTAAAGTGCGTCTAACGCTAATCCTCATGAATTTTCATAAATGGATTGGTTCTCTGTTTTGTAACTATTTCTGAATCCTTTCTAATCTTAACACTCTGACAACTGCTACCATCCAGACTAACAATTCGATGAAATAGCATATGCTTATATATTCATAGGACTATAAACTGGAGAGACTATTGATTGTAAGGTGGGCAAATATTATTGGTTGACTTCGTTTCCTAAAGCCACTGGAGGTGTACCAAGCTGACTTTAGGTGGTGGATTGTGTGGTCCTGCTCTAAAGGTAGAGCCGAGACGCGAAAAATACTGGCCCCCTCCAAGTAATCAAACAAGGACTCAATATGTTATTGGATTGATTAAAGATAAATGTATCAAAGAATCTATTTTTATTACTTGGTTAGAAATGTGTAAGCACTATGATGCTGACTACTATGAAGAAGATTGAATACGATTCAGTATTTGAATTAGCCTAATCTCACAGAATACTAGAGAAACCATACAGTATTGAGTGTGATAGGGCGAGTGAGAATGGGCGGCTGAAGTTTGAAAGAACTGAAGTTCAACATGATTTTCAAAAAAGAAATGGAATTTGGTTCGAACTTACATGAAACAATCTAATTTGACCACATTCAAGTTTACTATTTTTGATATCCTATACTAATCTAAAGCAAATCGCGTAAGGATTGAACATTAACTATTAAGTTGCAATATCTTTTACTTCTTTGGCATAAACAGGGATAAAGGTGCTGTAAGAAAAGACATACCTTAGTCCTTGAAAGTCTAAAACCTAAAAATGGTTTCAGATACCATTACAAGCACTAAAAAAACATAGATTCTATGATGATAAAAAAGGCGACGGATTTAATTCAAATACTTTTGGCTTTGCTCTCTTGAGATTTGGTAGTATACTTTTGATCCCTTGATGATTTTTATATTTTCTATATGTATGAACAATCATGAGTGGTACAAACACTTCCTCAAACCTAAAAGGTTCACGCGGTCAGATTGTAATTTTCCTCTATCGGGCCCCCAAGAAAAACCATGATGGGATCGTAGAAGTTAACAGACAGTCTCGAGATTTTTTCATCAAACATGGTGCATCTAGCTTTGAAGTATTTTCTCTTACTAGCAGAGAAAACATGATGGAATTTGTGAATTTGTCTAAAACAATTTCAGCCAGTGAAGATGAAGAAGTTTGGCTGGAAATACAATCCTATAGAGATGCTGAGCACGTAAAAGAATTTATTGAGAGTATGAAAGGTGACAAAAGTGCTGAACCAATCTACAAACAATTCATGGAACTAATTACTCCAGGCTCCATAGTCACATTTGGGGGCTTTGGCAAGATTGAGGAAATATCCTAACCCGGAGACATTGATATGAAGAAATTCATATTAACAATAGCATTTTGTTTTAGTTTTGCTCTATTCTTCCATATGGGGTTGTTTAATTCTGTATTTGCTCAAGAGAAAGACAGTAACGGTTCATCGATAACCATACCTAGTACTATATCAGAAGAAGCTCAAAATGTTTTTAAAAATATAACAAATCAGATGCCCGAGTTTGTTACTCCTGGATCAAATGATTTGAAAAGTTGGGAAGAAATGAACAAACAGATTTCTGCCATGTCTTCTATACAATCTCAATCATTAGTTGAGAGTTTTGAACCTAATATCACTTATACCAAATTAGGGAATGTACCTGTAGTGGACATCAAACCTAAAAACTGGATGGATAATGGAAAAGTTCTGGTATATGTACATGGAGGGGGGTATACTCTCCTTGGAGCAAATTCCACATTAAACAATTCTATACCGATGGCAAATGCAACTGGACTCCGAGTTATATCCGTAGATTACTCTCTTGCTCCTTCTTCAAAATGGAATGAGATAACAAGTGAAGTTGTTTCTGTGATTAAAGCATTAAAAGAAAAGGGAATCTCACTCGAGAATATTGCCATATATGGAGATTCTGCTGGTGGTGGATTGGTTGCAAGTTCAGTCTTAAAAATGCGTGATGAAGGTATCGGGGTTCCAGCTGCTATAGCACTTTGGTCTCCTTGGACAGATGTTTCTGGAGCTGGTGACACATACTCAACACTAAAGCATGCGGACCCATTTATTCCCGATTCAATGTTGAGAAGTATGGGCGGAGCATATGCTAACATTTCAGATCAGAAAAATCCCTATGTTTCTCCAATCTATGGGAACTTTAGTACAGGATTTTCACCTACGCTTATTCAAGTAGGAACTAAAGAAATCTTGCTTAGCGATTCAGTTAGACTCTATCAAGCTTTGGACCAGGCGAATATTCCAGTAAAACTGGATGTTTATGAAGGTATGCCCCATGTCTTCCAAACGACTCTATACAAAACTCCTGAATCGTCTTTAGCCATTTTAAAGACTAGTGAGTTCCTAAAAGAGTATCTAAACCATTAGGAGAGACACTAATCAAACCGATTTTAGAATGTAGATGATTTCGGTGAGGAGTGATTTCGGGTGGTTTTTTCTTACCGCTTCTCTGTATTATCGCCTTCATTTAAATGGCTGAAAGAATTTTTACCCCTTAGCGTCCGTCCAAATTTAGATTAAGTTCTGTATATGGTTTTCAATACCATTATACACCCTTCATTCTTAATGCATCTGTGTATAGAATCTAATCTGATAATATCTTCAATAGTTTACCTGTTAATCATCCGGGGCTATTGTCCAACCATAAAAACCGCCCCCGATGTCATCGATTCACATCTACTCGACCCACCTTCTCTTCTTTCAACGTCAAAGCCCGCTAATAGATAGATTACAATACTTTTAAAAGCAGTGAGTTCCTCACAAGTTAGTAATTTGACTGGCGAATCATTATCTCCATACTTTTTGAAACTCATAATTGAATGATCACTGTTTATAAACTTTAGTAACTCTAATTAAATATGTCCACACGACCATCTGTGATGGTGGTGGACGATGAAGAGGAACTAACATATCTTTATAAAAGATTTCTTGAGAAGTCTGGTTTTGATTCTGTTTCTTTCACCGATCCCCTGTCAGCACTTGACCATTTCAGCCAGAATCATGGCAAATACTCTGTAGTAATAACCGATTGGCAAATGCCTAATCTTGATGGAATACACCTTGCTAAAAGGATGAGGGAATACAGTACTACTGTAAAAATTCTTCTAATAACGGCATTTTGTACTGACGAGTTGTATAGGAAAGAGGCTTTCCAAGAAGCTCGGATTTCAGCCGTAATTGAGAAACCTATCTTGTTGGATGAGTTGAAGCTCCGACTTGAAGAGCTCTGTTAGAGTATGTCCGTGCCCTTATCTGTAATGATAGTAGAGGACGAATGGGATATAGCACATCTTTTTAGTTTGTCTCTTGCAAGATCCGGCTTTGATACGATCACTTTTGCTGAGCCGTTGTTAGCTCTAGATCACTTTAAACAATATCCCACGAGATACTGTTTGATACTTTTAGATATGTTTATGAAAGATTTGAATGGGGTGGAACTATCCAAGGAGATAAGAAAATACAATTCTCAGGTAAAAATTCTTCTAATTACAGGATATTGCAGAGGAGATTTATTAGAAAGTATCGACTTTAAGGAGGCTAAAATCTCTGACATAATTCAAAAGCAAGTAAACTTCGAGAAATTGGGCCCTCACATACTTCAACTATGCCAAAAACAAAGTGGAGGGTAATTCTGTGCAATTTATTACAAAATTGTTGCTAATAGTAATTTCTGTACCTTTGCTCAATATAATTTCTATTGATAGTTTACCTTTTGAGACGATAAATGCTCAAAATGGTAACAATGCAATTGGACAGGACAGAGACGGAGAGAATAAAGCCTCTCATAGCGAGGAGAACCCACACTCTACTCATCAGAACAGTACAGTGTATTTCGGGAGATATCATTTCATTAAGATGCAACAATGTAGCAGAGGAGAAAATTGGAGGCTCAATAGGATCGGATGAACAGGCTCCCCCGGGCCCACAAGGTGAAAAAGGGGATACGGATGCTACCGGCCCGATGGGTTCATCAGGGCCATCAGCCGTTGATGGCCGAGAATATGTAGTGGTGGGAGAAGGATTTGGAGGTAAAGAGCAAGTGATAAAAGCTACAACATACTGCGACGAAGGTGATACTGTAATGGGAGGTGGATATGATATAGAACCAATAGGTACAAATTCATTAGGCGATATGCAATACTTTCAAGATGGTCCCAAATCTGATTTGTCTGGATGGGAAGTGACTATATTTGTATTAGGTGATGTTAGGATCACGACTACAGCAGTTTGCTTTGACTATTAACCAGGTTCTTTTTCTCGGAGTTCAAACAAAAATATCTTCAATACATTTTAAAATCTACCCTAAAAACACAGAAGGTATCTTATATGTTATTAGATTTTGAATGAATGTGAATTATTTCAACTTCCAAACTCGTCCTAAAAAAGGACCATCTCATATCAATATCAATGAAATGAATTAATCTCTGATTTGGTAGTGAGCTATTGATACGAATGACGCTATTCTATGATCCCATTGAAGGGTTTGATGGTAATAGTATTTCAGCTTTTTTGTCTGATCTTACAATTCGATTTGATTTTGAGGATTGTGATTGTTTTTGGTTTCCATTCTTGGTTGAGTTAGAAGGTGCACCTTAAACAAATGATTGAAACAGGGACTCTATGAAACAGGGACTCTATATTTGCGTCATTTGCGTCACTAGAGTCATTAATTGATTCTGGTAATTCGAGGCGGCTTTTCATATTTACACCTGTAGAAATATTATGGAAGTATTGAATAAGAAAAAGTGTGATAATGTTATTAAGCAATTTATGAGAATTTAACGCGACGGTATTCATTACTTCCTCAAAGGTCTTGCACTCCACATAGTGCGAGGCCTTGTCATCGTCTGAAATCATTCCTTACTAACACTTGTGGGCGCGTCATACGATTTGCCTACCCTGATGTGGTTCCTTTTGTGCTGTAAGAAAAAATACCCCTTAGCGAATAGTATCTAATCCAGTAAAGATTGAGTACCAGGATTCAATACAAATGCTACATTTTCAATCTTATATTTTTCTTAGTTTCGTATCAATTCAATTATATTTGCTAACAGCGATTCAACTACTATCCCTTTTCTTGAAAATCTACTATAAGAAAACCTTTTAGAATTGCATTTACATATATTCAATATTGATAAAAAGTATGGATCGATATCATTATATTAAATTTAACAGTGTAAATCGAAAAAAAATACAACATGATGTCAATATTATTGCAATTTTCACAATTTTATCTACTCTTGTTCTGGGCTCTGCCACCTCAAGCTGGAATGTGTATGGACAATCCAATGAAACTGATTCGTCAACAGAAAACGTAATTCAATCTATTCCACAGACTTCTCAAGAAGAAATCACTGAAAGTACAGATGAGCAATTGACATCAGAACCTGGTTCTGCAGAAAATAGTTCAGGTATTATAAATGATGAACAAAACATAGCCGGTGGATCAAATACACTTAGTGGACCTTCTAATTCACAACCTGATGGGGATTGTTTGTTTGATCCATCATTACCCAAATGTGCTCCTGATGAAAATGGTAATTGTCCTGAAGGCTTTGCTATGAATGAGGATGGTCAGTGTTTTCCCAGAGGAGGGTGTCCTGAAGATTATCACACGGTCGATGATGATGAAACAGGACGGTGCATCCCAAATTCCGAGGGCTGTCCGTCTGGAATGATTTTTAGACCTGACATGAAAACATGTGGGTATAAAGATGATCTGTGCAAGACCTATCCAAACCTTGCAGACTGCAAAGTTGATGATGGTGGTAACGGTGGCTCGAATACTCTTGCTTACAATTCGGGATACACCCATGGATGTTCTGATACAAAAATATATGATCCTTCTAAGAGATACATAAATCAAGCAGGCAAGGGCCCCAGCTTTCACACATCAGAATTCATGAGTGGGTACAATGATGGATTTGAAATATGTTCTAATGGAAGCAACCAGCCACCATCAAATTCAAAAGGAACTTTCAAGGTCATTGTTGAAGTTATAAACCAGTTACCACAGGACACATACGGTGGAATCACGGTAAGTATAGGTAATTATCCCGACAATATCTTCAAGCCGGCATATGGCATCTATTTCCCAGCGGGACAAACCATTTCGAAAGCATTTACATTTAAATCAAGCGACGTTCCTGTAGGGACTGAATTTGAAGTAAATCTCGATTATGGTGATGACTATAATCAGTACATATTGGGGAAAAATACTCCTGCAAAGAAACCCGAGACAGTTCAATTCTTTATCTCTTAACTGATTATCACCTTTTTTAGTCTATTAAGAGGAACAAATTCTGTTTTTATAATTAGCACCCGCTATTTTTAGATCGATTTTCCAAATCTAATGTGATAACAGAGAACTTAACTAGAATACATAGGCTGATAGTGAAATGAATGCATAATGTTTCAAAAGAAATTAGAACGCCGATTTCAGTTTGTTTGAAGGACGAAATGATTAAGTGCTAGAGGGTGTATTTTCTTACAGCTATTCTGTAGATATCCATAACTGTTGCTGTAAGAAAATTTACCCCTTAGTACCATCCATACTTTCCTAAAACCTTTGAATAATATAAAATACCATTCTAGACCAGTACATGTTAAATTGTTTAATTATGGTAATCTACTTTGAACCCCAGAAGAGTCTAAGTATTATCATAATGAAATCGAAGATATTCAATGTCAAGATGATTTTGCGATCAGATATATTATCTGAAATTTTTCTTATGAAGGATTGGTGATTCTTTTTTGTCTCTGGCGTAGTCACGGTCCTCTTTGGAGATTCTTCTACTACAAAATTTAAAAATAGTTTGTAGTGGGGACCGTTAGCTTCAGAAAGCATTCTTTCTACCTGAATCATTGTCTTATGAACTAACATACCTATTTTTCATCAACTCATTTAAAGGATTTAGGTAAGGTAGAACAGTTCGTCCGTAACAGGTCTAAAAAACCATCATCTTTACTAATTATGATTGACATCTTTTTTCAGGGGATAAAATTTGTTTATATAAGGGAAAAGAAATCAAAGGTAATAGTATGGCAGGAGATGAAACGGTTTCATGGTTACAATTTATGCTTGATAGGGGTTGTCCAAAATGTAAACAAAAAGAAGAGTTTAGTATTAAAGTCGATACACCAATGGGAAAAGATCCTAGTTTTATAAGTATGTATGAATTAATCAATATGAAACCTGGAAGTTATATCATTCTTTGCGGTAAATGTGACTATTATACCAGAGATATAAATGAGTTAAGGTAATATTCTAAAAGTATTTTAATTCCCATTTTACAAATCTTCCTAGTATCTTTCTTAATTCAACGGATTTTTGCTCATCTTTTCCAGTTCTGGGTATTGTTTGAATATATATTTTGATTCCTCTATCAAAGTAGGCTTAAAATGCTTGATAATACTTCTATTAGTAATTTCGTTGTTGTTTATCAACAATGAGAGAAATTCAAGAGTGTTCAGCTTTTCAGATGATAAATCCCCTTTTGCGTCGAGAAAATATTTCCAGTCATCTTCGGATTTTGTCGATCTGTCAAACTGTTCTATCACATCACTGATTTTGTTGTCTATACGTTCAATTCTATCGTTTAAATCCCCTGCGAACTTGAATTGATCACTTTTTGCCTTCTTTTTGTTATGAGATAATACAATTGCGAAGGAAAGTAGTGATATTGCAACTGCTAACATTGAAATGATGTCGTCATTAGAAAAGGTAGGAAGTTCCATATTCAGTATAATTCGACAACCCATTCCTAAAGACTATTCAGAGGTTTTCTTGACATCTATTGCATAATCTTCATCATCTTCATTATTCCCATCCATTTTGATGAAAAGAACTTTCATTCGTGGTTTTCTTGCTGCTGATCTGATATAATTGTCAGGGTTACAGATGGCATATAATGGTATACCGAACCATGATTGATCTCTATAGATAAAACAATCTACTTTAAAATAACGTGAGGTGCCTCCCGTTTCGTTAGGTAAAACCCACGCTTTCCAAATTTGAGCACTAAACGATTAAAAAAGTTTTTTCATCAATTAATGACTTTTTGAGTCAAAAAGAAGGAAAAAAATACTGTATTTAATCTCCAAAACGTTTGGCGACGGTACATCTCACCTATCACTATCGAGTATCTACACTCTCACAAATTAGAAATATTGCTGTTGAGTTTAAGTAGTGGGGCCGCAATGATATCAACGAACCTTGAACTATTTCCAAAATGATCAGTCGATAAAGTCTAACAGATTAACATCAGTCTTGACATTTCTCTCTGAGGACTTTTTAATTCTGTTCATCCATTTTTAATTCTGCAAGACAATACAAAAAGGAAAAGGACTGACACGGAAGATTTTGAATCTTTGTCTACTATGGTTCTGACCGCCCACTATTCTTTATCTTCAACATTCTAAAACCTTTAGTGGCGTAGAACACTGAATCAAAATCATCTAAATGAATAATCAATCTTCATAATATTCTGCACTATAGTGTTTACATTTAGTCAACCAAGAAAGAAACATATGTTCCTCCCTACATTCATCTAGCCACAATTTATCCCTATACCCTGTCCTTGTTCTCTCATTGAGAGGAGGCCAGTGTTTCTCTCCCTTAGGAGTTACATTTGTGGCAGGACCATATAATCCACTACCTATATTCATCTTGGTAAACCACCAGTTGATTTAGGACATGAAGTCATCCTACATTATATACTGATTTTAGCTTCTATAACATTTTCGTTTTTTAATTCTATGTAGATGTAAGGACACATAATTTCATTGAATTGTTGTTCTGGATGATAGGTTAGGAGGGCCGAGTCTTTAGGCAGATGCCTGATTCTGTTTAGATGATGTTCCTGTTCTAAGACTATGCAATCACCGTCTTATAGGTTAAAGTCATATAGTTTGTATAGTTCGAAGAGTTTCATACTTCCTTTATTCCCTGGGGTGATGATATCTCCACTTTTCCAATGGATTTTTTCTTCTTTACCTATTTTAGATATAGCTTGTAATTCCATGATTGCTATCAAGGGCATCCAGATCTAAAAGGACACTAAAAATTTCACTACCCACCTCAGCCTTTGCCGCCCCCCATTCAAGATATTATGATAATCAACTGACATTGATGAAAATTGCTCTCTATCAACCTTATCAAGGGCATAGAGCAGACCTTGCCACCCTTCGTAAGTTTTGTCAAACAATATTTTTGTCAGAGGCATGAGTCTTTCCTTTGAAATCAGTTTCTATGTCAGGTATTCTTCCGGAACGTAGACCTCCTCTTTGCAAAACTTCAATAACATATTATAATTATGGAACAAAGCACCCATCATAATAGGCTCTATTGGTACTGGTCTGTTGGCATTTGATAGATACTGTGTATAAAGTTTAGCGTTTTCAAATATGGGATCAAACGCTTCATTCTCTTTCTTGGATGGTAGTTCTTTCTTTAATTCGGACCAGTTCAACCGCTCTACTTCAATCAACTGTCTAAATGAAGGAATGCTACGGCCCATTAGATTAGAGAAGATAATCGTATGATTTGACTATTACGTAGTGTGACTGTGCGTATATTCTTAAGAATTAAACTTTGACATCAACCGGGCCGCTTCTAAACCATTCACCCGTTATCACTAGCATTAACAAGATTTGTAACATTATTACTGTACATACGAAAAAACTTAATTCTTGATTAGATTGATAGTCTTACACCCATGCTATTCATCTGAACTTCTATATCTTCAAGGTCAAAAACGAATATCTCCATAGCTTACAGAGGTTACTAACTTAGGAAGTGACATCCCTAGATGATTAGAGAACAAGGAAACAAATAGGCCGCCAATATATTTTGAGGATTTCGATGATAGAACAAGACAAAAAACATGCACCTTAAGCATTATTAGTTACCTCTAAGGACTGAATCAGTAAGTATGAACGAGGATACTAATCCAACGCCATTTGATGAGATTACAAGAGATAACAAAGTAGTATTTCTTCTAATGAGATCAGAGATAATTGAGAAGATCCTCACAGGATTAATCAAGTCACTAAATATTCAGGACCAGCAAATACTTGAGCAACTAAAACAACTCCAAATTATGAACAGCGATTTCCTGAAAAGTAGAACCAATGAGGAGATAGAGGACTGGAAGCAAAGGTATCGACTAAGGTAAACATTTGTAATGCATTAGATAATGGTATTTGTTGATGACCTGTTCATGAAACATATGAGCAAGTTAAATTAAGAGTATATGAATTTGATTTGGCGTGGAGTATATGTAGAGAACGGTGAAGTTGGTATGGATGTAATTCCTATACGGAGACTACCCATTGGGACTTAAAAATATGGATGCAATACTGTACGAGAATATAGTGGTAAATTCTACCAATCAAACAAGTCTCGTTTAGTAAGAATATTGTTTTGTATCTCATTCGAACATGGATCCCCCTTTACAATCGATAAAGCTTAATTCTTGATCTCAGATAGTTCTACGTTGGTATCAAAAGCCGAGATTATATACCTTCAAGGTCAAAAACAAGTTTCGCAATCTTATGAAAGGAAGTTAAAATGCGTAATCAGAGGGAAGATAGAGGTTTTGCAAAAAGGACTTCCTTACCTGTCTGAATTTTATCATTGTTGATATCTGTCACCAGTTCGTCACATTCTGCGGGGTGCCGCCCCAATAGAATGACACCGAAACAGTAACAAACATTCTGCAATATGTTGGTGTGTTACAATATGTCGGCTAGCAGTTCTAAATTCAATGACTCTAGTTGCTAATAGAAAAGTGGCTTCAAAGGTGGTTTATCTTAATAGGTCTATTTGGACGGGTGTTTGATGATGCTTCGGTGGCATAGTAGCAATAACACCTGCACAATCCGGTCAAGCATTGCGGCCTTTTAATCGTAGTCCCATTATCAAAATCTTTAAAGATCTTGATGATACATTAATTGCCATAGATGACCAGATGTACTTTTTGCAATAAAGGACTTAATTCGACCTACATACGCTCTGGTAGCCATGGAATCTTCAAAAAGATAGGATATTCGTGCACAAACTGCAATATTCACTTTGACAAAAAACTATACACAGTAAATGAAAAACTGTATACAGATTATGCCTAAATGAAAAACTCTCAAAACTCCTTAAATTGGTCTCAGAATTCAAAATCACCGATGCTCCGGCCGGGATTTGAACCCGGGATCTGCGACTCGAAAGGCCGCAATGCTTGACCGGATTGTGCAGCTGTTATTGCTACTACACCACCGGAGCTTCAATTTGAGTATTTTATAGATATTATAAAATCCTTTTTATTTGTAGATTCTACCATTGAGTTTGTTTTCTCTAGTATTTTTTTTGAAAGGCTGATCTCATCGTGATTACTCAATTCTTTCCATGCTAGATTGTGCACTGATGAGGAAAATCTAAGTATATGTACTCTCATATCTAAATATTGAGCAAGAGACTGGAACCTCCACAAATCGATTCTGATATTGTCGTGTCAAAATTTGATGAAAATAGCATACACTTTTTGGAAGAAGCATTGAATGACGATAAAAGATATCTTACCATAACCTCTTTGAAAAAAAATAATCGGATTAAGGATAAGTTCGGATGTCGCGTGTTGTGTCAAGATTGTGAGTTAGCTAAATGTACTATACTGCAACCTTTTGGCTATAACAAGCCCAAAAAAATTCAATGTGTTAAATGTGAATATTTGTATTTTAATCTATAAATTTTTCACCATGAGGGCTGTAACATTGTTAATACAACCAATACTTACCAATTATTTTTTGTGAGTTCAAAAATTCATCATTGATGTTGGTATGCCCCTAAAATGCAATAATGTTTGGATCGCAAGGCACTTTTTTAGTTATTTCATGATTCGACAAGTGAATAGACCAAATTATGAGTTTTATTATACTTGCTACAAGATGAATTCATACAGTTAGTTTCCATAATCACATTTGAGTTCATTCTGATTATTTCGAGCCCAGGAAAGGAAGTTTAACTTGTAAAATTAGTTCTCCTTTATCAAATATTGTTATTTATTGTTAATATACGTGTAGAAAATCGTTCGTATTTCTAATTAATAATTAACAACTATTTCTTTATTACCATACAACTTTGTAATATTGAGTTACTCGGAGTAACTCAATATTTACTTATATGAGGATATATTTGATGGAGTCTAAATCATACATCTGTACTATGAGTAAACGTAATTTTGGTAGAAAATGGAATGCTTTTTGACATAATATAACAGTCCACAGCGATTTAAGCAAAATCGTCTTAAACTCAACTAACTTGAGTAGTAGTTCAATTAATCATTTAAAATTTACAAAAATTTGCTCACAAGAATAAATTTCATAAATTCATATATTTGGAATCCAATTTATAAATCCCAAGATGGTGACGACTATTTGGATACTCTATTATTCGGAGAAAATAAGAAGCCTGATTCTAAAATCATGAAAATTATTGGACAAATGATCAAACCGATCTTAAGCTTGAAGAGTTACTGAATTATATGAACTCTCAAGATAAGGCTAAAGTATTATCTACCTCTTTCATCTCATCACTATTGTCTTATAATCCTGTTAAATCGTTAAGTGAAATATCTCAAATATATCGCTCAAATCAGGGGTTAAAGGTAATTGCTGAACATTTCTCCGAAGCTAATAATGTTCCTATTCATCAAGCCACTGCCTTTGTCGAGGATGCTATAAGGAACTCTTCAATAACCCATCGAATGAATAACTAAAGATTGGATATTTCACACATAACCGCAAAATCCCTCTTAGAACCAAGAGATGTTCAAACAAGCAAAAACACCTAAAGATGGACTATGAAGTCACTTATGATGAAATATTTGTAAAATAAAGAAGTCGAATTGTTCTGTTTGTTAGAAGGTACGGATAAAGGATCAGTAAGAAAACATCATGAAATACCGGGGAATAACCTATGAATAGAGCATATGAGAAGTAAAACCACAGTTTGATCATATTTTTATTTCATTTAGAATCCATTATCCAATGGTTTTTACAATATATTAATCAGATATGCTAATCACTCATTTTCAATGACAGACCTAAATTCAACTTTAGTTTGGAAATAACTTTTGGGTCTGAACCTTCTACTTTTGTATTGTCAAGAAAGAAGATTCGATAGATTGATAGTGTTCTTGAGGAAATACTCTTCGCCGTTAGTATCAAAGTCCTTGGATCCCAAATACTCGGGAGTAAGGTTCTGAAACAATTTGTCTAGGTCAGAGGCGTTCATGGAATTTACCTTGTGGTCAATTATATTTACAAAACCCCCTAGGTACATCATAAACAAAGAAATCATAACTAGAGATCTTATCAAATTTATCGTCATCAACTAGAATATAAAATAAGTCCGTCAAAGGATAAAAAGTTGATCTTGCGCTATTGTCTGATCTATACAATATTTGTCTCTAAACACCAATCAGAGCGCAATAATACATAAGATCAAAGCTGTGTATGCAATTAAATGATTGACAGCAACTACATGAAGGAAATTAAGGGCTGCTTCCTACGAGGTCAAACAAGAATATTTGGTTGCAAATAATATTATTTTTCTTCAACTGTCCAATTTGATTTGTAATGGTATCTGTGTATGATACAGGGCCAAAAGAAATCGCACCTTCCCAGTCAAGTATAAAGAAGGACAGAAAAGATGCGGTGTCTGTGAGATATTATGAAGTGAGACGAAAACCCCGAAATGTTCTCTTTGAAACTAAAAACTAAGAACCATGTCATTTCGTGGCTGGGAAATGCGGAAGAATTGCATAGGATTGATCTTTAAAAGATATATTATTTTCTTTTTCGATCATTCTCTAACATCATTTTTTTAATATCTGATGCTTTAATCATGCATATTCGAATAAGGGTATTTTTGAATATTCATACCCGCTGCAAATGTAAAGTCCAGACAAAATTGAGGGTCATCTTTGGGACTATTTTCATAATCGAAATTTCTTACAAAACTTGTCATCTTGTTCATCACAAAGCTAGAAAAAACTAATAGGGAACTCCTCAAAAGGCTCTAAACCTTTACCCTCAACATGAATAATTTACCGACGTCAATCGACACGCTATCATAATATTTCCATCCCTTACAGGATTTGCCATCTATTAATTGAGACTAAGGGAGATGAATTTACCTTTTTTTAAATTTGAATACAATAGAATAGTCATGGATAAAGATAGACGAAGGAAATTTAATAAAGCTATCAGTAAGCTAGTTGTAGCCATTATACATATATGGGAATTATGTATAATGCCGGACAAGATATTAAGCACACGATAACGAAGGCAAAATGTTTATTATTGGAAAAATGTCAGAAATAGATTGTATGACTCTTTTAATGGACCAAATTAACGCTGAGATTGAAAAAAGTAGTTTGTTAAAGCATAAGTTTTACCAGATGTGGCAAGAAGGTAAACTTACTCTGGATCATTTAGCAGGATATTCAAAAGAATATTATCAATTGGTGAAAAATGTGCCAAATCTTGTTGAGAACACACTCATTAATAATAAGAGTGAAAAGTATGATAATTTAATCAGGAGTAATTTGGCTGAGGAAAGAGACCATATTGAACCATGGATTAGATTTGCATCGTCTTTAAATGTAAGATCTGAGGAATTGAATGAATATTCTGGAACAACCTCGACGAGAAAGGCTGTAGATAGTCTATTAGCACTCTCTGAATCTTCTTTTGAAGAAGGAGTTGCAAGTCTTTATGCTTTTGAAAAACAATTACCAAAGATTAGTGAAACGAAGAGCAAGGGGCTCATAGAATTTTATAATAAAATTGACGATGATTCTCATCGCTATTTTGCTATCCACAAGGAAGTTGATATATATCATGCCAAAATTTGGGAGAATATGTTAAACGAGTGCTCAGAAGACAAACACCAAAAAATATTAAATGCTGTAAAAATTTCTTTGACCGCCCAGAATAATCTGTTAGATTCGGTTTACAGTAAATATGTAGGACAAAAATATTGAGGCTTAGATATTTATAAACAAAACCTTTATACACTCATTTCATTTTTAAACTAAAATGAATGGGCCCATAGCTTAGCCTGGTAGAGCGACCGGCTCATAACCGGTAGGTCAGGGGTTCAAACCCCCTTGGGCCCATTAACTACATGGGCTCATATACTTGAGCCTCTTTTATTTAATTGGTTAAAAACAAACAGAATGAATCAGCAAGAGGTGTCTATCTAAAACTGCCAACTAAACTTTCTACCACTGTTGATAAATTCAAGAATTTGACTAATCAAAAAATAGTAAACTATTTTAATGTTTCACGATTGATGAAAGAAAATGGAACTTCTGAAAGACATCAAAATAACAACTTCAAGGCAATTATCGCTTTTTCAAATTTCATCGGATTAAAGGCTTTAACTAATATAAATAACAAGGAAGAAATTTTGGTATTTCTTCAAACTAAAATAAAAACAAAAGAACATGATCGCGGATCAACGATGGATAACCACTTAGAACGATTATTTACATAGAATAAAACATTTTTTCAGATGGCTTATCAATACAAAAGATAAGGAAATAGATACTACATCTCACGATAATTGGACTACTCCATCTTTCATTAATATAAGAATGAAAAGAACAAAAAGACTAAGTCCTTATTCAGATTATTTATGCAAGAGATCCAAGTATACAAAAGAAAGTCTATAAGTCTAACCTATCCAATTAGTAACTAGATTTCCAAAAGGAAAGTTACTACCCGACTACCGCATATCTAGACACTCAGACGTTCAAAATCACCGACGATGAACTTAGCACCCGGAGGCAAGAGATCCATTGATTGTTTCATCATTTGGCCAGCTTTTTCGTCCTTTTCCATCTTTGCCATTACTTCATTCATGTGTTGGAGATCTTTATAATAAATTGATTCAATCCAAACTTCCTCATCTAGATTCGCAGAAACGATACTTGCAACATTAGCAAACCCTTCCATTGGTACGTCTGTGTTGCTAAGCTTAAAGGCGTCATAGTGGAGAATGCCGTATTGCTTGAACATATCATAAGCCTCTTTGCAGATTCGTAACATTGCATCATGATTCTTTTTGGGTATCTTGTAGACAATATGTGAAACAATACCTGCGTCTGTTAAATTAGATTTGCTCATGATTAATAGTATTAATTCTTGGATTATAAAAACGGATAAGGGAACAAAAGTATACTTAGATGCATCAACACAAAATGTACAAATTAACGGATTAGATCACCAATAATCTTGGGATCTTATTATAAAAAGTACATTCATTTGCTCTATTCTAATACGCACTTTAACTATGAAGAAAAAATAAATCAATTCTTATGTCTGACCAAGATTTCAGTTCTACCATAATTAATTATTAGAGTCATCCAATATCCTGATACAAAAATTGTAGAATGTAGAAGAGTTAGGGACAACATAGAAGGTAAATTCGATTCTTTATTATATCTGTCAATTAATGATGTCAGAATACTTGGAATGATTCATCTGAGGATGTTTTCTAAATATGTCTGTTTTTAATTAGTTGAATATTATATTTGATAACATAATACATTTAAGAAATCTAATATTACTAGATATAGTAATTTGTTCAGGATAAATGTAAACTAATGGTTAGCATAAATAGTAAATTTGTATTACAAATATTAAATGCAAGTAGGGATTGATAGCTTTGCAGCTGCCCATGATGATAAAAGCCTCTCTATTGGCGAAGCTGAGCGTTTGCAACAATTAATCGAACAAATCGAAATAGCTGATAAACTAGGATTGGATGTATTTGGAGTAGGAGAACATCACCGTCACGGATTCCTTGATTCTGCTCCAGCTGTCATCCTAGGAGCGGCTGCAGCACGAACTAAACATATACGCCTTACCAGTGCAGTAACGGTATTGAGTGCAGCCGATCCCGTAAGGATATTCCAAGAATTCGCAACTTTGGATCTTTTGTCTCAAGGTAGGGTGGAGATGGTAGTGGGCCGCGGCTCATTCATTGAGGCATTCCCATTGTTTGGCCTGAAATTGGATGACTACGATTCACTTTTTTCGGAGAAGCTCGAATTGCTGTTAAAGATTCGTGAAAATGAACACGTCCATTGGTCTGGCAAATATCGACCTGCTCTGACTGGACAGGGAATCTATCCAAGGCCCTTGCAGAATCCACTGCCAATGTGGATAGGTGTTGGTGGAACTCCTGAATCGTTTGTACGTGCGGGTAACCTTGGCCTTCCTCTAATGGTTGCTATAATAGGAGGGAGAACACGTTATTTTCGCCCATTGATTGATCTCTATAAGACGGCGGGTAAACAAGCTGGACATTCACCTGACAAATTGAAAGTAGGCATACATTCACTTGGCTATGTAGCAGATAAAACTCAAGAAGCAATAGATGATTTCTTTCCAGGCTACGCTCATACTATGACTGAGATTGGAAAAGAGCGTGGATGGCCCAGGATGACAAGAACAAGTTTTAATGCTCAGCGTGATCCCGAAGGAGCACTAGTCATAGGCAATCCAACTGAGGTAGTTGAAAAGATCATTAGACACAGCAAAGCACTAGGTGGTATCTCTAGGTTCACTTTTATGATGAACCCTGGATCGTTACCTCAAGAGAAACTGATACAAGCTACCAAGTTAATATGTACACAAGTAGCTCCTGCGCTTCGTGAACAACTTGGTGACATTGGAGCAGATAACATATAACGAGTAGTAAACCTTTTCTGCTTGAATTCCGAATAGGTACCACATGAAAGTAATAGGTGCGATTGCAGTCTTAAATCAACTCTATTAATTTTAATCCGTTCCTTAAAGATATTAACTGTAATAAACTAACATTTACTAACGAGATCATAATCTGAGAACAAATTTAGAGAACGTAGAAAATTACTCATTAACATGTGTACGCGGTTTAATGCAGGTTTCATGTCTTGTCTAAATTTTCTTTGAATAGTGTTACCATGTTATGGTATATATTATGAATAACATATAAACATTACTCCAAATCAGGGCATTTTATTACCATTTTAAAACCCATCAGATAGCTGTTTTGATCAAGTATATTATTATACACATATAGCAAAATAAAGTCCTAACATGTTAAGTTACTCTACACCAAGTATGCAAAAACATGGGAGTTGCAAGCACGGTAATGGGGATAGACAAATATAGTGACATGTTTATTTAAAAAGTCAGGCTTTCAAGAAAATGGGCTCTCAAAGTCGAATTTTAGCATTTCAAAAAACGACGAATGTTAATTCTGTGTGTAGTTTAGAAAAATGAGTCAGTTGCAATAGTAAACAAAGCTAATACGAAATTTTTTAATTATCATACTTTATACTACCTTAGCATTTAGGTGATCAAATGGAGAACTGAAAAAATCCTAAACGAAATAGCATAGTCTTTGAAAAATCAATTATTTCTATTATAAGTCTGGTTAGACCTTGGATCGCATATCAAAGTTGTATTAGAGGTCTGACTTCTCATTCCATGATATTTTCGCTACTTATCCTAATCGATAAACTAAGCAGGGTGAAAAGCGTTAACAAGAGCATTATTCCTTTTTCACTACCGATACCGGTAGCTCTGTCTCCGATTAATATTCTTATTAAGATTAATATTATATCAGAGAATTAACAAATAATCATAATTCATAAATTGTCGATTGCCTCTTGCATTTCTTTTTCACTTAGACCTTGATACTTCATAATTTGCTCATAGACCGGCCCTTTAGTGACTAACTTTGGTCCTGGTTCCAGTATCGAAATAGTATGTTTAATCAGGTCATTCATATATCTTATCCACTCTGTCAACTGTTCTTTTAGACTCTCATCCGAAGTCATATTCGTTGTTCCTATTATTCGACCTAGTTGATGAAATGCCACGATGATCATCAGTCTAATTCGTTGACATTCTTGCTTAAAATTATCATTATCTTTTATATTTGAAATTGTTTTACTTAGGTGATACTGACAATTATCAAGGGTTGTAGCAACTTCATTTGCTTTCACAAATTCGATAAATTTATTTGAAAAGTTAGCCAAATCCATATTTAAATCTGCAAACCCTATCTTTGCCCCATTCAAAGTGATTTTATCACCAGTCCTTTTTATTAACATCTCATACTCCTTCCCTTTGATCAGCGTTACAATTTTCGTAAGCAAATCCATTATTTTTTTTCAGATAGATATTATTTAAATTTAAGTCGCATCTCCTCAGGATGTTTAATAAATGCGAAAAGAATGTTGACGATGTAGGTAAGCGAGCGATTCAAGAGTTTTGACTATCTTTTGGCTTTCTTTAGCAAAATGGATTATTTACTTAAGACAACCGGGTATTATATTGAGGCTATCATTCTATGGATACTATTTAACACTCATATTTCGTGTTTGTTATGTCAAAATGTAGACACATTAGATCAGTTTATTCAGGGAACCGAAAGTATGGAACCATTAATCATGTTTTATGATACAAAGTTATTGGTGGTAGCGAATCAGTCAACAGAATCTAAATGGGTCATATTATTCCACTGAGACTTCAATAACACCTTTAGAGAAATAATAGATTACACATACTAAACGAAATGAAACCTCAATTTAATAAAGAAGGGATAATTCTAATAAAATAGGCTAATTCAAATTTAAATATAAGGTAAGTGTCCTTTTATTCTTGTGAATAAGGAATTTCTTTTGTTACTATTTTCCTTTGTAATTTCCACATTCCTACTTTCTCAAAGTTACAGTGTAGTAATTTCTTTTGCTCAAACAGAATCAGTACTAGTTTGCGATTTAGTGGAATATTGTTCCAATCCGGTGGAATTGAGTTATCCGTACAAGGATCGTATGCATCACGGGAACATATCGTTTGCCCAACTTGCTCAAAACAAACATATGACGGATCGTTTTCCTTCATAGTTCCCTATGTAGGGTATTCGGATGATACCTACTCGGCTATGCAATTGTATTGACGGATCGTTGTCTCAGGATCCCCCCGCCGGACGTTTACATAGTTTAGTTTCTGTTGGATTTGATTTACAGAATTCCATTTTGTTGGCACAGGCCGGAGACAACGGGCTTACGATACAAGGATCGTATGCGCCACGGGAACATATCGTTTGTCCAACTTGCTCAAAGCAAACATATGACGGATCGTTTTCCACACCGCCTGGGCACGTAGGATATTTGGAAGATACTTGCTCGGCTATGCAATTGTATTGAGGAGGCACTGGCGGTGGTATTTGTACCTCACACTTGATGTCAGTTGGATGACTATTACAGAATTCTATTTTGTTAGCACAGGCAAAAGATTTAGGATCATCCCAACATGGATCGGTAATATATGAACTAAATCGGATGCATATCGTTTCCCCCTTAGTATATCCAGAATCTGACTTATAACAATGATAATTCGGATCATTTTCCACATTAGTTCCGCATGTAGGTAGTTCGGAAGATACTTGCTCGGCAATGCAAGTGTATACACGAGAAGGAGTTGGTTGGTTATCATCAGCAATGCACTTTGAACCACTCGGAGCATTCGATCCTGTCTTTCCACCATACCCTACGATATGAGATTCCTGCTGGACAAGTTCCATCTGGATTTATGGGTACTACTAACTCTGTTGTTGTAGATGTTGGTGGTGTTATATTGCATTCGGGACTCGTTGGATTTTCACTACAAAAAAGCGTCTTAGAGGGTGCTAATGTTGGTACAGCTGGCACTGCAGGACATGCAGTGAAAGTAGCTGCTTGGCTGCCATCTGGACAATCTACAAGTTCTGTTGTTGCAGGTGCAGTTGGACATTTTTCTGTCATAGCTGCTTGGCTGCCATCCGAACAATTTACAAGTTCTGTTGTTGCAGGTGCAGTTGGACATTTTTCTGTCATAGCTGCTTGGCTGCCATCTGGACAATCTACAAGTTCTGGCTCTGTTCCCTCCTCAGTTACTCCAGTTTCTGACTCTACTTCTGGCTGTTCATTTTCTGATGAGCCATCATTCCCATCTGATGAACTACCTCCATCTGATGAACTACCTCCATCTGATGAACTACCTCCATCTGATGAACTACCTCCATCTGATGAACTACCTCCATCTGATGAACTACCTCCATCCACTAGCAAAGCTATTAGATGACATTATCATGGCTGGGTTTGCAGATAGCATCATGGCTAATGTCAAAACTATAGTGAACCTAGCCGCAACTTTTGGATTCATCTCTATTACTCCTCACTGTTGCAGTCACATGCTAATTTGACATAATTATATGCGATAGAGTACTTTTTTATTCACCTTTCTATTTTCTCTTGTTTTTCTAAGATCCACACCCCTTTCCATAATTGGGAATGACTTGTATGCATTTTTGCTGTAAAGACACATTATCATAATTGTATATTGGAATCATTATGGTGGCTTCTATATAACCATTTTATCATCTGTATTATTGATGTTATCAAAAAATTCAAAACCTATACTTCTGTAATAAATATAACAGATCGTTGATTATTTTTTGTTATACATCTAACACTATGTCTAATATTGGGAACAGGCTATATCATTTTACAAAATCGGATCTGAAATTCCATCCTAACGGAAGCAACAGTCTAAACTCCGTCAAAGTTTTTTCTTCGTAAAACTATCTGAAAAATATCTAAATTATACAGTAGAATTCAGAACCCAGAACGGGATTTTCAAGGGCGAAAATGCATAAGATGAGTAAGTTTACCTATGAAAGTTTTGGCTTCACTGAACTACCCCAATGGTATATTCGAATTGTCAGGTGTTGTCTATTTTGTCACGATATCTTAGTCATGTGGACGCCTACCAACTTTAGACATGGACAAATTAAATAGTCAAATGGAAAATAGGATAATAGAAGCATGCAAAAATCAGTCCCAAAACCTTGAATACAAAACAGGAGTACAATCATCATTGAGATAGGAAGAAATAAAAAATTATATGAAAGAAGTCATCTCTGGATTAAACAAATAGCCGAATCTATGTCTAATATTTCTTATATTAATTTTGACTACTTGGGCTTTTTCTTATTTATTGGTTTATCATCATCAATGAACAAGGCATCAATCTTAGTCCTTAAAATTCGAAGATTCTCTTTATCAACAGCAAACCCGTTGTATCTATTTCTCCATTACTCATATACACATGTTTAGCCACAGAATACATGTTCTCATATCCTGATTTTCCTTTATACTTTTTTCTTATTATGCTATTAATGCGACGACATTTCAGACTCACTTCCAATGGATTCAGATTCAGATGTGCCTTCATCATTTGCAGTGGATTCCCCTGCTGTTGTGTCAGATAAATCTTCGTCTGCCTGTGGCGAGAAATTAGTTTCTTGTTGTGAATCACTTTGTGGTTCTTCGTTTACTATATCTTGTTGACCCGTTGGTTTACACATTTGGATACACATTTCTGTCCCTGGTGGACATGGTGAAAGACATGGTTCCTTTTTATCACTGCTATCTTGACCTTCACCAGATGTTTCTATCCCGCTTTTAGGTGCTGTTACGGTATCGTTGTTACCATTTAATTTTGGTGACGACGATAATGGTGGAGGAGAATGATAGTCACAAGGTGCTGTAATACATTGAACGGTACCAGATTGATTAGTTGTTGCTTGGCTAGGATGGAAATCACAAGGTGCTGTAATACATTGAACGGTACCGATTGGTTTGTTGTTGCTTGGCTAGAAGGGGAATCACAAGGTGCTGTAATACATTGAACGGTACCAATTGGTTTGTTGTTGCTTGGACAAAGGCTAATGGTGTCAATATCATTGTAGTTCCTAAAATAGCACCACTAATTATGAGAAGGGATAATAATATTAATTTCTGCATTGATATAAAAAAATTATTGAGAAACTATATAAGCATTTTACACTATGAATTTTTTTAGAATCGAGTATGCTCATTTAAAGGTATTTTCAATATTTATTGATAGATGTTCATTAAGACTACCTTGGTCGACTTAAAAGGACAATATTCATCAGGGATAGAATGATCCGAATAAAACTAAAATAGGTGGCCAGAAGTCCAATAGATAAATAAACTCATTAGCACAACTATTGAAAAATGGAAAGAATAGATAGATCTAATGCAATAAACCAGATTTTAATATTCAAGGTAATGATCGAATCTTGCACGTCTAAGATTAACATTAAGTAAGTTAGTATTAATGAATATTGTACCGCTAAGATTACTATCACTTAGATGAGTATATAGAAGATCGGCCTAAGTGAGGTTGGCTTTAGTGAGGTTGGCTTTGATTAGGTTAGTTTTTATATTTTCTGAATGGGATATTCCGTTAGAATCTATTTTAGAGAACCAATATCATACTAAGCCCCTTAGACCAATTACATTATTTAGTAACCTTACTATTTGAAACTAACGTTATACCATAATTCTGGTCTAACATATTGAATTGCAGGATGTGATTGTTTCTCAGAATAAATTATTTTGAATCTGTATGCGGCTTACCAATTAATTGTCATCGAGAAAAAGCGTCGCAGTTCTGAAGATTCGATAGGCCTCTCAACTAATGCATTTTAAAAGTGAAGGTAACCGGTGTAAAGGTACCATGAATCTTTCTTTTCTATAGTTATGGATAAACGAACTCAATAGCAATAAAATCTCTGCAATCTCTTATTTGTAGTCTTTCTAGTAATTTATCAAGGTTTTGTCGTAATCTATCACTCTTTCATCTTTTATTGCAACGTGTTTACTTGGATAGTATTTCCTCAAGTATTCATAATTTGAATAAAACCACTCCAATCTATCCTTTATCTTTTCTATTTATCTAGATTCATATCTTTTACAAATTCTAGATTCATAACATATCTGACCATATACCATTCAAATATAAGATAAAAGACTAGTATGTTAGTCCGGCTCTAAATTGTAAATTTTTATTCATTTGATAATATATATTCTAAAATAGTTTTAGTCATTTAATGATATTGCCTATTATCAACTCGATTCCTAATAGGCAACATTTCAAATATCTATATTTGACCTAAATTATCAAATACTATCTAGGGACTTCATATGACAAAATATCTTGATAAAGAATTCATTTTATTAGATTATAAAGAATTAGATTAATTTGAGATAATAAAAATAATATTCGGGCTGAGGACCATTAGCCGGTATTCTTATATCCTTATGTTTTTGAAATGAGAATTCAAAACCGTTAGCGCTACTACATTATTTTTCGTCTACCTTGTGAGAAGTTGCCTTATAAAGGGGCCTTTCAACTGGTACAGGACGGTAATAACGAGATATTAATATTATTCTTAATCGAATTTATATGCTTTAACATTGGTAGAGAAATAACGAGATAATAACAATTATATTAAATTCAAAGGCTGATAGGCTATGACAAAGGTAAAATTCTATAGCAACCAACAACTTTCAGAAGTTGAAAAAAGTATCAATGAATTTCTTAAAAAAGAAGGGGTAAAACAATTAATTAACATTAAATTTAGTGTAGTTAATAACGACGGTGTTAATGAATATACTGCGTTAATTATTTATGAAGAAAACATGACTTCTGGTAAAGAAGACCCTCAAATGTATGAATAGATCAAATTTATTTGAGAAACTCTAAATTTACATTTTAGAATTTTATCAGTTTAATAACAGCATATGACTATTCTGAATGATTTGTTTTTAACAACAATCAATTAAAAGTCTTCTATTATTGTGGTATTTAATGAACCCTTTTAACTACCTACTCAAATCCTTTAGATTCACACTCTAATTGAGTAACGCTATAAATATAATTAGTGAAGAGATTAGGCTTTACTGCTTGAAGGTAATACTTCATAGTTCATCTGGACATACAGACTAACTCTTGATTATGCTCATTTATAGATCATAATATCATGTAATCTTTATATAGTCAGATATCTGGGAATTTATCTGTTTATCTTACTACTAAATCCAATAGAATTCGCAAAATACTTGTTCCAGTAGCACTAGTTACAAGAGCATGAGGCTTGAAAACTAAGATCCTAGTGTTGATAGTGTCACATTTAAGATAGTTTAGGGTTTCCGCGGATTTGACCATTCTGTTGAGGAATTATTCATATTATTATAAGTAAAAAGTATCAATAATTGGAGATATGTTCTTTGTAAAGTAATAATTAATTTCTCTATCTTTTCTCACTTTAAATTATTTTCTTTTCTTATGAAACTGACTTGTCCGTTTATTTCCAAATTTGATATTTCGATCTAATCCATACTCCTTATGCCGGCTAACCTCATGAATGATTCAAACTCTTTAGTCCCAATCCTGGCTTTTATCATTCCTTCTTTATCGATTTTTCCATCTTTGACCAATTCAACGATTTCAGGATTAATGATTTTCTCCATTCTTTTGTTTTTAGCGCTAATGTAATCTAGTGCTTTGAAAACCAAGACAATTATTATTACTACGGTAACCATCGACAATATCGGTGTTTCAGGATTAATCATAGGCTCTGCTACTATGTTTCCGAGACTAAGAATAATTATTAATTGATAGGCAGTTAGTTGAGTAAATGCTTTACTTCCAATCCATTTAATTGCAAAAATAAGAATTGCCGCTATAACTATCGTTCTTAAAATTATAGATATTATTAATGCTGGTTCAAAACTCATTGCAGTATTCAGATATTCAAAAAAAGAAGATCCAAGATCCATTTAAGACTATAATAAATTTATGATAATAAATTTTATTTATCGTTTTATCAACTTAAACTATATTATCCTCTTTCTCAATCTTTCATAATAATTAAATGAGAACCCTCATCTTAAACCCAAAGGTTCAAATCCCTCTCCCGACTCCTTAGTCGAGTAGTCGACAGACATTTTTTATCTGAGGCACAAGAATAATTTGTAGTAAAATGGAAACTAATCCGGGGCTATAATTCATCAATCATTCACCGTCTTCTAATATCCAAAAAATCATGCAGTTATTGGAAAAGAGGCAGAATATTTTGAAAATTCAGTTTATTGCTGCAAACATGTAGATAGTCTTAAAGATAAAATAAAGGGCAATTGCCTACAAATCTATTGAACCCCTTTACCTACCTGACTCAAACCCCCTTAGTCGAACTATAAAGTGACTGAGCCCATGTTTTGCTATAACTACCTGAAAATAATATATCATAACAATAGGATTGATAAATTTTTTATTCTTGTATGGTATAATTTTGGATGACTGATTAATTATTCACGGTATATTATTTACTAGAATTAAAAATAAATACACACACCTTTTTTTGATTTTACCAATATGATATTTAGTTAATTAATATGTATACAGATTTATCCTCAACCTTTGTATTATAGGTCTTTAAAGGCAATTCTGCTGGCTCGTTTTGAGGTACCCCGCTTTCCAAATTAAAAGATGACATGTGTAATACAAGTAACGGTTTTTTCTTCCTCGTTTAAAAAACCGGTTGAAAGATCAGCATACGCATGAGTGCATATTCGATCAGTTGCAAAAATTTTGTCTTTAATCTTTGTTATCAGGATTTTCATTTCACCATTATCATACTCCATAAGATCTTCATTTTTTAATGAATTCTCATCACAGACTTTAATCCACCCCATATTGATTCTTTATTATTAAATAGCCAATAAATGTTACACTTTTTCTTTATTTATGAAAGTTGTATAAAAATAACCCAATGTTCTTGTGTGCTAAATAACTTCGCTCATATTTCTGAATGTTTAGCTGCTAATTATAGAGTATTTCCATGAATCTTTCCTCTTTTGTATTGATTCTTTTATTGGTGTTATGAATAAACTGAAATGTTTTTGAATACGTCTGTAAATTGTGCTTGTTTACACCCATGAACTTTCTTAGCCATATCTGATACAAGTTACTTCGACATTCACATAGTTATTCACTTGTACAATGCCTTTTGCGTATTCCTTTTCTGAATGGTTCACACTTTCGTGTATGAAACCATGTTTCTGAAGTTGGTTATATGCACTGTACTCATCTGCAAATATTGTGGAGCCATACCCTACGTTTTTGCAGATAAGATCAACAAGTGACTTTTTCATAGTAGGAGGAACGTCAAAATACGTCACTTCATTTCCTATCTGATGAACGCAGGTTATCATCGGGTGGTCCTTGTCAAATGTACCCCTACCTCTCCATGGTTTTAACCCTCTTTTTCTGGGTTTTCTTCCTGTCTTTACAATCTCATCATGATATGATCTACCTTTGAGTCCTGCTTTAATGTAGAATTCATCACATTCTGCAATACCGTCAAGTTTAGTAGATGATAATGAAGACAACTTCTCCACAACTGTTCTGATAAATCTGTAGCATCTTGGATATGGTATATACAACCAACTCTAATGATATCGCTCTTGTGGAACATCCGGGCCATAGAGCAAAACAGGTAAATAGCCAAGAACCATTTCTTTAAAGGTGTATGTGAATAGTGAAATGTAGTACCTGTCTTGTCATTGAATCCTCGTTCACACTGCTTGCAGAAATACTTTTGATAATGGGAACGGTATCTACCATCCTTCTTTATATTATAAGAATTAAAGCGCGGACATTCCACTCGACCTTTATCCCATCTGACATTTCTAAGTAAACTGGTACACCAACTTTCATCAGGAAGCGAAACAGTTAACGTAAACACATCTTAATTGCATGTCATTCAGCTTTAAACCTGGCTGAAACATTTAGAAATATGAGCGAATATAGATAAATGATATTGTATACTTTGAATTATTTTAATTATAAATTACTACAAAAAATAACTTTTGAGTACCCTCTTGTTTCCTAATGGAGGCGTTAACTAACTTGAGCAACTCTATTGGAGACTCAAATGCAATTCATATTCTAACTGGTAAGACCGCCTTAGTCACCGGTGGAGGCAGAGGAATAGGTGCAACAATATCTAAGACTCTTGCTAAGAGAGGTGCCAATGTTGTAGTCAATTATTTCAATAATGAAGGATCTGCAAATGAGATAGTTTCACAAATTAAAACCATTAAAGAAAGTGATCCATTGGTAGGAAATACTATCGGTGTTAAAGCTGATGTTACTGATGCCGAATGTGTTAGTAGTATGATGAATAATATTGAGGATACATTTGATCATGTTGATATCTTGGTAAATAATGCGATGATTGGACGTATTTTTTAAAGCCTTTTTTGGAATTAACTTGGGACGACTTTAATACAAAGTTTTATGACGAGATTAAAGCAGCATATGAAATTACAAGAGTCACGCTACCAATCATGATCAAACATAATTACGGTAGAATTGTGTACATTGCAACAGATAGCGCCAAATACCCTATATCCCAGCCGCAATAGTGTTTGGAACAACGAAAGCAAGTCTGGTAGTATTTGTAAAATACATTGCTCAAGAATATGGTAGAAATGGAATAAAAATAAATATTGTGTCGCCGGGATTAATAAGATCAAAACAAAAATTCTCCGATAGAGATGAAACAACGGTACGCAATCATAACCACATTAGGACGGGTTGGATGATCTATAGATATGGCAAAGGTGGTTGCATTTTTGGTCAGCGTCGTCGCGGACTATCTTAAGGAACTTATCTTACAGTTGATGGAGGTCTCGTAATTGGAGGATAATAATAGTATTTACAAGAAAATAAAAAATGTTGATAAACCAAATAAGACAAGGAACTACGAGGTTTGTCATAAATGACAGAAAAGGAAAACGGTATTATCCATGAAGAAATAAATAACGATACTAATTCTAAAGATAGTTTAGTTCAAGCATTGGTGAATAATTTTAGAGATGCCTTTAACAGTCATGATCCAAAAGTCTTTGCTTCTCTTTTGGTTGAAGATGCAGAATGGACTGATGTAACTGGAATTACGACGGTGGGTAAAAAAGAAATTGAGCGTCTACACATCACCCTTTTCAAACAGCGCTAAAGGACTGCAACACTAGATGTCAAGTCTTTTAGAAACAAATGGATTAACGATAATATAGTATCAATAGAAATTAAATGGGAATCTTTTGGTCACAAAACTCCTGAAGAAATTCCGATACAAACTATTCGTCATGGTTTGCTCAACCTTATAGCAACAATAACAGCAACAAAAGTCGAAGGAAAAGGTCAAACTCTAAAAATAGTATCGGCACATAACAATGATTATACATCAACCTTTACATTAAGTGACCGGAAAAAAGTAGTGGATAAGATCAAACATTCTGAAAACAGTTTGTCTAAACTACCTGTCATAGAAAGACTTTATGAGACTCACCTTACAGTAAGCAATCTTGAAAGGTCGATCTCTTTTTATCGGCATGTTATAGGGCTCGAGTTTGGGATTAAAGACTTGGAACATAATTGTGCATTCCTTTTTGCAGGAGGGCCTAAGCAATCAATGCTTGGATTATGGTCAACGGGTAAGGCTCCGATTGGTTTAAAATTGCATATAGCATTTAAGGTAAATATCGATGATCTGTTTAACATCCCTAGCACTTTACGATCAAAAGGAATCATACCTTTAAACATCTATGAAGAAGAAACAGATGACCCAACTGTGATACCCTTTATTCCATCTGCTTCAGTATATTTTCATGATCCCGATGGACATCTTCTTGAATATCTGGCTTTACTTGATGAGGAGCCTAGACCGAATTTGGAGATAGTTCCTTGGAGTGAATGGATCCAGCAAAAAAGATAAGGTCTAACAATTGTCACCTAGGCACATCTAGATAAGACCATATTCATCATATAGATATGTTCCTTATAAAAAAGAAGGTCAAAATCTTGATATATGATGCGACTATTATCCTATACCAGTTAAGATAATTACATAAACCAAGATAAGCCCCATCTGTATATTTCCTACAAATATTTATATAGGGGGATTACATTCTCTTGCTGTATATCTTTGACTACTACATACAAGGCATCGTTTGAGAGGGCTTGTAGAACTGAAATCCCAAATCCTTCAAAGCATTAATTTTTTCATAGTCTCTACCAGTATATCCTCCAGCCACACTAGCAATTATTGTCTGATCAGTAGCACATAGGTTAATTCCAAATTCTTTTGAGGTTCTGATATTTTTGACTATTGCCTTTGCGGGTCCTAAAGAAACCGCTATTAGCCCGGGTCTATAAGAAATATGATGTGTCCATTCACATGCTAGAATATCATGACCATAAGGACCGTTTGATGTTATCAAGCCTATTGATGTGGCAAATTTATTTGAGCGGGGGTCACCCCAAGGTAAATCCATAATATTGAATAACAGAGTAGATTTTAATAAATTGTAAATAATCTTTGGGTTTGTAATATATCTATTACTAAACCCCTAGGGCCCATTATTTCTTTATATAACAGATTTTTAGTAAAAAACACCATTAAAAAAGAAATCAGAAAATTTTATAATTTATAAAAATAATATTTACAGTAAAATATCAAGATATAATCCCGTCCTTCAGAGCCAAGAGATACCTCGCTAATTTTAAACATGATTGTGTCTTTTATTATTACAAATGTCTTTGCATAAACACGTCAGCCCTATAATCGTCATTGTAGCGTTTCATGTCCTCAAAGCCATTCTTTAGGTATAGATTTCTGGCCGCTTTCAAATCGCTTGAGCTGTATAAAAGAATCTTAGAATATCCAGCCCTTCTTGCAAAGTCTAAAGTCACATCTAACAACCCCTGCCCTATTCCCAATTTTCTATATTCTTTTGATACAAACATTCTTTTTAATTCACAAGCCGAATGAAATTGCTTAAGGTTTCTTATCACTGCTGTACCGATTATCTTATTACCATCTTTGATTTCTGCCACATACAGACAACCACCATTATTTCGATTGTAGTATTCTCCAAACAAACTAAATCTGAATCTAAACCGTTTAAATCAACTTTAAGGTTAAACTCTTTATCAACAATGTTTAAAATTAGATTAAAGACACTATTAGAATCCTTATTGGTAAATTCTCTTATTAGGAATTTAGCAAAATTCCTATCTGCTAAAAGCAACGTCAAGAACAGTATATATTATTTTCAAATGATTCATTTGAAAAATCAATTCATCTATGTCTGATAATTGTATTCTTGCAGTCATGATTTTCTATTCAAAATAACAACTATTCTAACGACTTGTTTAACTAAAATATCCATATAGAATAGGTGTCCATATACAATCGTTCCATTCCACTCTTGTGAGATTTCTTTGACTATCAAAGAATTAATTAATTCTACTTTTGTCATTAATGTTATTGAACCCCTTTACCTACCTGACTCAAACCCCCTTAGTCAAATTTAAAAAGTTATTGAACCCTTCTGAGGATTAGGGCCTCGGTTTTTGAGATCTTAAAATTAAATAATATTATCCTAAATAATTATTACAAGTTCCATGCTTTTGTTTTTCAATTAAGAAATTGAAAAGAATTCAGACTTTTATCAAGATTATCCATTCATTTAAACATTTTCTAATTATTAATATCTAACGAGTAATAATGACAATAATCTTAATCATCTATTTTCAATTATAATAGGAAAAACTACATGGTTATACTCCGGGAATAATTATTTCTCCAATAAGCATATTAGCTAAAGCATATAATTTTCCAAATGTTCGCCATTGACCATTGACATAGGGTACATTCTTGTTTTGTTGTTGTGTAAATAAAAATTTTGAAATTGGAGTCAACCATGCCATTTTTGCAAAAAAATTGAAGGTTTGTTCAAACTAGACCGATCCGTTATACAAAGACTCAAAGACTCAAAGGGATTCAAATACTAAAAATGGCATAGATGGAATATGCACAGGCAATACGTGTAATGGACAGAATGTCACAAGATAATAGTCGTAATGTTCTTAGCAAAAGTATCAATATTTCTATCGCCAATGAAACTAGGACTCTGTAATTGTTAAATATCTTTGATTTTTTTCTACGTATTCCCTTAAGATCTGTATTCCTTGATCCCTCCTATTTTTAAAAATTTGTTTCTTAGTTTGTGGGTCTTTCATGTTTATTCTTATGATTTCTAACTTATCAAAAAGTAATTCTTCTTCGTCAGTTTTGGCATTTAATACGTATCTTGCTCGACTGGCTTCTATAATCTCATCGTTTTGACTATCCCCTTTCTCCATTTTGTATTACTATTATAATATTGGTATATTAAACTTATAACCTGTTATAATATTGCAATATTATAATACTATAAATACCTATCAAAAAGTAATTCTTCTTCGTCAGTTTTGGCATCTAATACGTATCTTATTCTTTCCATTTTATCTATTTAATTTTATTTATGTAATAGTAGTATATTAATCTTATCGCTTATTATGATATTATAACATTGGTAATAGTGTATCTTATACTTATAATCTATTATAATATTATAATATTATAATACTATTAATACCCTGTCACATAATAGAGAGTAATGAAAAACCAAGTTTCAGCAGCTATCCTTATGACTATAATATTCTCAGGGATTTCAGCAAACAGCGCAGCATATGGACAACAGATCATAATGCCACAAGTACAACCTCAACCTCAACCACAAAATCCCGCTATAGATCTTAATAGTCCAAATTTATTAAGTGCAAACTCAAGTTTCTTAGTTAATAATAATTGTTTTAATGGAGTAATTGTTTATGGAACTTCTTTAATTACAAATGAACTGGTACCGGTTTGTGTACCTTCTGATATGATGATGAATACTCAATTATTAAGTGCATGGGGTCAGATGTTTAATATCGATTTCACTATCAAGAGTACTAGTAGCAGTAACAACGATAACAACGACAACGATGATAATAACAACCATAGAAATAATCATCACAATAATAACACACCAGACTACAGTTGTTTATTTAATCCTAGTCAACTAAAATGCGCCAGTGATAACGGAGAATGTCCAGATGGCTTTTATCAAAATGAAGATGGAAATTGTTTTCCAGCTCATCCAGAAGGTTGTCCTAGTGGGTATCACTCAGTAGACGACGATGAAACAGGTAAATGTATTCAAGTAATTCAAAAGGATGTCCAGAAGGAATGGAATTTAGACCGGATGGAAAAACTTGTAATTATAAAAAGAACAAGATCCAAGATCCTAACACTAATAGAGATGTCTTAAACTGTGGTGACTTTAGCGGTAACAATATACCAGTAGGGAATAACGATCCAAATAATCTTGACGCAGATAATGACGGAATAGGATGCGATAAAGATCAAGATAAGTACAAGAACAGTACCACAACCAGTAACAGTAATAGAATCAATACCAGTATCATACTCAAATGAAAATACTCCAAGTGTAGACGATGAAACTAACGCCAACACCTTAGATGATATTGAAGAAACAGCTGAACGCAGATTTTGACGCAGCAGCTAACAACGAAAACAACGAAAGAGACAGAGACGGCGACGGATTTAGTAACGAACAACCACAACAAGATGATACTAATACAGAAACAGAAAGTGATGATACTAACGAAAGTGACGGAGGATCAGAAGATAGCGTAGACAGTAACGAATCAGAAGGCGGATCAAGTGGAGGCGGAGAATCAGAAGACGGAGGATCAGACGATAACTAACTAAAAAATATATTTTTTATTTAAATAAATTAATGCCTTTATAATTAATTCATCCGTATCAACTTGAACATATTTTTATATGCGATATTGTCGTTATCTTCATTAAGTAGAAATAATGAATTTTCTATTTGTGCTAAATCATTTACGCTCAAATAGTAGATATGAAAGAGACTTGTAATAGATTTATTGCTATTCCGACTGGTCGTTTCTCTAACTATGTTTTTTAATATTAAAATCAGTTTGACTTCAGTACCCAAACGCAAATTCATGTCTATTCATATTTCCTAATCATTCAAGGATTAATTTTGAGAGCACAGGTAAAACACTCAGTTACCACATATATAATGGGCCAGTATTATCTGGAACCCGTATTATAGGACTGATATCGTCCTGAAGCCCTTCGGGCCCGTTAATCACACGGGTTCTAATATTTCATTAAATATAATACATATAGGAGATATCATTGCCTGCTAAATTAATTACAATCATAAGAAATTTAGAGATTAAAGTACAAAATGAAAACGAATCGACAGCTAATAAATGAATTCTATGAATTTCTAACAAGTATTGATACCTCTGAAAATTATCAAAATGGTTTAATCAGTCCTCATTAGATTTGCAGTACATCTCGGAAAAAGTACAACATTTTATCAAGTTCAGAATAAAGTAAAAATAATTCAGTTCTTAGATTTAAAAAGAAAGAATGATATTTACGATCCGGATAAAAAATGGATTACCACTTGGATTGATTATTTATGGAGAATAAAATATTTTTACAGATGGCCTATCAATACAAAAGATAAGGAAATAGATACTACATCTCACGATAATTGGACTTCTCCATCATTCATTAATATCAGAATGAAAAGAACAAAAAGACTAAGTCCTTATTCAGATTATTTACGCAAGAGATCGGGTATACAAAAGAAAATCTATAACTCTAACGTATCCAATTAGTAACTAGATTTTCAAAAGGAAAGTTACTACCCGACTACCGCATATCTAGACACTCAGACGTTCAAAATCACCGACGATGAACTTAGCACCCGGAGGCAATAGATCCATTGATTGTTTCATCATTTGGCCAGCTTTTTCGTCCTTTTCCATCTTTGCCATTACTTCATTCATGTGTTGGCGATCTTTATAATAAATTGATTCAATCCAAACTTCCTCATCTAGATTGGCAGAAACGATGCTTGCAACATTAGCAAACCCTTCCATTGGTACGTCTGTGTTGCTAAGCTTAAAGGCGTCATAGTGGAGAATACCGTATTGCTTGAACATATCATAAGCCTCTTTGCAGATTCGTAACATTGCATCATGATTCTTTTTGGGTACTCTGTAGACAATATGTGAAACAATACCTGCGTCTGTTAAATTAGATTTGCTCATGATTAATAGTATTAATTCTTGGATTATAAAAACGGATAAGGGAACAAAAGTATACTTAGCTGCATCAACAAAAAATGTACAAATTAACGGATTAGATCACCAATAATCTTGGGATCTTATTATAAAGAGTACATTCATTTGCTCTATTCTAATACGCACTTTAACTATGAAGAAAAAATAAGTCAATTCATATGTCTGACCAAGATTTCAGTTCTGCCATAATTAATTATTAGAGTCATCCAATATCCTGATACAAAAATTGTAGAATGTTGAAGAGTTAGGGACAACACAGAAGGTAAATTCGATTCTTTATTATATCAGTCAATTAATGATGTCAGAATACTTGGAATGATTCATCTGAGGATGTTTTCTAAATATGTCTGTTTTTAATTAGTTGAATATTATAGTTGGTAACATAATACATTTAAGAAATCTAATATTACTAGATATAGTAATTTGTTCAGGATAAATGTAAACTAATGGTTAGCATAAATAGTAAATTTGTATTACAAATATTAAATGCAAGTAGGGATTGATAGCTTTGCAGCTGCCCATGATGATAAAAGCCTCTCTATTGGCGCAGCTGAGCGTTTGCAACAATTGATCGAACAAATCGAAATAGCTGATAAACTAGGATTGGATGTATTTGGAGTAGGAGAACATCACCGTCATGGATTCCTTGATTCTGCTCCAGCTGTCATCCTAGGAGCGGCCGCAGCACGAACTAAACATATACGCCTTACCAGTGCAGTAACGGTATTGAGTGCAGCCGATCCCGTAAGGATATTCCAAGAATTCGCAACTTTGGATCTTTTGTCTCAAGGTAGGGCGGAGATGGTAGTGGGCCGCGGCTCATTCATCGAGGCATTCCCATTGTTTGGCCTGAAGTTGGATGACTACGATTCACTTTTTTCAGAAAAGCTCGAATTGCTGTTAAAGATTCGTGAAAATGAACATGTCCATTGGTCTGGCAAATATCGACCTGCTCTGACTGGACAGGGAATCTACCCAAGGCCCTTGCAGAATCCACTGCCAATGTGGATAGGTGTTGGTGGAACTCCTGAATCGTTTGTACGTGCGGGTAACCTTGGCCTTCCTCTAATGGTTGCTATAATAGGAGGGAGAACACGATATTTTCGCCCATTGATTGATCTCTATAAGACGGCGGGTAAACAAGCTGGACATTCACCTGACGAATTGAAAGTAGGCATACATTCACTTGGCTATGTAGCAGATAAAACTCAAGAAGCAATAGATGATTTCTTTCCAGGCTACGCTCATACTATGACTGAGATTGGAAAAGAGCGTGGATGGCCCAGGATGACAAGAACAGGTTTTAATGCTCAGCGTGATCCCGAAGGAGCACTAGTCATAGGCAATCCAACTGAGGTGGTTGAAAAGATCATTAGACACAGCAAAGCACTAGGTGGTATCTCTAGGTTCACTTTTATGATGAACCCTGGATCGTTAACTCAAGAGAAACTGATACAAGCTACCAAGTTAATATGTACACAAGTAGCTCCTGCACTTCGTGAACAACTTGGTGACATTGGAGCAGATAACATATAACGAGTAGTAAACCTTTTCTGCTTGAATCCCGAATAGGTACCATGAAAGTAATAGGTGCGATAGCAGTCTTAAATCAACTCTAATAATTTGAATCTGTTCCTTACGGTTATTGAATGTACTAAACCAAACCTTGGCTCCTGATATCATAATCTAGGTACAAATTTACACTACGTAGAAAATTACTCATTGACCTTTGTATGAGGTTTAACGAAGGTTCTAAATCTGTAACTGTTACTTCTATCCTGTCAATCATTCATTGAATGAGGATCCCGATATCAAATATATAGGATTCAGAAATGGTTGAAATAATTAAGATGTTATTCCAAATTGCAATTAAGGTAGTCGAATGGACAAATAAAAAATTTCAAATGCGTAGCATCTATACAAAAATTCATACAGGCTTATTCTCTTACTAATGGAAGTATTAATCAAAATATTTATATGACTATGTTTAAGAGGGCAATTATGGCAACTATGTGTAGCAAATGTAATAAACATGAGTTAACGAAAGATAATAAATGCAGCAATTGTTTGGAAGAACAGGATAAATGTTTATGTTTAGATAAGTAAGTTAACTTACGATCATTATATTCCTATAACCACTGACTATACAAATAAAAGAGTCATTGATCCATAAATTTCAAAATGATTAAGTCATATCGACGTATCTTAAGTAATCTTTGTGAACCTATTACTTAAAATTGCATCCAATGGATATGAGTTCAACTCAGATTTTCCTCTTATAGTAGTGTTAATATACTCGAAACCCAATCGGATGGGTCTCAAGCAGTGCTTATAAATTCTTGTCTTGTTTTTTCTTGTAATATCGGTTAAAGAAGCAAATAATTTCAATTGAATAAGCCCTACCTCATTTTGCAGATTAAGTTCGATGCTAAAAAACAATTGATAAACTCCTTACCTGTTAACTCAAAGGGTCAAATCCTTAACCTGGGATGGATTCTTTAAAGAAAAAAAATTATATTTTGATTCCAATATGGGGACCATTATCTTGGCCTTATGTATTCATCTTTGTAGTAGAGCGCAAGGATAATTTATTATCCGAATTGTGAGATTTTCAGTTACAATATCTGAAAATTTGGATTACATTTGTTTCAAATCCCCTTTGAAATGTTGCTGACTCATTAAAAACCTTATCGAACTCCAAGTTCTTGACTTAACAGAACCTATTTCAAAAAAAAAACCGATATCGTAGTGAAGCCCACGGTGTCCCACCCATTAGATTTTAAAAAAGGGTAATAAAAAAATAATAAACGAAAAAATATATCGTTCGTAACTCATTGTACCCTTATTAAGAATTTGTTTAACCAAACGAGATAAAGTTTAATAGATTAATATCTAACAAAGATGTATGAGCCCTTTTACCTACCAAACTCAAACCCCCTTGATAACGTCATTATAATAGAGAAAACTGCATTACTTGGATTTTGTTTGTTATTAGTCATTGTTAAATATTCGTGTCAGTCTGCTATGGTGCGAGCCGTTACCAATAAATGGGTTTGTTCAGGGACCTTTGTTCCTGCACATTGGAGTCCGCTATTGCGAACACAATCTGACTCATCATCTAGATTAGAAAGAGAGAGAGTTATTGGTCTTTCTGGAGTGGGTGTTGGAAAGGATACCGTTACAGAATACCTATCTCCAACTGGTATATTGAAGTAAAAAGTGTTACCTCTGTCGCGACTCTGGATTTGTTGGGTAATATCTATATCTGATATTGGATCTTGAATATGGACTGTTCCCCATAACCCTGTAGGTATAGTATTCGATCCTTGAACACGTATACTAACGATGCTGATTAACTGTACATCTGTAGGAGGATTGTCAATCTCTTCAGCATTACAGAATCCACTAAATATACTGCCATCAGAATTATCTTGATCTTGACACAAAATACTATTACCTGATAAAATACTGCTCTCACCTGATATTGCTTGATTGTCCTGATTGGATGATTGTCCTTGTTCTGTCTGTTGTTTAGCATTACTATTTCCGTCCTGTGATAAAGCACTATTTTGAGCATACGACTTTGAGAGTGGCAAATTTATAGAAACGAATCCTATGGACAGCGTTAACAATAAGAAAAATATAGTTAAACTTAATCTTTTAGTGTTCAACATAAATTAAAATTAAATTCTCAATATAATGGCTATTGTTAATTATGACTTTTTGATTGGACAGTAAAATATTAGAATAGTTTTTTCTGTCTAAAATTAATTAAAGAGTAACAGTCTATTTGGAGAAATCAGATAATCTAGACTGCTCTCTCCCGTTGGATTGACCAGAATTGTTTTCATAACTTTTCAATTCAGTCTTCCAATCTATTTCAGACATATTCATCAGTTTCAAAAAATCATTTACTGATTGAGGACCAAAACCAGCGAAATGATTATTAAAAGCAATCAATACATCACTGATATTTGAATTTTCATTTTGTGTTTCTCTAACCTTTTTAACATATTCGAGCATTTCTTTTCTTCTGTCCTTTACTGTCTTACCAAAGTCTTTTTCCGAGATGCTTCTATCACCTATAAATCTGAGATAAACCTGATCAGAAGTTACAATTGAAGGAGATTGTAGTTTATCCCTTACACTCCAAACTAAGGATATATTATTTTCTTTTAGGAATTCATACAAATTATCATTAAACCATGATGAATGTCGTACTTCCAAAGAATATCTGAACCTTTTATCTAGATGTCGAATCATGCCTTGTAAAGGACTAAAGCCTTTTTTTTCTGAAAGAAAAGGTGGAAGTTGTATTAACAATGTTAGTGTTTTATCAATCAAAGGTTCTAATGAGTAAAATAATATTGAAAGAGGTTTAACGACATCTTCCAATTTCTTTTCATGAGTTATTACTTTGGGAAATTTCAATGAAAACTTAAAATCTTCAGGGGTTTTGTCTTTCCATGCTCTGACGGAGGACCTCGAGGGTATATGATAATATGTAGAATCGACCTCGACAAATTTGAAGAATTTCGAGTAATAGGACAAATAGTCTTTATTTTCCATATCCTTTGGATAAAAATTACCTTTCCATCCTTCGTAACTCCAACCTGAGCAGCCGATATTCAATGTCAAGTTTTACTTAAATAATTAGATCAAGACAGTAGAAAAACTTTAAGAAACTATAGAATTCGTTATTGTTAAAAAAGAGGAGTTAAGATTATAGTAGGAGATCAATGAATTAAACAATAACACATAGACAATAAATTCAAAACAGATATTCTTCTTCTCTTCTCTCTTTGTACATATATCAAATTAGAGAGCGATAATGTAAATAGTAAATAACCGTCTATTAGTACTCAAATGATGAAACAAAATGAGTGTAATTCTACCAATAGAAAAAAATAAATTTGATGGTCCTATAATTCTCGTAATCAATTAAACGGTCCCAAAGAAAATAATTTTTACAATAACTATTCGTATGGTCAAGTATGACTGGGTTAAGTGATTTTGGAGATCAAACAACTATCTCTTATTTAGTAAAAGATCGACATCGACAATGCCTCGCCATGAAAAATATTTATGACCGTTTCAAAAATCTGAATTCAACCGTAATAGAAGCACCATCCTCAGACACCATTCTGCCACTGCATTGATTTGTTCCAGAACAATCACCTGTGATCCGAGAATCAATAAACAATAAGTCTGTTGGAATATTCTGTACTGCTGCCCTGATTTCATAAGGGTCACCTATTAACAAAAAAATATTATCATATACTAGACGTTCATTGTTACAATTTGTCGCAGGGAAATACCGTTCACCTCCCATAGAATTGGCTATAACCCTCCCATAAGGTGAGATACAAGAATTATCTAGAGGTGGTAGACCAATCACAGTTCGAGTAATTTCTATTCTTAATTTTCCTGCAGGGACTGCGGGCGTATTCTCTCCAATAGGAGGGCAAATGTTTGAGTCACCTATCGAACTATCTTGATCTTGACACAATAGATTATTTCCCGATAGAAAACTACCATCACCTGAAACTACCTGACCATCTTGGTTCGATGATTGATCTTGTCCTGTTTCTTGTACTGCCTCACTATCATCCCCACTTTGTGAGAGAATACTATTTTGTGCCTTTACTGTTAGAGGTGTGTTTACAGAAACTAATCCAATTGAGATTGTTAAAAGCATGAAGAAAAATGTTAAGGCCTTATTTTTCATAGCAATAAGATATGAATTTTCAATATAATGGCTATTGTTAATTTTATCTCCTGAGTCTAGTAGAATAATATTATGATAGTCGTGTCTGTTAGGGGTTATTACATGACTTGGTTTGTTTTTTAGACTCATCAATTAACATTGCATCAATCTGGGCCCTTAATATTGAAAGATTTTCTTTATCAATTGCAAAACCAATTGTATCTACTGCTCCATTATCAATATACTCTTGTTTAGCCACAGAATACATGTTCTCGTATTCTGCTCTATCTTTATACTTTTTTTCTTATTATGCTATTAATGCGACGACATTTCAGACTCACTACCACCGGACTCAGATTCAGATGTACCTTCATCATTTGTAGTGGATTCCCCTGCTGTTGTGTCAGATAAATCTTCGTCTGCCTGTGGCGAGAAATTAGTTTCTTGTTGTGAATCACTTTGTGGTTCCTCGTTTACTATATCTTGTTGACCCGTTGGTTTGCACATTTGGATACACATCTCTGTTCCTGGTGGACACGGAGAAAGACATGGTTCCTTTTTATCACTGCTATCTTGACCTTCACCGGATGTTCCTATCCCGCTTTTAGGTGCTGTTACGGTATCGTTGTTACCATTTAATTTTGGTGACGACGATAATGGTGGAGGAGAATGATAGTCACAAGGTGCTGTAATACATTGAACGGTGCCCGATTGATTTGTTGTTGCTTGGCTAGAAGGGAAATCACAAGGTGCTGTAATACATTGAACGGTGCCCGATTGATTTGTTGTTGCTTGGCTAGAAGGGAAATCACAAGGTGCTGTAATACATTGAACGGTGCCCGATTGATTTGTTGTTGCTTGGCTAGAAGGGAAATCACAAGGTGCTGTAATACATTGAACGGTGCCCGATTGATTTGTTGTTGCTTGGACAAGGGCTAATGGCGTCAATATCATTGTAGTTCCTAAAATAGCACCACTAATTATGAGAACGGATAATAATATTAATTTCTGCATTGATATAAAAAAATTATTTAGAAACTATATAAGTATTTTACACTATGATATTTTTTGGAATCGAGTATGCTCGTCTAAAGGTATTTTCAATATTTATTGATAGATGTTCATTAAAACTGCAGATAGTCGACTTAAAAGGACAATATTCATCAGGGACAAAATGATCAGAATAAAACTAAAATAGGAAATTCGAAATCGATTCTACGATCTCTCTCTTTCTTAAGTTATAAATCTGTAAAAAATAAAGAATTTTTGTGAGGATTTGTAATATGATGCTCCTAATGACAATTGGATTTTCTCTTATTTTTCTTCTATCCTTATCGATTATGAATAATGCTTTTGCAAGGCAAGATAATTCATTTAATCTTGCTGCTGTTGGAGATATCAGTTGTAATAAAAATGGAAAACAAACAATTTCATCAATGGCAAATAATCGTCCTAATTTAGTTTTATTCTTAGGCGATTTATCTTATGATAATAGTTTATCCTGCTTCTTTGATCAAATCAAGATTTTAAAAAACGATCTCCAACACAAGTAGCGAGGGTATAAAGTGTGATGAAAAAATGTGTGTTTGTACTGGCGATAAGGATTACAAAGATTTTGCGGTACTGTGTAAAAAAATACTATTGAACTTTCTGGTGAGGTGGAAGTTGTAAGAGAAGTTGATCCAAACTTCTCGTATTCTTACAAAATAATAAAAATGATATTAATTTAGACATTTGACTGAAATAAAATTCGAACCTATGTTGAATCACCTATTCCCTTTGACAAAATTTCTTGCAATTTGAGTATGATTTATCACCCGCAGTTCTAATAGGAATCTACCAACCGAGGTTGCAATATTGGTGAGCAATATAAAAATCACATTAAGTTAATAGAAACATTTGAACTATGACATAATCTTTGTAATTCCGTACTCTTATTTCATTTTAGAATCTACTTTAATGAACCTTTATCGGTATGAAGCCCTTGAGCCGATTATTGTTATAAGGATAAAATTTCAAAAAACGTTAATAAAATAATATTCACTAAAAAAACTTAATTGAACCCACTTTACCTATCCAACTCAAACCCCTACGGGCATGAACCTTTGAATTACATTACTATTTGCAGGAAGGATGGTTAGCAATTGCGTTTTTATTTCCCCGAATTTCTGATATAGACATCAGATTCAGTTGTCGTCCTATATTTGATATTTGCATATAGAAATAGACTCCCTATTTTTATAACAAGGCTTTGAATCCCAAACAACGTCCGATCTAATTTTTGGATATTGATATCAGGACGATTTATTATATTTACTAATGACATTCAATCAAATATCTCGATAAAAAAATTAACAAAATGTTTAACCAACAAAAAATTCTTCATGTAACTAGAAAACTATGCTTTTAGATAAATTCAATTTGGTGATGATAAAAATAAAATAAAAATTATGATGTTGTTGTTGCATCTGTGCTATTGCCCATTTTGAGACCTTCCAAGTCAACAAAATCCATAGGCTGTATGACTTCCGCAGAAACCTCATAAACAGCAACGAACGGTTCATCCTCGCTAGCCATTGTGCTTAGGAATAGAGAACTGCCAACGAATGGAATTGAAGCCGAGAAATAGGGAGGGTTAACTCCGTAGTCAGGTGTAATTCTTGAAGGAGCGCTTATGATGTCAGGTACCCCTAATTCTCCTTTGTCATTGTGTTTAACAGTAAACAATTCACTTATTTCTTTGGATTCCATCTGTGAATCGGTAGAATTATTCAAAGGCACTCTGTGACCAAATCCAACCTCTACAGGTTCTGTTGCTGTAAATGTTAGAATTCCTCTATATGACGCACCATCGTCTCTATGTGGCAATATGTTTATGGACTGCTGCTGACTTTCTTGTTGTGGAAAATTTAGATGTACAGGTTGTTTGGATGCCTCTATTCCACGGAGATAGATGGTCTGTCCAGGAGAAGCAGCGGAGAGATTGGATATCTTTCCATTAATGGATGAAGAATTTGAATCGTTAGATACCGTATTGACTGGTTGCGCTGATGCTTGTAGTAGATTGAAATCTTTACCACTGCTATAAATGGTCATTAATAGCGTAATCACAATAATCAAACCTATACTTGAAATGATTTTCATCGTTATGAAGATCATTAGAAAGAATATAAGTATAGCGACAAGGCGTTTGCCGACAATAATTTTGATAAATTAGTTTAGTACATATAATAATAGATTTATTGACTGCTTATTCGCAATCACAATTCCTTTCTTTGACTACTAAGGGATGGAAAACAGGAAAATTACACAAGATAGAAATTTGGTTTGTCAAGCAAAATAAAAAATATTATATTTTGTCCGAACATAGAAAGAAAGCACATTGGGTCCAAAATATTTTGCATGATTCGAAAATATCATTTCAAGTTAATAATATAACATTCAATGGTCATGGTAGAATCATTAAAGACGTTGATGAAGAGAAAGATTTGATTCTCAAAATTTCAGGATTGATGGATGAAAAATATAGTTGGAGTGACGGATTATTAATGGAGTTAACGCCATCATGATTGCAAATTTTCATCCCCATGGAGTATTTTTTTAAACTTACTATCAAAAAAATGAAAAATTACTCTTTTTTGAAAAGGTGAATCTGCCTGAACTTCTATTGTTGGGATGTATGTATTTTCTAAAAAATTTGAAATTCAAATCATATTAATCTAAATTAGGGAAATAGTGCAAGAAATAATTAGAAAATAATGCATTAATGAAATGATGAATACAAAAATACTATCATTGAATTCATTCCTCCTCTAATGGTTTCCTTGAATATTTAAGCTTAAGAACTAGCATACAAATGTTTAATGATACACCTATAGAGTTACCAATAAGAATTACAATATCTGCTCTTCCGACTCCATATATGGCCCGCAGCGAGAGCCCTACAATCAGAACAACAAGAAAACGAATAGAAACATCCTCAGTGTCCTTAGTTTTTAGTGCCTTTCTAATCTGAGGTAAAGTACTTGCAACCGAAAATACAGTGGTCAAAAGTCCTATGATTGTTAATAAAATATCTAAGAATCAGTTTTGGTAGGAATTTGGGCTCGTAAAATATCTATTACTAAACCCCTTGGGCCCATTAATTACATGAGCTCATATACTTGAACCTCCTTTTTATCATTGGTTAAGAACAGAGAAAATGAAAAATGGCCAAATCTTTCGGGAGGATAATGTTTAAATGCCAACTAAACTTGCCACTACAGTAGAAAAGATAAAGAGGCTTTCTAATGGCAATAATTCTCGTTTAATCTTTGAATTTCATGATTTTATGAAAGAAAACGGCGCATCAGAAAGACATCAAAATAACAATCTGAAAGCTATACTGTCACTTGCAGAATTTATAAACTCTAAATCTCTACCAGAGATTGACAACAAAGATGATATTCTGACTTTTTTACAATCAAAGATAAAAGATAAAGACTTGGATCCAGACCAAAAATGGATTACAACTTATAATGACTACCTTCATCGATTAAAGCACGTTGTAAGATGGATTTACAACAGAGGTAACAGCGAATCGATGGATGGATGGAAAACCCCAGATTTTCTACAAGCACTCAGACCCAAAAAAACTAAAAGATTAAGCCCATATTCTGAAACCGAAATTTGGGACAAGGATGAATTTTTACCTATAATTAAATATGAGCACTATAAGAGAAACAAAGCTGCTTTGGCGTTAATGTGGATCCTAAATACCCGAAATCACGAAATTACCTTATTACGTATCAAAAATATGGCGAGGGTGAAATCCCATTTCAAGCCAAAACTGGTTCAGGACCTTTGCTTCTGACAGTGTCATTTCCCTATGTTCGAGATTGGCTAAACGAGCATCCCTTCAGAAATGAACCAAATGCAAGGCTAATTTGTAATTTACATAATGAACGGCCATAAAACCAGAGGCCCTTCAGACAATAATGGATCAGTTAAAAAAGAGAATTATTAGGCTACTTGAAACAAATGAGATAATGGATATGGCGGAAAGAATCAAGATGGAGTTACTAATAAATAGTAAAAGATTTAATCTGGATCAGTATTATTATTTTTACTTGTGCATTCATGATTCATTTTATTAATTACCACATTTTTTATCCCATTTACTTAATACTGTTATTTGATATTTCGTTAGTACCTTGTGAATCATCGCTTTCTTCGATTCCTTCTGTAGTATTGGTTAAGGTGTTGTTATAGATTTTATTTTCGATAGAGTTATGATAGATATAGATTCCTTGACTCGCACAGTTACTTATGTCATTATCATAAACTTCGTTGTTTGGTGATTGAGACAAAAATATACACTTTTCCTCATCGTGAACATCGTTATTTCTTGCAACAGAATCAGACATATTTCTGCTAAACATAATTCCAGACCCTGCACTATTATATACTTCATTACCTACAATTGTTATGTTGTAACAGTCGAGAGAACATATTATGCCCATAGCTCCATGGTCATGTACTGTGTTGTTCCTGATCAACATATCGTGAGTTGCAGTATGAGGGTCAAAACCATACATAAAGTTATGATGAACATGATTATCTTTCAAAACTATACCACCTACCCCAACCGAATAAAACCCAAAGCGATTATGATGGATTTCATTACCTCTTACTATGCTTGTCCCATTATTACCATAGTAGCTGATACCAGAACAACCGCTACCACATTCATAACCTAAATAGGCAATTTCAGAATTGGTAATATTCGTTGTTCCGATAGTTTCATCTTCTATTTTTATATAGGGTCTTGGTACAGCATCAATACCGGTATGTTCAAATTCTCTGCTAGGTAGTATGTCAAATTTGAATTTTATAAAATCATTATTTCCAGGATCCCACGAAGTAATTTTTACTGAATCTATAATTAAATTACCAAACACGGTGATCGAGTTTACTATATCTCGGTCGCCATCGCCATTTTTATCTCCAGCTAATATCTTAAGCCATTTAGTATCACTTGAATTAATCACAAACGTTGAACCTTTTTCGATTACTATGGTCGCATCTAGTATCCAAGTATTGTTAGTGGAATTATCTTCTCTTTTTAGGATCTCTTGATTTTGAATCCTGTTGTATATATCGGTAAGAGTCTTAGGATGTAAACAGGATATAGTTATTGTATTTTTGCCATTTTCCTCATCGGAATCTAAAGTAATACAGCCAGTTCTACTGTTTTGATCAGGCTCCTGACCCAGTGACCTGTTATTTATCAAACCAAGTACACCAAAGGACAGTATGATAACGATAACAACTGTATAAGACGTTACTGAGATAAAGCTCACGAGCCGTTTCAATTTGTCTGATTGATGATTATTTTACCAGATTATAAGAATTATCTTCTCTATGTTTTAGAAATCACACTCTTGAAAAATATTGAGAATTATTTTCAATATCCAAAATAATTATACAGGTTTTTGTAGAAAATAAATTAGTTCGTACTTATTTATTGACAATTCTCCATTATGTTTTTTTCTATTTATGATCATAAATGACAAAGTTATGCACGGAAGTGATCTATTGTTTACTCATCAATTCAAAAACAACAGGATTGAATGGAATGTCTAATTCTCTAAATTTAATTCTGTCTTAGTAGCCCAAGAAAATAGAAAAATTTTCAACATTGAATGTCTATAAAATGTATCTAATACATCGGCTCATTTCTTAAATCTGACTATTTTAAAATCTAGAAAATTTATTTCTAGTTGAGAAATTCAATAAAACATAATAGAAAATCCATCAAATATTTTATTATACACTAATCTTCTTATAGAATTAGTTAATTAGTTATAAAGTGTCCTCTCACGAGAAGGAATATTACTACCCTATTTTGTAATATGATGAATTATTTAAATTCAAATCCAAATAAATCGTCAATAGATCCATTCTCGATAAACTCTACCTTGTAATAATAATAATTCTTTTTAGGGGGCTTCTTCCTCATTCATATTTTCGGTATTACAAGATTCTAAAATACCTGGCTCCATGAATACATTATTTGAATTTTCAATTTCTTGTAATTGACTTACCTTTTGACCGTTTAACCAAATTCCTTCGCACTGTGAACATTCATCTATTTCCATATTGCACCTTAATGTCAAACTCAAGTCAAGTCAACAATAAGGACATTTCAACCCATATTATAACAATCTCGTTATGGATATATGTGTTAATTATGTCTATAGAATAGTTATACATCAAATAGAATATCCTGAAGAAATTATCTTCAAATATCAGAACCCTTTTCTCACAAGGATATAAACCCATGAGTCCTTTTTGTTATAGTTAAGCGAAAGTCCACGATCTTTTCCTCGTTTTTTACATAATTTGCCTAATTCTTATTCTTATTTATAGAAATAGAATAAATTATATCCGAAGCCCCCAAGTCTCCAGTAATTGGTTTTATTGAAGTAAGTAACGGATATAATTACCAGAATAGGTGCTTACGGGGATAGATGATTATTTATAATGTTCTCAATAATGCCGGAGCCTCGGGGGTACCGGAGGAATTTTATTCTATTTCACCTAAACTAGAAATAACGATATTTTTGTCTATTCTTTATCTCTGATCGATTACCATTCCTCTGTGAAACTTGGATACCAATAGATGCTTACTCTCCTCTCCTCAAAATCATCGATTACATAATTATTCATGAATTGATCTATTTGAAATCAAAAGTCATTCTTTCCAGTTCTGTAATTATCTTAAACAATTTATACCTAATTATTCAGAAAAAATAAGATGGCTTGAAAGGAATTCAGTTACTCTGTTATCTTGATTTCAGTTATTAATAACAAAGTATTTCAAATGAATAGTGTAAGAAGTTAGTTGATGAATTTATTAAATATTCATTTTTAACAAAATGCAAAACTATTTGATAGTTTATTTTCAAGAAAATGTATTCACTTTTCTATTTCTAAATTATTAAATTTAAAATGGCATTGAAGCCTTCATCATTAATGCGAAATAGGATATACTCGCTACTTTAACCTGTAAGTTGAAAGCAAATATGATGGTTTAGTATAAAACAATTGAACCTGTTATCTAACCGTTCTAAATTAATACTAGTTCGAATAGAAAAATGTATCATTCAAATATTTAAATAAATACATACCTTTTTTACTATTTTCTAGGAATATATTATTGCTAGCCCTTTTCATCCTCTAATGCCACGTTTTAACCTATAGATTTCGAATATTATTACAGCCTTAAACCTTTTTTAAGTGGTAAGCCATAGTAATGGCTATTAAAAATGGCCTGGCCTTATTCGGTCATGGTGGTGGACGATGAACCGGAGATCGCAAATCTTTATAGTGTATTTCTGCGAAGGTCTGGCTTTAATTCGACTTCCTTCATCGACCCGCTACTTGCACTTGAGCACTATAACCAAAATCCTAATCGATACTCTCTTGTTATTACGGATTTGTGCATGCCTAGCCTTGATGGAATAGGACTTGCTAAAAAGATAAGAGAATTTGATACCAAAATAAAGATACTATTAATTACCGCATTTTATTTTAACGAAATGCCCGATACCGAAGAATATAGGGAAGCCAAACTTGCTGGACTTATTCAAAAGCCGACAAAGCTTTCAGAATTAAGACAAAGAATAATTGAGTTGTTGTCCAAATGACCAGAATTAAAATCCTCGACTATCTTTATGTTTTCAGGATACATTGTGGGTTCGGCTTAATTGTCCCTGCAAATTTCTAGCTTAAAGATTTAAGGATCTATCATAACGCCGATATCGGCATTAATCCACTGTTCCTACTAATTGTTCTGGATCCATTTAAGATTAGGAATTAGGTTTGTATATACTCAGACCACCACGATAATAAATTTAATCCACTGACTAATTGCTTCACTAATTTAATTTTGATTAATTTATTAGCAATTTTAAAAGAATAAAAATCACTTATAATTACTATATGGAATTGAACCCCTTTACCTACCTGACTCAAACCCCCTTGGGCCAATTACTTTATATAGTAACGCATTAATTTGAAACATGCTTTGTGCTATAATTTTTAATATATCTTGTTAGGTAAATGGGATGTAGATTGTTTCCCGAACTAAATTATTTTAGTTCTGTTTACGACTTTCTAACTAATATTTTAAGGAATCGACACCTCTGTTCTGATGAGTTGATTTCCCCCTCCAATATTCCAAATGTCAACGCGATTGACAATTAATAAAATAATTCAATAGAATCAGTGAAAAACTATGTTGAATCTTTTATTCATTATATCTCATAAGTACTAGACTATATTCAATTTTGAATCATACTTTCACAGGCCCTATTTGTGGTTATCATAATCGTGAATCGAAAATGCTTGAGTGAACAGAGCCCAATTAATAAATAACAATATTTATATAATTATTCTTAAGAACAAAATTAGACTATGTATTATGACTGAAAATGAAAAATTCAAAAACATATATGAAAACGCATATCATCAGCAGAAACAATCGATCGAATCAAATTATACTCAATTCAAAACCATGATTGAAAATGCATATCTTCAGCATATTCAAATGATCGAATTAAATTATACTCAATTCAAAACCATGATTGAAAATGCATATCTTCAGCATATTCAAATAATCAAAACGAATGCTTCTATAATGAAAACCTATTCTAGCATGTTTGGAAATAGCGAGATAGCAAGATATATTGAAAAGATGGAATCAGATTTTTTAACTGTAAATGAGGAATCAAAAAAATCAATGATCAACCAGTTAGATCTCATTAAAGATAATTACCTATCTAATGCTGCTAGAATAAATGAAGGATATCATAAGATGCCTAACATTGATAAGTTTATTCCCAATCCTGATGGCTCGGTGGAATCCAAATAGAAATTTAAAGAAATAATATTAGTTGAATAGTTTATTTCGCTATTCACTTCATGGGTTTTTAGCAGGTTCCTGATGAAAAGAATGAAACTTTTTTTGCACATGTAGTATTCTACTTTAAAACAACTCTATTACATGCCAAGTTCATCCAATTTTCATTTGTAACCATATTCCAATTTGAGGTTTTTTCATCTGAACAGTTTGAATGTGTAATAGTCTTGGTGGGATCCCTATTGATTAAGGTGTTTTCAACCACTAATCATTTTGTCAGTATTGCTTATTACATTAATTCTTAAGAAATATCTCTGATTTTGGAACTCGACTTACTATTTATGATTACTTTCTGTAAAAAGTATTTCAAAATTGTATATATATTGCTTGACAATTAAGTTCATTACATTTACAAGACCAGTATAAATCTCTTCCTCCAGACAGGCTTTTCTGTGGTCAAGTGGTTTAGCCATCTAATTGTATTATTATTATTTATGTAGTATTTATGTCAAGTATTTTTTTTGTGTAAACCATTTTCTAACTCTGAATTCCGAATAAAGTTAAAAATTCGTGGTTTCTTAGGTAGCGCTAAATACCTAAAAAATCTACTGTATTGTATAATTAATACGGATAGTAAAATGTTATGATAATTTTTTACATTTAATTTTACCATAAAGATATTTGATACGAGTTATATCGCTCATTATTATGTAATAATTGCCAATATGATTAGTATCGATAAAAAACAAACAACTATTTTAGCTGTATTCTCGGCTTTAGCCATTATTATGACTTTGTCTCCATTGGGAACAAATTCTAATACGAATATAGCGTTTGCAGGTGGAAATCATCATGACGATGATGATGAAGATGGAAACAGTGCATCACAAATAATATCTCAAGTTCAACGCTCCATCCAAAATAGCCAAGTAGTATCTGGCGGCAACACCGAAGACTCGGGCAATAATTTCAACTTCCAAAACCAAGAGAATTCAGGTAACAATGCAGCAGCACAAAGAGGTGGAGATGATGATGATAATCGATGATGGTGACGGAAATAACTCTAACCAAGGTATTGGCCAATCTCAATCTTCACGTCAAAATTCTCAATGTGTTTCGGGTGGTGATACTAGTGACTCTTGCAACAACTTTAACTTCCAAAACCAGGAGAATTCAGGTAACAATGCAGCAGCACAAAGAGGTGGAGATGATGACGAGGGTGACGGAAATAACTCTAACCAAGGTATTGGCCAATCTCAATCTTCACGTCAAAATTCTCAATGTGTAGCTGGAGGTAGCTTGAGTAACTCATGTAACAATCTCAGTTTCCAAAACCAGGAGAATTCAGGTAACAATGCAGCAGCACAAAGAGGTGGAGATGATGACGAGGGTGACGGAAATAACTCTAACCAAGGTATAGGACAAGATCAAAATAATGAACAAAATGCACAATGTGTTTCCGGAGAAGATGCAATAGTTTCTTGTAACAATGTCAGTTTCCAGAACCAAGTAAATAGCGGATTTAACGTATTAGGACAAGATTAGTCCTTTTTTATCATTTTTCCCATTATTGATTTTGTTCTTGCCGTTTGAATAATCCTTATTTACGCTAACCTAAAACTGAAAATATGCTTGTATATCTAATAAAAGTCATCCATAACCAATCTGGAATCCTTAAGATTATGACATGATGATTATAGTCTTTATTACTTCCAACTTCTTATTTCTCAAGACATAAGACACCCTCTAACGTGATAGAAAGGACCATCTGATCCTGTCAAATTTGAGAGCGGATCAAATTAATTCATGACCCTAGAAGATGATAATGGACATCACTCTATTTAGAGAAAAAACTTTGACGCTGCATGAAGATGGTTAGATAATGTTTATTGACTACCCACACGGTGGATGGCTTGATTTGACGAGTAACTATTCTACAAGTATTCTAGGGGTAAAACGCGCATATGCTTCTTGGAGTTCTGAGAACATACACCGCCACGTCATGATCAATCTTTTAATGTTTTTTTGCCCAAATTGGACTCGTAACATATCTATTACGAAACCCCTTGGGCCCATTAACTACACGGGCTCTTATACTTGAGCCTCTTTTATTTTATTGGTTACAAACAACCAAAATGAAGAGGAAAGAGGTGTCAGTCAAAAAAATGCCAACTAAACTATCACCCACCGTTAGTAATATTTCCAAAATTATGAATAAACAGAATGCTGATTTGATACTTGATTTTTATCACTTATGAAGCAAAATGGAAGTTCGGAAAGACATCTAAACAATAACATAAAGGCAATTATTGCTTATTCAAATTTCATTGGATCAATATTTTTAACTCATATAAATAATAAGGAAGACGTTTTATCCTTCCTTCAAACTAAAATCAAAAATAAAGAGGACGATCCAGACCAGAAATGGATTACAACATATGATGATTATCTACCAAGATAAAACATTTTTTTAGGTAGTTATATAACGGAAGAGAAAATGCAGCCATGGACTTGAGTCTACTTACGTTACCCAAGCAACTAAAACCTCTGGAATCTAAGGGCCTCAAGGGTTCAGATGGCTCTCCCGCATCGAATTCACTACAAACATAACTACCGCAATCAAGGTAGATTATGATTTTGGTCGATGATGACAAGATTTTTAGTCCTATTTTTGCAATTACAACTAATTATTATTTAGATTTGCCTATTATCCTCTTTCTCTGAAACGACTAGTATTTTATTTTTAGCCAGCAAGTTTTAGACGTGTTGTTAGATCTTGCATAACTTGATTGTCTATATTATATGAGACCGAATAAAAGATAAATTCTGATTAAAAGAAGCAATGGCATGAATAAAATACTGTTGGATATTCTAGTATACTTTCCTTTTCTTCAATCTTTACTTCTACTCTCTTATTAGTCTATTTTTAATCTACGAGCAAATGCGTTATTTAATTCTGATTAACAATATTTTAACGCTCCATGCAATTAATACTCGTAACATTTACATCTGATAATCTTTTCGCCAAGAACTATTTGTTAATATTGAAGTATTTCAACTAACAATGTAATAATTTTATGGATAGTATAGTGTGTTCATAAATAGAATTTCTCAAAAAGTTTAAGATTATCTTTCATATTATTGATTTAATTGAACCCCTTTACCTACCTTACTCAAACCCCCTTGGGCCCATTACATATCGTAGAAACAGTTTCATCAAAAAAACAGCATGATAATGATTTTAGAATCTGAATTATTAGGTAAAGGGGCCTCGTAATATGCCCCAAAAAATTGATTGGAAACCTATTTAGCAGTCATTATGTTGGGTATCCTTTTACTATCTAACATATCTGCAAACGAGGATTTTGGAAGTATAAAATTTTTATATTCCACTTTCATCGTAATAGTGCATTTTTGATTTGCTAAGGGATAGATAGTGCCTTTGACTTGCAACTTGCTTACTGGACCCTCAAGGGGCAAAAGTACATTCTGACAATCACCCATAGTAGACGGGTTAAAGTCAATGTAATTAAAATGTGAATAGCCACCCTTTTTGCTTACCACTGCATAAGCATCCAGTTTAGATATTCCATAAATGTCAAAATCACCGGGCTTTATCGTAAAAGATTGTCCTTAAGTAATTTCAGTAAAAACGGATTTGTAATTGGTTCCATTTCTAGTAAAATCTAGTGTGAGAGAATAATCTTTAGGCTTTATGAATTCGGGCTCCTTTGTATAAGTATCGCAAACTGCTTTGCCGCTAGGTTGTCCATTTGTGGACTGCATTCAATATTCAAAATAACTTTAAGATTTCCAGGAGAATTTTCGAGATTGCGATACGGCCTTTTAGGAACTATTGCATTGGTAAGGTTCATCGTAATTTGGACATTGCTATCTTCTATCGGACTTGAAAGTTCATTGAAAGGTATTTCCGTTGTTCCTGAAGTATCTGTAGATTCGTTTGGTATGACTTCAGTTGTTTCTGAAGTATTTCCAGAGTCCTCAAAAGAGTTAGTAATTCCTGACACTGTTAAGTCACTCACTACTGCAATGAGAGTCAACAAACCGAACATAGTAAATCAAAAGATGAATAAAATCGATATTGCATTAATCTGCATTCCAGCCTCTTGAAGGGACAAGTATATTAGGTTTCTTCATAAACTCAATCGATTAGATGAAAGGTTCTGGTTTTGGACTCATTATATATCTATACTCATCCCGTTGGGCCAAAACTCAAAATATTTCAAATAAAGTTAAATAATTTCAAAAAAATAATAATATCCAGTCATCGTTATCTGCGCCTTCAATTATTGTGATCGATGACGAAATAGAACTTGCATCACTTTTCAAAGAATTTTTGACAAAGGGAGGGTATGACGTAGTCTCCTTCACCGAGCCGGTATTGGCTTTTAAATATTATAAGGAAACTGTCGGTAAACATTCCTTGATAATAACAGACTTGCGAATGCCAGATATGTGGAATAGATCTTGCCAAGAACAAAAGACAGATTAACAGCAAGGTAAAGGTTTTTTTTGATAACGGCTTTTGATACATCATATTTGAAAGAAAACGAGGATTTTAAAAAGGCAAAATCGATAGACTGATTCAAAAACCCGTCCATTTCGCTTATTTCAGACAAATGATCAAAGGCTCGTCATAAGTGCTCAATGTAGGATAACAAGATGATAAAAAATAATTGGATTGGATGACTTTGTCTATATCTCTATAGCCATTGCATGCCTTTCTAATATTTTTTGTTGAAGGCCTTTTGATATCTTATTAAAGTCTTTTTGATGATACATGCAAATACCTTTAAGATTAATGTCAAATTTTAAGGGTAGATAGGATTCATAATCCAAAAGACTTTGTAGTTTATGCTTAAACAGAAATGACCCCGCATCGCCTAATATGGAAATTCCCTTTTTCCCTAGTTCTTCAGAACACTTGACCCTCTCTTCAATATTTTTCCAAATGGATTCTACACCATTATGATGAAGATATCCTCTTAAAGAATCAATGATGATCAATGATTTTTCCTCTTGTTCGAACATATCGAGGTTAACTGCCCAATTATTAGAAAGTATTTCTCTAACAGAGTTCTCCGTTTCATAGAAAGGCATAATTAGAATCATTTCATTATCATTCATTTGTTTTTGAATATAATGAGAATAAAATCCTCGTAGTGTGGTAAGATCACGATAAATAAGTAAACAGTGTAGTCCATATTCACTTTGTGAAATGGTTTCGGCCGCGTCCTTTGCACTCAATGGTTTGACTTCATCCTTAGTTGAAACTAAAATTCGTCACCATGAAATGGATTGTGCATGATTGTTTATTAATATCGACCTTATTCAATTGAGAATAAAATCCTCATCTTTCTCTAGTTGCTCATTTTACTAGAATCTATTCTAAAGAATCGATCTCGGCGTGAATCCATTGGACACACTAATTACAGTAGTTAACCTCTAGTTCTAATTATGTTGGGCACAGAAATGGCAAAGTTAAGACGTAAATGTTTCCCAATGAAATCAACATGTCATTAAAATAAATTACTATCAATAAATTAAAATGATTTACAAAAATAAATCCAAAATTGCACCAAATTTATATTACATATCTTTCAGTTAATTCCTATGCTCCGAAAAGGAATATTACCATTAAAGTAACACCTCATCAATTAAGCAATAAAAATTTGATATTTTAATTTTCAAAGTCATTATCTCAATTATTCGCCAATAGTGATGGAGGATTATTAACCTCCAGTTTCTTCTATAAGATGTAGTTTACTACAGATAAAAAAGGTAAATATCATCATCAATCACTATTTTAAAGACTTATAAAAAGTAATGAAAAGATACCTATTTTCGCTCCTTTACCTATAAGAACAATGGCAGGAATTACCTTATAGAGAACGTAGACGCTAAATCTAATAACTTATACTTTGTTACTATATCAAACATAGTTATATAGTAGGTTTTGGTAATATGATGGTAAATTAATTTATGGTTCGGCGGACAATTGAGTCCTATTTGGAACAATTAGAATATGACTACGCGTTATTAGGTCAGGAGTGTATTCCGGTGGATAATGTCGCACCCTTAGATAAAGGTACTTCAAGTCATCTCTCTTTTTGTTCTTCGGATGATTATGAAGGTTTACAGTCCATTCTAGAATCCAAATCAGGGATTATTCTGTGTAAAAAAAGTCTTGTAGAAACGATTCGTCAAAAAAAGAAGTTTATCAGCGGCAATAGCATGCCAAAACTATTTGTATTTGTAGATAATCCGCGACTTGTATTTATGAAAATAGCCAAGTTAATGAAAGATCATAAAGATAATAGAAGAGGTGTTTCCAAACACGCCATCATAGCAGATTCAGCCAAGATTGGAAGAGATTGTTATATAGGGGATTTGGCAATAATCGGAGATGAATGCATAGTAGAAGATAATACCATAATTGACTCTAGAGTTGTATTAAAAAATAGCATAATTGGAAACAATTGCACTCTTCAGTCAGGGAGCACCATAGGTGAAGACGGATTTGCTTTTGAGAGGAATAGAAAGAATATGAAACTTGAAAAATTTCCTCACTATGGAAAGGTTATTATAAAAAATAATGTCGAAATCTATGCTAATTGCTCTATAGCACGTGGTTCTCTCAGAAATACAGTAATTGAAGAAGGAACCAAAATTGATGCCTTATGTCATATTGCTCATAACGTGCACATTGGAAAAAATACACAAGTTACTGCAGGAGTAGTTGTAGGTGGAGGTACAATTATTGGCAATAACTGTTGGCTGGGTCTTAATAGCACTATAAAACACAAAATAAAGATAGGAAATAGCGTAATCGTAGGGTCAGGAAGTTCCGTAATTCATAATGTGGAAGACAAAGATATTGTCGCAGGAAACCCTTCAAAGTCCATAAAACACAAGATAAACATGAGCGAGGATAAACTTTTTTTAATGGGAGGACAATCTAATGAAAATCGAAATAAGGAGGAACACAGACAAACATTGCAGAAAAAAGATTATTCAATAAAACTAAAGGGGTTGGCATATCTAAATATCTTGATTGGAATATTCTTGACTACTGTTTAAGAACAACCAATAATGAGACATCTGGTAGAGTATAAACAGTCCTCAATCAACAAGAATATCGAGCCAAAACTTGACCCAAATTTGTATTACATGCATTTTGGCCCATGACGGACGCATAATAATATATTTATATTTCTCTGTATCTATTTGACTGAAATCTAATCTAAAGAACCGATATCGGTCTGAACCTCCTTGGGCCCATTACGTATTATAGTAATAGTTTTTATTAAAAACAGCACGAAAATGTGATTTTAGAACCTTTTTCATATTGAAGAATAATCAAAACAATTTACCAAGTAAAATTAAGAAATTGGATTATAATAACTTTTTTAATAAAATAGACTTTTAACACAATATAGTGGATGATTCAACCTTTAACCACCCAATGAAGTCAAAAGGCTATCATCCAGAAGTTACAGACGTCATTTTTGAATCAGATAAAATGTTAGAACTGGGCATAGTTGCCATAAATAATACTGAAAGAGGATTTGATAACGTATGGTATAAGATAATGATTGATTTCTTATGGAAGTTTTATAAAGTTGGTATACATCTTGCTGAAAAACATGCCAAAGAAAGGGGTATCAAATTTAGGCTAATTGTTGAAATTACGAAAGAAAATATGCAGTCTGTTAAATCATTCAAGTATTATGAAATAAAATATATTGATAATATGAGAAGTAACTTTGCTGTGTTGGATAACAGGGCCTATATGGTGCAAATATTTCACAAGGAAAATGAATGTGATATTTGAGTCAGAGGAATATACATACCATTATACCATATATCACCATCCATAGAAAACTGAATGCTTTCCATGAGTATTGATAACTGAAATAAAGCAATTGACGAAAAAATAATAAAAAAAGAAATATACTCGGCTATGATAACCCACTCGGTATTTCTATGATCTCAGAATTAACTATCTTTTCAAAAAGGTGAGTCAATTTAGTAGAATTTTAATACAAAACTGTTCAACAATCCTACTATTACGTCGCGTTACTTTATAATCTCATTTTTTATGGACATAGGAAAAGTTTATCTATTTTATGACATAATTGGCGCTATGAAGGAAATAACTATATTTATTCGTGCTGAGTATCTTTCTAAAGTCACTGAAATTCTAAATAAGCATAATGTCGGTGGTCTTGCTTTTTATGAAGTAAACGCTAGAGGTCGTACAAAAATCAAAGAAGTACCTGAGATGGTACGTGCATATATGACAGGAAGGAAAATTACTCCAGAACATGAGAAGAGAACTAAAGTTGAAACTATTGTATCCGATTCAATTGCAAAGCAAATTATTGACGATCTCGTAAAAATTGATTCGGGATCTAAGGGACATGGCATGGTCTTTGTTAAAGAAGTTGTAAATGCTCATGAAATAGGGACAACACAAAGTGGCGAGGTTATATTATCTGGTAAAAAGTAACCTCTGACTATGCTCCTGCTTTCAAAGCCGTAACAGATTTTAAGACATACACGAACAAATTATAATTTTCAAATTCTTTATAACCTGCCTATGCACCAATTCCGGATCAATTTATTTCTGATATAATTTATATGCAATCTTAACTTCGCAATCAAAGGACGATGAATTAATATGATATTTCACTTTTGTCAAAACGGTATACTGAATTAGGTGATATATCAAAATATGTCTTGCAAGATCTTTATGAGTGGCTACCTGATTAATCACGAAATTCACTAAAACAACTATTATTACAAAATCCATTACTTATTCTAGTAACAAAGTTTGATTGGTAACAAAATGCATTAATTAATACTTTTATAACCATAATCATTATATATCTATTACTAAACCTCGGGCCCACTACGATAATGGTTCTTTTAAATGGGTTCCACAAATAAAAAGTATTAACATAAGTGCAATTCAAATATAAAAATGAGAAACCAGTTATTATCAAAACAAAATTAAGAGTATGATTATAAACATCTGGAGACAAAAATTGATTTTAAGTTAACTGTGACCATCAATAACCTATTCATTTGCATACTTAGTAGTATATACTTTGTAAGGCTTCTCATTATGTTTGTCAATATATTTCCAATCCATATTTTCCAATGAAACCATTTCAAAGTCGGATTGTGATTTAGGGTGTAATAGCGTATAAAAGGTTCCTCCTACAGAAATCCTGTCAGGGCGAGTGATTGATGTTATTTTGGCTGTAACGTTCATGAGATATCCTATTAAATCTATTTGAGAACTTTTATCTTTACCATATTGAATCACAACATTTTTTCCTTCGGCCATTCCTATTTTGATACGTAAATCAGGGTACCCATGTCTACGAAAAACGGGATTAATATCGTTTCTTACTGCTGCTAGCATCGAATTAGCACAACGATAGGATCTATCACAGATGAGATATTTATTGAATCCTGAAGGGAAAAATGATATGATGGCATCACCTACATATTTTAATACAAAGCCGCCATAACTTTCTATTATTGAAGATAACTCATGAGAAAATGCTTTTACAATAGTAACGAATGTTTCGGTTGACAATGTCATACTCATTTTAGTAGACCCTGCTATATCGGCATACATTATGACCAGATCAATTTTGGAATTAACTTGTTGAAGTAAAAACCTTTGACCTCTCTCAATGGACGTATTGTATTCGTATCTTTCGCTTAAGACATCTTCCAAGCGACCTTGTCTCAAATTGCAAAGTGTTTTAAAATCTATGATAGTATTTTCTTCAATATTAGTCATATTTTCATGGGCAATTTCGTCTGGTCTTTTATTACTTTTGAATTTTTCAATCGAATTGTCATCCTTGCCATGATTATCATAATTGACTGATTTCAGAGTGTTACATACCCTAATATTGTATAATAGTATTATCATCGGTTATTACATAGTTAAAGGATTTTTAGATTTTATACCATCTTTTTTATATTTTCCTTATTCATCTTTATCTCGTCATATCTTCTAACAATGATACATCCAACCTAAAAATTTGTATCGATATAAAGCCTCAATTTTTTTTCAATTTGACAAATAGATGAATCAAATAAAAGTATTGTTGTCCTTATAAGGAGATTTTCGAATTCGCCAAACCTCATTTTGAATGCTACAGTTGGCTCATGATTCTCTATATGCCTCCTTTGCTTTGCAGAAACTGCTTCTTTTTTTTCTTACCGGTATGGCGCGCCGTCCACGTGTTCGAAGGATTGTATTGGGCACTAATGCACTTGTCGCCCTTTGCGAACGCGATCATAGTTGGTAAGGCTGCGGCTATGGTCGCCCTTTGCGAACGCGATCATAGTTGGTAAGGCTGCGGCTATGGTCACAGTTAGTAATGCGATTGATGCAATAATGGCTATTATTGCCATTACATTGTAATCCATTGAATATTCAAATATAATTCAATTATTTAAACTTTTTTAAAGTATTCAAATACGTTTAGAAGTAAAAAGAAAATGTTGAAATTTAACAAACAATGCTACATGACATAATGACACTTCGGCATCAAACCAAATCATGTCTTTAGAGTAATTGAACCCCCTATACCTACCTAACTCAAACCCCATTGCGCGTAAACTGTAGCAACTTGGTATTAGATTTATCGAAGGGACTACATTTTAAGAACGATTCAATTTATTCAATGGAAGTTAGGGGGATTCTGTGCTAATTTTGATAAAATTGAAAAATCTATCAACAGGACCGAATCTCCGTATATGGTAGCAGGCTTGTTTGAAGATGAATATATTTAAAAAATTTGTGTAACTGCTTCTTGTTCTTACAGGAAAAAAAAGTTACATGTTGGCTAAAAAACCCTAATAGTAACCATTTGATATCCGATAAAACTATGATTTTGGGAGACTGAATCGAAATATTGCTCCTTTACCATTTTTATTATTTTCAGCCCAAATCTGTCCTCCGTGTCTATCGACAATATTTTTAGCCAGGTATAAGCCCAATCCTAACCCATCACGAGAATCGGCAACAAATTTGGAAAACAGAGTAGGAAGAATCCGACTATCTATTCCAGTTCCATCATCTACAATAGTTAGAGTAACAAAATCTTGACTTTTCTCATCATTTTGACCATTACCTGATTTGGACTCTTCAACAAAGATCTCAATATTATTAGAGCCTGGTATCTCCATTGCATTTGTGATCAAGTTTTCAATTGTGTATTTTATCCTATTTTTGTCTGCATAAATCATAAGTCTATTAACATTTGTAGAAAGGTTGAAATTTTTTTTGGTAATAGAAAAACTATTCTTTTTTAATTGATTAATAATTTCTTTAACTAATTTAACCAAATCAAACGTTTCTTTATGTAGTATAAATGATTTATTCTCTATTTCTGTGATATCGATCATATTGTTTACGTGCTTGGCAAGTTTTTGTGCATACATATGAATAATCTCAATAAAATCACTATATTTTTTGAATTCGTCTTTCTTATCAAGTAATATCTCAGAAAATCCAAGTATTGGTTGAATAGGATTTCTCAATCCGTTTGCAAAATTATGCACAAACTCTTGTTGCAACTTATCTTGTAATCTAAGTTGCGTAATTGCCATTTCTGATTTCTTATATGATTCATCCTGACCCCATAACATTTCAAGAATCGTATTATATGTAGATACGACAGATCTGCTATCAGAGTGGATTGTAAAATTAATATCATTTTCAAATATACTGTGAGATATTTCCTCGAAACTCTTGATTTCTGAAATAAACAACTCTCTCTTGTCTATGGTCAAAATTATTAGATCTCTAGATAATGGTAAGTTTGTGGATACTTTATTCATATATTTTATCCTTACATCATAATCTTGCATAATTTGGTTAACCTTTGTTATCGGGACCGTTCTTTTAACAGAACTGCCTGTAAGAACCATTACTATTATCTTGAAATCTTTTAATTTATCCTTAGAAATATGATTTATGATTTCTGAAATTTTTTGCTCCATCAATTCAATAGAAACACCATTATCATCATCATCTGATACAGAGTAAAAAATACATAGTTCCTTCTCTAAAGAACCCAAAGCCTCTCTATATTTTATCATGGTTCTATTTTTATCTGTTATCAGTTCACAAATATCCGTGTCAAGCCCCTGCTCAATCTGTTTTATTTTAATCTTAGCAGGAATTGCTTTTTCCCACAACATATCAAATATAAGTTTCTGTTGTTCTACCAACCATTTATTTTTACTATAAATATGAATCGGAGTAGAATTGTCGTCATCATTTCTTGCTTCCAAAAGGCTCAAATATTCAAAATCATTAATAATTATTCCGCCTTGGATGTTATCTAAATGACGTAACTCAACAATTTCCATTATTTTCTTATAACTTTCAAGGTTTTCATTTTTTATATCGGTAATATATCTTACTCTTCTTCCACGGTTTTTTAAATTCTTTATGCACTCTTGTATTACGCTTGATTCTAAAAGCAATGGAGATCCATCTGTTATGCCAAATCCATCTAATTGATTCACGGCATTATAGAGCAACATGGTAAAACCCTTTGTGATTTCAGTAGGATTTTCAAGAATCTTAAAAGAAGACAATATCGCTCTCCGATACTAAATAAATTTTGATTTTAAATAGCGGCATTACTTGCATGTTTTGTAGTCAACATAGGATGACTACATATTCTGTACTTACTAACCATCAGCATTTTGAATCCCTCAATCGTTTATCAATCTAAAATTTTTTAGATCAATGACGCAAGTGTGTCTTTTCATCGTCGTTTAATCTATCTTATCACATGTCTGTATCTTTCCTTTTATCTTCTCTAATAGTGAAGAGGTAAAATCTTCGTGTTTCAAGTTATGATCTCTTTTACCATGTACCATAACTTTTTTTATTATTTCTGTATCATTATCATCTTTAACGACATAATTACAATCAAATCCTACATCATGACATTTGAAACTTAGCATCGTTAATTTAGTATATGATATTAAATATTTAAGGTTTAAAGATTATTCGATTATGCGAACAAAACTTGAACTAACAAATATAGTGCGAAAAAACAAATCCAACTGTATCTTTGATATTCCCCTTTAGTATTTTTATCTGCCGGGTCCTTATAAAAAATCCACAATTCGATTTACTAATAACAGTAAGAGGAACTTCTCTCGTAATATAATGCTATTTAAGATATACAAAAATTTTATCAATCTTCAGAAAACTTGGTGTCAGAGTAATTTGGATTTGATTCATTGTAAATGACCTCATTATTTAGATAATTATGATATTTTAGAAGATCAGAAATAGATATCGAAGTTCTCTACCTCTCTTTCTCAAATCCCTCGGAATAGTGTTAGGGCCTTTATTTCTCTATTTATGTCATCTACTAGAATCTATTCTAAAGAACCGATATCGGTATGAATCCCTTGGACTCACTAATTACAGTAGTTAACCTCTAGTTCTAATTATGTTGGGCACAGAAATGGCAAAGTTAAGACGTAAATGTTTCCCAATGAAATTAACATGTCATTAAAATAAATTACTATCAATAAATTAAAATGATTTACAAAAATAAATCCAAAATTGCACCAAATTTATATTACATACCTTTCGGCCCACTATAATGATTTTTTACAAACGTCTAAGACTCAGTCTCAGTAGGGATTTGGACTCGTAATATATCTATTACGAAATCCCTTGGGCCCAAGTCAAATTTGACTATTACCCACTCCCATAGTATTCCTCCAAATAATCAATCTAAAAGCGCCGAACAAGAGAATGGGTCTAATACCGCAGTTACTCTGGGGTATATGGTGACTGATCCTTATTCACCCGACCTGGTTGAAACTAAGATTGACCAGACGGTTATTTATTACAATGGAGAAACTTACTGTAACTTCTGGTCAAGATCAAGACCCGTATGAAGGTAGATTTTTGATTCAGATGCTATAATACCACATAAATACTATAGTGTAAATTAACAATCCTGGAAAATTTGATTACTATTGAGTCTATCACCTTCAACGGTTGGTGAAGTAATCGTAGATTAGAATTTTTTTTTTGATTAATTGATTTAGAAAAAATAATTTGAATACCAAATCGATTTTAGAAAATAGGAATAAAATTCAAATATATGGTAGAATAGTTGCTATTTCAAAAATAAACTAGAAGTTCTAAATTATACATATATATTGAATACTACTTAAACCAAAGCTATGAAATCTAGTTTTTCAAAGATTTCAGGAATTTTGTTAATTACCTTCGCCATTTTTACCACATTGTACTTGATTATAGGATCAGAAATTGATCAGCATGATATGATTGTTCAGGGAGGAATTAACACTAAACCGGTTACGGATATCGGTGATTCTCATCCACAATATGCTATAATGTTGATTAATACTACCAATATCTCTAATTGCTTACCAACAAAGGCTATTGACTCTGTATCTGAGATTTACATAGGGGAAAAAACCTCCTCCGTCCCAGATACAAATGCAAAGGCACTTGAATCCGATTTTGACTCAACTACTAATTTAGGTGCAAATAAAAACCAATTCTGTGAATTCAATAATATTTCTGACTCGGCCTCATGTGAGAAATATTTTACCAACCAAACCAAAATATCCTGTGAATCAGAGATGAACGATGACTCTAATGACGATGCGAACTTGAGTATTACTAATTTTGATAACCAAGGGCTCTTGCTAGCCGATACCAAATTTGGCAGTCAATATTCCTTTGAATCAAGAGATCCCGTAAATCCTGGTAACAAAATAAGGGTATCTATGGACTTTGACAAACATACCCAAGGCGGGCTAAATGACCTGAATTCACCGCGTATAGAATTAGTAAGAGAGAATATGGATGACGAACCTAATATGTCAGTTGCAAAAAATCAAATAATTAAATGGCAAGGAAATATCAAAGAGTATTTCAAAGAACCAATGGATGATTTTGAAAATGAGACCTATATAATATTACAGTTTAACACTGGACGACATAGTAGCGATAATGATGATGAAAGAAAAGGCTTTGGAGTATTATTTGATGTTTCTGGTGGTAGTAATCCAAATTTATTTGAATTTCGAGATAATGGTCAGTATGTTAAATATGATTACGAGACAATAAAACAACTTGCAGGCGATAGTTTCGTCTTTCATAATATAGATATTAACGGCAACCCTGTTTTCATAAATAATCTAACAAATACTGATAATGTCACTCTTAAAGTAGTAACTCTTTTGAATGGCAATGATTCGAGGATAGTTAAAACATTCATAGATAATGGACAAGGAAAAGAAATTCCCTATTGGACAATAAACAATCTAACCAAATTAAAAGAGTATGATAAAGTAGACAACGAGGGTAATTTTATAGATGCTATGAAACAAGGATCGGGTTATGTTATTGCACGAACTGATAATATAGACACAAGGCTCTTGTCTTTTAATTCTCTTGCATTTCAGAAATGACTGGTTAGATCATCATAACTACCCTATTAAATTAAAATATCTTTAAATCCTTTTGCTGTTCTTTGTAATCATTCATATTCAAAGCCAATCAAATCGTCTGTAGAACAATTCTCAATAAACTCAGCAATCGCTCTCTTCCTATCAAGTGAAATTGCATTACAATAGATAAAACTGACAACCGATTATCTAATTGTTCAAGTTTGATTTCTACTAGATTTTAGAATTTAATGTCTTCATTGCTAAACCCCTTAGACAACTTACTAAATGGACTTTCCAGAAGAAACTACCAATAGAGAAATAATGAAGGCCATAAGCAATTAGAAGCAGATAGAGTCCTAAACTGATATAATGCTTGATAATTAGTCTTCATTACATGTTTCTAAATTATGCTTAAATAAACTTAGATGACTGACTCTATTTATTAGAATTCATGAAGTACTTGATCTAATTCTTTATCGAAGGCATTTAATTAGAATTTAATAACTCTATAGAAGGAATCATTCAAAATTTAGGATATATTAGTGATTTAATTGCATTAATAACGAGATATTGATTGATACCCTTAATAGATTCAATGGACATATGTAATTATGACTATTATTAAATATTTAACCGAGGTGTAATGAGTTTAAATTCTCCTCATATAGGGCATGAAAATAAAGAGCCCATTGATAATTTGGTCATATCTGAAGAACATAATGTGAGAAATAATATTCATTTTTCTGAGATTGAAACTATGGGCCGTAACCTGATAACGGATCTAACTATTAAAAAAATATCAAAAAAGTATCTAGTAAGAAGAAATGGCCCGTTATATGTTGATAATGAAACTGATGGACGACATCTTTCCACAAACATTGACCATAGCTTACCAAGCAAGTATCCTAATTCATTGTTCAGCAAAGGAGTCAAAGTATTGAATGAAGACTTTGTAGGCTTTATCATGAAAGAAACAAAGGATAAGATCGTTATATTTGGGAATTATGTACAAAGATATGATATTCCAAAATCAAGAACATATGAAGCTGGAGGTCATATTATTCTCAACATGGATGTCAATGAATTTGTAACCTATGAAGTAGATAATTATACATCCTTACCAAAATAGTAAAATGTTGTATACAAACAATTTTGAAATCCTGGAAATAATCATGATTTTTCAATCATTTTAACATTTGTGATAAGCAGCATCCTTAGCGAATGACGAGTAATTGAATCCTTGTTCTTCAATTTAAGATGTTATTTATTGATTTTAAGATATTCCATTAAATTGATCGTCTCTGCCTCGATAGAATAAATCAATAGTCTTTTGTATCAACCTCTCTTTCTTTTTATTAGCATGACATCGAAGATTAGATTTGATGCGGATTAGTTAATTCATTACTGATTGTATTTTTTTAATGTTAGATAAACTGAAACTGTGATATAGATTACTTTAACTCCGTTATCTCCAATTTTTGATCTCCCTTAACTTTCTCAAAATCATTCGAATTAAAAAATGGATTGTGTATACTCACAGTATATCTATCAATAAACCTCTTGATTCTTAACTGAAATCTCAGAAGGTATTGAACAATCAGTGGCAAGAAGTTTCTATCAAACTATCATAGGACTACTGAAATTCGTTTTATAATATCAATAGCCGGTTTCTTTTATTATAATATAACAAGTAAATAAGTGATTACTGCCCAACAATAAATCATAAAGGTTAGAGCATTTAAGGTTCTTTTATCTAACTGCATTAGATACTAAATTTATTGTTTTTTTGGATTTGAATGATATTCTATTAGTCAAATTACAAATTATGTTATTCATCTATAATATGGTAGAAAAAACTGTATTACAATATTAAAAGGAATAGAAATCTTAATTAATTCACGTCGAGTTTGACAGGAGATTACATAAAATAACCTACTTCATCTTTTCCATTGCTTCCATCGTCTCTAGCCATTTTATTATCCAGGGGATAGTATATTTAGTTACTCTGTCATTATGATCGACAATTCTTGCAATTTGATGCATTTTTTGAAAATTCAATTTATCCTTTTGTCGTGGGCTCGTTTTTTTTCTTTCATTCTGATGCATTTTTTTATTGTCTTGTTGGCTTAATGGAACAATATTGTATCTAAAGTAACATTGCTTCTAAACAAAAATATTATTGGATTATTCTCTTCTCTTTTGCTTTCATATGTTCTCCGTATAGTCATTGTATTATTCTCGCAAATACTGCGATATTACAAACTTTTCTTTTATTATTTATGTTCCACTAGTAGATATATAACCCTAGGGAGATATTACTCCTCACCTCATTTCAACTAATATTTCAAATTCTAAATCAGGACTTCCAAATTGCAGATAACTAAATCTGGTGGACCAAAGGCCAAATTTTGTCTGAAAATTGGAGATCGAATTATAACAGAAGGATAGACAGAGTATTCAAGTTTTAGGTATGATGAAGGAAACCATGGAACATGAATGAAATCTCGATATGAATTAGCAATGGATTTATGCATAATTTCCTAGGACAAAAAAATACATCTTTTTACACAGTGGATTTAGCTAGTAATTATTATTGTAATTACGATAGAGATTTATTGAATCCATTCAGCAACAGTGCCTTAATTAAGTTACAGATGATTATTGAAAGGCTTATCAGGACCATGTCAATTATAAAATAATTATGGAAAGCGATGAAGATTTAGATGGATTAAAAGAAGAGCATGAAAAAGAAGAGGAAGAAATAAGGGACAAGTTAGAAGAGGAAGAATAATATCAACGGATTAGAGTTATTGCCTTAAAGACATTCTTTTGAAAAAAAAGCACCGTAATTATTTCAAATTATATCTTTAAATTATTCTATTTTCAAAATATATTACTATTAGTAATCTTCATATTTTTGATCATTTTCCATACTAATGGAATCTCTATTAAAGAACCGATATCGGTGGTAAGCCCTTTGTGTCCATTTTATTGCCAAGTTTGACTATAAGTTTGGGTACACTTATAATTCCTAAGTTAGTGCGTCATATGGGGTTCCATGGGTTTGTAACTAAGAGGATAGTCTCCTTTGACGATTCCAATTTGAAATCTTATTTCTTGGACAAGTTGTATGAAAGCACTAAATATTTAAAAAAAATATGATATAAAAAGTTCTTCAACTTACGATTGTCTTCAATGAGCTCTCGGTTTACGTTACCAACTTGCGTATTATTATTTGTATAGAAATGACTTTGTAGTTTGAAATAAAAATAAAATGTACTTTTCTCTAATTTATCATTGTGATAAACAAATCGACTAACGAATGATCCCTGTCCGACAAATCTTTGTTTTACCTTAAATAAGTAGATTAACTTATACCTAGAAACGAAGGGAAGGGGGTAACGGTGTTGCTATACTGTATATCAACAAACGCCAAAGGGAATTTGAATTTAAATTTAAATTGAATTTGAGTTGGACTACTTACCAAATTGAAAAACTAAAAAATGCAGTGGGAAGTAGGATATTGGAACTTGTTGTATTTGACAAATTACAACCTATGCTTAAATCATTTGCACACAGCTTATAAAAGATGAATGTTTTAAAATCGTAAAATTAGACTTCGGTGATCCGCTTCCTGACTAGCAATTTTGATGCTTTTTTAATGGCCTTATTTTAGATAGTTATAGATCACTGATGCTAGCAAATTATCGGTTAGTATAGATACTATGCGAAAATTAAGCCTGATGTTTTCCTGTTATGGCCATTTTATATACACAATTCTTATATTTTGGGTCTCTATATGGAATCTATTGGTAAATAGGCTACAGACTATCGAGAAAGGAAATCACATAATTGCAGTCTATCCTAGCAAACTAGAAAAATTCAATGAAGCTTTAGCCTTTCTAAAGGATGGTCTTGACAGAAATGAGGTTGCTGTTATAACAACCACAGATTTACCAAAAGATGAGATCCGTGCCAGGATGGAAAATGATTGGCAATTAAATGTTTATGAACTTGAATCCCGAGGAGATGTTATTATCAGAACCACTGAGGAAACTTATTTTCCGGATGGGATACCTAATATTCAGCGAACAATTGCGTTGTGGTCTGCGTTAGTCCAAAACTGTCTTAACAAAGGTAAGAGAGGAATGCGAGTTTTTGGGGATATGAGCGCATTTTTCAAAAGTGGGTTTACAAAGGAATTACTTGAATATGAGTCATGTTTGGAACAAAGGTTTAACTTACCTATTTTAGGCATATGTGCGTACGATTCCAAAGATATCGATAATAATCTTAAACTAGAGCAGGTAAAACAACTACAACAACACCATGATACTGTCTGGATAGAAGGTTACTGAATAATTGGATGGTTAATAGATCGATATTAGAAGACTCTCGTCAGAGTCTTCACCTCAATAGCAACTAAAAACCTCAAAATTAACTTCATTTCAGATACTATTGTTAAAGTGATGCAGGGAAAATCATTCCAAATACAGTTCCCTGTTTGTAGTCCTCATAGACTCTGTCTCCTACCCAAATTTTGCCTTTATATCTTTCGACCAATGTTCTTACTATGGATAAACCTAATCCACTTCCCTCAGCTTTAGAATAAAATCGACTGAACAATTCTTGTTTCATCAAGTCTGATATTCCTTTACCATAATCAGATACAGTTACCATCCAATATTTTACTTCAGCAATAAAATACTCTCTTATAAGAACATTAATTTTGACCTCTGATGATTCTGTATATTTTACGCTGTTGGAAAACAAATTAACAAAAATTTCCTCAACCAGATCTTCTGCTATTATATTTATATTTGTTAAATTAACATGTTCGTCTGCTATATTTAAAGAAAATCTAATTCTCTTGCCATTTGGGTTATTGTTGGTTAGTGTTTGTTCCAGTGTGGTGTATGCATTATTGACAGCATCTGGAAGATTCTTTAATGTTAACTTTAGATCTTTCTCTGTATATAGTCGTTCTAATCTGCGTAGATTGTCTAAAAGCGATTGACTTTTATCTATTGCTTTTATTGCAGTTTTAAGAAATGAAAAAATTTCTTCGTTACCATGGAATAAGCTGTTTGTGTCATAAGGATTTCCTTTTACAATGGAAGTTACAATTTCCAAACTATTTCGTATTATCTGATGATAATTTCCTATATCATGTGAGAGTAAATCAAACAAGAGTTCAGAGTGCATTTTTTCTTTTATTGTTTTATCATTATTTTCTTTTTCTTCCCATATGAGATCAAAACAATAAACAAGATTTCTCACTACGGGGATATCTTTAGAATAAGACCAATTATCGAGCGAAAAAATAGTATTGTTATCTTGATAATCACGTTGGAGCGATTGTCTTTGCACATTTACTGAAAAAGAAAAAATATCTTCCCTATCTCTAATGAGGAGCAAGGAATTTGATAGGGACTTTGGTAATGATGGTTTTATTGATCTGTATCCTATAAATGGGACTAAATCATTAGTTAGCCGTGTACCCTCCTCGTCCAATGGGCATAACAATCTGATAATGATATTCTTGGCCAACTTCTGTGATATTACATAATCAATTATCTTATAATTTGACAAGAATTGCAAGGATGCGGATCCAGCCAACATTATATCCATTTCGGATTCAACTGATCGTATAAATTTGGATAATCTATCAAGAAATTTTTTGTCCATTGTTGCTTGATAATAACTATTGTTATTGTCATTATTTCCAGTACGTTCATTATGTTCATGCATTTTTTATTTTACCATCGAATATTGCAAAGATATACCAATATAGCGAATTTTAAACCTGTCAAACCTATAAAATTATCTATATGCAAGTCATGACATTCCGGTATATTTCCTTGTATTGAATATCTATTATACAAAACCAAGGTTATAGGACATATTAAGAGAGGTAGATGTTACTACATATCTGTCGAAAATAATATAATTCAGATACACACAACAATTGCATCCAATACTATATCAGAATCAGATTATGGGATTTACACAGTAGATGTTTATGAGGATTTAGTAAAATTAAGAGAACTTGATTCTCAATATGAAACAAAAATAGATTGAGGAAAGAAACGAAGTTATTCATCTTGCACTCTTCTATGAAAGCGAAAATTCTGGGAGAAAAACGATATCAGAATGGCATATACCCATAGATATAGAAAAATGGGAAAAGGCCGAAGAATCATTAATAATTATCGATTCGACTAAGAAATAGTAACAAAGCATACACACGGTTTTTTTTACCAATCAATAATGAATATCAAAAAAATATTATACTAAAGAAAAGACCAAGATTAAATCTCAAGCCATAACTTTATCCTTCCTCCAATGGTTTTCTTGAATATTTAAACTTAAGTACTAGCATACAAATGTTTAATGATACACCAATAGAGTTGCCAATAATGATGACCATATCTGCTCTCCCGAGTCCATATATGGCCCACAGAAAAAGACCAATAATCAAAACGACAAGAAAACGGATAGACACATCCTCGGTGTCCTTTGTTTTCAGTGCCTTTCTGATTTGAGGTAAAGTACTTGCAACCGAAAAAGCAGTGGCCAAAAGTCCTATGAATGTTAATAGAATATCTATCATCCATCATACAATGTTTATCATGTTTTTTATTGACTATAATATTTGTAAAAATATTTTAAGATTGCCCAGATAGATTTGGCCTTCGATCGACTTTCTCTTCCTACATTACTTTATGATTCAATATTATCCAGATAATTCTCAAAATACTTATGATCCAGGCTATTTTGTAGAAAATATGAAGCCATCTGGTATATCACAAAACGATTCAAATAACTCGGAAATTCTAATTAATATTTCTGATAGCGGTAGAAGAATAACCTCTGAAGTTACAACCAAAACTTTTTAAAAATTTGTCTCAGATTTAGCGGCAGAAAGGGATCTGGATCTATATATCCAGAGAGATCTAGTTGTGGCATAAAGTACAAGGAATGTGGCTAACAACAGCCAGGTATTGGCTCGACTTTTGTTTTTAGTTTTCCGAGGTTTAATGATACTATAGAAAGGACCACGCATCATAAATACATTCGTCGAAATTTAGACACTGACCTAATATGGGAGTGCTTACACTTCGTTTGCCTTTAAACATTGGTTTCTACTATTATCGATAAATAATTAATGATAATAATAATAATAAATGTTGAAATTAAAGCGCCAGTAGAGTAGCTTATTAAAGTCCTGTATAAGTCCAGACAAAATTTAAAGAAATCTGGACTTGCGATTTAATAACGGGACTAGAGATCCTTTCAGATCAAAAAAGTCAAGAAGGTTCTGAAATGAAAGTCGAAGGAGAAAACAGGGTAGGGGAGATGAAATGATTTTAGGAGTCGCTCAAAAGAAACAATACAAAAGACTTGCTACAAGACAGCCCAAAGACCATTTCAAATTTGGGAAAGTGTTCAAGAATTTCAATGTAAGGGAGGTGATTTTACAACAATAAATCACATAAAAAACGATCAACTACCAACAACTGGATAGATTGATAACGTTTTAAGTGGAATTCAAGCGAAAGATAAAATTAGACAAGGAATTCAGCAAACCGGTCAAACAGTAAAACAAAAACTAGAATCAAGTTAATCGCCCTTTACTGAGATCTAAAATATCAACCAATACCTTATACCACATTAATTATTTTGAATTACTATAGGACAATATTGATGAATCAAATGATCTTGGCCATATCTCATTTTTTTTGAATTTAATATTAGTGATGATATCATACTTAGAATCGTAAGCTTATCTAAATTGACAAATAAAAGATAATAAAACTGAGGTTCAATTTTCTGCTTGAAATATCACAACCGATAATATAGTTTGATATTAATAAATATATGATCCATAAATTTGGTATTATCGACGTATACATTGGTAATAATTGGGCTCCTGAGCGTATACGGTTTGTCAATTACAGATCTAGTTTTTTGTTATAATTCTATTATATATTATAATGATAATGAAAAATCAAGACCATCTTATCCCCCGGGGGCGAATATGGAGACCTTACAGGAAAATACTCTAGTAGAAATCACGAAAAGTTTTAAGAATTCTTCAGGATTTTACAAGATTAATGGAACTTTAGAAAATCAGGGTTCTATCATAATTTCAGACATTAAAGTTATAAAATATTACAAAATTCCTTCCGTAAATGATACAACTTTAATATGCTATGAGGAATGGCAGTGTTAGGTGCGAATATAAGCCAATTAATCAATTACCTTCAGAAAGTTTTTTCTTAAACATTCCTGATCCAAACATGAATTCAAAATAATGGTCTTATATTCTCATACGATAAGAAAGATTTACATAAAGACATAAGGCAGAAGTTAGGTATTCTCCAAGAAGGATAGATAAATCCAGGGTTTATCAAGATTCTCTATTGATATTATTTCACTGCTTTTATTTTCTCCTCAAAATCATTTAGGTAAATTTAAATATTTTCAGGAAAAAAACAATTCAGGATATTACACATAGAAAAAACAGAGTGAAAATATCCTTAAATTAAAATTGAATGTATGTTTACAATACGAAAGTAAATGTTAGGATAATTGCCTTCTTAATTTATTAAAATTATTGACGTTTGGGTAAAAGTAATTCATCTCTGTCTTTCCAAACTAATTTAGGAATACTTAATTTTATAAATTTTTTCTTATATATGTTAATAAATAAGCTCTTGGTTAAATGGTTAATGAATAAGAAATTGTTTATCGTATTTTTCACATTATCACTACTATCTTTTGGTATCGCATCTATTTCTCTATCTAATCAGATTTTTGCACAGGTGCTTCCTTCTTTAAGTAAAGATGGAGTCGGATTAGGGTTAACAGATGCATTCAAAAATCAAACTAGCGAAGCCAGAAACAACTCTTTGAATATAATCGATCAGGCTAATAATGCACTCAAAAACTCTCCTTTGAATATAATCGATCAGGCTAATAATGCACTCAAAAACTCTCCTTTGAATATAATCGATCAGGCTAATAATGCACTCAAAAACTCTCCTTTGAATATAATCGATCAGGCTAATAATGCACTCAATAATCAATCTAGTCAGGCCAGTAACAACTCTATGGGTCTAATAGATGAGGCTGCAGTTAAAAAATTGGAGAACATATATTCACTTACCAATACGGTAGGAATGAGTATGGTCAATGGGGTTAGAGTTAATGAAATAGCGATTGGAGAAAATAATGTGACTGCTACATTGAATTATCAACCTACTCAAAATGACACAAGAGAAAATTCATTACCAGTAACTGTAATCGTAACAAAATTGCCTGTTGAAAATCTTACTAAATTAGTAATTTTTGCTACTGAATCTTCAAAGATAGCATCAACATTATCAAGTGGTTCGGGTTCTATGGATTCTTTAATTGAAAAGACCAAGTTAACACCAGATACTCTAAATATCGCACTAAACTCATTAGATTTAATAAAGAATTTGCAAACTGGAGTTGCTAGCGCAACTCTAAGCAGTTTGGATAATTCTCAAAAAATATCCGTGCAGACACCAGGCAGTTTGGTATCATCATTCTCAACAGCTCCAAACGAATTTGTTACAGTGTTGGTTGTTCCTTCCATGGGAATTGGGCCTTTTCCACCGAATATTCCATCCATTTTTTCAAGATAAATTATAGATTTTTTCTTTTATAGTATAGGCTTCTGAACTACCTCCTGTTCAGAAATTGTCAATACTTGTTCTTAATGGAATTTAAATCGAATTAATACTTGTACGTAGGAAGGAACTACAACTTTCCCAACAAAATTAAAAGAAGCATTTGACTTGTCTTGTCTATGTTTAATCCCTTAGAGCTAGCTGGGGTGAAAGGCTGAAAATGTATTAACAATAAATAAAATTGACAAGATGTTCTCTAATTGTTTTAGAAAAACATCTCCTTAATTTGCTTAAATCAAGAAGGTGACCGATCAATAAAGAGAAAATCAAGGCAAATATTTCCTCTTTAGCAAATAATTTATCATGATTTAACGTATAAATATACCCCTTCTGCATGAGGATGGAGGCTTTGGCGAAAGCCAATAAAGGTCTTGAGATAGCATAACAGATCTCAATTCCAAGATCCAATGCCTGCATAAGCTAAATTGTGTTCGCATTCTCAACTCATAGGTTCAATTCTCAAAGTGATTTAGCTTTGATGGATTTTATCCTTTTCTAATTCATATCGTGGTTCCCGTGATTACTCTTTCTCAGGAATTTTACAATTCAGTGCCGCATGTGGATATAATTTTATAATTTTTTAATCAAAATTTGTAATTTTTGAATTAAAAAAAGGAAAACATAAATTTAATTAAATAATAATATAAACATATTAAAGAAAGATTGTGCCTGTATTATATGTTATAATGAGCATCAAAGAAATAGCAGATGAAATAAACGATCACTTTATGCTCTATGGTAAAAATGCTGTTGATGTGGAATATGACAATGTTGGAATATGTCCTTTTTGTAATTCTCGTATAGATGAATTTTACTTTTGTGCCTGCGGAGGAAACATGGGTGTAGACTAAATTCTTTCAAATGTCAAATTGGAACAGTACATACAGATTTTATTTCAATTTTTGTTTAATTTTATACGATTGCATTACAATTCTACCCGCACAAGGAACTTAATCTCCATGGATGAAAACTAGTACATGGGCTGAGCATAATTATAGCCAAGATTGTTTTGGTTCTTCAGTATTCAAATTAATATAGTTTTTCAAACATCCCACGTACCTGATTTTTGACACATGACTCACAAAAATAATAAATTACATTCGGTTACAGAAAAAAAGAGAATCTAGAAATGATACGCTCAAGTTCAGAGTTAATATTAATAAGGAATTGATGAGATATTCTGTTAATTGGTGGCTATAAAAGATGAAGTCGAAATCAGGAAAAAGACTTTGAACCGGTATAAGGTTGGAGAATATTATGAAAAAACAATGATAGAATTAGTAAAGAAGAACAATAGAGAGGAATACAAGATTTGTCTAAATCAGAATGGGCAATATCAATAATAGGGACTGCATCATTGATTGCCTTTGTTGGGTTCTTTATTATGATAGGGTTGAATAATGGATGAATCTGATAGAATGGTTTGATACCTTGCAAAAAAATATTTTTTTAATTATGATTGTATCTTTGAGACATTATGGATAAGTGTGTCAATAAAAAATATCCATGATCATTGCCCCTTATCAAAACCGCCGGGCTCTTTCCCATTCTTTAGCAATTAAATCAACCAAAATTATTGTTGTTCTAACGGTCCATTACCGTTTTGTCCCTTGGTGTTGTCATTTATAGATGGTGCTCATTCGATTCTACCTTGATAAAAAAACTGAATTGACAAATTTTATTTGGTTATAAATCCCATTATTATTGGTTCCATTGCTTGTTCTAAATAATCCTCTCTTGGACTACACTATATCCTCCCTTCATATATTGGATATTTTTGTTAGAATATGTTTATCACCATTCAATATTTTACTACTATCGTCAGCACGATAGCAATCGACGTATAAACCTGCTACGATAGATTATAAACATGTCTGAATTTGATAAGGCTGGAAATAGTCGAATTGTTAATAATGCCAAACGATCGGTCGTTAAGAGATTAGCCATTTTAGGAGCAGCTTTGACGATAACTTTGAGTCTCAGCATATGGTTCGTTCCTGTCGAATACTTAATTTATTTTCAAAGCTTGCAGGTGAGTATTGCGGGATACCTTGTTATAGAAATAGTAGCCAATACAGCGTTTCGCCTGGTAATTACTGCCCAGAAAACTGGTCAGACAGCCAACTCATTGAGGAGCCTCATAAGGATTCTCGGAGGAATCGTGGTTGCTGCTATAGTGTTATCATTTCTTAGCCAAAACGCTGCAGTAGCGGCATCAATCGGCACCTTATCGGCACTAGTAATAGGTTTTGCTTCGCAGAATCTTTTGGGAAATATGATAGCAGGCATGTATTTGTCACTGACTAGGCCATTTAAGATAGACGATGTGATTACCGTATTTGGAAATAGTGGAAAGGTTCGTGACATTGGGCTATTAAACTGCGAACTGTTGATGTCAAACGGCGATATTATGAGAGCACCTAGTTCATCTTTATTGACATCACCTGTAATAATAAGGAGTGAGAACACTCATGAGGATCGTAAATAAGAGTTATCATACTTTGGAAACATATGATGACGAGAACAAACAGCGCCATGACTGTCACAGCAATAAAAAAAACTAAAACCATAAGTTTTCAACGTCCTTATTACAAACGGTAGGTTACCAGGCACTGATTGTGCATGTGCATCATTGACATGACTTATAAAGCCAAATCTAAAATCATACTAGGTTCAAAGTCCATTCATGGAAGTTCCTTCAGACCATATTCAAATTATTACCCATTGATATATGCAGTAGCACTATTTTATTCTATTATCACATTTAAGCGCTCCAAGAAGTTAGATTAAATCACATTTTTAGGCGAGGTAACGAAGGAGCGAAGAGGTGTGAATTGGGAACTGACAAAAATACCTTCATGATTTCAATATAATGTTGTTATGAATTCTGGGTATGCTCGCCTGTTCAATAGATTAGAATGGCTTTACTTTATGGCAAAATTTCTATATACATGAAGGAATAGGACTCGTAAATACAAAAGTAAAATTATCTTGGTTGCTCCGAGTCCCACACTTGCAGTATTTTAGTTTCCTGCTCCAGTGTCTCTTTATAGCCATCTTTAAGTAATTTTTTTATCTTAGTGCTTGAGAAATCAAAAGTTTTATTTGGTATCGTATGTGTGTCGTTTTTGCGTTCTATTCTAATTACTTGTTCGACCGAAACCATATGTTCAACCAGATCTGCGTATTTTAAATGCGTCTCATTCTTACTCAAAGACTAAAATCAGTTACTGTTTTCCTAATGTTTTTTAATCCAATTAATCATGAATCTAATCTAGTAATCAACCCATTATGAAACTCATTGGACTCATTATAGATTTCTTCCTTTTGGAATTCTGAAAACTATTATTCACAGAAATTAGTTCAATACTTCAAGTCAATCGAATTTACAAATTATCATTTATCAGTATTTGTAACTGGAAAAGATGGAAAAAATAATTGTAGATTTGTTATGTTGTGAAGGACTAATTTATCTAAAAAGTTTACGCTAAAAGATTGGTGAAGGGCGTAGTTAAGACAATAATTGCTTTTTAGCTACCAATGGGATACAGACCACCAGTACTTAAGAAATAACTAATGAATTAAAGTTGAATTGCAAGTTATACTAATTTATAATACCAATCATTGTGATTCAAGCTTGAGTTGCTGTTTTATTAAATTGATAAAATCTGGTTCTGACATTTTTCTTTTTGCTTGAATTATGGCTGCTGCATCATTACCTACTGTAAATCTTAGTTGTGGATTTCCTGATGTTACTGCGTGTAGTATTACCTTTGCCACTTCTTCTGGGGTTGATGATTCTGGATTGTCCATCATTGATCTAAAATGACTTTCTATTCGTTGTGTAGAGGAATAGTATGGAGATTTTTTCCCTGAGGCTTTTTTAGCCAAAACACTGGAATTCATAATGTTGGTCTTTATAAAACCTGGTTCTATTATAATTACCCTGATTCCGAATGGTCCTAATTCATATGATAATGATTCACTGAGGCCTTCTAACGCGAACTTTGTGCTATTATATGCAGATAGGATTGGTACACTCATTTGTCCTCCAACTGAACTTATATTTACTATCGTACCGCCACCAACCTGATTTCTCATTGTGGGGAGAACTGCCTGTGTGACCCGTACAACCCCAAAAAAGTTTGTTTCAAATTGTGCTTTTATCTCTTCAATAGACAATTCTTCCAGAGCTCCAAAAAGGCCATATCCAGCATTGTTTACCAATATATCGATTCTTTTACTGACATTAACTATCTTGTCTATGGCATTCTTAACAGTAAAACTATCATTGACATCAATCTGAATAACTTGTAATGGTAATCCTTCCTTCTTTGCTATTTCCATTATGATTTTGGATTTTTCAATATTTCTCATAGAAGCATATGTGGAATATCCATTTCTGGCCAGTATGAGTGCAGTTTGAAATCCTATTCCACTTGAACTTCCAGTCACAATTGCAACTTTCTTCTCGGTTTCTTTCATACTTAGATTAAGTAAGCATTCGTATAAATTGGTAGTCTCTTAATTGGTGAAAATATCCTTCATCAATTGCAAAAACACTATTTTGAAAAATTAATGATATCCATATTCTGCAAAAACGTTTGAACCATAGTCATAGATTTTCTTTGATCTTGTGACTTTACAAAACCATACTGTGTAATACCTTATTCTATAATGCGAACCTATAGTTTGAGATGACATTAGATATCGTTATTATGGTAAAAGCTCTAATTTTATTGTGAACTAAGATTGTGTCTCGAATTTGTTATGTAAAAAATAACTTGTTGAAATTGTAGAATAGGTTAAATTATTTCTGCATAATAAAACTGCATGAAATACGAGTTAAAAAATTCATTAATCTTTTCACTACTTTTCATAACTCTTACCATAATGATGTCGACGACTTTTGTTCAAAGAAATATATCATTTGGTCAGGCAGTAGATTTGATACCAATCCAAACCGGAAATGCTACTCTAGATAAGGGTCTTCCAGGATTTTATGATTGCATTGATGAAAAAATAGATGAGAGTAAGGGTGTTGAAGAAGATCCGTATTTTGAAAAAGAACCAACCAAACATGAGGTAATTACATGCTACAATGAGGTGTTTACTTATGATTCTGATGCACAATCATCAATCGATAATTCTGATGCACAATCATCAATCGATAATTCTGATGCACAATCATCAATCGATAATTCTGATGCACAATCATCAATCGATAATTCTGATGCACAATCATCAATCGATAATTCTGATGCACAATCATCAATCGATAATTCTGATGCACAATCATCAATCGATAATTCTGAGCCTAGTGATATTGAAAAATTCAATTCGCTATTTGGGTTTATGAGTTGAGTTAAAGAAGTTGATTATCGATATGTCTAATGGAGAATTATCTAAAATATTTTGTATAATTATTTCATTGAAAAGAATTACTCAACTATCGTCGAAACCAGTAATGCGTAACTAGAAAATTTTATTGTACAACAAGAATAGTAAACAATAATTCCACGGTTTCTAGAGATGATGGTGAAGATTGTTATGGCATAGTTTTTAATGGCACTTTGGACAACAACAGAACGGACCTTCTAAATAAACAACAAGAAGTCACATAAACATCAAATCAATAGATTTATCTAGCTTCTGTATTCTCTGCTACCTTTCTTAATTAATCTCATTTCGTAAATTATACTTAAAATAAGTACATGGATTTAAGAATCGACTCGTGTCTTAAATCCTGTTGGGCCATAGACATCAAATTTCAAAAACAGGCATTTCTTGTCGTATAGTAATGGTATTATCATACTTTTAATTGGTTGCGAAAATATAGATTCGGTCTTAAAGAACAGATGTAGTTAACAGGGATCTGTCACCTCCCCTGCACTAGATCAATCCAAAATTATGCGATGAACTATCAACTTTGTGCCAATTGTAAACACCATAGACTAGAGTACCTCATTCATATACGCCAATCCTGTCTATAGTATAGTGTTTTCCCCAACGTTAACAAAGTAGACCTTTCACCGTCAATTTAAAATTCTTTCATCAGCGAATGTTGAATGAATCTCTATCAGAAACTTTACCGATGAAGCATTCCGTAGAATAATCAGTTTTAATAATTATGGCAATTTGTGCATAGATTCCTGTTTCAGCTTCTTAGCCTTTGCATTCATGACAATTTTTGTGGGTTTTGACAGGATTTTTGATGAACTTTATTCTTCGTCTTAATGCATGCATATAACTATCCACATAATTAGGGATGTTTTTTATGATTTCTTATATATACTAACAACAATAATCTAAAGATTAAATGCGTAGTATAGCTATTGTTCGATCACTAAAATGAGTTTTTATCAAAGATTAGAATAGTCCTATGACTCTAGTTTTAATTAGATGATCTACCTGATAAGAAACCAAATAAAGATAGGTTAATGGAACGAGACTAATTAATTTTTATTATTTTTTGAGTAGCCTACTGAAAGTTGCTAAAATGAAATAACACAAATAAAATAAAGAAGAAGAGGATTATTGTTGGCCTGCTGCATTGTTGCCGTCATTTAGGTTAAGTGACAAAGCAACGTTGTTGCATGATGCTAAAGTATTATTATTTGATAAACATTCTGCACTTTCAGCTGTAGAACTCTCTTGAATGATATCTTGTAAAGAATCATTTGATTTCTTTTTTGTTGCAAACGCTGCGTTATTATCTCCTGCGATGGCTACTACAGAACCAATTAAGGCTGCTGCAATGAACATCATTGCGAATATCCCAATTTTGTGAGTTTTTATTAGATTGCTCATCTTTATTACAATTAGTATCTAGAATTATACATATCATAGTTTAGACACTTCAAACTACTTGATTTTAATAATAGAAATTTAAGTATTTTTCAACTTTATGATATTCCTATATGAAAGTTAGACTAAAGTATATTCCTGCAACCTAAATCATCGATAAAAGAATCCAATCTTGAAGATCTGCTCGAATAAACTTGAATTTGGTAGAGAAAATTTGTTGAGTATCGTGGTAAGGCCAGATGGATTTAAGTTGGCATTATAAATTCGCTTGTGTAAGATCTGTATTTGTAATTTGAACATACGCCCAATGAGACTCCTACTAAAGCCCTATTTGAAGAATTAGGGTCCCTATTTACATGAATTCAGGTAAATAGCGAACCAAGTTAATATCCTTTCCTAACTTACGATGCATTTCCATGTGGGAGCTTAGATAGATTCTTAAAATAAGAATTATGATGGTTCAAATAAAAACATGATAGTTATTATCAAAGAGACGAGTCTAACAAAGAAACCTCTATGTCTTAATCTTAACGAAATTAGCGAGATTCTTTCGAAGATACGTATCACTAAATTAGCAACTACAGATCCTACTTGAAGTATCCTTACAGGACTAATATGGTTTATTCATGAAGATGATTGCATTCTAGTATCAATATCACAAGGAACTAATAGAATTGAAATCTGCAAGCCAAATCCTATGAGTATGTAATGCTCCATCTTCACAAAATGCCGAATTGACCACTCCAGAAAGGTGCGACCAATTCACAAACCAAAAAGGACATAATCCTGAAGAACCCTTTGTCAACCCTGATGACGGAATAGTGTATACAAATAATTGATAATCTTTTTCTTATTTTATTATATATAGAAAAATCTGTAAACAGTTCATGTAAAATTGCTGATACTGCATCAAAACTACTAAACAGCGTAATTCTGACTACGCATAATATCATTTCAGATTAAATGAAGACGGGAAATAAGATATTCATATCAATCTCCATAGAATGTTGTCTAGGATAAAGAATGATTTATTACATCTTTTTGATTCCTAAGTTCGTCCAGTAAATAAAATATTAGGACCTACGCCAATTAACGAATGGATTTTCGTCGATTCGATCACTTCTGTTTTTATTCACTTTGAGGGAATGTTTGGGAAGTCACGGTAAGTTACTAAACATGCTTTCGCAAGGAAATTAACAATTGAGAAGATATGCAAGTAAGCGAACAAAATTGGATAGGACATTAATCGATTCAATGTTAGATAGTCTAACATAATAATTTGATTGAAGACTAAATTTAGGAAATTAGGCTTAACAGCTTTCTGTATGAAGTTTTGGTATCAAATCGCACAAAATGTTCTTGAACTCTATTATCTATTAAGATCAAACTGCCCTTCGCCCAGCGTGTGAATTATCATTTAGATACGCCTTTTAAACGAGTTTGTTTATATCCGAATAACAATGGGTTTTCATCAGGAATATTGCGTTGTGTATTGAAGTTTATTATACGAAAATAAAAATGAAACATGAATAGGTTATATAAAAATATACCACAATAAAAATAATTTTTCAATCTACTATTGGCTATTAGTTTTCATTGTCGTAGTAGTGGAATTGAAATTACCCGGACCGCTCGTAGTTGTGGTAGTGGTGGTGGACTGGGACCCTGTATCATTTCCAGAAGGAGAAGTACCGGTACTATTTGATGTACTTCCTATTGAGTCAAACGTGTTTTCTATGTCGTTAGTTACTGCATTATTTATGGAATCAGAAAGACTCTGAGCATGAGCAACTTGTATGACAGATATCAAGAGTATGGGTAGTAAGATGATGCCGAAGTTCATAGCGTGAAATGGGTATCATACTATAAAAGGATGTGGATCCGGTAATACTGGCATTTATTATTTCAATAACAATTACAATAATAGAATATTCTGATTTAATCCCGTCTGGTATATGACCAACCATACACGTTAAACCTCTAGACAACAAAAAAAAACTCGAGATTAGACCCAGTCGATGAATTCTTAGTTCAATCATGTTTATTCCTAAATAGTTAAGTCGGTCCTTAGGGAATACCTACTCATTGTCACTGAGGATAAAGTTATGTTATTCCTTCTGACAAATTATTAGATTGAACACTATGGCAGCAAAACTTTAAACTCCAGAATGAGAATTGCCGTTCACCTGCTTCGTTGTACATCCTCATTAAGATAAACAAAGCTATTTACTCAAATAAAATATCTCTCACACAATCCGTTGCGACAGTGTTTTAATTCTTGATTTAATCAGAAGACAAATCCTAATTTCAATATCGCCGATACATTTAGAAGCAATAGTCGTTTTATGGATTCCTAATTACAATACCATGTTTCCATGTTTGGTTATCTTAAAAGCATCTACATTAATAAACCTCTGTCACGTCAATCAGTTAACTAACTTGAATCGAAAATGAGGAAAACTATGAAAAATTCTAACTGGAAAATACCTCAAAATTCATGAATGAAATACTACATTCATTAAATAAATTACTAGTATTAAAAGAAACTAATCTATTTTGATGTAAGTTTAATAAGTTATTATCATTAAACATAGTAAATGCAAAACAATAGACCCTTAGGTGTTACAATAATTGCTATACTTGCTATTCTTGGAGGTATTGGTTCCTTAGTAGGTGGAATTGCCCTCGTAGCGATAATACCATTCCTTGGAGCGGCTCTCATTATAATCGGATTAGCCTATTTTGGTGTTGCTTATGGATTATGGAAAGGACTAAAATGGGCTTGGATGATAACATTGATAGTTACAGTAATCGCGTTTATCTCGGGCCTTGGATCAATCATCGTGGGAAATGTAGGGGCAGCTATCCCGGTAATAATCAATGCTATTATCATTTACTATCTCTTCCGACCCAATGTTAAGGCGTATTTTGGAAGATAAATACACCTATATTTTTATTGAATCTCTGTCTTTTTTTCGTAGATTCATATTTTCTATAATTTCCTTTAATTATAAAGTATGAAACATAAGTTTTTAATATTTTTAATATAAATAAAATATTCTTCTATTAGTTTTCACTGTACCTGTTGCACTTTTAATCTTTAATTATGATCAATGCCTAGAATAAAATAACTCATGTGAATGACTGTAACATTTTGTCGAAGCTATCTTTGCAATATTTATATCAAGTTTCTATTCTTAAAATACTAAATGCTGGTATAAGTAGCAACTGCTGATTCCTGGGTGGTAACCTTGCTTGTTGAGGAAAAGTAAATACTTAACCCTTCTTAATTATAAAGGAATACCAATAATAAGAAAATCATGGTATAAAAAATGGTCTTCAGTACTTAATTTCTAATCGTTTGCGCGTGAAATGGTTACATTTACAAACGATTGTAGGCTTGGTATGCGCCGATAGGTCTTGAGGTATCATAGAGGATCTCAATACTACAACCAAATTCCTAAAAATGATAAATTCTGGCTCCATTTAAAATACAACCTTACCTTGACTGGCCACATAAATCCAATTCAACGGACAATATTGGGTTAGTATTTAACATGTTATGGTTCCTCACTACTGGTAATTGATAAAACATAGCGTAATTATAGTATACGCAGCGTAATAGATATAAACATGTTCCAACATTTATTAATATGGTGATAATCTCAAACATATCTTCTCATTTGTATATTCATCCGAATAGCAAAATAGAATTCTATTCTCGTTTGGGTAAGATTATTTCATTAAGCATGAATCAATACTTAAATCACCAAATACAAATTAATTTGATTAAATATATTCAAAATTTTTCTATTAAGCTCATCGGTTTATGGTCGACTTGCTGATAACCATGAATGGTTGGCTATTTGACATCTATCATCAAAAAGATAGAATGATTTTATGGATAAAAGAAAGAGAGGGTAATGTAAAAAGACTAGAGTATTTATGGTCCCCTTCAATATATGTAGCGTCTGACCTAGAATCTGATTTAGTAGACTTGGTAGGGAATAGTAAGATTTCTTCCTTAATCAAGGAGTATCAATTTGAACACAAATTTGAGTATCCTTCTTCCGTTACTGTTGATAAGCGTAAAAGGAATGTAACTCTGAGATTAACTTTGTCTGATTCACTACAGATATTAAATTTAGCAAAACGAATTGAAAAACTCTCTATTAGATTTGGACACTATCGACTATACAACGTAGATATATCACCTGAACAGTCTTTCTTATATGAAAAGGATCTCTATCCACTTGGATTATACAACATAGAAGAAATAAGATCCACGGAATCAGTACGAACTAACATATATCAAATAGTTAACGATAAGAACGACGATATTGACTCATTTGAATATATTATTCCAAATTTTAAATTTCTATCATTTGAATTAATTTCGGAGAGAAAATCAATAGGAAATGATTTAGAGGACAGGATTCTAAAGATAAAGATTGTCTCTTTTGAAAAGGATAACGAGATCAAGGAAGAATTTTCGATATCTGAAGAAAATGAACTTGAAACAATATTGGAATTTGCTTATGAAATTAATAGACTAGATCCTGATATTATTTTAACTAAAGGTGGAGACCAATTTTTGTTTCCACATTTACTTCACAGAGCCAAGGCCAACAAGATTGAAAATCAGTTATTGATAAATTTGAATCGTGAATCGAACCTAGAATATATACTAAAGAAAAACAAGTTGTTTCCAAATAAAAGTATTAGATCTAATGACTTACCCTCAACATCATACATCTCTTACGGAAAAGTGTATTTCAAACCACGACCGTTTTTTTTATACGGCCGAATTCACATCGACGTTAACAATTCATTTATTTACAGGGACAATGGATTGGAGGGATTAGCAGAATTATCCCGAGTTTGCAGAATTCCATTGCAACTAGCATCAAGATCTACTATAGGGAAGTGTCTAAGCAGTTTGTATTTTTATAATGCTCATAAAAAGGATATATTGATACCCTGGAAGCCTATAACGTCGGAAATCTTCAAGTCATTTTCTGATTTATTAAAGGTAGATAAAGGGGGCTTTGTCTTTGAGTCAAAACCTGGAGCATATGACAAAGTAGCAGAATTTGATTTTATATCTCTTTATCCAAATATCATGTTAAGGAAAAATATTTCTTCAGACACAATCAATTGTGCATGCTGTAAATCGGAAACGGATAACAAAGTGCCAGAACTTGAACATCTTTATCACTTGTGCAAAAAAAGGATAGGAATAGTACCTTTATCTCTTAAAACAGTTCTAGATAGGCGATTAGAATACAAAAAAAGAAAAAACCTGTGTATATCTAAGAATGATGAGTATTTAAAAAATTGTTATGACAACAGACAAACTGCTTTAAAATGGATCCTAGTTACTTCCTTTGGATATCTTGGATTTAGTAACTCAAAGTTTGGTAGGATAGATGCCCACATCACTGTATGCGCCTTTGCTAGAGATATACTAATAAAAACGTCTAAAATAGCAGAGAAACACGGATTTGATGTAATTCATGGTATTGTGGATTCTATCTGGATAAGCGAAATAGATAATATAGAATATTCATTATCGGTAGCCGATTCTGCACATCGATATATTAATTTAAAAAAAGACATAGAGGAACAAACAGGTTTTTCCATATCTTTTGAAGGAGTATACAAATGGATCGTTTTCGACTCATCTAAGATCAATTCTGACTTACCCGCCCTAAATAGATACTTTGGCGTTTTTGAAGATGGGACCATAAAGATGAGGGGAATTGAAACAAGAAGACATGATACTCCTGAACTCTTTGTCTATTTTCAAGAGGAGTTAATGAAAATAATGTCTGCCCATAACAACATTCATGAAATCACGAAATGCTTGCCAATTTTAGAGAGTGTATATAAAAAATATATAAATTTAATATGCACTAAAAAAATTTCATACACCGATCTGATATTTATCAAAAGGATATCAAAAGCAAGTAATGAATATGCAGATAGAAAGACAATTGAAAACTGCGTTTTAAAACGACTAGCTAACAATGGAAAATCCCTGAATGCTGGAGAAGAAATTAAATACATAATTACGAATTTTTATAATGAGAATTTCTTGGAAAGGGCAATACCAATTGAACTAATTGATGAAAACAATATTGGATACGATACGAAAAGATATTTAGAATTATTGAAAGAAACTTATGACTCCATAACTAAATTTTTCTATTCTCAAATTCCTAAATTCGATTAATAGATTTACAAAATTATTACATCTGGCATGTAAACTTGATTACTGATATATTTAATGGAAAATAAAGGACATTTCTATTAGGATGTTGTATACTGGAGTAACTATAGTTCAAATAATGGGATCTACAGAATAGAAGATTTTGGATCAAAAGCATTATTTAACCACAAATCATATTGGGACTTTGGTGCACTGAATTCTAAGTCTATGTATTCTTAACCCTGTCTAATTCATCTAAGATTTTCTTTTTGGCCATTGATTATTCTTGTTTTCTTCGATGGTGTATTTTACCTTGATTATAAACGCGGCTCCTAATAGCAAATATCCTATAACATAAAATAGGTCGAATAAGTTAACATTCTCCAGAAAATTGAAAAGATCGTTATATCCAAAAATCATGTCTGCAATAAAAAAGAATAAACCAGCTGCCGATATAAAAATCCAGAAATTATGTCCCTTATCGATGGATATTGCTTTACCTCTAAAGTAATACATTACAGCTCCTACTATTATAAACAAGTCAAAAATGGGATATACAAACAATAATGTTAAATCAATCAAGTTGCCACTAAATGTGTAAATTTCAAAAATAAAAATTGAGACATAGAGAACATAAAATATGATAAGTGAAACAATAACTAAAGTGCTTACTATATATCCAAGCTCTATCTTGTATAATTTGTTCATTTGAACCAAGAACAACATAAGGAATAGGCACCCAACTAAGTAAAAGGCATCTGCTACGGATGGGTAGGCATCTATCTGCAAAAAACCACTAAAATATCCGTATAAGGATTCTGCAACAAACCAGCAAATAAAAGTTAAAAGGAAAAATATTGTGCTCTGATCGATTTTATCTAAAGTGTAAGTAGTCTTGAGGAAGACTATGATGAGTAAGCCGGTATTTATGGCCGATGACAAAATATTGGGTATATTAAACTGAGTGTAAAACCCTGAGAAATACAAAACAAATGAAATTATTTCAACAGTCGCGAAAAGGAAAATCATAGATTTGACAGATAATTTACTAATCAGCTTGGAATTAAGAGGCTCAACCACCAAGAATCACAGGTTATTTTATGAAATATATGAGCATGTTTATATCATTTTGTATGAATTTAACTGCAATTAAATGATTTTAATGATTAAATGATTCAAGATGGACTTTAAACAACTAGGAAAACTATGATATAACTTTTCATCAGTCTTCTATCTCTTTTTGATCTTTTCTTTCATGTTTTCTGCTCGCAGGTCATTTTCCCGATCCTTTATTATTATCATCGATCTGTTCCCAGGCTTCCTTTTATAGCAATATTTTTTAGACTGCTTTCAATATTATTTACGCTATGGCCTGGATTTTGTAAAAGTTAGTTATCTATATTGAGTACATCAATTCATACTTTTAACATCTAAATATTATTACAAATTTTTCATATATAATTAAGAAAGGATATTCTGTAGTCATCCATACTTTTTTCTATAGGTACTTCTAATTGAAAAATAAAGGTTATAACGAATCAATAGCAGAAGGGATTTGCGTGGTCGACGAAAATTCCGTTCTTTTAGAATTTCAAATTGGTTTTAAAGTCTTGTCTAAATAAATAGATTATGACATAATTGTTAGGTTGTAGTATGAAATCAATCTTTGTTTTAGTTTTTTGATGACCAAAAAGTTTGTCCAGATTGTTTCCATTCCTTGTAATCCATCAAAATTTTCTTATGATCAAACCCAAAGCTTTCTTCTTCTATGGATGCAAGATCTACCCACTTTATTGTGGCTGCATCATCCCCTGCGATAGGTTCTTTTTTAATGCTCTTATCGGATATTTTTCCAATAAATACGGTAGACATAATGTGACCTCTTGGGTCTCTAAAAGGATCAGAATATACTCCCAGTATATTATCGAGTTCTATATCTAAAGAAGTCTCTTCTTTTACTTCACGTATTGCTGCATCCTCTACCCTTTCGCCTTCATTTACAAAACCACCGGGCAGTACCATCTTTTGCTTAAATGGATCCTTTTTTCTTTCTACCAACAGGACCTTGGAATCTCTTTGTATTATGGTATCCACAGTGGGGGTTGGATTTTTATGCTGTTGCTTTCCTACGTTCACACGGATTATATTACATCTATCAAATTAAAGTGCATGGATGTTTTCATTGCAAAATCTTGATCAGCAAGACTTGCTGATCAAACCCTTTGAATTCTTTAATTCTTCTGGCCTAATTCAAACTTAATTCTGAATGCAGTTAAAGGAATAGAAATGTGAAAAAATTAATACTATAAATAGGAAGTAATTACCATATAAATCACTTTATTACTTATACAAAAATGGAAATAATCCAAAGTATTATTTTGGTAGATATGATGATTTATCCTATCATCTAAGAAATTGTAAATTCTATGGTGAAGTAAATGTTATTTTAGAGTTGTCTATAAAAGTTTTTATAAAATTAAAATTTTTTCTACCTTGTATTAGCCATGCTTACGGATGATTTGACCCCTTTATCATGTTGTTCATTAAATCGACAGATCATTGACGAGCACACTCTGAAAAACATAATTCTAGACTCAAGATAATCCTAAACACGCTTTGAAACCGAATTCTAATTCTTCTAAATATTGTTTTCTATCAAAACATGTCAAGGTCAGGACGATCTAATGATAAGTCTCTATTTATGAGGTTATTATCTAATATTTCTTGGTCAAATTGATTTTAGCGGATCGGGTAGTGTCTTCATCGGTAAGGGAGACTTTCGATTTTGTGCTTTAGGTATTTTGCTAATAATATCCAATAATTCACATTTAATACACATAACGACATTATCGTAAGTCTAGTATATAGGCCTTACTTTCAAGGTATTAGTCGGACACATAGATGTAGGTGACTATGATTATAAAAATAGACTTTAGGTCAAAGAAACTCTTTTGATTGTTAATTACTAATCTGCTCATAAATAGAAGTAATTATATAAATAGATTGGATATTTACATTCATGGCTAAGGTTCAAAATCCTGAGGATAACAACTCATCAATACCTAAGATTGAAGATAGGATATTAGAAAAATTATTTACCCTATCAAATCAACAAACTCCTTTGACAAATGATAATGATTTACGGAAAATATTGATAGACACAATGGGATCTTCAAATTTTGATAATGCACTTGAAAATCTAATTTTAGGAGGTTTTGTTTCCCGAATAGGGGATAACGAATATCAAATTACATCAAACGGAATTGATGAGCATTCAAGACGAGCTAATGCGGATGTACTCTTCTAGTTTTAGATTGAGTAATTAAGGAACAGTATGCGTGGCATAAACTACCTTACTCAGATGTTATTTCAGCAAGTTGTTAAATAAACAAGATCACATGAGAAAATCTCCTAATACTATCTTTTTAATGTGGTATTCATAATGTAAATTCAATACACTCTAAAAATTTTTTCGTTATTCAAAATAAAGTGGTAATTTAGAATCGTTTTTTAAATGCAATATTATTATTTTGAGTCTGCTGACTTCAGTGCGAGCCAAAGATCTTAAGATGATATGACACCTTTCGATATCAACCCCCAATACCTCCAAATTATGAATCAAATGATTGTTTAAAATATTTATGGCATAGCTGATAAAATTTTAACCTCTAATTTGTTTCTCTAAAGTGTGAAACCAAATTATTTCTATTATAAGACTTCTATGGTCTCATGTAATGTCGATCATTTTAAAGTCTATGGGTGTTCTACAAATGGTGGTCGTCTTACTGTGGTAATGTCTAAATATTACAGAATGAGGAACATAATTTTGAAAATTTTCTCTTTAGGATCTGGCTTAATTGATTGAATAGTAGTATAGACTAAGAAGGTTTTTTAATCGTAGTTGATTTTCTTGTTGATTATTCTTTGATAGAGTTGATTAATGAATACCAACAATTCGTTATTTGTTTCTCGATGATTTCTTCTCATAAAGTGATAGAGTTCTTCTGTTGATGCATGATAGTCTATTCCAATATTCTTTGCTATTTCTAATGATATCAATGACATCAATAATTTTCGGAGGGTAACATCCGGACCATGATTTATCACATCCGAATGTAATTCAGCAATTGTATTCTTAAAATTAGAATCTATGTATTTGTCCTTAGCTTCTCTGGTTTTAATCGCAAATATGTTTCCCATCATCCTTTTTTTCATGTGTATGTTTTCTACCATTGCAATAAATTCATCGTCTAGATTTGGTGATTTGCTCAAGACTTCTGAAAGCAAATCTGAAGCGTCTTGCTCATTTACGTTCATTTCTTCGGCCAATACAAACAATACATGACAGGCCGCACATCCATTTTCTCTTACAACTTGAGGATTACTTTGTACATGCTCTATAGTTTTGGAAATTATGTTTCGGGCTATATCTTCCCTGTCCATAAGGGCTACATTCTAATTTATGATATAAAAACAAATAAAATCTTAGATCAAAATTGACCAAAAATTGGATTTACTTGATTTATGGTAATGTGTTAATATTGAAACGATCGTTTCTTCGTTAGATTATAATCTTTATCTTGACCTTTCTAGGTAGCTTGAAAATTGGGATCGGTAGGTAATGGAATATTACTTGACGATACTTCTCAAATGAATCACTTAGAGTTTGAAGCTTTAGGTTTGTAATATTCCTGATAGCTACCAATATGTAACATAATATAATATTACGGATTACAAGAGGGAGTCTTTAAGTAATTAATTTATACTTTCCCGGTTTCATAAGATCCTGGAAGACTTATCAAAATGGTAGAATTCTAATATTCTTGTTATTTTCATATGCCTTTTTTCCCTCAAAATACTTTTACAAAATTCTCCAAAAAAAGCCCAATCCTGTCACCTTAAAAGATCATGAAGAAACTCTTGGAAAGTTTTCCCTCTCTTTTATTGTCAATACCCCATCTTGAATCATTAATAGATATCATTAGCAACGAATTTGCAAGTCCACGTCTATTTATTAAGAGTTTGACAGATTAACTAAATTATGTACTCAAAGATAGGGAACAGATAGACCTTCTATATCATGAGGCTGCAAACCATTAAAGGATAGCAAACACCCAACCGGGACATTTTGCAATTTCAATTTTAGAAGATAGTATTCTTGATATCGTAATCAAGGATTTATTCCATACCAAGGTCTATGAATTTAACGTGATCAATATTAACCAACAACAAAAATTGTGGTTGTACCAAAAAACCTAGTAGATACCCACCTCTTTTACCTTTGGATATTGATACCAACTTGGACCCTCTTTGATAGGTGTGATATTCAACTCCCTTCTAACATCATCAAGTAGCCTTTCAAGCATCTCTTCAAATTTTAGGGGGAAAATGGGTTTACATTCCTGTGCCCTCTTGATACCTTTAGATATAGTTCCAAAAATAGTAGAAGAATGAATTTTTTCAGAATTAGGAATGCTTGCTAACCCCGGAAAACCTGGTGCCCTACTGCAACTATGTCAATTAGCATGAAAGCAGGTTAAGAGTATCGAGTCACATTTAATGCTATTACTCCAATTTTTCCGACGGCCATATTAAACCCGCTGATCGTGTGATACATATCATGCATTTTTCTAACTCTCATTGTTACATAATCTGTATCGTTATCCAAAGAAGTTCTGTCACTTGATTGAAAAAAAATGTGGTTCGAACCCCATCGTCTTCATCAAAAATGTGTATGTATAGCCTAATGAACCCTTTGGTAATTTCAGCATTTCATCCAGTTTGTATACTGTCCCCATGTATCTTACTTCAAACATTTTGGCAGATTCAGGATCTTCTCGTAGTCTTTCTATACAGTTCTTCATCCAAATCGTATCCCGGAAACCATCTTCAAGATCAAAGACTATATCCAATTTACCACGATTTGTAACTAAGTATCTTATCATCCCTCCAAGTAGCTCTATGGTATCTACCTTACTCATCAAGTCCATGTATCCCATATTGGAAACTGCAAACACCTACGTACTAAAATGCACTTGGCCTTGAATGAATAAACTCTGTTTACCAGCACAATGAGGTCGGATTTTAATTGAATGATTTATCGTCATTTCGCTTTCTTATTATCGTGAGTTTTTCGCTTGTACCCGTTGATTCCCAACATTTAAGAAAATTCGAATATTCTAGTTCATAAAGATCATTTTGTGTCATTTCATTACTTTTTTTTGATTTTGGGGTGGATCTAAATCTGTAAGCTACTTGTTGCTGTTCCCTCCCCATCAAAATAAAAGGGTCGGTGTATAGTTCTGTACATCGGTTCTGTTTATTGGAGTCATAAGAGATTATAAAAACTACTGACTTGTAAATGGGCTGCTTGGTCATTCGGAAATCTATAACATCTGAATATTTTTGTCTAAAAGTTTCATTTACGTAGGAGGATAGTTTAGAAGACTGATTCGAAAAAGGCTCACTTCGAGTCAATTTCTCTTCCGATTTCTTTGAAGGTGGAGTCAATATTCTTTTCGTTAAATTGTTCTTTTGTTTCTCTGAACCATCGAAATGAGATGAACTTTCAAAGTCTTGGCCTAGTATACGTAGTTTCTCAATGGGTATCATCTCTTTTGATTTCAAAATACATTCCATAATTGTTATGATGAATTTAGTGGAAGGTCCACAAACTATTATTATTTCTTTTCTAAGGCCGTCGAGCAATGATTTTTTTTCTAAATTCTTTATAGTAACAATTTCAAAAAACCTAAAGTTGGAATGCTTATCCTCAACTTTGATCCTGCCAGAGTATAAAAGAAATAGAATCAATCCTACTATGATTGCGCTAGCAATAGCAAGGATCCCAGTGATCCCTTCAAATGCCTGACCAGGTGACCAAGTTCCAGTTGCTAAGTGTATGATCGATTCTATAATATTTTCAATGTATCTTATTATTACTATGGATAGAAGGATTTCAATAAGCCAAAACCATCCTATTTTCAATCGCTTAACACCAATTCTCTTTAAAGATAGTTCTGCGATAACATGTGACAAGAATATCCCAACCAATTTCTTAACTATGAAGCAAAGTGGAATTATTTAATTGAATGCAATTCCAACTATATCTTAATTTGTATTTATTCGTAGGGCAGCTTCAACATGCCAGACTATAACAACATGGATTTATCCAGTAAATATTTACTATTTTCTTTATATGCTCTTAAATTCAATGTTTATTTCAAGGAGTAAGGTGCCATAAGAAATTTCAACTTTGTTACTTTGTATATACATCGTTAGGATGATGAAGAATGTTAATTCATCCCAATAGCGGATTTCAAATTTATCTCATTAACATGTTCTTGATTGATCATTCTTCTTGATATTTCTATTTAAACGAATTATCTAGCTGGGATTGTCCTGTTCTTGAATCTGGATATTTTGATATCAATCTTATTTGAAATGTCATAATAATCTACAATAGATCTAATCCTTGCCAACAAATCAAATCCTTAATCCACCTTTTTCCTTGATCTCAATCATTTGGGAGGCTTTACTTATTAGACCGGCTTTGGATGATCTAATGTAGTTCATGAGATTTTACTTGGATTTGTCTTTTGTCCCTGGCCGACACATGATCGAAATCTTTAATGCTATAAACCTGATATCACACCCTCTGATCAATTCTCGAGGAATTGAACCAGAAGCTCTTCCACAATATGTCGAGTTTGAATTTTCTGGTTCCATAACTGATTTTGAAGATGCTTTGCGCCTATCATTAGAAAGAAATTCTATTACTGATTATGTAGTAACACAAGACTCTCTAAAGGAAAACACATTCACTTTGTTAAAAATTGGGGATTTAGGACAATTGAGTATTTATTTTTGCGATTTTTGTGGGGCATTTTTCAACACTGAAGAAGGGAAGTATATACACGAAAGGGCCCACTATTTTTTTTAGTATGATTTCATGTCAATCAGATGTTGTAACTAGACCATAGAGTAGACCGTGTTGGGACTGTGAATACCGTAATTGGTACTGTCTTACAATTCCTTCCTATTAGAAACCTATTGAAAAAAATTGAGGGTATACATATTGGTGAACCGTTAGAAAAGGTTATCTTGTCACCCTTTTTCCATTCCTAGACTGAATTGTTACCAATTGTAATCCATGCATGCTAATATAGCAATTGAGCAAATTATCATGAGGCTCATTACATGCAATACTAGCTCATCAAAAATCAAGATTTTGGTTGAGATACAATTACTTGAATGGTTATGAAACCAATTGTATCACAAGTCAGAATGCAGATTTCAAAATATTTGGTGGATTAATGTATTCAGAACATTCGTGTATAAGTGCAGATCTCACTTAGATGACTACACCATTATCACTCTGAAACGAATCCAATTATGAAGCCAATATAGTAGTAAACCTGGTTGCTTCAATTTTGAAAAATCAGAAGGAATTTGCGGATACGAGATTGACGGTTCTGATTTTACTTTCTCGTAGTAGAATTTACTCTTAACTGTATTCAAGAATAAAAATATACCCCGTAAGGTTCGACGCCCTCTGATATTATTTTTATCTTTTTTGAGACATCGTTTAACAAATTATACGTGGACGAAATAATCTCAAAAAAAAACTATGTAAATAAATCAAAGGCAGATGTCAGGTGGCTACTAATAATTTGATTGCATAAATATGGTCCGGACGCAAAAATAATTGTATCTTCAGGGGCGCCCAGTGCAAATCACCAAGATGCTTGAATGGTGTAGTGAGGAAATAAAAGCATGGTAAGTTGACTGAGTAGCAAGATAATTTGTATTTGAACAGGATCAAAGCTTATTAAGAAAAATGATTTATTGTTTGCGGTTCAATTACAGACCATGTTTATTTCTCTGAATGAAGGCTGATCTAATGTGCCTCGTGATTATGCTTATCTAATTCTTCAACGGTATCAAAAGCGGCGCCGCATCTACAGTCAAATTTCTTTTTATTTTCTTCTGACATTAGAATAGAGTGTATAACAAAGTATTTAATAATAATATTAACACTAAAAATTGTGAATATCTAATATTTTGATCATTCCCTTTTTAGATGCGGGGGATTTATGGTGATGTTTGATATTCTTTCTATTCGTTTTGGTATAAATGGTAGGAAGTAAGTAAATCTAGCGATAAAATATTGATCTTAGTGATAACCCCAGATTCGGATAAGAGAAAAGAATGTAACTATAATTAAAAACTACTGGGTTAATACTATATCGAGAGTTACTTCTTTCAGAACCGGGGGATTTAGGTAAAAACATTAGGATCAGTAATATCAAAATCCAATATAGTGATTTGGTAATGCTGTTAAAAAACATCCCGAGTTCCTCTTTCCTAACCCGAAGGGTTTATACAATATCAGACGATTGTCTAGGTAATTTCCTAATGAATTACCTGGCCTAAGACCTATTTGGTTTATAGAAAATCAAATACTTCTATCCAGTATCGATATTGATTGGAACAAGAAAATCGGTCTAATCAACTCAACCTTCAGCTATCACTCCTTGTCTCTAGTAGAGGACTTAGAGTTTTTATTATTAAGGATTGAATTCAATTCACTGTACGCGGATCAGAAATCAAAAAATCATATATATTAAGATATAATTCTTATATCTCAAATTGATAAATACTACTACACGATGGATTCTCGTAAATATCATATTTGCAGAGACTGCGGTCACCTGAGGATTTCTCACAAATTCATTTCAAAACAATCAAACGACCACCATTGCTACTTATGTTCATGTACAAAATTCTTTGGCTACGACAAAGACTAAGTATTTGTTAACCGTTCTTTCTAAAAAGAATGCAATGCTGATCGACAGTTTGGATCAATCAAAGAAAACCATACTTTCACAATTACTCGGGGTAATCCTGATGATACGAAATACGATATGGTAATTACCAAAAAATTAGTATAAGGTTTGGATTTAATGGTTAAAGGAAGATATACCAATAAAATGGTTAAGCAATTAATTACGAAGACGAGCTACATTCAGAAACAACAGATAAGAAATAAAGAACATGATACTCACCTACAGGACTAAATAACCGCTAATTATCTAGTCAAAATCAAACATGTCACCAAAGAAGCCTTTCTTCTTGTGTTTCCTTCTATTGTAATAATCATCGTCGTCGTCATGATCTTTCCCATGATGGTATTTTTGATAATGGTCGTCTTCATATTGATTCTGCATATTGGCGACTTTTTCCAACTCTCCTCTATCAAGCCAAACTCCGCGACATCGTGGACAGTGATCAATCTCAACTCCATATTTGTTGCTTAATCTCATTTCCGATTCGCAATTAGGACATCTTAAACTCATTAGCTAATTATCTAATTAAAGCTATTTATAATTATAAGACTTCAATTGGGGTAGTAAAAAGAAGTGCTACTTATCTGAGAAAATATGGTCACCTAAAGCCTCTTGTTTGGGAAAAATGGAGTACCAAATGTATTTTATTGTTACTTGATTTATGGATATATTTACTTTTCACGTTAAAAAGTTGTCTATTTTTCTTTTTCTTTTTTTTTTTTCTTTGAATCTCTTACGAGATCTCAAACCAGCGTGAATCTTTTAGAACATTTATTAGCAAATCAACAATATCCGAAGTTACCCTGTCGGTTGAAGGCCTCAATAACTATTTTTACAATAGATCTATGCATATATGTAGATCAAATACAACAGTCTTAACGACAAAGCTCACTGTAATCTTCGGATAAGTAAGTAGTGATAGACTGGGGATAAAAGTGGCAAGATGGATAGAGAAAAACCTGCTAAACAGGAATCACACCGTAATTTTTATCGATCCTCTAAAATTGAAATTACCTTTGTTGAATAGAATATATAAGGAAATGTCTCATCCATCGGAAATGCTCCAATCTCTAAGAAATCATCTTAAGGAGGCAGTTGGATATCTTCCAATAACTCCGCAATACAATAAAAGTACGTCAAGTGCTATGTAATATACACTGGATTATTTTCTAGAGGAATATTATTTCAAACCATTCGCAATTATTTCATACTCTCCAGGATCTTTTGGGGGAATCAATGCAAGTGATCAACTTCGACTTGTGTTTACTAAGTTAGGTGCCAGTCTGTTCCATCTTACTTCTCAATTCCTCGTGTCCACACAGTATTTAATAATGACAGAAACTTACTCGATGAATTGTATGATAAACGAGTAGTCAGATTCTTTAAGGAACTTGAGTGGTACATCGAACCTGTTGAAAAACAGCGAAAAATAGGTGTCCCATATTAGAGAAGGTTCTCTTCAATTATCATTTGGCATTCAAGTTCAAGTTTTTCAAATACCTTTACTTTCATCCATGAAATTACGCTTTCTAATATGATCATTCTATTTTGACCTCGAGTCAAGAACTGTTAGTAATACAATTCCCGCGTCGAATTAGAACTATAATACTTAATCGATGCCAATCCGCAGGTGATTAGGGGCCTTGCAAACCATAGTAAAGCCAATAGTACTTCAAATAGGGAAGTTTTTTTAACAGTAGCAGTAGAAAAATTACCAAAAATTCTTGCAGTATATAGATGAAAAATTCTAATATTATTTGCAGTAATATACTTCAATATGAGAACATTATTAAAAATAGTTGTTATATTTTCAATTTTGGGTGTGTCTACATTATTTACGATGCACAACAGCAATGAAGCAGCATTCGCAATGTGTGGCGAATTAAATGATCCAAATATATCTTGTCATGAACAGTATAATAGTCACTCCAATACTGCAACCACTACTACCTCGACTACGACTGAGGATGAATCTGATCCTATACTCTGTACGGACTTGAAATGTAATTTAGGAGAAGAATATCTATTAGATCCAGAAACTGATTTAATGGATGATCCATTAGATCTATTGGATCAATAGTACACCAAAAAATTAGCTAAAGAAGAATAAGAATATCCTAAAGAAGTTAGTGACAATACTATCTTTCCCCCTGTTTTCTTTAAGAGAAGAGAAATAGTAATTAATAATTAAAGTAACATGAATTGACTTTAGGAGCAATCAAAAAATGCAGATTTTCTGGGTGATAAATCAGACATTCTATACTTGAGTCAAGCCAACTTCTGGATAGTTATTTTTTATGTCTTTTGGTTTGAAAAAAATTCATTAAAATGAATCTCCAATTTCTTTGCTGATTCTAACAGGTTTGAAACATTTTGAATGACTTCTTGTTTAGCATCAATTGATTTTGGATCAATAGTGATTATTTTCTCCAAGTAAGCCGATTTATCCCTAATCTTGATCGATTGGCGTTGGGGAAAAATCACGGTATCCATTTTATCATCGAGTGTTAGTTTTTCCTTCGGTTCGATCTTCTCAAAATTTTCTAATTGTTGTTCAGATACTTGTAATCTTATCCGCAGTACGAACTGTGCCTCAATGCCCGCGGAGGAAATTATTTCAAAAATATGTTCATGATCTGACTGGAGATATGCTTTGGCATAAAATTCTGACGTAACAACTGTTATCTTTTCCTCGCTAATCACAAAATTAGAGTCTCTTAACCATCGAGTAATATTGTTAAAGATAAACTCTTTATTATCGTCAGTCATTTTCATAAATATATTTTTGGAATTATTTAATCTAATTGTTTTAGCAGAATAATATTATTGTATTTATAGTTGAAATGACTTTAATTAGCAAAGTAAACAGTATGCTTTTTCCCTAATACATAACTTAAGTATCGTGAACCTGTAATTTGATTCTACAAAAAAATGATTCTTACCAGGGTATTAATTGCTATCGCAAAGGCATAAGGAAGTCATACACAATATACTACGGTTTTGCCAGGCGACTAAGAGGCTCCGCCCGTGGATGCCTAAGAAGTAGGAATTGCTGATTTTCTGTCATCGGAAACCAGCGCATGATACGATATTGATGATTTACAGCAGGTCACATTCATTACGGCATCAAGGGGAAAACAGACCAGTTATTGTAACTCTGTTTAATTACGACACTTCTCCACACTAAATATCTGAAATTGGAAGAATTCATGTTGTTAATCTTTCAGGTCCACCCATAAGGCTTGGAATTCTCAGATTTTATAGATGCATTTAATGAAGATAATGGCATGGAAATATCCTTACAGAGCAATATACTAACAGCGAAATCAGAGTATAGATCATTAACTTAGAATTACAAATGTATACTGAAGAACTATAACTGGGCTTACATTTTTTTGCCCAATTCCCTTGATCGGTACTCTGTTTCTTCCTTTCTAGATAAATCACTGAGCATCAATTTTCTCAAAACCTAAAGTTTCAATGAGAAAATATTAACCGACATACTCAAAAATAAATCTGGTTATGTGTTATTTTTTATTTCGGGTGAAATCAAATCCAAACTTATTCAGATTGAAATTTAAGATTTCCAGAGAAATCCTCATGGTAAGAAAAGCTATTTCTTCAAATATTCAAAGTGCAATTAGGTTCTAACATTTAGCCAAAAACATGATTCAAAGGAATAATTCAATATAGAGGAACACGTCAGAATTAATTTAAAAGAATCTTCCAGTCTGTATATTTTTAGTATTGTGGGATGTCTGTCTAGATCCAAAACTCACTTACAGTTGGTAGGCGTATCGGCTATCAATTAAGTATGGCAGGAACATATAACTGGTTTTATCATATAGAAAAATCTATTCAAACTTTAATATATAAATAAATAGCAAAATGAGTTATGGTAAAAAGACTTGGTATTATTTTTGCAGGACTATTGATAGTATTATTATTATCAAACATCAATTATAATGCAAACATCCAAGTATTAGCTCAGCAAAATACTTCTGCAAGTACTACAAACACTTCTGTTCCCATAGCTTCTGACACGGTATCAAATATTACAAAGCTTACAGGCGGAGTAAAGATAATTTCCCCAGATAAAGGAGATCTAGTCCCGTTAAATTCAAACAAATCACTAGTAATTCAAGGAGTTTCAAAGGATAATGCAACATCAGATTGTGATGTTTCAGTTATCATAAATAATGTAAAACCCTATCAGAATGTTAAACCTGCAGGCATTCAAGGAGACAATGATTATTCTAACTGGCAATACACAGTGTCAAACAATTATACAAACATCAATGAAGGAAATAACAAAATAACGTCTAAAATCCTTTGTTTAGATGGTCCTCAAACATTACAAGCCTATTACTCTGTAAACATTACAGCTACTAACTTTACACAAGCACAGTTATCTAGCTATAACATGATGTTAGAGTCTTCAAATTCAACAAATAGTGGTAATATGAGTCAGACATCAGGTGGATTACAACCTTTTGCACAAATTCAACAATTCAATCAAGATACAGGTAATGGCCCAATCTGTTGCAAGACAACTGCAAGTAGTTCTGCCGGGTCAGGAAGTAGCGGCTCAACCAGTAGCAGTAGCAGTAGCAATGACGATGATGATGACTCAACCAGTAGCAGTAGCAGTAGCAATGACGATGATGATGACTCAACCAGTAGCAGTAGCAGTAGCAATGACGATGATGATGACTCAACCAGTAGCAGTAGCAGTAGCAATGACGATGATGATGACTCAACCAGTAGCAGTAGCAGTAGCAATGACGATGATGATGACTCAACCAGTAGCAGTAGCAGTAGCAATGACGATGATGATGACTCAACCAGTAGCAGTAGCAGTAGCAATGACGATGACTCAACCAGTAGCAGTAGCAGTAGCAATGACGATGATGATGACTCAACCAGTAGCAGTAGCAGTAGCAATGACGATGACTCAACCAGTAGCAGTAGCAGTAGCAATGACGATGATGATGACTCAACCAGTAGCAGTAGCAGTAGCAATGACGATGATGATGGAAGTTTTATGGATGGATTTAGCTTCTCAAACAGTATAGATGACTCTGACTTTGGATTTGACAACGACAACGACAACGACAACGAACCTTCAGGATCATCTAGCTCAGGTGTGGGCGGAATTTTGGATGACGTAGAAGATACAATGAGATCGGCGGGAATTGATTTCAGCTTTAACTGATAATCGTATTTTTTGATTTCGGTTAAAACTATTCCTTTATTTTATCTTTTATAAAGCGACTAGATTTTCGTCTTGCTTATCTGCTAGTTTGATTAAGGGGACAACGAAATCCCTGATTAAAGCGATTAAATTGACATCATTGCATATTGAAATGAACTTTAGGATCTATGCTGGTTACCGGCTACGAAATTTTGGCATTTTTGATTTCAGTTTAAGATATGTTTTTTGAGTAAATAAAGTCAATCCTTCATCCATTCCCTAATCTCAAGATAATTTATTAAATTAATCATTTGTTCTATCCTTATTTTCCCGCCTACTTGATTCATGCATGATTCGTAATGCTTTAACAGCAATTCGTCTTCACTCTTTGAAATAATTTTGCCTTCCTCAATACTATCAAAGAATTTATCCTCTTTTCCAGTATGGTCCTCAATAAAAATAGCATATGCTTTCAAGAATCTTGCAATAGGTTCTATAAGGTGTTTTCTTTGTTCTTCATCATTATCCGCCTCTTTGATTTTCGATTTCCAATCATTTACTGCCCTCCTGAGCATGATGGCTATTCTTCTTCCAAACTCGTGCTCAATCAGAAATTTCCGTATATCTTCTGAAAATTCACTCTTTTCTTTAGTTTCAGGAAAGTATGCAGTTTCCTCTTTTCCATGATGAAAATGATCAACAAACTCCTCAATTACCACTGAAATAATTTCTATATCTTCTATAGGAACATATTTGGCATCATATAGTTTCTTTGAGCACGTTAGCGCAACATCCTTAATTCTTCTGATGGTAAGATGATCATCCTTAAGATCTTGAGTTGATTTCAATTTTGACAATTAGGTATAGTAATTTGTTATTAAATAAATTCTCTATTTCGAATTCTAAAAAATCAGTGGGAATACATACACAAACGATTGATCTCCTAGGATTCTTATAGTATCCTTTGTGTTCTAGGTATAACCAATCTAAGTAGAACTCGAACATGTCTTGAAAATTACTAAAACTCGTCATATATCAATTGACAATAACTACGACCATATTTTTAGATAGATCTTCATAATAATCATGTATACTTTTACCAAAGTATGGCTGAACCTAGGTTGATTCTGTCACCTAATATTAGGAAAATCTGTGATATCCCTTTCTTATCTAATTCGTAGTAAGATTTACGAGCCTCACGAGGTTCCACGGGTTGGGAGCGCAACCCCATTAATTACTCCAGAATCATTTGAACATAAGAAGCAAATTGTCTTAGCCAATTCCTCGGGTGGTATCCATGTTGAAAAATTGGATGTGGGCATAGCTCGCCTATTTGATTCTGTATCTATTATGGTTGGAAGGATGCAATTAATGTTTATATTTAAACCTCTTGTCTCCTCTGCCATTGATTCAACAAGTCTTATTAGTCCTGCCTTCGATGCTGCATACGCAGAATCATTACCATTTGCTTTTGCACCTGTTGCAGAAGATACATGAACAATTTTTCCAAATTTTTTCTTCTTCATAGAAGTCAAAACATGTTTACTTATAAGGAACGCAGATTTTAGATTAATCGACATCATTTTATCCCATTCTTCCTCACTTGTTTCACTAGCGCTTTTGCCACCAAAATACCCGCCAACTACATTTGCTAAAATGTGGATTTGTCCAAATTTCTCAAGTATATTTGAGATTAGTGTTTTGACCTCGTCTTCATGAGTAATATCAACCTTCACGAATTCAACTGGTGTATGATGATTCTCTTTTTGTTCCCCATTACTTCTTTCAAGGATTTTTGCCTTCAATTCTTGCATTTCGGTTTCAGACCTATATGTTATAATAATTGCTCTCGGAGAAAAATTCAGAAACGATTCTGATACTTTAGAGCCTAATGCACCCGTGCCTCCAGTAATCAATATCACTTGACCATAAAAATCACGATCCATTGGTTTACATTATACCTCGTTATGAATTTACTTTTCCTTTCTTCTTACAAATTAAGTACTCTACCTGTACACGAAATTTCTGCAGTATTAACACTATAGACTCCGCCAAAATATCTGAATAAACTAGCTAGTCCTTGAATACAAAATGCCAAAAAAGGTGAATGAATTTATTTAAATCTAGTATGTTTCTTGATCTAATGGACCATTTTATGGACATGTCATTTTTGACCAAATATGATAAACTGATAGTTGAAGTGGGCTGTGGCGATGGAAAATTACTATATCGATTATCGGAGAATGATGAGAACAGGAATACTTTTTATCTTGGAATAGAGATAGATCCTTTTCAGTATAGTAAATCTTGTCTCCTACTCTCTAATAGGAAGGATAATTTATTATTTGTAAATAGTCCATTCGAGCAGGTAATTGACCAATTACCGAATTATTCAGCGGATGAAATTTTGTCTATACTGCCACATCCAAAATATATAGATCGTGAAAATGAAAGATTTTGGAAACCGTTATACAAGAACTTATTGCACAAAATTAAGAAAAATGGTCATCTGCTGTTGATAACTGAATTTACAGATGAGCTCTTTTCACCGGTTATATATGATGAATATACGAATTGGAAAGAGTGGATTATTGGGACCTTTACCGATGTAGGGTTTTGTGTAAGTAGTATAAATGAAAAAGTACCTCCTGATTATACTTCTAAATATATTGATTTATTTAGTAACGATCAAGAGAGAATCAAAATTCTAACATTATTTCTGACTAAAAATTGAAATCAGACCAAATAGCTTTCTTCTAGTTGTAAGAACTAAAATTTGGGCCCGTAATAAATGAAACATATTCAAGAATTTTAGAGATTTTTATCCTTTCTTGTTTTCACGTAGAGTCCGATTATTAGAACAGTGGTCCCAATACCTATAATTATAAGGCCATTAAATGTCCAATCTTGATTCGCGTACATAAATGAAGAAGATGGACCTATCAATGAAATGCTCTGTAACTGAAATATTATTCCCATAATTATCAACATAAATCCGAACATAATTAACCATCTATCTGATTTGTGACTTAATTTTGTCATCTCTGGTATGAACGTTAAATTCCAAGTTAATTATAAACTATGATCAGTCTATCAACCAAAAAACATTATCAACTTATGTGTGAGATTCTGACCGAATCTAGATGTATTGGTTTGGAGTTTCAATTCTTGCTTTTTTAGATTTGGAATTAGCATGCATCTGGTTCTGTTTTCATTTAGGAATCTTGCAGTATGTAGGAGTAGTATTTTTTTAATTAACCCGTATATTCTATTATCCTATAATAAAATGTAATTCAGATATTGTCTGCTAGAAGGAATAGAATGAATGTCCTTGTATCATCTTGATGTATAGTACCGAATCATGCAATATTTGTTATTCATTCATTCTTTTTTATTTTAAAAAACCTAAGCATGGAAAATTGGCTTCTCGATTCTCATATGTTGCTAATTCTGTTTTTTGCTATATTAGAATATCAATAGTACAATTAATGTAGGTGGGAAAAGAATACCTAAAAAATCAGCGTAATTACATGCGAACTTTAGAACAATTCTGTATGCCATGATACGATCATTATGGCTACTACATGAATAAATTATTGTTAATGCGAATTACCCTTTCCAAGAAATTTCAAGTTTTGCCACTGGTACGTCTAATATGGTATCTCTACCAAGCTTAAATTGTTTTATCCTAATGAATATTCCTCTACCGTTTAATCAAAACCTCTTTTAACCTTAAATATTCGGCAAAAGTAATATCTAATAAAATTATTATCAAGTTTACGAGGTACTACACATCATTTATGAATTATTACAACGAATTGAATATAATCAATTTGGTAAAACATTGGACATAATTGCAATTATTCTGTTACGATTGGTAACGAGTGTTCAGACAGAGACTCAGACAATCAACTATTGATTTTTCATAAGCACCTGAGAACGAGAATTTTCGATTATTAGCGGTTTTCTTTAATCCTAAACGTTCGACAAATAATATAATCATCTTAAAAATTAAAGAGATGAAGAACAGATGGTAGCGCCATGATCAAGCAGGGAATTGCGAAACAATAATTTCAGGAACTGGTATTTCGTTTTGGTTGTTGATCCAACTTAGAAATTTTACTTTTAACTTGTAACTTTGGATTAGCACATATTTCAAGTCCTCTAATGGATCAGTTAGCAGATTGGGATCCTTTGATAATTGATTATAGACTCTTGATTACAACTCAAGAGTGAGGCTTCTATATAGGCTTAATGCTAAATCGGGATTTGTCTCTTGTTTTCCTTCTGACGTTAATATTTCTCATACTTCGCTATTGACACAAAAGGATTTAGATGATTCAACCATATTTCGGGGTGGCAATTTTAGATTCAATCTCTTTAAATATTTGATCTCGCAACAGAACACGTTGGCTGATAGTAACAAGGATCTAGTATATACCACTATTCTTCAATGGTTGAAGGATTATAGTTATATTATAAAAGAGGAAAACCTGAAAACTAATTCTTCAGAGTACTATGCCAAGGTATTTCCGCCAAATCAGGATATAAAATTTTTTGAGATTGTCTCAGACGCTGATCTCAAGGATGGGTTCTTGCTGCGTATGAGCGTAGCATTTAACCCAAAGGATAGAAGCGATTTTGAACATCTAAAGGAGGAGGTTCAAAATAATCTTTTCATCCGAGTGCACAAGATACTATCGCCAATCAGATTGCTCTGCAAAATTGAAAATTCAGTGATTAGTGTAGAAAAGTATTTGTTTGTTGATGTAAATTCCATAGAATGTAAACAATATTTATGGGATAGTGTAATTGAAATGTCAAACGCGATGTATTTAATTGAACTTACATTTTATGAATTCATAGGAGATCTGTTTCCAAAAAAGGATAAGTAATCACCAAAATCAATTAAACTTACGGGGATTATGTATTACTACTTTTCAAGATGGTATGACAGTTGACATTTTCTAAATCTTCGCAAGTACCTATGATTCTTTGATTCGCATTAACGATTTCCGGGTTTGTACCACTAGTATTCAATTTGGGCGGGGTCAAAGTCTGGTTCAGTGAGACTTGTGATTTGATAAATTAACCGATGTAACCTTTTTTGGTCACAAGCATGGCATACGACCCCGCTGAATTTAATTTTCTATCTGATTTGGGATCAAATTCCGCAATTCTCAATTTTTTGATCTCGTTTTTATCATAAAAACTCGCAGTATGTAGGAGTAGTATTTTTTTAATTAACCCGTATATTCTATTATCCTATAATAAAATGTAATTCAGATATTGTCTGCTAGAAGGAATAGAATGAATGTCCTTGTATCATCTTGATGTATAGTACCGAATCATGCAATATTTGTTATTCATTCATTCTTTTTTATTGAAATCAAAGTCGTACACTATTTATGAATAAGTATCTAAAAATTTCTCTACAAGCCTCTGGTTTCCGAAGCGGGCAACCACTATCCGTACTTCTTTACAATGTATTACGGCGACTTTGGGAATATCAAATGAAAAGATGCATTCGTAAATGACTACTGAGCTGGATTTCGTCATCAAATTCCATGGCACAATGCCTACAATGAAAAATCCCAATTGATTCTCCACTTGTTCGCTTCATTATGAGTATCGTATTAATAGAATTTCTATCTCGAGTTACAACATATTCAGTGATTGAATTTCTTAGCATCATGTCTCTAATTTTATGTTTGATGTCATGTATGTGCTCTAGATTCTCATTTAGTTCTACCCCTTTAACTGTGGCCGGGTCATAGCTTGCCCTACCTTGAATATCTCCATTGTCAATGTTTTCAGCGTATACAATGTTGTAATAACGTGTAAGATTATTATCGTTTGGGAAAAACTCTAACTCCATGTCTCTTAATAAGACGGACCTAGTATTAGCATCAATATTTTCCAAGTCTATGTATACAGCCAATAGAAGTTATTTGGATGAGCTCTTTTTAACTATTCTTTCTAGCCTCTAGACGAAGCCTGAATTTAACCGAAATATGATAATAATACAACAGCTTGAAATGACGCAATTGAACTGAAATATGTTTGAAAATGTAAAGTTTTCATCAGGCACATTTTTTATCTCATAAGTAATTTTCGCTCTAATTACTCCTCTTGAGGAATCTGACTCTAGATGAACACCTACGGGACACGACTTGTCTTGATAATTTTGGCTGATGTACATTCTTTCAAATCTGGAATTTCTTGCTAGAGTAACCTTGTGTTTTTCTTCCATGGAATCGAAACAACATTACATATAAAGTTTATGCAATACAAGGTAATTGGCTGTCTTTTTATATAAAGTATCAGGTTATGGTGCATATAGAAGCAACTTTCACAGGACAGCTGACCGCTATATGCATAAGTTTGTCTAGTTATGATATGTCCAACCCACAAAAAGAAACAAGAGACAGGATAAAAGGTCCTATATACAGATGTATGAAATTTGACTCATGCTGAGTGGGTTGTCCAGGGTTACCCCACTTGTGTTGTACTTTCAAAACAGAGCAGTTTTGACGTATTAGTCAACTAGACTGAACCTGTTTTGATTTGCTCGGAGCTTTCTTTTTTGTAACCATCAATGCGACTCCTGCCAGAATTATGACCATCGCTATTACGGTAATTAGAGTTAAACTTTCATGCAAGACTGCCACCCCTAGAAGTACTGCTATTACTGGACTAACGTATGCAAATGTATTAGCAAGAGATGCGGAAGTCACCCTTAGAAGCCAGTAAAAATCGGTAAACCCTACAACCGTAATTATTCCTATCAAGTATATTTGGGCTACTATGGACTGGATAGAAACCTGCATCAAATCCAAATCTTTATACTCGCCAAATATGAAACTCACACCAGTAAGCATCAAGCCTCCAGTAATCATTATCATACCTGCAGAAGCCAATATGCTAACTGGGAGGTGCGCTCTTGTTGAATAAATAGATCCAATTGCCCATGATATTGAACTAATTATTAACGCTAATGTTCCAATTGGATCGAGGTCTCCTGAACCAATTGAAGGGCCAACTAGAAGCATCAATCCACCAAAACCAGCGACCAAACCCAGGATGGTTCCTTTTGACATTTTCTTACCAAGGGTGCCTTTCTTAAACCATCTATAGATCAAATAGCCTATAATCGCTACCCATAAAGGAATAGTAGAATTCAACAATCCTGTCATACCTGAGGTTAAGTATTGGGCTCCCCAAGTTAACAATCCTTGTCCCCCTAAGAATAAAGTAACACCTAAAATAAGACTATCCTTCCATTGTTGTAGAGTAATCCGTTCCCTAGGTATCCGTACCGGAGCTGGAATCTGTTGTCCTACTTCAGGCATTTTTTGTGAATGTTCGGGGTCGTGGTGGTGTTCCCATAATCTAGGTCTATTGACTTTAAGGAAATAAATTGTGAACAATATTGCACCAGCTATACTAAAGCGTAAACCGGCACTCAAAAGAGGAGGAATCGTATCAATAGCCACTTTAATAGCAAGGAAGCTGGAACCGTTAATTACCCATAACGAAATCAAAATTAACCATATTTTGGTTTGGTGATTCAAATTCATTTTCTTTTGATATTTACTGAAAGCTAGAGGTAAGGAAATAAATGTTTATTTAAATATCTGTATAATAATTATTGGCTGTAACAGATATGCAATCAATCCCGTACCCAAAAACCTTCAAAACATGCTTAATTTTATGAATGTTATGAAAATACTGTTGACACAAACATGATTTAACATAAAATATTAAGGATCAATTTATTTATATCCACTAATGAAAATAAACCCACTTTTTTTAGTGACTGGGTTCACCCTGGTTGCAATTATAGTTACCCTTGAAATACATATTCAACATGTAAATGCTCAAAAAGTTGGTGATGTGATTGCCCCAATGCCCAGAAATGCCACAATTCCACCTACGGAGAAAATTTTAGTATCAATTGTACCGGGAGCGACATTTCTAACTGACACTGCTTATAATCCAAATCCTATAGAGGTGAACGTTGGTCAAACTGTTTTGTGGACAAATGACGATTTTTCATTTCATACTGTTACCTCAGGGGAGGTGGGAGATACTGATGCAGCTCGCATATTCGATTCCGGGTTGGCAGGTCCAACAGCACTATCTAGTACTGGTAAAACTTACGAATATACATTTGAATTAGCAGGTGAATATCCGTACTATTGTATCTTACATCCGGGCATGGTGGGAAAAGTGATTGTTATCTAAATAAAATCAATGCCTTATCTCCGTATAATTCACACAAAAATCATTGCTAGTGGAGTGGCATTTGTTAAAATCTATTGTTTTTGTAAGAAGAATATAACGGATAAATCAAGTCGGTAAGAATCGATATTATTTGACCATTTGTTGTTAAGGTGGGTAAAATGATAATATAGATTTAAAAAATCGGAATTTGAAATCTTAATCTAAACACTCTATTAAACCTAAAAAATCGAGGTATAATCAAAGAATTTAAGTGAATAATCACACAGTAGGTTACATTTCAATAATTTTGTTGATCTTGTTGATCAATACTTCATTCTCGACTGGCTTTTGAATGAAAAGATTTGGGTCAAAATCTTGAAATTCATTGTTACGAAATTGCTGGTGAAACTGCTCGCTAGAAGTCAAAAAGCATACTTTGGTCTGATTATCAATCTTCCTAATTTGATTATATAATTCAAAACCCGTCATTCCAGGTAACTTTAGATCGATCATTACTAAATCATAATAGTATGGTTTATACGTTGATAACGCAACGATTGGGTCATTGTAAATATCAGTGACAAAGCCTCTTTCTTCAAGTATTATTTTAAAGACAAAAGTAATGTCATATTCGTCATCAACTATTAGTATTTTATTTCTGGTCATTATGCCAACCCTACTACGATTATATGTTATTACTCTGTTCAGAATTGTCAAAGGGTAATTCAAATGAAAATGTTGCCCCTTGTCCAACCCGATTATTCTCGGCCCATATCCTACCACCATGTGCCTCTATAATGCTCTTTGAAATAAACAATCCAAGGCCGATGCCGTGAAATGATTTAGTTGTAAACTTTGTAAATAGCTTAGGTAGTATTTCACTATCTATTCCACTCCCGTTATCCGTTATACTTACTTGTACCATGTCATGAGGTTTATCATCTTTTTGGAACTTTGTTAATTTAACCGTAATCAAGATCAAGCCTCCTGTGTTGGGCAAAAACTTTATTGAATTGTTAATCAAATTAGAGATAACTCGACTAATACCCTCCTTGTCTGCAAAAATCTGCATGTTGTCTGCGTCATCATATTTAATATCTATCTTATTATTTTCAAAATTTGCTTCATAATTCTGAATATTCTCGAGTATGACATCTCTAATTCTAAATTTTTCCATATTTAGATTTAAGGAGTATCCTTCCATTTTGGTTACATCAAGTATATCCTCAGCAAGTTTTTTCAACCTTCTAGCATTACGACTTACAATCTCAACAAGCTCCTTTTCCCTGGAACTAGGTGCATTATTTCTAAGAATATCTACAGCCCCAAGGATTGGTTGAATTGGTGTCCTCAGTTCATGTGCAGCTGTATTGATAAATTCCTTATGCATTCTCTCGTTTAATTTCAACTGTTTGTAAAGTTCTGTTTGTTTCCATAAGCTTTCAAAAATCGAATAATAGGATAATACCGTTGATTTACTATTAGAATATGTTACTAATCCAATAGCCTCAGTTACGGTATTCTTAGAATCATCTTTTAATTCTACTGCTAGTGAGTATTTCTTATCAATCACTACTATTGAAACTTTGGTTTGCATGCTTGGCTCCATTAGTCTAATTTTGATTCTGTCTGAGATACCTTGATTTTCAAATTCTTTAATAGTCTGATGAATCAATTTGTCCTCTGGGACCAGAATTCTTACATTTAAGGATTCAATTTCTAGTCTTTCTCTTATTAGATCAAGCGTTCCAGCATACTTTTGACGTCTAAATGCATTTGGTGTTGAAAAAATTCCAACAATATCTTCCTTTGCAGATATGATGAGACTGTAGAATAAATTCTCGAACGTTTCAGGATTTTGAATTATTTCTATTCCTTCATTGTCTACTCCAGTCTCAATATCGTTAATCCTATTTTTGATGTCAATTCCGTTTTCCCATAATTCATTAAAGATTGAATTAAAATGTTCGATATATGCTGGCTCATTGGTTGTAAGAAGATTTTGAAGGATTTGTCCACCTTCTGTTTTTTGTATCGTTGCTATCATTTCCTTTTCTGAAGCAGCAAAGTTGATTGGCGGAAGATTTTTTACATGTTTGATGTCAATTCCTAATTCCAAAAACTTGTTTACTATCTCGATATCATTACTATTTGTAATAGAAGTTATGATCTTGATGCCATGGTGTGCGTGAAATTTTCCATCTCCGCAAATCTGCTGATAAATTTCAAAATAGTTATTATATGCTAATCTTAATCCAGAAGGTCTAGTGCACAGAATAAATACCCTAGAGTCAGATAGGATACTTTTGCTTTTTGAAATAATATCGTCAATATTCTGGATTATTTTGATCTCTTTAAGTACTGTATCCAGATACTCTCTTGTGTCTAGTTCCGTGAATGACGGTTGTAAACCTGTGTCTCTGGTCAAATCTGCTTTTTCCTTTTCGACTACTGCAAAGACCTTTTTCTCTATCTCTTGTACCATCTGTGCAGATCCTATGCTAACTAGAAGTTTTGACTCTTCAATGGCCGAGTCTCTTATTGATTGTCGTAACTTCATTTCCTGTGAAACTGTAATAGCTGAAGAATACAAACCAAGTGTAAATAGATATGTAGAAAGAAGAACTAATGAATGTGCGGCAACACCGAAAGTTGGTTCTATCGCTGATGTTGAAAGAGCAATCCCAACTATTGTATCACCAAGACCGGCTAAGATTAGATAATCTCTAACTTTTGACGATTTCAATTTCTTCGCAACGATGAAGAACGCTAGACCAAATAAGATGTTTCCAGCTATCGTTCCTACTCTAAATAATACTCTAAAATAGTATCGATATGCTTCGTCAATCCCCGCAAGACTTTCACCTGAGAAGAAGCCCGGCATCTTACCAATCAAATAGAGTACAAGTGGTAGAGATATTATAATCCAAAGATATATTGGTAAAGGGCCAATTTTCTTATAAACATTACGCAATAGCATTGTAGAGGCTATCCATCTGAAAATAAATCCAACTGGCAGAATTATAGAGTTAAGATAGTTGTATAATTCTAGGTATGATTGTGGAATTATGAAAAGAGCCGTTTCATCTGTTTTCGTTTCGACAAATACGACTTGTCCATCATATTTCTCTGATCCCTTGTATTGAAATGATGATCCTATAACTTGGTTATCCGGTATAGGTTCTTCATAGATGATTTGGACCATTAGTAATTTTGTACTGGCGTCTTCAAAAATAGAACAAGCAAGGGTCAATGCAGCAAGAGCATAGAACAAAACTATGGGATTTTTAAACTTACTGGCCCTGTACCATGAAAAAAACTTAAAAGTTATTACTAACATGATAACCGTGGCAAGTAACGAACTCGCTGCAAATATCGATTTTGATAAAATATATCCTGGATTACCGAAAAATAACATGAATACCAAAGTTATCAAAATTCCGAATTGTACAATAATCACAGTCCAGTGCATTAGGTTAGTTAGGCGGGATTTACCTCTCAATTCCCTACTTACCTTATGTGCAAAGCTCAGGAGAACAAAGGAGCCGATTCCATAACCTATGATTATGGTCATAATGAACGTAATATTCCCGGTCGTGTGGTTATAGTCCAATAATTGGCGAGTCATCAATAGCCCAATAATTACAATCACTATGATCGATATCCCCATTGCAATAGGAAACTTGCTATTGCCCAGTGGCCCCATAATCGCCTTCGTCAGCCTAAGTTCCAATATTCGTGCTAAGAAGAACGTCATATTAGGCCTTTATCATTTTTATTTTTAATTATTTGGGTGTCATCGAAATGTTGTAAAAAATGCTAAAAAACGTGACGATTTTTCCAATTTTTACCATTCAACAACATTATTATGCTATGAAATAAAGTATTGAATTACTACAAACTAGTTATTATAGTTGTGAAAATTGCTATGTTGGAATTATCGGTAATATGGTTCTAGTCGATAGGCTAAAATAATTGGTCAATTTAATGACAATTCCATGAGAGAATTGGACTCGTTTCCTGCAGGTTACCATTCAGTAAATCCATATTTGGTAATTGGAAATGTATTAGAATTTATAAAATTTTCAGAATTAGTCTTTAATGCAGTTGTTGTCAAACGAATTGAAGAAGAAAAAGGAATATACGCCGAAATTAGAATCGGCGATACATGTATTATGATGGAGGAAAATCATATAATTAGTCACCCTAGTTCACTTTCATTGTGGGTCTATGTTACAGATGTCGATGCTACTTACGATAAAGCATTAAAAGCAGGTTGCAAATCAATTCAAAGCCCAACATACAAGTACGCTGCGGATAAAGTAGCTAAAGTAGTGGATAAATTTGGAATTTTATGGCTTATTGCAACATTTAATACCACTATCTAAAAAATTTTGCAATTATTGATTAATGATGTCATGATTTCTCCGCAACAATATTGATTGTTCACGACATTTACTGTTAGCGAAGATACCCCAATATCTGAGCTGCTTTTACTAGGTATTCTTAGGAGGGCCGACATTATTATGTACAAATAATAGTAGGGCATTAAGGGGAATTATTCAGGCTTCTAATTCCAGATTTGATTACCCAATCTGCCTATAGTTTGCTTTCCTTTATTTGTTAGTTATGTCCTCAGGCAAATCTGCTATGCTTGATTGGTCACAGGGGAGGGAAATATGATAAAAAAGCTGCCCATCGATTTGAGTGGCTATGATCACGATCTGTCAATACACTACTATGACTAACTGTCTCTAGTGGGAAATTCTAGGGGGTTGTAAGGTTGATATTAAAATTTGCACTCCCGAATAAAATATTTCATACTTTGAACCAAAAACCATGATTTATTTTATTAAATTTAAAGATGAACACGTATAAAAGCAAATTTTATATCGTGGATTTCTAATTCTAGATATGTGGTTAGATCATCGATATTTACATCTGATAATGAAAAGGGTGATCTAAACAATAATAATGGATTGTCATCTGCTAAGTTGCCTGGTAAGTTAACCATAATCGGTTTTGAATTCTATAATAGGATAAAACTATTTCCTTGGTGGCTGCAATTTCACAAAGGACAAACCGCCGAATCAAACCTCAAGAATAAGATTATAGACTTGAGCAAATCCTTGGGCTTTGAGGATAAATGGATAAAAGATATACTGCGTCACACCATATCTGAATTTTCAAAGAAGGGGTTGGGCACTGATTACTACGGTTATCATAATATTCAACACGAACTAGAAGCTGTTTACTTTACGCTATTGTCGATTTCTGGGATTAACAAAATGGAAAATTTCAAAATATCTCAGGAAGAAACTACTTATTTATTTGTGGCTGCGCTCTTTCATGACTATGATCCTCTTAAGGAATTTGATAAACCTAATGAGGATTCTGTCGAATTTTTCATTAGAAATGATCTTAAAATTAGGGAATTTATTACAAATGCAAATCTGAATATCGATTTAGTAATGATACTGATTCATAGGACAGCTTATCCGTTCAAAGGGGAAATTGAGCAATATGCGACTAGGAAGATTGATGAATTATTCGATGAAGCTGGAATTTTCCAACATGATATCAATACAAGGGAACGTTTTAGAAGTTTAGGATGGTTTCTTTCAGTTTCGGAGCGAATAGCCGGATACGCGTTGGGAAATTATGAACATGCGAGAGATATAGCTAGGCGTAATGCACATGCGTTGGGATGGCATCCTTCTGTGATTAATAAGAACTCTGTAAAGTTTTTTGATAACCTTATGGTAGAAGAAAAGGAGATGTTTGATTATATTATGTCAAATATACCTACTGAATTTAGGAAAAATTTTTATGATAACGTAGCATACTTTAAGGAATCATGGAATAAAGAATTAGGATTAAAAGATTCCAAAAGAGGTACAAAATTAATTTTTGTTAACGAAAGCCAAAATGGCAAAGTTGATGAGAATACTTTGAAAATTCTTTTAGATATTAACAGTCGGGTTTCCACATTGATGCGGCAAAGTGAAGACTACTTCAGAAAAACAATCGAAGATGAATCATCTATCCTTGTAACACTAAGGATGAACAACAGCACCGGTGATATAATCGGTTATGCAAAAGGCGGGCCATTGGAAAATTATGAATTGCGCCCAGGTACAGTTGATGTGAACAAGGGATTAATGAATACTGTGTATCTGGAAGGGGTTAGCATCTTGGAAGGTTATTGGGGAGGAACCGGCGGTCACTACTTACGCATAAAATTTTTAGGCGAAGCCATCAAGAATGACTATAGTTATGTCACTGGTTATGCTCACAGAGATGTTATATCTCAACGAAAAAAGAAAAGCGAAATTATTGAAATTGTACAAAAGTATGATCCTGATAAATTAGATTATTACAGAATTGATCTGAACAATTCAATCTATCAAAGAATAGTTACTGATGCTTATGACATAGTTTGCTAATAAATAGATAATAACTCTTGTTAACTCATTTATAGATTTCATAACCATTGATCGGGGTTCGATATTCTGATATTTCCCAAGAATTAGCAAGTATGCCAGAATCAATTTTTTTTGGAAAATCGATCGACAGAAAGTGAAGCGTAATTGGGAGTGAGAATCGAGTGACCTTTAGAATTTATGGTTTCAAAGCGCAAGGTACAAAGATGGTTTTTCATGTGCTGGTACCATGATTAACTGAAATGGAAAGGGATACAATCGCAGGTTCGAGCGTATACTATTACAAACATTTATTGACCCTTATTTAGCACAGAGATGGTATTAGTCCATATTATGCAATCATGCTTTTTTACGCTGGCTTGGCTATGCATTGACTATTATTAAATCAACCTTATCAGTTATGATTAAGAAAATAAGTGAGTTATTGCTATCCACATGCAGTAGAATCAAATATTAACCACGTAACAACAAAATCTTTATTAGAAACTATCTTGAATATGTTGTTGGTTATGTCAGAAGGATTCGGATTAGTAGATCACTGGTATTTCGTGGGATTATCATTGTATAGAAGGAAATTATATGAGGAAGCGATCAGGTGCTTTAATAGGTCTCTGGAACTATCTTCATCGAAGAGCTTTAATTCATGGTATATGAAAGGAAATTCTTTATATCAGATGAACGAATTCAAGGATGCTATCAAATGCTTTGATCAATCATTGTCATAAGGATATATTGTTGATCCTTGTGAGTCGATATCAGTAATAAAAGGAAAATATTATTGATAATACTTTTACCAATCTTATATTATATAAATCAAAAAACACCAGGGAAAATCATGATATTCCCAATGGTGGATGATTCGCCTTAGGTTGCCCATCAACAAGTTGAATCCTTTTTAAATAAATATTTAAGGTCCGTAAAGGGTTATAGTTACCAATTAGAAGAACCTACTTATTTCAAACATTCGGTGATTAGATTTAGTTTAGAATTACTAAGTGCAGGGCAAGACAGAACTAGATGACTTTATCTTGGGAAAGTATGCAGCAAAATACCTGGTAATTTTGCACCTTTAATCATTCTTTAATGATATTCATTCCTTTTAGTTACCTTTGATTTTGGCCAATTTAGGTCTTAGTTGGTTTATGAGATACAAATATTCTTGGATGTTTTAAACGTAATTCGACTAATGTTAATTTATCAAATTTTCTTCTCTTATAAATGTGAGAACTAAATCTGTTTGCAATTATTCATGTTATCTTTAAACCAAGAATATTCCTGTCAATCAGGCGTTGATTGATAAATACTGTTGTTTTTTGTCAAGTCAGGGACGACCGTACAAAAACACCATATTTAGAAAAAAGTTCTGGGAAAACAGAGTTGCCTATTGCTTTTGAATTTGCTAATTTTATTTCAAATAATTCTCCATTCTTTTTCATAACGGTCCAAAATTAATATCTTCTATCTGGGTCTCTGCTGAGGTGATGGTATGGGCTTTCCTTTCTACTAATGCCATCACCTTGCTGTACTTTTGGGAGGATCAAATAACCTTTTCATACTATAGCACTAAGTATTTACTCCTGCTCATGAGCCTGTATGACCTCATTAGCTTTTTCCTCTCCTGCTCTTATTAATTCCTTGATGGTATCGGGAGAGAAATCGGCATTTTCAAAGATATGAGGGTACAATTCATTGCGTGAAAAATGGTAGATTTCTTTAATTTCGGCCCCATGATCCTCATGGTATTTTTTATATTTTCGACGAATTCTGCTTAAAATGTTCTTGTCTAATTGTAATTTATCTGCATTATCCTCAAAAATTTGATAAAGTTCTTCAATAAAGTCTAAATATCGAGTAATTACCCCTGACATTGTAATATTATGTTCGGTTTTGTCTGAAAAAATAATGTCTCTGGCCCTGTGATGCACTTCGGCTATATTACTCGGCAATGCGTCAACCTCCTTCGGATAATTTTCTACTAGAAAAATCTTCTTATCTATGATAGGGGATGCGTCTAGCACCTCTCTAAGTGGAGTGTTACTCAAAAGGCCTCCATCCCAGGCAAAAACTCCCTTGTCAACTTCTATCCAAGGAAAATTGTAGAGTGGATAAGCAGACGTAGCTAAAATATGCTTGGGCTCTATTTGTTGCTTGAAACTGTCAAATATTAAAGCTTTAGAATCCAGAACACTAACCGCTGTCAATATTAGACGAGGACTACTATTTTCTCCTGGTCTTAACTTGTCATAATCAATATATCTGTCCAAAGTCTTAATCAACGGTTGATGATCATAAAGGTATGTCCATTTCATTGGTGTAAAGTATTCAGGGTCTGAACCTGCATATTCAGGAGACCACCTAGGTTTGAAAAATTTTTCATTTCCGAAGGCGGCAGAACTGTAGAATGACTCAAGTTGTTTGATTTTAATCTGTTGACCCTTCTTCATTTCTACATAATTTGCGATCTTGTTATTCTTATGAAGTGGATAGACAAAATTTTCATAAAACTGTCTCATTAGGTTTGAGCTTGAAAAACTGAAAAATTTATCCTTATTAACAAAACTTTCAGATAGCTCGATCCAGAATTCTTCTAATATTTGATCCGTCCTATCATTATTTCGGCTACCTGCTATTATGGCTGCATTAATCCCGCCAATTGAAGTCCCTGCAATTAAATCCAAATCTAGATGATGTTTTACTAGTGCTTTGTATACTCCACACCCAAAAGCACCCAGTGATCCACCACCTTGAAGTACCAGCACGTTCTCGATAGTTGCTATTTTTTCTCTAGACAAGTCCACGTACATTAGAATCATAATTCTAAAAAGGTTTGATATTTGAAAACTAATGCATATCAAAAATCTTCAGAATGGTATGTTGATGTAATTTGAACTTTTCACTGTATCAAACATCCTTTACGATAAAAATCCTAGACTTGATAAAATCAAGAAAACAGAAAATGATTCGAGTCGTTGATGATTCAGGCCAATTGGCCTAAAGGGTTATGTTTTTCAGACATGCTTCTAGGTTGTTTAGTTGCAAATACCTTTTACATCTGCAGGTAGCCGCAGAATTAATCTAATTACAACATTCTGAAAGGGTGAATATTTTTCTGATTGATTATAGAAGAAACTAAAGAACCTCCACATTCTCAAATTTGAGAATTGAATAATAATATAAATATATTATAAGGAAGGTTCTCATTGTGCATACATATAAACGCAATAATTTTGCCATAGGATTAATTACTGCAGTAGTTACGATTGCGATATTTGGTTTCGCCTTACCAAATCAGGTAATGGGTCAGAACAATGATACTAAACAACAAAACCAGACGGATTATACTAGTTTTCATTCAAATATTGAACAAATTATAGGCCATATCGAAAAGGCTGAGTATAATAAATTCCACAATGATTCTGAACTAACCTTATCTCATACTCTTCATCCAATCGAGGAAGTATTGTCACTTGTCACTATTCCATTATCTACAGCCGATAGGAATCTAAATGATACCTATTTTAGTGATTTAAATCAATTGGCTGGGTTGGCCTCCACTGATAATGTCACAGTAGATGAATTTGAGAACAAAGGTAACTCTTCTATAGACTTGTCTAATAAAGTAGTAACAACGGTCATACCAGCAGCCATCCTAAATACTGCTGAACACAATATTAGCGTTATAAAAGACCTATTGAAAACTGCTGCTTCTGAGTACAAAGAGGGAGTTGCAGGAGGTAATATTACATTGGAATTGGAGTATCAGGATGGTTCAGCATTCGTAGATAGAGCTAACTCATTGTTCAATAATACTCAAAATATTTCTAATGATACAGGCGTAATTACGATGCTGTTGTCTGGTTTTGCAAATTTGACCGACTCCTTCCAGAACCTCAAAGACCAAGCTGTTGTTGAGCAAATAATTCAGAAGATAAACAATGGATTGAGTACAAATGGTAATTCCACATCCTCAGAAGCCACCACCAACACAACTTCTCAGGACTATATTGCCACAATTAGAGGATTACTGAATGATGTTGTCTCTGCATATGAATCAAACGATAAAATCAAAGCCAAAGAATTGGCTACCGCTGCATACTTGGACAACTTTGAGTACATAGAAGCACCAATTGGAAAAGAACTATCCGACAAGGGTGAGGCTTTACTGAGAGAAAAACTCCGTGAACAGATCGATGGAAATGCATCGATAGATGAGATAAAGCAGAATATCGCTGATATCAACAAGGTGTTAGACGATTCTGCTAGTTACTTAGAGTCAAATCCACAATAAATTTTTCTTCTTGGCTTACATCCGTTTCCTTTTTTTCTCGACATATAGTTTCCCTAGTAACAAATCCTGAAGAAAAAAGATAATAAGGATTTAGTTTTATTATGTCTTTGAATCATTAGAACTATATGACAAGCCTAGAAATTAGTCGGAAAAGTCCTAATCACTACATCTAATGAAAGATTACAAGTTCTGTAAAAAATTTCTTAAATATCAATCATAACAAATAATATCAACTTTGTGATTGTGCTCTCTGATCATAAGATATGACACAACAAATACCTCTTCAAACTCTCACTGTTAGAAAATTATTTTTTATCATTACAATGTTTGTCATAGCCCTGTGCATTTATCCTTTAATGGCCAAAACTGTAAACGCTCAGGATTTTAATAGCAGCAGCCAACAATCAAATTATTTCCAAGAGCTACCATTAAACAATACTGATAAGTTCACAATACTTATCCTCTTTGCCAATTTGATACACGATAAAATATCTACTACAGTTGATGATCTTGAAATCTCAAGCAGAGATGAATCTCTTAAGAATGTGCCATTTCTAAAGAATGTTAGTAATGATTACAACGGTATCCATTCTACCTTAGATTTAGACAAAAGAAATCTCGCTAAGGATATCCTCCAACGAAACAAAGATATTGCAAGCATTTTCTTTGTACTACCAAATGGAGATATCTATATGGGAGAGCCATATAAGGATCAAGAGCAGCTTCCAAGAATTAATTTTGCTGATCGAGAATGGTATAAAGGAGTTGTCAAAAATAATCAGACCTACATTAGTTCAATTTTCTTGTCTGCTTCTATAAATGCTCCTGCAATAGCTATAGCGGTCCCAGTTTACTCTCTAAAGAGTGATTTGAATAGCCAAGCCGGTTCAAGTTCTCTGAGTGGGTACTTGGTCGGGATAATAAATTTGAGATCTTTGGAAGACTTGTTTGAGAGTCTGTCTCTAAATAATGAAGATCGGTTCATATTGATCGATCATAATGGGACTGAGCTTTTAGATACCCAAAAATCAAAGATTGGGCCAACTTATTCTAGTAGTCTTGAAAATAAATCATCATCGACCTCAGCCAGTAATATGACCTATGAAACAGGACTTGAGACATATGAACATTTTAATCTAATTAAAGACACGGGAAATGAAACTAGATCCGTTTATGACAAAGTCAACTTGGATGATCAAATGTTGATACTTTGGAAGTCTATTAAGATTAAAGACTCAAACTGGCATGTGGTTTTAATAACCAGAAATGATTCATAGAACCTCTTTTTCTACATCTACGAACTGATTCAGATTAATCACATCAAATTTTTTTTGGATAAATGAGTAGGTTGTCTAATAGATCTTTTGTAGCCTCTGACCTGTAGGCCCGTAATAAGGCAACACTCGCACTTTAGATAAAAAAAATCTAAATGGCCCACATCTTAATTTCCTAGATAGTGGCAGATCTTGTAATCGTACATTCCTTATTGTATCAGACGGAGTTGGCCTTTCTTATGACTAATGGAATAAACATAACTATTTAGATTTTGGTATTCATCAATCATTATAGATTATTGTGCTTCTGCATTCTGTTTCCTTTACCCCATTTTTCTCGACTATGATTTTCTTTAACCCGCTAATCATAAATTGATCAATATTATAGCTAATTTTTGCACTCTCGGATCCCGTAATGCCGCTATTGGGTAAGATGCCAATTTTGGGGATCGAGTTCTTTGTGGTATTAGTAATATTTTCAGAAATATTATTTAATATTTGTTCAAGAATCGTATTGTTGACAACACCCTTTACGATCATCTTATCGACTTGTGTATTTTGGTCGCCTAATGGCTGTATTTCTGTCACGTTGATGTCAAATTTTTCTACAATGTGATTTACGTCATCGCTGGATCCACTGAATGTAATTGGAACAAATGTATTTGACCCCTCTAGGGACTCTATCTGCAACTTTAACAATTCCCTTTCCTTAATCGATACTAGATCTAGGTACTTTTGGTACGCCTCATCCAAAAACTCATAGCATTTGCCGTTTAAATTGATATTTACATTCTTTTGAGGATAATAATTATATGCGGCGAAAAAAAGTATAATTCCACCAATTATGCCTATTACTATTCCAGGCACAATTATAAATTGTAAATTTCTCAGACCCCTTTCTACTCCTAAAGTCGATAACCGGAATACCAAAATAATCTTACCTTAATCTTTACCCGAATTTTCCTAGTTCATTATGCCAATAATTAATTTCAAAATGGGCATAGTACAGAAAAAGGTCATTCGTGAGAGTTTAGAGGCATGTAGCGTTAGATAAATTAATTTTGAATGTCAGTGTAGTTTTCCGTAAACATGTTCTTGTTGTGGAAATTGATCAAATCAGAATTTCTAATTATTCGAAAAACCAATTTTTAACTTGATGACTGATCGATTTCAAAAAAGAACATTTTTTCTTTTTTTCATATCCATATAGGGGGCGATAACTCTAGATGTCCCAAACTATTTTTGATGGAGTCTAATTTTATTAGAATCAATTGACCAGTAGTCTCCTCTAGTTGTAAAAAACTTGAGTAACGTATTCCATAAAATTGCGTACAAGAGATCATGTTTGGCACTAAATTTTATATAGACACTGTTAAACAGTCTTTAGTCTTTTTGACAAAAATGTTAAATTAGAAATTTTTAACATCGAATCTTATGGCTTTGGTGAGTAGAACACGGTGATAACAGAATATTCAGATTTTCTGTTCTATATCTTGTGGAATGTTTTTACATTCTTTTTTACCGATTCTCCGAATTTATCAATAGGTATTGTTTTTATTGGATCCATAATGTAATACTTTTTTGATTCTATTTTTCCGCTCTTATCTTTTTTATATAAGGTTTCTAATCTGAGTAAATGTTCTTTTATTTCTTTTGAGAGTTCCAAGTTGCAAACTTTGCTATTGCTAATTGCTAGTAGCGATGCCTGAAGCATTTCTGTCAGATGATCCTTACCTTTCTCTTCGTGAAAATGTGGGTTCCTTGTCTCTATCTGAAATATCTCTACTCCTTTTTCAACGATATCCGGTGAATCTGTAGGGAGCAATCCACCAAATTTTTCTAAAATATTAATAAATTCATATGGTTCGATAGAGTACCCACTTGAATAATTCAAATTTTCTGCTAGTGACATCGATAGGGCATGCTCTCCAGAATTCCCTGTCTTTATAATATCTGTTTCAAATCCGGTGATATATGAAAGCAATGCATTCAAATACTTATTAGTTACCTCTGATGTTCGTCCCCATTTAGGGAATTTCAAGATGTTGTTCCTTATTTTTGGTTTGTAAAGCCACGAAATCCTGATATTGCTGTAAGGCGTAGATGCCATGCCAAATCCGACTGCATATATCTTACAATATTCGTTCACTGCTCCTGGAAAATAATTGTCACTATCTATGAAGCCGATATACTTTTTATTATGCATTTTAGCCATTAAAATGCCTATTATCATGCCTTCAGCCTTTCCATCGCGAATCTGTTTTTTTGAATCTAATATCGAAGTATATTTTACTTCTTCAAATACCTTTGCCAGATCCGGATCACCTTGATGAATGATTATTATTTTCTTATCTGCAAATTGAGAATACTGTTTGATCATTTCAACCTCCATTGAGAATCTATTGACAGGGGAAATCTGACTATTTGAAACAATAACAACCATACACTCATTGGGAATTCCACTCAAAACCCCTTCTATTAACCTTAATCTTTCATTTTTTATTGGTATAACAATTGCGAGATCTCTAAAAATGCTGGAAAGCTCATCATGATCAAAGGCTCGAATGGTCCTATGTCCGCCGTGAAACTCGGGAGACTTTCCTGAATCCAATTCATAAATTTTCTGGACAGCGTGGAGAGTTATAGCTCCTATCCTCTCAGAAAATCTAGGGGGGAAATCAAGTTTCATACCTATTTATAATTTAGCTTATAATAATACCTATTCCACAAAACTTATGGGTGAGCACATAATAATACCCATCCCTCTATATTATTTATTACCGACTATGACTGTAAAACCAAAACTTGTAGCATTTGACATGGATGGCACATTGATCCAAGGAAGATTAATAGAAGCAATTTCTAGAAAATTTAAATTAACCGACAGAGTAACTTCGATTCAATCTGATCCCTCTCTTTTGGGATATCAGAAAACCCGACTAATAGCTTCCCTTCTTAAGGGTATCAAAGAAAGGGAGATAATTAATTCAATTGATTCTATCCCAATAATGCATAACGCAGATAAAATTGTGACATGGTTTAGGAAAAATGGGTATAAGACAGGCATTATAACCGATAGTTACAGCATAGCGGCTCGAGTTGTTGCAAAAAAACTTGATTTAGATTTTTGTTCGGCAAATGAATTAATTATTAAAGACGGAATGGTCACGGGTGAAATCGTCATGCCACTTGGATGGGAAAAAATTGGATGTCCATGTAACATCTCCATTTGCAAAAGATTTCACTTGACACATTATGCGAAAAAGTATGGAGTTCAAATCAAAGATACAATTGCCATCGGGGACACGAGGGGAGATATATGTATGATAAAGCAAGCAGGCTTAGGTATTGCCTTTATGCCAAAAGACCAAGATATCATTAAACAAAGTAAAAACATAATTCACAACCCTGATCTTATTGAAGTGCTAAATTATATGTAGTATATAAAGTGTAATACTTAAATTTGAGTAATGAGGTTATTATTATATCTTGTTATACAATAGTAATTGTTTAGGAATTTTTTAAAATGTGTGGAATTGTAGGAATATTAAGTAAGAAAGGAGAGAACGTAGCCCCGTTAATTGAAAAAATGTTAACATGTATGAAAAACAGAGGGCCTGATGGAGTTGGATTGGCTACCGAGGATGAAATAGTATACTCAAATACATTTGATAAGTTATTTCTTTCCCAGGCCAATGCATACAACGTTCTCGGACACTCTCGATTAGCAATAGTTGGCGGGTCATGTGGTTCACAGCCTTTTATCAGCTGTGACAAAAAATTGGTTTTGGAGCACAATGGAGAGATTTATAATTATAGAGAATTGAGAAAAAGTTTAGAAAGTCATCATAAATTTACAACTTCGACTGACAGTGAAGTTGTCATACATTTGATAGAGGATCATTATGAAAAAACAAAGGGTAACCTATTAGAGGCGGTAAAAAGGACCGTTTTTCAACTTGACGGAATCTATGTTTTAGCCATACGAGAACAATCAACTGGCAATATCATCCTAGTGAGAGATGGTATCGGGGTAAGGCAAATTTATTATGGTGAAAATGACCGATTTATAGCATTTGGATCAGAAAAGAAAGCGTTATGGAATATCAAAATGTTTAACAAGATAGAAAGGCTATTACCCGGATATGCCTTGGCTATTTCTAAAACAGGAAACGAACATACTTACGATTCATCTTTGCACCCTATAACGGTCAATACCAGCAAGTCAATTCGGACAAAATATCCAATAACTTATAAAGACATAGATTCTGCTTTGGATGCCTACAATGATGCTTTAATCCAGTCTGTTGAAAAACGGGTGAGGGATTTCAGTCGAATAGGTATTGTCTTTTCTGGTGGGATTGATAGTGTTATTGTTGCATACCTGGCCAAACAAATGGTGCCTGATGTCATTTGCTATACATCTGGAATTAAGAATTCAAACGATATTACAAATTCTATAGAGATAGCAGAAAAACTGGATCTTCATTTGGAGATTAATCAATTATCCGAAAATGACGTTGAAAAAATGATCCCCGAGATCATAAATGTGATTGAGGATGATAATATGGGTCAAGTTGAGGTTGCAATACCAATTTATGCGGCAGTAAAACTAGCACGGGAGCAAGGAATTCGGGTCATGCTTACAGGTCAGGGCGCCGATGAAATTTTTGGCGGTTATTCATGGTATTCTAAGATTGTACAAAAATATGGATATGACAAGATACTAGAATACATGATTAAGGATGTAAAGTTATTATACAAGGAAACACTTGAAAGGGAAGATAAGATAACTATGTCACAGAGCGTAGAATTACGAGAACCATTTCTCGATCCCCACTTAATTGATACTGTATTGAGAATCGATCCGAGACTAAATATCCAAAATAGGGGTACCGATCTGTATGACAATTTAGGAAAGAGAGTTCATCGTAGACTAGCTGAAAAATTGGGTATTCCGAAGGAAATTGCATATAGGATTAAGGAGGCAGCTCAGCATGGCTCAGGGATCCACAATCTTTTAGATTCTCTCGCTAGGAAGAATGGATTCAGTGAGACCAGTGTCAAGAGTAGCTACTTAGATAAATTAGGGAAAAGGGAGTTGATGGGGAGTTCTCAACGCTACGGGCACTTGTTTGAGAGCGAGAAAATCTGGAATATAGAACCCCATATACAGATGTACTTGGAGGACATCGCTACCAATATTCTACCCACCATAACTAAACAATAACCCTCCTTTTCATTGACCAAAACAGCACTTTGTACTGTTCACGAGTAAGAAACTTAAATAATTGAGCGCACTATAATTTTATAAATCCTAGAAATATTTTTCCGCTATATGGCATACAAACAGTATACGAATCTAACACTGAAAAAGTGATTTCTTATCCCGATCTAAAAGATAGTGTTCATGGTCGGTACATAAGATACGTCATAGATACATAATTATCTGAGATGGAGTCAGTAAACTGTTTTGACAACTAGTATGGATTCATATAAACACCGAGCAAGATTGCAAACTATATTATCGACTATCTAAAGCTAGAATTAATCTGAATTTTACTTATACCTTCATGCCTAAATATACCACTTCTCGACGATCTTATCTTGGGCCAGAGGATCAATTTCTGATGTCATGTCATTAATTTTAGAATATTCGTCGCATCAATTTTCTAATTTCTAAAATTACAAATTTTAGGGTTAACAGCGCGATAAGCCCATACTTGATGTAATTCCTTTCAAACGAACTATTTGGTTCTTTTTTACTTTTTTTAGCATTTGATTCATTGAAGATATCTGTTTTATCTTTAGAATCGTACTTTGCGTATTGAATTTCGGTTGTATTTCTAGACGCGTCATATTCTCTTCTCTTGTTTGGGTCCGAAAGTATATTGTAAGAAGTGTTAATCCTTAACATCATATCATTAGCAAGAGGAGTTTTATTTCGATCTGGATGGTATTGCAAAGCTAGCTTTCTATAAGCAAACGTTATTTCTCTTGACGAAGCGTTACTAGTAATCCCTAATATTTCATAATGATCCATTTTTCCAAATCAGCTTATTAGAATTATCTCCATATTATTATTTATTAAACTTGTTATTTAATACAATCCTGGTCTATAAATAAATTACAACTAACAATCCTAATACCAATCGTTGTATCCTATGGATGCCCGGAAGATACTTGAAACTTGCTGTTGGGTCCAAGGAGAAATAAATACCTGTATGATGCCCGGATAGTCAAAGAAAGTAATCTATCCATTTTAACTAATTATGCGCTGGATAGCATCCAACAGGAAACCTATTTAGCGAAATATGACCTCAAAATTTGGAAATATCTGAATGAAATGGAGATTAAGGTTGTCAACCTGTCAACCATTTAGTATTTCCTCTAATTCAAAGTCATCAATTTTTTTTTCCTTTTTTCCTTTGGTTTCCTTAGGGGTTTCTTTAGCGGGAACATTGTAATACTTTTCATCCCACTTGCCAATTATTAACGACATCGAATTCATCAAATCAGTTATGCAATCCAAAAAATATTGTTTATCTAGGCCATTGGTAAAAACGACTTTGTATAATTTAATAAAAGGATGATCCCTTATAATAGAGACCTTCATAGGTAGTATCATTTGATTTATTTCAATATAGGTTAGTTCAATTTCTCTTGCCCTAGATTGGGTGTTTAGATGTATTTCTATATTTTTGTCAAGTTCAAACGTTGTTCTCAAGATGAATCCATCGCTTAAATCGTCCTGAAATTCCAAATAAAAAGGAGTGTTTAATCCGGAGGAGTATGGAACTTGAGGTGTTATCTCTGCTTGAAATTCTATCCCTTCGACATTAACTTGATTAGATTTGTCTACAACCTTATATCCCCAACTTTGAAGCCAACTTGTTAACTCTGTAAATTTAGATTGTTTTAAACTCGTTAATTGTTTTTGCTCATCTTTATTTTCAGGGTGTGCAAAATCTTTTGGTGACTCATTTTGTGTTGATGCAGACATAGTCTAAAATAAAATTAGACGTTATTTAAATAATGATTTTAGTCTCATTTATGAAATTCAATCCATTTATTTGGGGAATAGATTGAAAATAATCTATTTTCTTAATCACGTATTCACCTTTTGAAAGAACCAGCTATTATTTTTATTATAATGCTTGTAATTATCTTACCAAGAACTGCGAAGTTTCTTGTGGCTTTTGATACTAGAAAACATGAAAAACCTCCAACATCAAGATTTACATAGAAGAGTAAAACTTGTGACTTATCAAAAGCATTTCAAAACTCTACCTATTTTGGATTAAATCATGAATTAAGATTATAAATGAATCACTCCGGTCTATGGATGATGATTACTGAAATCCTTGTATTGACTTATAGAAACTTGATCGCATCTATTGATAAAGTCTTCCTAATCTGGCAAATTATATTTCCAATTTTTTATATTTTCATATCTGGATATGCTTATTCTGCGTTGCTGGGAAATCAAGGGATACGATTGGGGGATATTTTAGTTAGTTATCCGTCATTTTTAGCTGTCGGGATGATTGGATTCAATGTAATGAATAGCAGTACGGTGGCCGGAAGTATTATTTGGACCGATAAGAGGAATGGTATGTTCCAACAAATTTTGGTAATGCCCTTTACCAAGGTCCAGTACATATTTAGTAATTTGGTAACGATCATGATAATGGGGTTGACAAGTGCCCTATTAATCTTGATAATTGGACTTCCCACAATACTTGGGAATGCCCACCCCACTTTATGGAGCATACCGTATACTCTGTATGCCATTATCATAGGGGCGATCTTTTTTGGATCGTTTACCGTTATAATTTCAACAAGATTGAAGAGTAGTGAAGGATTCAATGTGATAAGCAATGGAATTTTCCTATTTTTCGCTTTTGCAAGTACAACCTTTTACCCGGCAGAAGGCATTCCTGAACCTCTGAAAACAGCTTTCTATATGAATCCATTGACCTACATAGTTGACATAACCCGTGCCGGAGTCTACGCTCAAGTATCAGACTTTGTTAATCTTGAAGTAATCATAATTACTATTCTAGCATTAGTGGCTTTCTCTGTTGCTGCAGTTTCTATGTTGAGGATTAAGGTCTAACCAATAACTTTCCATCTATTTCACCATTGTCAAAAACACATCTTCCAGTGAGGGGGAACTAATTGACACATTAATTATTTTTATCCCTTTTAGTGTAAAGTTTTCAATTAATTTTGTCAAGGTGTTCTGGGGATCTATTGAGGTTATTTTCAAGCCATTTTCCCCATCCTTAATAATATGGGAATTGGGCGAAACGTTTGATGCCAATTTCAATATTAACTCAGAAATCTTTTCCTTTACCTGGATCTGGATTATGTTTTCTTTACCATATTTTTTTTTCAGCCCTAAAGGGGTATCAAAGGCGATTATTTTGCCTCTATTAATGATCGCTATATTGTCACACAAATACTCAGCCTCCTCCATAATGTGAGTTGTAAAAAATACGGTAAGTCCTGATTTCACTTGGTTTTTTATATAATCTAGTAATACTCTACGAGCTGTAGGGTCCAGTCCAACCGTAGGTTCGTCTAGAAACAAGAGGTCCATCTCATGAATGAATTCTCTAGCAACTTGTACTCGTCTTTTTTGGCCAATTGACAATTCGTCATTTTTAACATTTCTAATTTCTTGCAGATCAAATGAATTAATTATTTCAGTGATTTTCTCTTTTCTTTTGGTTCGTTCTATTCCCCACATTAATCCATACAAGTCCATCGCCCTTTCCACGGTTAGGTTTGCCTCTGAGCTAGGTTGTTGAGATACAACTCCTATTCTCCTCCTGATCGCTGAGGAAGATTTGTTAACATCCAAACCAAAAATCTTTACATTTCCAGATGAGGGTAATAGTAGGGTTGTGAGGATTTTTATGGTTGTACTTTTACCAGCACCATTTGGACCCAAGAATCCAAAAACCTTCCCGTAATTAACCTCGAAAGATACCCCATCTAGTGCTGTCTTATCACCGTATTTTTTTTTTAACTGGGATACCAATATACATGAATCAGATCTTAAATTGGCCAAAATTAACTTCTATTTGATATTACCTACAAGTTTATTTGAAGTTATACATGCTGAGAATTTAGAATGGTCATGTTGGTTTATTATCACTGACTATAAAGGTAGGAATGTGATACTAATTTGTATATTCATGTTCTTCGTGGCTTGCCTTCTTATTAATTAGCGCTATTATTTCACGAGATACATAATTACTTCTAGTTTCTTTGATTAGTTTTTGAAAGATAATTTTGTAATTTCGGCCCAATTTTTCTCCAATTAGGTGTGTCAATTTTGCTAAATACGATGACGTTAGTTTGAATTTCTTTATCTCTTTGTGGCTTTTATTAAAACATAATCAATATAGTTTCTGTCAGATTCCATCTTCATCTTTACCAATGATTTATAAAGAATTATTTCAAGAAACTTTGGGTATTCTTTGGTTATTTCAGACTTTAATTTATCGCGATTTTGTATATAGAATTCGGCCAATGGTCCATAAATATTCCCTCCGATATACTCTATATTTGATAATTCAAAGTCCTCATTAAGTAACAAGGACTTCAACATGTTAACGCTATAGTGTTCAGAGGCCCACGTTACTGCAAGTATTCCGAGGTTATAACTTTTGGAAAATGGCACTAGATCTGATTTATTGGTTATGACTGGCATAGCCATGATAAGCTGTCCTGCATTCTTTAGGATACGTTTTGATTCATGTATAAATTGGGCGATCGGCTTAAAATGCTGTGCCGATTCAAATGCAGCTATCCTGTCCACACTCTCATTTCTAATCGGCATTGATGTTGAGGTTGAATTAATGTGAAATATTCTACTACCAATATTTGCAGTCGAGTTTAGGCTTAAGGTAGCATCTTTTGAAGGTTGACTTCTGCCCATATCAAAATTTGCACTTTTCAGTTGTTTTAGACTAATGTTTAAGCAATATATTTTGAGATTAGAATAACTATGAATCCAATGTAGAGCCGGAATGGAGAAACCACTTCCTACATCTAATAGTCTATGAGCGGTATCAAAAGAGCCGTAAATTCCAAATAATTTTGTAAGTTGTATCTGTGCTTGGAGTGGGCTTGTGATATCCTTTGTCCAATATCCAAAATTTAGAAGCCTCCCTCCAGTGGCAATTCTCATTAGATTTGAGAATGTATCATAAACATTTACAATGTCATGTTCATTCCGTCTAATAATTGATAAGATGATTAGCCCAAGGATACTTCTTAACAAGATCGTTCTATAAATTATCAAGTCAAGTTATTTAATAAAAGATTATTTTATACAGATCAATTTATTTAGCAATATTTTGCCTAGCGCGAAAGTTCGAGGATAGTTTCTTGTTAGACAAAATTCATGATTTTTCGACGGGTTTGACTTAAATAAAGAATTGACTAAATAGTAGAATGATTAAAATATCTTAATCATCTGATTAGAGGCTTTTTCGGAACTTTTGATTTATGATTTTCGATACAAATGCCTTCGTGGTATTATCTTTCTTATTATCAAAGCTGATACCGGTTTCAAAATAGTACTTTACTTTGCATGTGGTTTTTCATAAGGATATAATATTGGTATTAAATGGAAATTGAGATCAATTTGATAGAATTTTAGCCTTTGCTCGCCTCCTTTTATAAAGACCGAAATTTACTTTCACCTTAGTTTCACCTCAAGCTAATATTAAAACCATTAAATTCACAAATTTTAGAAATTTAGTATGTATAATTACATAATTTAGCAAAACTCAGAGAATTTTGGATTATTTTAAAAAAACCTATTAATATGCCACCGCAGGTCTTTAATTATTAATGAAACAATCTCGTTATTCAAAGTTGTTTATGATACCTGTAATAGCAGGCGCTGCATTGTTGGCTTTTACGCTCTTGACCCCTCAAGCTTTTGCACAAGAAAACGCGACCGGAGATGCCGGTTTAAATAAATCCCTACTAGCTATTGCTGCCGCAATTGCTATAGCAGGAGGACTAATAGGAACTGGGAATGCCCAACAAGGAATCGGTGCAGCCGGTATGGGTATAATTGCAGAAAAACCTGAAAAATTTGGTCAGGTTCTATTCTTCTTCGTAATCCCTGAAACTCTGTGGATCATTGGTTTCGTCCTTGGTATTATCCTATTACTAGGAATACTATAAGATAAGAAAAATCAAATGTCGGCCCTAAATACATTTGAAGAAGAAATACAGGATAGAAAAAGGAAAGAATTAGCTATCCTTAATTCTTTATTGGATGAAAAAAAAAATAGAGTAGCCCAAATAAAAAACGAAAAACTAATAGAAATAAAAGAAAAATCTGAAAATGAAGCTGAGAACAAATCTCAAAGAGAATTTGCGAGAATCACTGAAAGTGCACGATTGGAAGCAAAAAAAATTCTATTTGACGCAATTAATACGAATATGAGTACTGCTTTGGACGCTATAAGGAACGAGTTGAAGAATAATACCAAAAAGGCTGATTACAAAAAAACCTTGGAGAAAATGGTGTTATACGCAAAAAAATACCTTGGTGATGACATTATCGTAAATTGTAGGGAATCTGACGTTCCGTACTTGAAGGAAATGAAGGTTACAATAGGATCTAGCATCTCTACTATGGGAGGAATTGTAGCCATTGATAAATCCCAGAGCAGAGAAATAGACCTTACATTTGAGGAGTTATTGGAAAATAATGAAGATGAAATTAAGAACTTCCTCTATGAAAAAATGATTTGAAAAAATGACCACATCATCGTACTCCTCTTCTTTTGGAAGATTGCAGGCAATCTCAACTAATTTCCTTTCACATGATTATATTCAGAGTCTAGTTAAGGCAGAGGATGTTGGAGAAGTTGCACGGATGTTGGAATCAACATGGTATGGACCTGAAATTGATCGCGCAGCTGCTCTTTACTCCCCACCTGAACTGTTAGAAGTTGCAATTAATCGACATTTAGTCGAAGTCAATAAGATTGCTCTTGAAGCTACACCTTTCAGTGGGAAACAAGCTATCCGAGCTTATTTCTCAAAGTGGGATATACATAACATTGAACTCATTCTGTCATCCAAAGTCATAGGACGCACTATAACAGAAACTGAACCTTTCTTGGTATCTAGTCGTAATTTTCCGGCCGGAATCACCGCAGGTAACATCCCACATGACGAGATGAAAATAATATTATCTCAACCTACAGTAGAAGGTGTTGTTAATCAATTAGTAAAGTACAAGTACGGAACTATATTGATTCAAAATCTAGATACCTACCAAAAGACATCTGATATAAGCCCGATGATGACGGAACTTTTGTCTTTTTACTACATAAACCTGCTAGAAAGTATCAAATTTTTCCAAGGTGACGAGGGAATAGCAAGAGATCTGTTTCGTACTCAAATAGATAAGAAAAATATATTGACTCTGCTAAAAGGAAAAGACTCGAATCTTGATAGAGATCTTGTCAAAAAACATCTTATCGAAGAGGGAAAAGTTCCGATTGAAAAATTATTGGAAATTTTTTCATCAAACAGTGTTGAAGATTTTGTAAACAGAATTAATGAACATATAAAATTTGATGATCTTTTAGATAATTATTTAAAAACACATAACCTTATTGATTTTGAAGTAGCCATGGATAAATACATAAACAAACATTATGTGAGGAAATTAAAGAATATCGCATTGTCGATTGGTACAATTTTTTACTTTATCATAACTGCTGAATTTGAATGGGACAATATCAAAAGGATTGCATATGGTAAGCGGTATAATTTGACGCCAGAACGCATTAACTCTTTGTTGGTTGTGGAGTGAGATAAAAGATGTCAAGTAAGAAAAAAGAAAATATTAAATCTATTGCAGTAATAGGGGAAAGAGAAATAGTTATGGGTTATAGGTTATTGGGTGTTGAAGATACATTTACCGTTGATGACAAAAATGAGGCAGTAAAAAAAATGGAAAACCTTTTCTCCTCTCGCAAATATAATCTAATAATAGCAAGTCAATTCGTACAAGATTCACTATCTCAATTAACGAGATCAAAAATTGAATCATCTATCGATCCACTGGTTATTTTTATGCCTGCTTTGCAGGGAACCATCCATGAGGAATCTATTGCAGCTCTGGCAAAACGAGTTCTTGGGATAAGTATTAAAACGGGAAAATAAAAGGGAAAGTAGGGAAATATGTCAAATTCAATAGTGTCACGTATTTCAGGGTCAGTAGTTGTGGCTACTGATGTAGAAGATGCAGAGATGTATCATGTTGTACGCATTGGAGATTTAGGATTATTAGGAGAGATTATTCGTTTGGAAGGAAATAAGGCTACTATCCAGGTTTATGAAGATACTACAGGAATTAGGCCAGGCGAAAAAGTAATTAATACTAAAAGAGCTTTGTCCATGCAATTAGGACCAGGATTACTTAAGTCTATTTATGACGGGATTCAACGCCCTCTAGATGTTCTAAGAGAAAAGAGTGGAGATTTCATAGGAAGAGGTGTTACAATTCCGGCGTTAGATCAACACATTAAATGGGAATTTATTCCAAGGAAAAACAAAAATGATGAGGTTCGAGAAGGTGAAATATTAGGTGAGGTTCAGGAAACTCCTTTAATTAATCATAAAATAATGGTGCCTTTTGGAATTAACGGCAAATTATCTGAAATAAGTGAGGGTAAATATACTGTAAATGAGAATGTAGCTGAAATAAAAACAACAAGCGGGAAATCAGTTGTGGGATTGTCTAGCTGGTGGATGGTTAGAACCCCTAGACCCGTTTTTAGAAAGTTGCCACCCGAATCACCTTTGCTTACCGGACAACGGGTATTGGATACTTTCTTCCCTGTTGCTAAGGGTGGGACTGCTGCAATACCAGGTCCATTCGGCAGTGGAAAAACAGTCACCCAACAGCAACTTGCAAAATGGGCTGACAGTAGTGTTATTGTTTACATTGGTTGCGGAGAAAGAGGGAATGAAATGACTGAAATACTTACTACTTTCCCTGAACTCGAAGACCCAAAATCAAAGAGGCCTCTAATGGAAAGAACAATTTTAGTTGCTAATACTTCTAACATGCCAGTGGCTGCACGTGAGGCTAGTATCTACACGGGCATAACCATGGGGGAATATTACCGAGATATGGGATACGATGTTGCTTTAATGGCAGATAGCACATCCAGATGGGCTGAAGCACTGAGAGAGATTTCCGGTAGACTAGAGGAAATGCCAGGAGAGGAAGGATATCCAGCTTACCTGGGTAGGCGTCTTGCTGAATTTTATGAGAGAGGTGGAAAGGCAGTTGTTATTTCCCCAGAAAAAAGAGTAGGATCACTGACCTTAGTGGGTGCAGTTTCACCGCCTGGTGGAGATTTTTCTGAACCTGTATCTCAAAATACATTGAGGGTTACACGTGTGTTCTGGGGATTAGACGCTAATTTGGCGTCCAGGAGGCACTTTCCCTCTATAAATTGGTTAACAAGTTACTCGTTATACGCTGACGATATGGACGAATGGTACAAGCATAATATTTCACCACTATGGACTACGTTGAGGAAGGAGGCACTAGGTATTTTGCAGCGAGAATCAGAGTTGCAGGAAATAGTTCAACTAATAGGATATGATGCCCTCCCTGAACCTGAAAAAGGTATTTTAGATACAGCTCGTTCTATTAGAGAAGATTATTTGCAACAAAGTGCGTACGATGAGGTCGATACATATACATCGATAAAGAAACAGTTTTTGATGTTGTCAACCATATTGGAATTTGGCCGATTGGAGGCAGATGCTATAAAGAAGGGCATAACGTCCACCAAAATAAGTTCTATTGGGACTCGAAAAGACTTGTCTATGATAAAATGGACCAAGGAAGATGGTGTTGAACAACAAGTTGAAGAAATTAAGATAAATATGAAGAACCAATTTAAAGAATTGTTGATGGAGGTTTCACGTTAAAATGTCTAAGATAGCATATAAGAATCTCTCAAAGATAGCTGGACCTTTGATCTTCATTGAGGGAGTCAGAGATGCAGCTTATGGTGAAATGGTTGAGATAAAATTAGCCAACGGCGAGAGACGTTTGGGCCAAGTATTGGATACAAGGGAAGGGCTTGCAGTTGTTCAAGTATTTGGCCAAACTTATGGACTGGGAACAGATAATACGTCTACTAGGTTTACGGGCGAAACTGCAATGATATCTGTTTCTGATGAAATGTTAGGAAGGACTTTTGATGGGTTAGGTAACCCTAGAGATAATGGTCCAAAAATTATTTCTAAAGAAAGATATGATCTTGTAGGTTCAGGAATTAATCCTTATTCCAGAGAAGAACCATCTGAATTCATTCAAACCGGCATGTCTAACATTGATGGTATGAATACTCTTGTACGAGGTCAAAAGCTTCCAATTTTCTCAGGTGCCGGCTTGCCTCATAATTTACTGGCCTCTCAAATAGCTAGACAAGCCAAAGTTCTTGGTTCTTCAGAATCTTTCTCTGTTGTATTTGCTGCAATAGGAATCACAAGTGAAGAATCTAATTTCTTTATAAAGCAATTTGAGGAAAGTGGCGCTTTGGGAAGGAGTGTATTGTTCCTTAATTTGTCCTCCGATCCATCTATGGAGCGTATTCTTACACCTCGATTAGCATTGACTACCGCCGAATTTCTCGCCTACGAAAGGGAAATGCATGTTCTAGTAATTTTAACTGATATGACTAACTATTGCGAAGCTTTAAGGGAAATATCCGCAGCCAGGGAAGAAGTTCCTGGTAGAAGGGGGTATCCTGGATATATGTATACTGATCTTGCTTCAATATATGAAAGGGCAGGAAAAATAAAAGGAAGAAAGGGCTCAGTAACCCAAATTCCTATTTTGGCCATGCCCGCTGATGATATTACACATCCAATACCTGACTTGACTGGATACATTACAGAAGGTCAAATAGTTATGAGCCGGGAGTTACATAGGTTAAACATACAACCTCCAGTGGATGTCCTTACCAGCTTATCTAGGCTAATGAACCAGGGAATAGGAAGTGGAAGAACTAGAGAAGATCACAGGAATCTGGCCGATCAGTTATACGCAGCATATGCCCAAGGAAAGGATGCCCGGGCTCTCACTGCAATCGTTGGAGAGGAGGCATTAAGTGAGATAGATAGAAAGTTCCTGGCAATTGCAAATAATTTTGAGAGAAAGTTCGTTAATCAAGGTATCGATGAAAATAGATCCATTGAACAAACCCTTTCTATTGGTTGGGAACTATTGTCTGATCTTCCTGAATCTGAAATGAAGCGTATTAAGCCAGAGTTTATTGCAAAATATAGGAAAAAATCCTCAGTTCTAGAAGAAGAAAAAGAGGAGCAATAGAAAGAAATGCCCTCTATATCAGATATTAGACCCACAAGATTGGAGTACATACGCACAAAGCGTAGAATCCTTATAGCAAAAAAGGGACTAAAGTTATTGAAATTAAAACGTCAAGCGCTTATATTAGAATTTTTTAATACAAGTAAAACCGCTGCAGCTTTACGAGAAAATTTGCAGACCGAGCTTATCAAGGGATACGAGTCAATAAGGATGGCTGAAATTTTGGCTGGATCTATGAGATTAGAAAATGAATCAATGAAGTTGCCTATGATGGGTAAACTCAATGTCAAATCAAAAAGTATAATGGGTGTACATATTCCTAGACTTGAAGGTGGTCAAAATAAGGTATATGAGGAATATTTGTTGGAATTACCTACCTCAATTAACGAAGCAATTAGTTCCTTCAATAGAATTCATAAAATTGTCTTGGATGTTGCAGAAAAAGAAACTGCATTAAGGAAACTCCTTTATGAAATTGAAAGGACAAAACGGAAATCAAATGCTATAGAGAACGTTTTTATTCCAAGATTGGTGGATGCTGTTAGATTTATTACATTTAGATTAGAAGAAATAGAGCGTGACACATTTATAATGTTAAAAACAGTAAAAAGAAAGATGGGTGAAAGAGAGATGCAAGAAGTGAGAGAGGTTGAACCAGAGTTAAATGTATAAAGATATGAATGGGAATGATTTTAGAGGTTTTTCAAACGATAAACAAAGAAAATTTTATCGAATTACGAGGGCAATAAAAATTGGAAATGTTATTGCGACAGTTGTTTTGTTGATATTTATTATACGATATTTAATTGGAGTAAACTAGAAAATGTCTAATATTCAAGATCAGGAACAATATATTAAATCATTAGAACAAATTAAGCAGATTGAAGATAAAGTCCAAAAGGAAATTGATGAGCGTAAAGAAGAAGTACAAAATCAGATCAAAACCATTGAAGCAGATTTGGAAGATTCAGTTACAAACGCTGAAAATGAGGGAAGGCTCTTGGTAGAATCCAGTATGGAGAAAGCCAGATTGAAAGCAAACGAAGAAGCGCAAAGAACTATTTCTGAGGCTGAAAACAAAGCAAAAAGTATTACTTTTAAGTTTGATCAAACGATGATGAAGGAAATAATGGAAATTTTCCTTTCAGGAATTAAATAAAATGGAGCCTCTGTCTTGACACTACTAAGACCTGAAGCTATGTCAAAGATAGCTGTTTTAGGATTGAAAAAATATAGACAGGAGGTTGTATCAATTTTGCAGGAGATGAGTGTTATACAAATTGAGCAAATTTCTAAAGAGATCTCATCTTACTTGAGTACCGAGAAGGAAAGTGAATCTCATAGACATATTGCCGATCAGTTAATCCGAATCAGAGGATTGCTTAGTACACTTCCTTCCACTTCCCTAGGGGAAAAAATTAACTTTTCATCCATTGATGAAATGGAAAATGCGTTACTACGTTTAGATATTGATAATAATGTAGCCACCCTTGAAAGAGAGAAAGAAAATATACTAACTGAAATAAGAAATGCACAAAATAATATCAAGCTAATCGGAGAATTTTCCTTTTTTCCAGCCGATCTAGATGTCTTGCATCTTAAATCTGCCCGTTCGTTCTTTGGACGCATTGCTAGTGAAAAATATTCAGAATTCAAGAAAAAACTTGAATCAAATAACCAAGATATAATATTATATTCAAAAGAGGGTGAAAAAATTACTGAATTTGTTTTAGTTGTTTTGCCCCATTATCCTTCGAATGCATTGGCTTCAATTATCAATCTTTATAACGTTCACATGGAAGCTGTTCCCCACTTAAAAGGTAAGCCCAATGAAGTTATAGATAATCTAAAGCATGATCTTGAGGCTCTTGAAAAGAAATTAGAACAAATAGACAATCAATTATTGACAATTTCTCAAGCAAATTATTCTTTGCTAAAAGGATTAGAGGAACAACTGGATATTGAAAATAAAAAACTGGAAGTTATCGACAATCTTGGGGTCACCCGGGACACTTTTACTTTAGAAGGTTGGATTCCACAATCGATGATTGATACTACAAAGGCTACGATTGAGAAACATAGCAAGGGTACTAGTATGTTTGTTTTGAAAACAAATGAAGTGCCACCTACATTGCAAAAAACCCCAAAGCGCTTGAGAGTGTATGAATCTTTTATAAGATTTTACTCCCTTCCATCGGGCAATGAATTTGATCCTACACTTGTGTTTGCCCTTGTCTTCCCAGTATTTTACGGGATGATGTTCGCTGATGTAGGTTACGCAATTGTAATTCTGTTAGTTTCGAGATGGGTAATCTGGCGTATAGAGGGTGGACATAGGAACTTCACTATAATGCCTAAACCCCTTAGGAAATTTGGTAAGACGATCCTTCAACCTGTTCAAATGGTCAAAATTGCGAAGGCAATTACCCCTGGTTGTATAGTCGCAATTGTGCTAGGGTTCTGCTTTAATCTTTATTTTGGATTCCATTTAAATCAATATTTATTTGATTTTCTTAACAGTATTGGCGGTTTTCACTTGCCAGAAGATGGTACTATATTTGATCCATTGTCAACATGGGGTCTACGTAAATTATTGCTTATAAGTGGATACATAGGATTAGGCATGGTCACGTTTGGATTCATTCTTGGTATCATAAATAACATTAATCACGGAAATAAGAGACATGCAATCGGAAAAATCGGTTGGCTCATGTTTGGATGGGGTATTGTGTTTTTGGGTTTAGGATTAATAGGTCATGAAAATATTAATCCTACTGCCAGCGTACAAGGAGCGGCGTATTTTGTACTGATATTTGGGGGTATAGGGCTAATGTTTTATGGCGAGGGAAGCCGAGCCATGATGGAACTGCCATCTATAATAAGCCATATACTTTCGTTTACTAGGCTTATTGGCATAATGATGGCTTCGATTATCTTGGCTGACGTGATCGATCATGTATTCATCAGGGTCTCGGATAATGGGATACATTTTTTGATATTGGGATTTGTAATACTGGTAGTGGGACATTTGTTCAATATCATTTTGGGTGTATTTGAACCAGGCATTCAGGGTGCTAGGTTGCTGTATGTGGAATTTTTCTCAAAATTCTATCACGGTAATGGAAAGCCGTTTAAGCCCTTTGGATTTAGACGTAGATACACCCATAACCAATATCCTACCCAAATACCCAAATAATTTTTTTTTACATCTGATTTTTTTTAATCTATACTTGATTTCTCATAGATAACTATTAATTAGTTTGAAAACCAAATTTTATTATGGAAGGAATTCAAAAAATGAAATGTTCTTCATGTGGAACTACGTTCATGTCAGAAACTCAACAGTCTAAATGCCCTACTTGTGTAGAGCAACAGCAGCAGGATAACAGCGGTGGTGGCCATGCAGGTTGTGGATGTGGTCATAGCCATTAAATAATTTTTTTAGATATATAATTAATAAAAATACATTAGTTTACAGGTTCAATATTCATAAATCTTATATTTCAATGTGAAAGCCTACAAATAAATTCTAATTTCCAATATTGTTTACTACATCGTTTGAAACGTTTTTCAGAATCTTATTCAACTCAACATGGGCTGTATCAGTTATATTTCTAACCACTGGAATTTCTATTACTTTGTCTGCCCCTTTCATCATAGCAGAAAAAAAATTTGTCCATCCTATACCCAAAATTACAAGCCCTATTATTACTATCAGGATTAGAGTTACAATAATCCCCAATTATATTTTAATTATGTAAATCAGAATTATAAAGTTTTTATGTAAGGCAATGCATCTCACCGACCCCACCATCAAACTCATCTATTATCCAATTTTGTTATCTTTACTGAAAATGGTATATTGTGTCAAAACTTTGTTAACTGCAAGAGTTATATTTTTATTTGTGATTACGAAAATTATGCTTAGTCATCAAGTGATAGCCCTCTTAACTGGAAGAAATTTTGCATCTCTTGCCACTATAATGCCTAATGGTTATCCTCAAGTCACTCCAATTTGGATTGACTATGATGAGAATCATGATTTATTAGTAAACACGGCTTTGGGAAGGTCGAAGGAAAAAAATACGATTATTAATGATAAGGTAGGTTTGTCGATATTTAGCATGGCAAACCCATATGAAACTGCATCAATTATAGGGAACGTGATCGATAAAACGACCGAAGGGGCAGACCATCATTTCAATAAACTATCAAAAAAATATTTAAACCTAGATAAATATCCCATAAGTAAACCAGACGAAAGAAGAGTAATATTAAAAATCAGACCAAAAAAAATCGTATACGTTTCAATACCTTTGTCTACATATATATGATTTGATCATACCTACACTATTCCTGAAGTTAATATGGATGCCATTAGGCAACCCAACACACCAGAGATTTCACATCCTACAATAGTACCAGAGAGGATACCGTTAATCCATTCCTTTTGCTCATTGATGTCATAAGGAAGGTCCGGATATCCCTGAATTCTGTGAATGATACTATCTGAATTTACTAATAAATCGACACTCTTTGAAGTTAAATTCACAATGGAAATAGCGATCGGGCTAGAATCCTTTATCGGTTCTAATTCTTTAATTTTAGCATGAAGGGCTTTTCCTAGAGTTGTAGTCGAATTTGTCTGATTAATATCATTAAATATGTCGGTAATTAAAGTTAGTTCAGAGGGTTTGATATTGTTTTTTAGCAAAAGACTTTGCAAATAAATAATTGCTGTCTGTGTGTGATTGGTATTTATTTCTGCGGATTTAATAATTGATATTTGTCTTAAGGATTTTTCAAATATTTTGTCTACACTGGAGGCCAAATCCGAATTATCAATGATAAAATTACTAGCCTTGTATGTGATACAGTTAGGTGGACATTCACTACACTGATTCGTTGTATATTCTATCAGACAGTTAATGTACCCTGGAAGAATCGTTGAATTTGCTATAAAAGGCTTTGAGATGTTACCTATGGATTGACTAGTTTGAGCTATAGACAAGGTCAATAAAATTGAAGCAAATATCGTAAATACCAGGAAATGGATCGCTCCGCTGTTCATATAATTAGTTTCTGTTAATTATTAGATAAATTTGTTTTTTATCATAACTTGCAATGCGGCTCGCCAATTGGCTACTAGGAATAACCTCTCTCTATTTTCATATCAAAATCTGGATTTTTTTTATATCCGATTATCAATAAAATATTCATCTTTCCCATAACGCCATCAGATTACTTTTTTGTCTTGAATGGCATGGAATACTAGAACCCGATCTAAAGAATATTCAGATTGGATTTTTCATTGAATATGACTAGAAGTCAACTTTTCTTAATTCACTGTATCATTAGTAAAATGCATTTATCAAGAATAGTATATTCTTTGAATTTGTATATTCAAAGTAAAATTCTTCGAAATAAACCAAACCATCCTGATTGAATGAAAGACATAATCTATAAATTCTAAATTGCATTTTCTATTGATTAGCCTTTTCGATTGATCAATTAATCCATTTTATTGCTTATAATATATACTACTTTTCTTATTATATCCTAATATGCGTGTGGATCACATAGCGATAGCTGTGAATGATGCAGATAGAGCTCTCGAGAATTATAAAAAAATCTTGAAAATTGATAATATTGATGTAGAAGAAGTTCCAAATGAGAAGGTAAAAGTAGTAATGTTGAATTTGGAGGATACTAGACTCGAATTGATTGAACCTTTAGAAGATACCAGCCCAATCAGTAAATTCTTGAAGGAGAGGGGTGAAGGCATTCATCACATAGCGATTACTGCTGATGAAATAGAAAATGATGTTAATCATGCTAAAGAGAATGGGATGCGATTTTTGGGAGAATTGAGAACCGGGTCATATGGACGCAAAATTACTTTCATCCATCCAAAATCTCTTAATGGCGTACTTGTAGAGTTTTGTCAAGCTCCTCCTCATTAGGGAAAGGAGATTCTTTATCATCGTGTTTTATCTAATCATCTAGCTTGATAATATTTGATGATTAAGATTAAATAAAAAGGAGATTTATTGATCTTAAATGGAAATTCGTGAGAATGTTTATAAAATTAAAAACTTGAGTGATAATGGCGTTTCTGTTACTCTCACATTAATGGAGGATATCGAACTTGAGCCGGTTTCACAGCAACAGATGATGCTAGAAGCCATAAACAGAGCAATCCCAGATAAAGAGATGAAAGATCAACTGCAACCCATAATGGAGGCCATGCTGAGAGCACAACCGCAGACCTTAATTCAATCTTACCCTCAAACAAGCATTATAATCACGATGCCTAAACGAAATTACGAGACGTATGGAAAACCTCAAGTGGGGGAGTCTTTAATAATTAATATCCTCAAAAGCTAGAATTTTGCATCTAAATTGACATGAAAACATGATCAGGTTGCAGAAACAAGTTAATTTAGGATCTTGCAATAAAATTTTAATATCAGATCAATTATAATTAAAATATATGGATAATGAAAGGCGTTCTATGCCAATATGTTTTACACCCGGACAAATAAAATTACTAGAAGAATATGCCAAGAAGAATGGAATGTTAAACTCAAGTCAGGCCATTGAGCATATCATCTTATCTTTGGACAAAAACTGATTTAATTTTTAATATTATTAACTAGGCTAAACAAATCCAAATTTTTATGAAACATTATTTTTATCAATCTACAGATAGATTTATTGTCCTTGGACTTACTAAAGATAGATTTCTAACAGAACCAGATCGACCTTTCAAAAAAAAACCATCATATAATGTCTTCCTACTGACAAATGTAAATAGCACTATAAACAATATCCTAGACCTAAAGGTAAAATAATTATTACATAATTAGTTAGTTAGCTTTAAGATAACTTATGGATTTTTTTTCATTGTTTAAGAAGTACAGGTGTGATATATGTGGAAGAAGATTTCGAAAAGTCGAAGATGCAATGCATCACCAGCTTTTGCTACATTCTAATAACCAGTCTTATGATTGCTCTAACTGTGGCAACAAATTCTCCGATATGGATAAACTAAAGGATCACATTCGAAAAAATCACTCTTATAAAAAATAACAATTCCTCTTGCCTGTCTTCTTTTCTTATACACCTAATTTCGTTAAATCATTCGTTGTTATCATTTAATTGCTTAATTAATAAAATCGATAATCTGATGATAGTGGATGCAGTGAGAATTGATAAAGCTGCCTAACTTTTGGCTTTTTCCCACATGTATTCATCTTGAGATAGTTGTCTCCACGCACCTACAGTCCCACATCTGGGACATCTCTTATTAAGCATGAAATGTTCTACCGTCTCATTATTTTTTGCTCTTATAATGTCTCTAGTGCCGCATTTACATTTCATAATATTTGACATCATAACTGAATGTATACGGGATTCAAATATATAAGAACACTGCGGCAATGGCCTTATTTCAAAAAAACCCTACTTCTATCATGACGGGCCTTGAAAGCCATTTTAATTTTATAGTATGGTTAGTGACTAGGACCTAGAGTCTTTGATTTCAGTATCCCACTTGAATTCATCGGTCAAATTGTCTTTAACAACATACCAAAAATCATAATTTTCGCTTATTCTATCGCCAGCCAAATTTAGATCTATTTTGCCAGTAATACCTTCATCCGATTCTGCAGTTTCTACTAATATTTCATTAAAGTCTATTACTGCTCAAATCTTCATTATTATTATTCATAGTGGAATTTTTTTCCAAACTTTTTGAGGCAATCCAGAATGAGTCATACGCAGTGGCTGCATAGGACATAGAACTATCGTGTTCTCCGCCTTCATTTGCATCTGCATCCAATTCGCTCTCCAACTCATGTGATGTTTGGTTATCAATGCCAACAGAAAATAATGGATTTATGAATCCGGTCTGTATAGCAAAGTTCGCAGAATCGATATTTTTCGTGACATGGTGGTTCTCTGCGACGCTATCGCTTCCATACCATCTCACCTTACCAAGATTGTCAAACAATTGGGCCTGAATCAATATCGGTGTAATTTCATCGTAGGAGATAACGTAAACACCAACAGATTCCTTACCGTACTTTGTTATCGCATCAGATACCATAGTATTCATCTTTTTGAGTTCTTGATTCCACATGATAAAGTTAATCCTGTGTAAACTTGTAGCAAATTTTCCGGTATGTGGCTTGTAATTAACGCCTACCTCTGCCTTGCCTCCCAGTTTTTCAAAATAATATTTGGTAGCATTGGCTAACTCGTTGCCATAAATATCGGCTCTCCAAAAAGGAACGATAACCTTGATTCCATCTTCTATCATTTTCTCAGCAATAACTTTACCTTGGCTTTTATCGTCTGGTACTAATCTAAAAAGACTATCCCCACCTACTGAAAGCTTAGGGGAAGTGCTAGCATAGCTTAATAGTGTAATATTATTTTCGTTTGCGAAATCAAGGACTGCCGAAACAGCCGTGCTCGTAGCAGGACCCACAATCACCCTAGCTCCAGATGAATATAGCTTCTTAATAGCTGCAAGAGATTCCTCTGGGCTGGTTTTTGAATCTGCTACCATTAATTTGACTCTGGATGATGTATTATGGGATTCAAAGTATCCATTAATGTCTTTTTCGGCCTTTTCCAGTGAAGATAAAACAGGTTTTCCTATAGAAGACAATGAACCAGATTGTGGGATGATTGCTCCAACTATGTATTCTTGGTAGATACTATTTGATTGGAGGGGTTCGTCATATGTTGGATAAATCCATGATACTCCTACTTGATTTGCTAACGATGTATAATTTATTGGCAAATACAAAATAATAGGAACTAGAAAAGCTGATGGAATGATGATTAATAATATTACTTTAGTCGAAAATAACTTTCTAATTTTTTTTGTAATAGAGTTATCTGATATTCTAAGGTCCCAGGTACTGTAGTGGCGCAGATACCATACTAAGCCTCCTGCAATTAGTAAATAGTGGGCAGAGAGCAATATGGCTGATATCCAAATCTGTTCTACAAAAGCGGTTAATACTATAATGGCAAACCAGCTGTCTCCAATAACTATAGCTAATAAGCCAACTAGCTCGCATATCCAAGGGATAGAATGGTGTTTTTCATTTTTGATATTGAGAAGAATAGTCAGGGCCAGAACAGTAAGGATTGAGTTCAGAATTGGATAAGCTATTGTGACTATGAATAGCATTAAGCCCCTGAAGTTGGAAATTTCCGTTAAGCTAAGCATCAAATTTAGAATGTAAATAAGGAAAAAGCCTGTTCCAATAGACACAATATATATTATTTTCTTGTTAGTTATTTCTCCAAGTTTTTTATAGGTTACCAATAATCTAAAGATCAAAAATCCATAAGCAGACAATAAGAATACGTCAGCTAGTGATGGTACTGGGGATACTATATCAAGGATTATTTCATAATATCCCCAAATTACATTTGCGATGAACCAGAATACGAGCCCAATGGTAAGATGGATAGCCGTCTTATCTTTTTTTATGTTGGACCTATCCTTAATTAGGGCTATCAAGGATAATCCAGCAGCGATAGATGAATTAATAATTAACATCCAACTTGAATAAATTATTCTACTGTCTGAATCTGCAAGAATGATTACGAGATTTGCAACCGCTATTGCTGATAACAGAACCACAAAAAAATACAAAGGCCGCAATGATTCTCTTTTTCTTTGGATATTCAAAAGGCCTATTAAACTTTTAAAAGAAATTTCATATCATCATATAAAAATCTACCAGGCTATTAAACCTCCTTCTTACATAATCTGAAGCTTGATTGTAGTTTGATATATTATGACGATAGTTTTTTGAAAAACTTTGACCTCTACTAAAAGCGACTCAACTATCAATATAGTATTAATTTCCGAAAAAATTATTTTAGCGGGGATTGAACCGATCAGAATCTATTCTGATAACCTATAAGTTAAAGTTCCAAACTCTGCTTCAAAATTAAAAAATTATGGAATTATTTTATCTTCACAGCCGGACTATTTATTATAACATTTGATTTTTCTATAGAGAGTTCACCCTTTGACTGTGCATCCATTATATCTGCTGTAGATTTTAAGATTCTTGCTTGAGAATCATTATTCCATTTCACATAATTTATTTCAAATAAAGGACTATATCCTTCATCTCCGGAGGCTGCTGATGCGACTGGGAGTTGATGTTCAAATGTACCGTTCCCTAATATTCCATTTGTAAATACATAACCCTGTTGACGAGCAATTTCTGATGTATTGCTGAGAGTCGGTGCATAATTTACGTCAAATTTGGTCGTATTTGTAACTGAGGAAACAATCCTTTCCTCAGATGCATCAGTACTTATAAAATATGACAAATTTCCATTAACAAAGCCTTTTTCAACAGGAATACTAATGAACATGGAATCGTTACCTCCACTTGTTTTATTATCGGTTGATTTTAATGATTCATTCTGAGATAAATTACTATCTTGACCTTGAGCTACACCAGATGATAACAGAGTAACAATAGCGCTCAAAGCAACTACAACAGCCAAATAGGACTTAATATACGTGAAAGTTTGTTTCATCGTCAATTAGTGTTTATTGTCCTATAAAAGAATTTCTTCAAGATGATTTGCGAGTGTATGTTGGGTTGAAATAAACGGCGGAATTGAATCTATTTTGTGTCATCTGCTATCAGTCCTGTGCTGTAAGAATTTCGAATAAATTCTTGCAGATAATGTACATTTTTATTAATATTTTTGATTAAAGAAAACACCAAGTTGATAACAATATTATTGATACCAGCTGCGATTTGCAAATGTTTAGATGGATTATTCATCTATATATGTTACCAGCTAATTATACCAATTCTCCAATCCTTTTTATGATAGGTGAGTTTGGTTCAAGTTTTGTATTGTTCCTACCATTAGAAACTGGGGTAAAATATGGGACTTTGTAGGTATTTTTGGAACTATAACTTTTGTATTGATTGGGGTAATAACAAGAGTGACTGATTATCCATTTGCTGGATGAGCCGGTCGAATAAGGGAGACAGCCGTGATTATCGAAGTTCTTCGGTTTGCTTTCATAATATTACTTGGCATTATTTTACACCTAAAATTTTCAAAACAAGATGAATCAAGTATAAATTGAATTAGTCATGACATTCATTCCACTAAGTATCGCATTTTCATTTATACTATCTAGATAACAATCGTAGTAAGATATTGTTTATGGGTTTCATATCCACCATTTCAACCTACAATTTAGACTGGTAAATTCTTGAGGTAATTGTGTAAGGGTTTTGAAAAAAAGATTATGAGAATTTGTCTACTTGGGTTAGGATTGCTAAAATAGGACTAGGAATCATTATTTTAATCTAACAAATCATTGTATTGATAAATCCTCTTAAAGGTCAATATCTATTATAGTCCTTTTTGGCTACTTATTGTTATTTGCAGGAATCGAAAAAATAGTCAGTTGTATGGAATGCTCTGGCAAGTTTCGAATTATAAGCATGGTTTTTGAATTATTATAATTGTTACTTTGATTGCAATGGCATATCTTATCGAGGCAGGTGTATGCATAGTATTGTTGTTGGATATTGATTTGTTGGCAGATTGAATTTCTAAAATAATTCAAGGGATAAGATTCAAGGAGAGCAAAGGATGGTCGAAAAATTTTGGTAAACGTGCATTAACACTCTAAATCATTTATGCGATTAGCGTACTAGTTTATCCTGATATAGGTCTAGTATTAGATTGTATACTGATGGGAATAGCCCTGTTAATAACTAGTATGCAAATAATTTCGGCGGGCTAACCGGAGAACCCAGAAGACCAAAATCTATCTAAATTTTTATATAATCATTAAAATTAATCCACGCGTAGGTTGTTCTAATTATAGGGCTCCACCATAACTATGGCCACAACTATCAATCAAAAATAAAACATATAGAAATATCGTAGTTCGTTCTCTAACACGCATAATTTTACTAGACGATGATTGCCTCTATCTCTTACAAACTAATGCTTATTTTCCTCGCATTCATATAGAACCCGAAGATAGTTTAGATTGTCCGTCCAATTTGACACCCAGCTGTCCTTACCAAAGATTGAAATTTAACCTCCGAAATTTACCAGCTAGCTGAATCCTTCTACTCAAATTTTAGAATGAATCTAATAGGTGACCAAGCAGAAACGTTTTTTATTTTTGTATGGTTCTAATATTATGTGCCATCAGCCTACGTACTAATAAACTGCGAACTAGGATCGGAGAATGAAATGATAGAGAAAATGAGAAAAGTCCCGGAAGTAGTTGAAGTATATAGAGTATTTGGGGTATATGATATTATTGCGAAAATTTCTAGCGACGATAAGGAAACACTAAAGGAAATAATTGCTTGGAAAATTAAAAATATGGACAAAGTTAACTCTGTTTTGTCCATGATCGTGACAGAAAATTTAGATAACGATTGATTTCAATGGCATAATTCTCTCAATAACGTTAATTCCGCTATGACAAATAAAGGGGATGCTTCAAACAAGAATTAATAATCAATAACTAATATTGTTGATATGCCATTACTTTATCAGTTAATAGCTTTGCATTTAATAGCCCTACCTAGCAATTTCGTCATATTCTTAGAAACTCGGATGGGTTAGTTGATCAAAAGAAATAAAAGAATTAGTCGCAAACTTGTCATAGGAATTACTAAAATTAGAAACAAATCTTAAGGAAGAATAGAAATATTTAACACTGCAAGATAATCATAGTCTGAATTTTAGCGAAAACATTCTGTAATAACAACAAAATTGCGATTACAAAGGTGCTTAGGAGGTTCAAGAAATCGAAATGTCTGATTTCTATATTCATCGGTTATATTTCGTTGAGATTAGAAACTATCAGGTCTCACAACACTTTTCTCTTTGTAGCCTGTTTCAGACCCAAACAGTATGAGTATTAACTGAAAGTACAGAATAATATTTGATTGTAGCTTGAAAAGTCTAATTTTGGTTTCAATCCTAAACTAGAATTGCTTATCGAAGCGAGGTGGAAATTTTTTCACTTTGATTCTTGCTTAATGAGGAAAACTTTGAATCCTCTCAGTTGGTTTTTATGTTTCTTAATCAAATTGTTCGCTACATTTAAAGCAAGAATAATATTGATTTACAATACACTTAAACCATTAGAAAGGACAAATTTGGTATGTAAATTAATTAACTTTGAGATCCTCATATAACATACATTAGGGTCACCTGTTCATCTTTTGTATTAATGTCTGTGTCGACGATAGCTTGAGATTTGTTCCTCCTTCATTTGGCTCAATTATGGAGTAGCCATAACCAATATAGGCATGATTTTAGCTAAATGAACCAATGCATTTTATGAATTGAGAAAATAATATTGGTATTTATATTTATGTTAATATTATTCGATAATCGTCATTGAACATTCAATATGCCAAAGGGGCTCTCTTAAATATACCGAGATTTTATATTCATTTGCCATGATTTTCTTTCAAATTTATATATGGTGTAACTCTTATGCAAAGAGAATATCCGATAAAAATGAATATTGATGATGAAATTGACAAGGTTATTGATAGTTATGTCGCTTTAACTAGAGGAAATCAAAATTCAGATAAAGAATCCAGAGAAAATCTTGATGAATTTACTGAAGGTTTTTCCAAAAAAGTTCATACAGTTATTTTTCCTGTCTTTAAGGAAATTAAGAATAAGCTGATTTTACATGATATCAGGTGTGACATAATAGACAAGATACAAGGAAGATTCGTGACCGAGATAAAACTGGATATATATCCTTATAATGACATTTCATCAGCACAAGACAGACATCCATCTTTAACCTTCTTTATGGAAGAGCCAAATAAGGTGACCCTCTACATGCAAAAGATGATGCAAGAAGAGGGTACAGCAGGTCGTGAAGGAACATTTACGTTAGAAGAAATTACTACAGAACTTGTTAAGGAAAAAATTTTAGATTTGTTAAAATTTTGTTTTGTTCAAAAATAAGAGATAGTAATAATTATCAAACAATCCAGTAATCTGATTTTCTTCATGTTTTAGTTTACCGTCTATAAGACTCAAGTGTTATATATACGGTTGCACTATTAGAAAAAGAAAGTATAAACTAAATCTCCAGTTTCGTATAACGAGTTTCAGTATAACGATACTAATAATTGAATCGTTTTATTTCATTCCTTATTTCGAAATAGTGGTAAATTTCTGTTCAAATCCTTGCCAATTAATAGCGGGATGGTGATGATATAGATTGTGGACTTAAGTATCATCATCGTTATCGTAAAGAGCAATTACTTTGAATTGATTGTTTAAAACAAATTGATAATAATTTTGATTATGGTTTTCATGATAACCTTACCAATAAATATGTATGATGTAACCTATACTCAATCTTTTGGTCAGAGCGGAAATTTTCCAAATTTACCACCACATTCATCAATTAATGAACCATCTGAACAACTAAAAGCTCAATTGTCTTTATTAACACTAATACCATTTAGAATTCACCTCAACGTAGAGTAGCATTCTAATCTAATCTAATAGCAGAGCAGGAGTGTCCGTATGCTGTGACCAAATAATCTCTTCATTGCAACTAAATTTCATGCTGCTTTTTGTATTACTCTTTTTTATCAATTAAATATTTTAATTCATGATAGTTTTTTTTGAACGTTACCTTATCTGTATTAACGAATCATCTTTGATCTCTAGCTTCTTTTACCTTGACTGGTTGATACTCAAAAATAAAACGTATCTATCCAAGACCCCGGACATCAACTTCCCTGATTTAGTCAGTCGCTATTCAGGCACATGTATTAATATCTTCACTTGTAGTAATGCCCTTAAAAGTAAATTATGGGTCTTCACCTCCAAAACGATAAGTAGGTATCTGAAAAGCATCTGAATCAAGATCTTGTTTTGTATAATGGTTACAGCTTGTATCAGTAATAATAGTAGCCGTTAAAGACACTGATGTCAATCCTTACTTCTCATTTGACATTATTTTCCCGGAGGTATTCGAACCTGAGATTTCATGATCATTTTTACCACTTATTTTCCATGCACCTATGAAGCCTGAGTTGGTTTTTGATGCATTAGGTCAGGTTGATGACTTTCATATCTAAGTTAAGGCGGCCTTCAGATCACTTGTACTATAGGTATCATCGTTATACAAGTTAACTCCGTATATTTTCGTACGTGAACCTGATTCAACGGTAAGAGCATTTGGGACACTCAATAAGGTTAGAAATAGTATGAATACTAGCACTATGAGGGTTGCTCTCGGAAATAATTTTGACTTATTTGGAGTAATCTTGAAAGATTTATGTTTTTTTAATATTTTTCATATGATCCTATCATATTAATGGATGATATGGAAAGACATCATAATGTGAATTTAATTGATACCTAGAGATTAAGGATTGTTCTTCTAGTTTAAACATCGTCTTGATCCTATTTAGTATATTGATTTTGTTATTCCAAATCACCGGACCTTGTAAGAAAATTCTTGGTATTTGAGGTGTCTATATTTATCCTTGGATAAGCGAGATGAGAATATACTAGAATAATAGATTGGGGTTTTGTCCAAAGGTTTCTACTTTTTTAAACCACTTTGAAATATTCAGTATCACAAATGATTCTTTGAACTGATTTTTCAATATGAAAGCTACATTAAGGTAGTTTGGTTGCCTAGAAATTAAAAAGTCTATTTTTTTTATTTTCTTTTATTAAAATATGTACCAAATACAACATATGGTTCACAGAGATATGCTAACTACGGAATGGTGACAAAGCGGTAACGTTTCTCGTTAGTAAATACCTGGTCAGGAAGCGCTATTGTGTTTACTTGGTTACAAAATTAGTGTGATTCTAAATGTCAGAAATTTTTATTTTATTCACTATTTTCACGATCTAGATTGAGACCTTTATTTTCTTTCCTCAATTAAATCTAGAGTGTTGATCATAGTCACTCTATTGATTTATCCGTAAATATTATTGTGCTAAACGAATAAGGGTATTAACAAAGACCTGGTGGTTTATCTTGATATTATATTAAATGAGACTCGTTAATGCTCTATTTTTCCATCGGGGGCAATTTGAAATTTAATTGAATCTCACATTATTAATTTTCGAGGAATCCCAAAGATTTGTCAACCAATTCTCACTTTTAAAGGTTATACTGTTTGTCGATCTCCATATGTTAATAATCGATGTTTAGAATCAGAAATAAATCATGTAATAATATAAGCATGCTTACCCTGTTTCTTAAATTGACTCTGCCTTGATAAATGTAGTTATCTTATTAGGATACCTGATCCTTGGCGTTCAAAAGAATCCAATAATATTCTGTATCATGTTTCTGCTTTGTATAGCCATATTTCTGATGTGAAGCCATTTATCATCGAATAAGTATAGTAGATTATGAGATTCTGTAAGAACCCGAATGAGGCATGATTCAATCAAACTAAACTGGGAATAAGGTTAGGAAATCATGGTTTCATCTATGACTTGTGACCACTAATAATGATTCCAAGGTAAGCTTTGACACACTTGTGATTCTGCGTAAAGAATTGAGAAAAAGGAATGCACAGAACAAGATTTAGTGGTGAAAAAAGCAAGAATCCTTGAGCAGCAAGTAACAATTAAACTAGAAATGAGGAAATTAGTGGCTTAAACGTACTGGGATACATGGAACTAGATCCCCATTTCTAGAGATATGCAATGCATTCTTTATGCTATACCGATCGGTAAGTACCAATAGGCGCGATAGGTTATATAGATGATACTAAAATTTGGTTATTAAATATTGGTTCCATGCCACCCTGTCCCTCATCATTGATTTGGTTTATCATAATATTTCATAAATTTACTTCTTGTGGACCTAGAACATAGTTATGAGTACCCTCACTCTGTTTGAGTAATTCAGAAGTTAACTATCATAATACTAAATTTCAAGCCTAGTGTATTACCTGAAAGCAATAGATATTCCAAGTTGGCTATATCGTATCTTATTCTCCATAGTCGGTCTTATATAGCACCTAAAATAACGTTCCTTCTGTCTTCCTCTTATTATGGTCGACTATTCAATCTTTGGTTATGTGGTAATTTTCACCGTCAGGAGAATGAATCAACGCTTGAGCGATCAAGTCTTCAATGGCAGTATCTATATCTTCAGGATGTGAGGAACTTAATTGTTCAGTTATCTCTCCAAAATTTAAAGATTTGGTTCCAGCGTCATGTACTGCCAGCAATTTATCTAGTATCATGCCCTCTATCTTTCTGAGGATTTCGGCCTCATCCTCAGAGGATAGTTCTTTGACCATAAATGTAATAATACGATTTGTTGGTTAATATCTTAATCATGATTCTCAGAAAGTTTTTAAGATTTTACCTATTTGATTAACCCGGATTTTTAAAATAAAATAGCAAAGTAATCAATCAGAGAAAGAATCTTTTGCGTGCAAGAAATTTAATTCCCACACAAAGGATCTACAATACCTTTTCAGATTCTATTCTCTCTGCAGGTTTGCCACCTGTAGTTAAATAACCTAAATACTTGGTCATGAATTATGAGTATATCCATAAAATGGAAATATTGGAAAACAGAAGTAATAAGGAAGGGGGACAATTCCTGTGAATTCGACTGTTGAGTATGATCCAGAGGATAATATACTCTATGTTAAACTAACGGAGAAGAAAATAGTAAGCACTATCCCAATAGGAGACATGGTATTTATTGATATTAGTGATGATAATAAACCCGTAGGTATCAAATACGTATTGACTGACAAGAATCCTGAAATGATTAAGGAGATACAATCATTGTTTTTATAATATGCATAGACATTTGTCTTACAGATTTAGTCCTAGTAAAAAATTAATCTGTATTGCTTACTAAGGGATATGATGCCTTTAAAAAAAGGAAGAATTTGTTTTAAGTGTAATAAATGCAAACACAATTTTGCCCTGGTTGCCAATAATGAAGGTCGGGATTTGCATCTTTAATTCGAAATAGGACTCTGTTATGTTGATATCAGTGGTATAAAGGGTTAATTTCACGAATACAAAACCATTAGTCTGTATATGGTTTCTTTTTAGTAAGGAGAACAGAGACAATATACAGGAAAGAAATACATGTGTTGAAAGAATCGCCAGTAATCCTAAATTACAAATCTGGAGTATAAAGGATCAATAGTATATTTTAAATTGATTGCAACGATGGCTATTATTTAGGTTTTTTAACAATTCCTTTTCACTAAAAACTCTAATTTCAAAAGCAACTATTTATGTTTTCTATGATAAGATCACTTATGTTAATAAGATTAGATCAATCATTCATTGTAACCTTGTCACAATTGAACGAAAATTTTTTGGGAGCTGATATATAAAGATTAGCCACAGGCATTGGTTCAAAATACGATGATATAAGATCATTTTTATACAAACAAGAGATTAATATATAGACTTTGAACCAAAAGTTCTAGAATAATGTAAAATTGGTTCTAGAATCTTTACTCTGAATCTGTACGAGCAAAGACTAAGAAAATGATGACGTACCATAAGAGATAACTCAATTATCACCCGCTAATTCCCAAGTTCGTATTGATGTAATTTTCAGATTTGTCAGATTAAATACACTATCAAATAATAGAATTCAAGTTATTTGAAAATCGGAAAAGTTTATGATGATGTTGACGTTCGTTCTAGATTTTTTGTTGAAGCAATCTAAGAGGAGGAGGGAAGGCGAATACCAATAACTTAGAAATGAGGGTAACCATTTATTTTATCATGAGTCACTTCTAGTGTCAATGAAAATTTCTTATCTTTTTGTCGATCGTCATATTTGTATGGGAACTTACAAAAAAGACTTAAAGCCCTAGTGTATTACTGCTTGGGTTTGAGGTTCTATGAAACGGCATATTTTGTAGTGGGGCATCCTGAGAAAAACCATATCTATTAGGTTTAGAAAATTAGGGTATCAAATAAAACAAATCAGGATCAGAACTACTTTTCCCATCCGACAATCAGTATTCGCAAGAATTTGCAGCCTTAACACCACTATAAGCTGTAACCAGTTTCGATGCTATAGATTGAATGATTGGGACATTCTTTGAATTAAAGTTGACTACACACAGGTTGCTATCGCAAGGTTCGATTCAAGAGCAGTTGGAGAATTCCCTGCCTAGTCAATTGTGACAACAGCATTAGCATCGCTGTCCCAGACCCCTTTAGCGACTGATAGTGCTTTAAGTACATACATGTTGCTATTGCAAAGACTATGCCCCAACATCCTGTGAAAAGACCTACATCCATAGGTGTGGTTAGGGTAGCTCTACAAGTCAATTTAATTTCATCAAAAGGTCCGCGAATAGTCAAACTGATTGTTAAGCCAACAGAATATACCTTGTGAACTTTGAATCGTTTTTGTATAATTTGAGATTTTTTGGGATTATGTACTGGTAAGTTTACCAGGAATGGTGGGACAATTAGTAATGGCATCTACTGGTGACCGAAGCCATGTACAATAATGGTATCAGGGTTTGAGGCTAATAACTAGCAACAGAAAAACCTTTGTGCTGGTCGATTGAAGCCGGATCCTATGCTCAGTTCTATTGAATACCATAATACGTAAGGATAAAAAATTATAAGAATGTCCACTCAAATTTTAGGTCCATATTTACCGGCCGCCTTACATCACTCATTTCTAGAGTAGGTCGGATTGATGGTTGACTTCCTTTTCTTTAAATTTCATCTCCTATTACACTATGTTTTAGGATCGAGATATCATAATTCTCTTAATTATTTTTACCATTATATGATTATATAGAGGCAATTTTAAATTAATTAAGATGTCGTTATCTCAACACGAAATATCGCTGAGAATTAAACGATGGCTTGTAGAAGAAAGTGATATTTGGAGATTTGATGAAATCGAAGACCCTACGGTTGTAATGAATCTAGTGGCAAAATCTAATAATAGGAATGTCAATATTATTGTTGATGATTTACATGACAAGGTAACGTTAATTACATCAATGAATTTCTCAAAACAACAGAAAAATTCTTTATCTCTTTTACCATCAAAAGAAAAGAATCGTTTTATTCCTGATCTGTTGATGGCGTTATACCAATTAGGTTTGTTGGCTCGTCACAGCAATTCATCAAAAGATAAAATAGAAAAATTTATCATGGAGAAACTTATTTATTTTGATGGCTTAACCAAAGATAAATTTTTTGATTCATTGTTCACGATGTTATTGGGTATAGATACACTTCAGCAATATTTTAATAGGTTATCATTAATCTCCAATGATGGAACTAAAGACTGATTTTATTAATACTATTTACTACTTTAACCGACTCCTATTGATGAAGCCATCTAAATCAAAATTACAAGAGAAAATGGCCAAGCATATTGAGGATATGAACTTGGACAATCCTATTAAATCAGTTTACTACTATTTTTCCAGTCACAGTAGGATGTAATTTGCGATGATAATCAAATGTACCTGCCGAGTCAAATGTATATTCAAATGTCTGATTTGGTCTCAAATCTTTTGAACTAAATAATTCATGGTTCTCTGTTACAGTATGAATTCCAAAGTCTCTATTTGTCCAAGTCACATTATCGCTTTGGTTCATAGTCACGGGATTTGGGTCGAAAGCTTTACCACCCAATTCTGACGCATCCTAGACTATTGATACTTCGTTATTGGATTGTGCATAAGCAGATGGGAACACCCATAGGACATACATCAGAGTCAATATTATTATGACTTACATGAATGTTTAAGATTAAATGAATGCCGATATATATTATGAGATAATTTTTATGCCTTGATCCAACGTACAGGCATGACAAACAAAAGGGGTATCATGACGATTTTGTGTGTATTATGAATCGTTAAGTCCAACTGCTTTTGATAATAGCATTTTTGAATCTTTGCAGGAACGTGATGTTCCATGACTATAGTCATATCAACTGCGTCCCTTTCTTTTTAGTTATCACCAATTTAACCAAATTTCATTTGGTTAAAAGGCCTACCGCATTAATGTGCATCTATAATTGGGCGTTATCTTGATCAGCTCATTACAATGGCATTTAGTCTTTCTACAAATAAGTGGATTGCGATAGCAAGTATTTATTAAAAACCAATGGGGTGCCGTTCCCACTGGGTGATTCAACTGTGAACTTTCCGTTTTGATAGGACTCTAATAATCACCTGTTTCATACCACTGCGTTTGCTGATATTTGGTTACCAAGATAACCTAACTACTAACAGTATTGTGTACCTCTCCGCCTCTCCCTCCGTTCATACAATGATCGCCGCTTCCACATCTGGGTTCACTACTGCCGTACTTCCGCCGCACTCATCTCCTATAGTTACATGATTTTTTGCAAAACAAGAGCCACCAGGACCTATATCTCCAATTATGGCATCTCCAGTATTTCCTCCATGACCACCACTAACACCTACAGCGCTGCATGCTAACGGTCCTAAACAAAGATTGCCTGCTAACACATTGCTTATTAAGGTGGTTCCTTGAATTGCGCTAACAGCGATAAGACCTGCGATCACGACCATTCGGAGTATTTGATACCTTGAATAATTTACAATCATTTTGATCAGGACTATACAATATGATCATTTATTTGGGGTTTTAACTTAAAATTCTATACTAAGAATCTATAATCTAATTCGATAATTAAAATCGACTATAATTTTGAAGATACATTCACAATAATTGAATATTTCAAAGAATCTATCAACTGCAAAAATATTAACATATGAAACCTTGTACTCGATTTTTCGTTGTTAACTCATAATGATCTTTGATATACTTTTTTTTGACCTTTCTTGGAATCAAATCTAATTGGTTTTAAAAAATACCCAGTCTTTTATCTATTTCAGTAATTTTATATTTGTCTGTCTAACAGCAGTTCTTGTTTGGAACCTGCAGACTATTGACCATCAATATGCATAAAGTATAGTCAATAGTAACGTTATATGCAGTCTCCTCTATAACTCATATCTATTTCTATTTCTATTTGATAGGAAAAAATTTATTTCCGTAATTATGGAAATTTGATGTTTGAATCATGAGTTGCAATGGATATACGAAAGATTCAAGGCAAGAAGAAATCATGCTGTACCATCTATGTACATCTATGTATAAGGAAGGACAGAAAAGATATAGCGTCTGTAAAATTTTATAAAATGGGACGCAACTTATCGTCCTTGTTGTAACTATAAAGTAAGAACACGATCATTCAGAGGCTTTGGAATGAGAAAGCACCATCAAGAACAATTGATCAAAAGATATTGAACACCTGACCGGACCGTAAATTAGCAATTTATCTTAACTTTCATATTCGAAAAGTAGGACCCCTATCTGACCCATTTGATTCTTCTTATTGTGCAATGTGATCAAAAAATAACTTATCATTAGGTCTTTTTTCTCATTGATATGTGTATTTGATTGAAGAATAAGGGAAGGCCACTGAGTGCCGGTAAATTATTCTAGCGTTCTTCCTGAGTAGAATACCATGTTAATCATCGGACAGGACAGGGATCTTTTACAACGGGATAGTCTCAAAAAAGAATGGTTTCATTTATGACTTCGAGTGTTTGGATGTATCCTTTGCGCCTAATCGCCTGAGTCATACATTGTAATGAGGAATATTTAGAACCTTCTACAATTATTAGGATGAAATAAATTCTAAAATTTTAATTTGATTTTTTGGGATACTATATTTACAATTGTTGGGGTTATGAAACAGAACTGGACTGTAAAGACAAAAAAAATTGCAATAACTTCATATCAACGATACAAAAATCATTTAAAAAAAAATCACGAGGAGTTTTGAGATTTGAAGCCTTTGTATAAGAACCAGGGTTCCAGATTCTAACATAATTCTGAAATATAAGATGGAAAAGTAGAGTTCGGCACAGTAGTAATACTAGAGGGAGGAAGGGAGGCAGAGATAATGACCTTTTCCATAATGAATAAATTCTATTGTTTGCTCGTTATTCTATATATTTTACCGTCGCCATTACTGGATTCATCGAAAGATAACACATACAGGTTTCCATCCGGACCTGTTTCTAAATCAGTTATTCCGTCAAATCCCATACCCCACACTATTTTATCCTTTTCTTCTTCATTTGCTATCTTATCAACTTCAATTTCTGGACTCTCAAATTCAAAACCCGTTCTACTGCTATTTAATTTGAAATAATATAAATTGCCATTATTAATATCACCTACAAAAACATTATTTTCATAGTTGCCTCCTAGATTCTTGGAATTAAAAAATTCAATGTCGGTAACCCCCAAGGATGGTTCCCAGCTAAAAATTGGATCCCCATAATACGAGCCTGACAATATCGCCAGGTCGTTTTCTGTAACACCGCTATTATAAATGGGTCCCATTAACTGTTTCCAACCGCTGTTAAAACCTGGATATACCAAATTTATTTCGTCATAGTCTTTATCCCCATTTTCTGTATCCCATAAATTTCCAGTTACAGGGTCTATTGCCAATCCGAAACTATTTCTGATTCCATAGCCATAGTATTTCTCCACTTGACTTGTGGGAAATTCATTTTTAATACTAACAAAAGGATTATCAAATAGTTCCGAACCATCAATCCTTTTGAGTTTTAGGATTACTGAGCTGTCTGATAGTTCTTTACTATCTTCTATGTTTTGAAGTATGCCTTCGTTATTGAGATCGCCAATTACCGTATATAAATTACCCTTAGAGTCAAGTGCTAGTTTGCCACCCGGATGATTTGGTCCAGGTGTAGCAGGCAATTCCAATATAATTTGGGAGTTTGCGAGATTCGTTCCGTCCCATTTGTACTTGACTACCTTATTTATAACCGGGATGTTGTCATTACCTGCCGCAGTAAAGTAAAGAAATACGTCCTTGCTATTAGTAGCATTTTGATTATCAACTTCTATTCCAAGTAGACCTCTACAACAGGTAGAGGTAGTAGAATCAACTTTTAATTTTAAGATTGGCTCTTCTTTTAACTCACCATTTGAGACCAATCTTACTTCTCCACTATTTTTTTCCAATACTAGTATGTTTTGAGAATCAACAAAAGCCATACTAGTTGGAGATGATAATCCTTCTATTACCTGTTCGACCTGTATTAAGGGGTCTTGAATCGTAGGTTCTGCATTGATGAACTGTAAAAATAAGGTTGCCAAACCGCAGAAAAAAACAATCAAACCGAAATTAAGCAGTAAAATATGACAATTAGGTTTTTTACTCAATATAATTATAGCAAACCCCTTAAGGGATATTTATTTTCCTATTTAAGGTATTTACAATTATTGATGTTTTTTGTCATCGGTGGTTAAGAAGTATTTGTAGGAAAACTTAGATCATCTGGTACATAAATAGAAATGAAAGAATATATAATTTATGACATATAGAATAACATGGTTTTTAATAAGAACTATCCTATTGCTCTCATCATTAGCTTCTTGACACTTTTATTTCTGGCATCCTCTACTCCGAATTCGATTGCATCTACATCTCAATCCCCACTTCAAACACAATGCTTGAGTTTTACTGACGCCTCAGTAAGTGGGATTTCAAACAATGAGAATGATAATGGTAATGGGGGGGATGGTCCTACAGGTCTAAAGATCAAAGTCAATTTGTCTAATCAAAATATTGATAATGTAAGTCCTCTTACCATTTTTATTATCACATCAAATGGAGAATGTGCCATAGCAAAGATCAATCCAGATCCTTCTGGGTTGGTGGAAGTAGAAAAGCAATTAACTTTTGAATTAGGTTCTGGTGTTATTGATGTTAACGAAAATTTCAATGCCTGTGTTGAAACTTCAAGCAATTTTAATTTTAATTGTGTATTAGGTACCAATAGCCCCTCAAAAGTACCTGAAGAAGTCTTTTTGGATGTACCACTAGAAAATCAAAATTCGATTGCTAATTAGCTGGTTCTACATTGAATCAGTCTAACTCTTACATCTTTCACAAACAGTAGAAGCGTTTTATAGAATAGAATATCAGAAAACATGGTGTCCTACATCATAGGAATATCGGCATCAGAAATAAGTGAATTCTGAGATTGTTATTTTATATCGAACCTTAAAAGGTTACGTACTTTAGAATAAGGAGTTGTTTCCCATCCTTGGTGTGTTCAATAAATAATATAACCATCGTTGGGTAATATCTTTTTGGTAATATGTACTTAGTCTCCGTGATAAACTTAAAACCAACTATCACAAAAAAACTATATGTCTAAAAAAATGACACCCGGAGAAGTACTAAATTCAGTGGTTGAGGGTATAAACACAGGGGACCTGGATTCCCTCATGACGCTCTATGAGGCTGATGCGTGTTTTGCGTCGCAGCCAGGACAACTTGCCAAGAATCCGGAGTCCATACGTCAAAGTCTACGAAATTTCATCGACTTGAAGGGCAAGCTGGATTTAAAAGTAAAGAGAGTACTTCAAGCAAGCGACCTTGCTTTGGTAACTACTGAATGGTCTTTTAGTGGAACCGGCCCTGATGGTAATCCTGTTAATATGTCTGCCAAATCTACTGACGTACTTCGCCAACAATCTGATGGAACCTGGCAGTTTGTCATAGATAATCCTTGGGGGACGGACTGATAAGAGAAATACCCTCAAGAATGGGTGATTGAAATATCTAGCGTTTTATGTTACTATTGTTAGAATTACTTCTTGATTGGTCAATCCGAATACCTTTACATATCATTTCCCACCGATATCAATTCTATTATGGAGATTCTGTTGGTAAATACTGAGAAAAGTATGGTTGATCAGCAATTAGACAAATTATCAGGCAAAGCAGCCATTCAAGATAAGGATACTCTTTCCAAGTATAGCTCTTGATATTTTATCTATTTGGAAAAAGGTTTACACCAATATCAGTTCTTCCGATTTGCTAAAATCTTGCAAGCGACCTTCATCCTCTGTTTTACTTTAAAGGTCATATTCTAATTCTAATCTTATTTCGGGCCCAATTGTCCTTCTCTTCGTAACTCAGAAATTATCTTCATTAAGGTGTCATAATCGATGTTGACTTCATTTAGAATAAACGAAGGGTCTGCTTTTCCATGTTTTTTGATAAATCTCAAAATTGACTGCTTTTTCTTTTCATATATTCTGTCCTGCATCAAGATTAGGACCCAAATAACGCATATTACTTTATATAAATAATGCATTTGATTCACGAGTCTATGAGATAAGATAATTCTTGGCTTCAAAGCCAATTGGATTTGGCAATAGATTATCAAGATCCCAAAATGAGAGGATAAATAGTACAAGAACACATAGTATGTAAATTGAGAAGAAAGGAAAGTATTCCAATTATTCTTTTCTATAGGAGATTGTCTTTATGCTAGATTTCTTTGAAATGGAGCGCGTAATAGAAGAACTTGCAAAAGCCTATCCTGCTCAATGTGCAACTACCTGGTTTAAAATAACAAAAAATCACAAACCCTCTGAGGAGGAATATCGCAACAAAGTAGTCGAGTACATGAAAATATTTGAATATTTATTAGCCACTTATCCACCGGGTCCTGATACAGATAGACTCAAAGAATTCGTCAAGAAGATTTTAGCAATAGAAATGGAAAAGGTCCTTAAAGGAGACAATAAAGATGTAGAAAGGAGGCATAAACACTATGTGATCAATTCTCCTTCTCCAGTTTATTCAAATGATACGTTGAAGGATGTTTCTGAACAACAACATTCAGAAAAATCAATTGATATTCCTACTCACCCTTCAATAAAAAAAAGACAAAAAAATAAAGAAAGTATGACAATGGTAAGTGAAAAAGAAAATCAAGAAAACCTCAGTGAATATAGCAACTTGATAATAATTAATCGTCGACGTAAAAAGAAGTTAACGATTACATCAGATTTGCAATAATAACAACAATAACAATCACCTCTACCATATTTTCGAAGTTACTCAATTTGGTACGTAGAGAATGTATGTCAATTGTTCAAGACCAAATCATGTAATATTCATGAAAATAAACGGGTTCATGTCAAAAGCCATCTATTAAAGGTTGTATTAATGTAGTTAAAAAGGATCCTTCGAATTAATCTAGTCAACTTGGAAGCTGCTAATAAATGGTTTGAAGAGAAGATTAAAGACTATGAAAATATTTAGGTAAAATATTATTTCCATAAGAAATTCCGACCAAAACTAGCATATAGAGAAATCAACAGCAATAATTGCTCTATATAGATCAATAGGCAGTAATTTGTTCCCACAAAACTTCAATTCTGACAGTAGGTAATATCTTCAAGGTATTTCATAAGATATATCATGCGTGCCTGTGGGAAGTCGACCGCAAACCTCATTGCATGGGCAATTGTTTGAAAAATATTCAATTCTACTAAGGTCTTACACAAGAAACAGTGTAAGACCTTAATGGAAGTGTTTCGGCTATGGTAATCAAATATACTTTGAACACATTAAAAAACATTTTGATATTCAAATTTTGGTCTAATCTTAGGGATGAAACTATCAATAAACCGACCTAAAGTGTGATATAGAAGAATGTAGGGTAAGACAAGGCTAAGGCTTGACCTCCCAGACATCCGATTAAAAGCATTTCGTGGATTTTATCTGGTTTAAAGTTCCATCTACAACCTTCTAATTTTACTACATACCATTTCTACTCATTTTTTTAGGATATTTGAAATAATAGCAAGGGTAAAGCATGTATCTAAATTATTTCATAGGAAAAAAGCTCTGTTCACTTAAGGAAATCCTATGGCTTGAAGATGCTCTATCTTATATGTGATTAACAGAAACAGAACACCTTCAAAGTATGTATACTATGTCTGTATTTGTATTTTTCAGACTTATCCTTAAGACAAACCTCAGAAAGACTTGCTTTCCTTGTCAAACGAAACCATGTCTTCTTAGCTAAAAAATGGAACTGGATTCAAAAGTACCATCTACAAAAGTTGTCCTATCGTAGGAGGAAAATATCAGAGTACGTTGTTGATGAGATACGGATAAAAGTTGGTTCTCAATATATCTGGATTTGGGTTGCAATAGAGCCTGAAAACAGAGAAATTCTCTTACTAAACATATCCAAAGAAAGAAACATGTTAATAGCAGAACTATTCATTGCCCATGTAGTCAGGATTCAAGGAAGGCACCCTGTATCAACAGATGGTGGTGGAACTTGGTATCCACAAGCTTGTAGATTCTTCAAACTCGATCACCATATCCATTCCTCTTTGGAGAAAAGCTTGATAGAAAGAAAAATGCAGTATATCAAGGACAGAACAGAAAGTTTCGACGTGTACTTTCCATGTAAGTTAAAGAATTGTAAACTAAAGCATGTAAGGAATTAGCTACAATTATTTGTAGAACTTGCAGATCATCATAATAGTGAATTAAAAATGCTCAAGTGAACAGAGCCGCCGATTCTGACATTCTCTCCTGAGAGAATTGACTCATTTCATATTCTTTGTTAATTTGAATTAGTATATAGGATTTACATTTTTGACATCATCTCTTTAAAATTTTTCAGTAAAGTTTAATACTTGATATGAAATATTTTATGCAAATGCAATCAAGCAGCGAAAGTTCTCAGATAAGAGTAATAGTATTAATTAATGCAAAGGAAGGAAAAAAGCAAGAGTTATTAGACCTCTTAGTTCCCCTTGTTGATCCCCCAAGAAAAAGAGAAGGTAACATAATCTATACATTTAATTCATCAATAGAAAATCCAGATGAATTATTGTTTGATGAAGTCTGGGATAGTAAGGAATCTTATGATAAACATTACCAGAGTCAAGCGTCAGTAGCATTGAGATCCAAGATACAAGATTTAGTGTCTAGACCAATAGAATTTAAACAATTCAAAGAAATTACTGGTCAATAGCTTAGGATTGAGAGCCTATCCTCCCTTTTAATTACTTTGGATTTTACTTATTTAAGCTAACAATCCTTTACTCTAATACTATTTCCACTTTGGAAGCAAGAAAGTTCGAGTAACGGATATGTTAATCACCTGATCAGAGAAATACTTTCAGAATTAGTAGCGTTTAGTTAATTCAGTATCATTATTCTAGAACTCTATAAGTTGAAAATCCATAAATGATTGACTAGCTCTATAAGAATGATAACTTTTAACCAATAATCAACTCATAACTAATAAAGTTTCAAATAAAGTGAACTATATTTCTCAAATATTTTATCCTATCTTTAAACTCTTTGTATCAAGAACAAATTGTGCTTTTTCTATCGCTTCTGGGTTTTCATGGCTATCGGAATTCTGTGTACCAGACTTTGTTATTTATCCATCTGGGAATTCGGATGATTGTTTAGACTTTGGCTTGACTCTTGAATTTGTTCTGACAGAATGACTACTTTATTTGTCAAATTAGAAATATTTGGATTCGTTTGAAAATGTCATCCATCCTGTAGCAACCATTATAGGAAAATGTCAGCATATCACTTGCCCTTTGGAATTTATTTATGAATCCTACATAATATTTGATCTCCTTTTTCTATTCATTCATTGAATTGTCTAAACTATTCATAGCGTTTCATCTCTCGCCTTGATTGATATTTTGTAAAACGTCTTATCCAAAATCCCCAAAGCCAAATTAAGATTAAGCGTATTTATTTCGACTTTATCATCTCCGAATTTATTAATAGAGTATATCTAACCGTACATCGGCGAAGATGCGAATATTCTTTTCTATCCTCTTATTTTGAATATTTTTTCTAAATCTTGTTTTATTCGAGATCGTCAAATTTCCATCATAATTTTATAGATATCTAGAAAGAATTCTGCTCGGCACAATTAGCCGATTTTTTATTGCTCCATCGATTTCTCTAAATGCTCAACCAAAAGGAAACAAAATTTAAGCCAAAAATTTCAAACCGATTTCCTCGTATTAGCAATATTATTCTGAACATATTCTGTCATAGTAAAAACAAAGATAATCCTAGTGATCATGATTTGCGATATTGGAGTGATTTATCCATAATTACAAATATAAGAACATGATTGACTTTGTATAGCTTCTTGTTTCTGTCATAAAAAAACGCTATTATAAAAAAAAGATAATTAAAATGCAAAAACAGAATTTGTATTTGTAGGTTTTGAGTTTTTTTATTGAGATCTGTTATGCTATCTCAAGGCCTTTATTGGCTTGCTCCAAAGCCTACAATCTTTATAAAAGTATAATATTCTATGTGAATCAATATTAGATTAGTTACTAGATAGGAATTATTTGCCTGACCTACTTTATATACTACGAACAAAAATATTATGATTTATGTCCTAAAACTGATTTTGGTACCTCAAGCAATATACATTATCGGAGTCTTGATAATATCTCCTACTGTAATTTAGTTACTATTTAATTTATATACTTTCTTTAAATAATCAATGTCCTAGTTAATGAAAAATTTCGACAACCAAGACAATTCAGATCTGAATTCTTTTTCTCCTACTCTGATAACTACATATTCACAAAAAGCTGTATCTTCAATCCACTCCATAGAGCGTATTCTCTATGTATTACTCTCAGTTTTAGTGGCCTTTGCATTATTGGTTTTTATAGATACAGCAGCTGTTAAAGGATATATAAAATTTTTACCTGAAGATGAATATGATATTGTTCTCTCATTAATAGCTTTTGTGGCCATAGGAATTATCGTATTCTTGTTAAGGATCATTTTAAATACTCGAAAAAAACTTGACAATTGGGCTTATGTTTTTGAAAAAAACTCTATTGGATCATTAATTAGTATTGGTCTTTCAAATCTTGATAAAAAAACTCTGCTCTTTTCCATTATTGAGAATATTGGTGAAATCGGAGAACCCATAAAAAAATATATTTCCAAAAATAAAGATAATATTGACTCATTCTTTGACCAGAGAATTTCTAATGAAACTGTTTTTGATGTTTTGATCGATGGTGATAAAATCAGATCCAATAATGGCGGTGATGATAATGACTTTATCATAAATAAACTTAATGAGTATGGAGCAGTAGTTGGAAAAATAGTTACCAATCCCAATACGGTTGATACTAATGATATCAAGTTGTTTATTAGATCAGTGTTAGAATATTCTAAGTCTACGAATAAATATGTTGGACTGGCATTATTGGCAGGAAATGAAATAACAAGTGACGCAATGGATTACGCTAAAAATTATTCAAACAACTCAATAGGCTACCTCATAATAATAGAGAAACCAGGTATCATGAATTCAGTTTGATGATATTCTTTTAGCGCATAAATCAAACCTTAATCAAGATTCGGATCCAATTTATTAACTGATCTGGAAAAATCTAGAAATGATTTTATCCATTTATGGTATGCTTCTTCTCCTTTCTCCGTTATCTTGTAAAATGTTGAATTGGGTGTTTTAATAGATTGAATGAATCCATTATTTTCCAACTCTTCCATTAGATCGTTGATTCTGTCCGATCTCTGCTGCTTAATTCCGGGTAGTTTATTAATTATGTGGTATTTTGATATAGGCGTATCCCTTGAGGATATACAAAGGTACTCTAGAATGGATAATATAGTATACTCTGGAGATAATCTTTTCTTTCTTTTTATACCCATTCTCTATCCCATTCAAGTCCTTGTTGATTAAGTAGTATTATTGAATTGGTATTAATATTACTTTTTTCATATTTCTATCATAGGTACTCAGTTTAATAATCCTTAATTACTAGTTTCGAATTCGACAATTCATTAAAAATACTAGTAAATTACTCTCAAATTGCCTCGTTCTTAGTACAGATAATTTCCCTTAAATTCAAACTGTTTCATTTTGTCAATTACGTGTACCCCGAATGTTATTTTGTGAATATTAACAAAAGCCAATATTCGTGTCATTTTATTGCATAATTGTTGTGTCAGGGATCAAATTCCTATCCTGTATTTTGCCATCTAACCACAATGGTTTTGTAATTCTGACTTTGAAATCAACAATGGATACAAAGAGAACTTTTTTGAAGACTCGTTACCACTTTTTAATTAAATACAAACAATTGGTAAATTGTCTGGATAACTTCAACGGTTACCAACAATAAAGATGTTAGACCACCAATTCATTTAAATGGTACCCACGATTTGAGTTCAATATCGCAATTTGTTGGGGCGTCATTGATTCTATATCTTTATTTTTATAAACATACATTGAAGTTATGGGAAAATCAAACAAATCCTCTAGAATTTTATCATAGTTAATTAAGGCGTTATCAAGCCTTTCTCTCAAAAATTTATTTGTCTCCACAAAGATCCTAATACCTTCTTTGCCATCCTTAATGGCGTTAGCAACTAGAAACTCCCATTTTTTAAGAAATATTTCTGCATTTAAACACACATCTGGATGATACCATTCTTCTGTTGAGTTAATAAGGATATTACCTTTCTTTTTACAATTCTTATCAATTAAGAAGTTTGCAGACTGGTTCAATGAATTATAGATTTTATCATTTGAATAGTTTTCCAATAAAAGAATTACTAATTCATTGTGGTCTATACCCTTTCTTATGAAGGAATGGAAATCACACAATTCAATTTCCTTAGAGTAGCAAATTACAAACACGTGACTACCACGTTTTAATGAATCAAAAGACTTCAATTATCTTTAACAGACATTATCTCGTTTATTGTGTATAAAAGTAATAAGGCAATATAGTTCTAGTATCGATTAACTCTGTTACTGATGTATCTAGCCGAGGTAACTATTCTTTATAACCACAGTCATAATCTCAATCCGTAACTCTATATTAGCTTGAAATAAATGAAGATATAAATCAATAATGTTGCATAAGAATGGTTGCTACAAAAAATGATTGTTCTGTTTGTTATATGGAGTTTGCATTTTATACCTATCAGATAGATGATATCTTTGTCCTCGAATTCATCAATAATAAGTAATATTAAAGGATTCATGACTTTAGTTTGAGGAAGCAGTAATAATGTTACATGGTCTCTTAATTACATTCCTTCACTTTTTTTATATCTTTGTGATGAGCATTTATCCATGGATAAAATAATAACAAGAATTCCCAAATTAAAAGGTCGACAATTGAAAGCATACAATTATGAACTGACAAAAAATTCGAACGAGGATGACATATCTTTACCTAATAATCTAAATGATAATAAATCAAATAGTTTAGACACTGGTAACGAACCCGAAAGTACAATAGAGTCATATGAAATGAGTTTTGTGGATACGAATCAGGAAAAGTCAGATAAAAAAGATGCAAGTAATATTAATCAAGCTTTGATTATAGAGAATTATACTGAAGTACTCATACAAAAATTACTTACGCAAAAACTGAGACTTTTGGATAGTAATGATTCTAATTTACCATACTATTACCACGGTGGTGCATAGAATTATCTCAATTAAATGCGTCAATAGATGGAGCAATGAAAATGAATATTTCTATGACTGATTCTCAACTAATATGTGAGGCAAAAATTTGTGGCTGCATTGATAATAAGAGGGTGGTATATGGCTTTTCTGAACCAGTTCATAGCATGTGTATTGATAGGAAACAATTGATATTATCACAAATCCAAGCATGCAAGAATTTACTAAGATTTACCACTGATAAACTTGAGTTGGTTATGGTTGAAAATGAGATAAATGAATTAAGTAAACTTTCTTAATTTCATAATCTAAGGATGCCTATCCTATATTCATAAAACTCTTGATTGAGTAGTTGATTAAATGGTGTGAGAATCTACAAGAACCTGCAACGAACTCATATAGTGATATAGATTACCGTTTTTATTTTTATTTTTATTTTCATTAGGGAAGAAACCCCTCGAATTCATAATCATATTAATAAATTATATTTTCACAAATACAAATTTTAGATGGCGAAAGTAGTGAATGTAATTCTTAGTGGTTCAAATTTCGTTGGTTAATTATTTTGTCAATCTTTTGATTAGGTATCAAATCGAATCCTAATTGCACATAATACAAATTGTCATTATAAGAATATTCAAAATCTTGTTCAGACAATGCTATCCAATCCATATCCTTTATAAAATGTTTAGAAGCTAAAGTATTTTCTTCCGATCTTGCGTCATCAGATATTTTCTTAAATGATTCATCAATTGTCCGATGAAATTTTTTAAGGTCTGGTTGGGCTTGTAACTGATTACAGAAATCAAGTATTTCTCAGATTGATGTATTAACCTCGATACTCATTACAAAAAACTGGATTTTTATCATTTAAAGATTCTTGTTGTCAAATTCCTTGCATTTTGTTTTTGAAGATTTGATACTATTTTATGCCCATATGTGTCTCTTGTCATTTGCCGTTTCTTCATTTGATTGGACACTTTGGAGAATAGATTTAACTTTTGATGTTACTTCTTACCAGGGGTTCTTGCATAATCCAGTTAATTCTGATATTATTTGAAAAGTGATTGTTTTTATGTTTCAAGAGCAAGTATTGGGATTTGCATCCAAGTTTTTCACACCTGTGACGAGGTCATCTGGTTACAATAAATTCTTTGGGGAAAGTAGATTGGATGTATAATATCAAATCTCCTAATACTAGAGAATTATTTAGATAATCCACTGAAAATAGCATTAGCAAGGCTGAACAACTATCATGGTTAGCAATATCTAACCACCTAACAAAAAATGCTATTTCCAATATTGGTTATGTCAAGGGTTTAATGAGGTTCTCATAGTTATGCTATCTTAAAATATAGATTATGCATTTTGCGTCATTCTCAATCAATACTACAATTGGCTACGTTGGAAGACTTTGCTGTGTGGAGTAATCAAATTTTGATAAAAACTATCGTGAGGATTGTAAATACCTTAGGTATTGAATAAGAGATCACTGATAACATGGATTTACATGAAATTAAGTGAGGTATCTATATCTCCTTGACTTTTAGCACATGACAGGACTAATAATATGAACGACCCATGAAATCCAATTAATTTTGTATTTGAGTCTTATATTGATAATCAAGTGTGGCAAAGAATATTGCTGTTATGCATAAAAATCAATCAAATTTTTATGATTTCATATATCAAACAATTAATCACAAGATCATCTCGAAGAAAGTGGCTTGCACAAATCAAAATCCAAATTAGACCCTCAGCGAGCCACGGAACGCCCTTACGCTATAGTAAGAAGGTGCACTGTTGTGATACACGAAGACATAGTCGTAACGGCGATCAGCAAAGAGGGCGCCACCGAGCTTTCTAATATCAGAAGGTGTTTTCACCCAGCTCGATGTCTTCGTATCAAAATTTCCAAGTTTCTGCAATTCTCGATATTGTTCTTCCGTTAAAAGCTCAATGCCAATGGCAGCTGCCATATCAATGGCGTTATTTTCTGGTTTAAATGATTTCCTTGTTTCCTGGCCTTCACGGTCATAACAAACATTTCTACGGCCTGTTGGACTTTCGGCTGAACAATCATAAAAAATGTATTCACCCGTCATTTTGTCGTGACCAACAACATCCGGCTCACCGCCAGTTCTTTCCATTTCTCTGAGTGACCCCAGTATTTCATCGTTAACTTCCAGCTTTGACTGTACTTTAGACCACTCAATACCTTTATGACGGTTCATGTTTTTCTCAAAACGGACCTTTAATGCGTGGAGTAGTTCACTGCGGTCTGGTGACAACTCCTTTTTTGTTTCAGTATTTGAAATAGAGCCATTTTCGGTAAGCTTGGGCATTATAATAGTATTCACCTTAAGTGTATAAAATCATGCATTAAGGCTGACGTCTACTTATTAACACACAAGGGCGGCTTACTAATCGTCTGAAATTTATTATTCTCTTAGATTCTCTTGGGTTTGATGATTATATTCTCGTGTTGTCTTTTACCCTTCGGTTGGGTATTATTCAACCAGACAAACACAAATGAGCATACAATTGGCATATTCTCGAATCTAATGTGGTAAGTGATTACAGACAAGTATGCCTATTTTGGAAATGTAGCTAATACTAATGATGATTTGAAAGGATGGCGATTGTGATCAACGAAAATTGGTAGAATTATTGAATTTTGAGTTAAAAGAGGTTTAGAAAATTCAAATTCAATTAGAATCAATACTAACGATTTTTAACAGAGTGAGTATTATTGGAATTCGTAGAATGAAAACCCTTCAAATTGCTACCTTTGGCGACAGTGATCAGGATGGGATAGCATTGGGGATTCAAAATTTTCCAATTCACCACCTAATACTTCTATGCTATTCAGGTGATGAATCGAAAGCTATCAATTATTCTAAGAAGATTGAAACGATAGTCGGTATTAGTTCAGAGATAATACTTGTTAAGAAGGAAACTGTCGTTAAGGATACAATTGAAAGAGTTAATGAAGTATTGTCAAAGAAAAGTATGGAATACCAAAATATACTTATAAATTTGAGTTCCGGTGATAAATTAATTAATAGTGCCGCACTTTCATCAGCATTCATTAATGGAATAAAGGCATTTACAATGGATCATGGTCACACAATGCTTTTATTGTGGCCGGTTCTCAATTTTAGTTATAGCGAAATCATATCAGACACCAAAATAAACATACTAAAAAGTATTGATAGCATAGGTGGTATAGTAAGTAGCTTGGAAGAATTAGAACAAATTTCAGGATATGGAAAACCCCTTTTAAGCTATCACGTTCAAGGCGGAAAGGAAAATAAAGGATTAGCAGACTTGGGTCTGGTAGAAGTAGATAAAGGTGACAGAGGTAAAACAGTAATTAACATTACTACATTAGGCAAACTAATGATTACTTCCAATAGTATCGTTAAATCTGATTAGCACCGTGAGTTTGTCTGTTCCTAGTGACTTTAATCTTCTGTCCGGACATTCCAATAACGTTCTTATTTATCCTTCTGTAGGATTTCTATCATCTTAATGGTTTCTGGCTTGTGAAAATCAACAGAACATCCATTTCCAGGCAATTTGTATATTTGCTACTTTGCAAAATAACTTTATACTCTTCAGATAATTTCGTTTTGTAGAGTCTGTTATCTCTTTTCTATTAAATCTCTAAATGGGCTTGTATGAATCTTAATAAGCGTTTAAAGGTCCGGGAACTAACTCTATTTTTGGCTCTCGACAAATATTTTATCCTTTTCTTCTATCGTTTCTCTTCTATCGTATTACCCTTTATTACTAGTAGTCACAATACTTTTCAAGTCTCATGATATTCTTGGCTGATCACTGGCGATTTTATTCTATACACATACCAGATTAAGTGATAAAATCGTAGCAGCCACGTGGGGCATAAGTTACTTGAGGTATTAGGATCTTAATACTCTATAGCGTTTTTAACAATTCCACTTCTTCCACCTACTTAGATATTTCACAAAATAATAAGATTAGTAGAAAACTTTAGTTGTATTTCTTATCATTGGTGAAACAAATATATCAATTTTTTATAGATTTTTGAAAATGAATTGATTAATAATTTAAAAAACAACAATATTTATATAATTATTTTTAAGAACAGAATCAGACTATATATTATGACTGACAACGAAAAATTCAAAAATATGATTGAAAATGCATATCTTCAACAGAAACAAATTATCGAATTAAACTATACTCACTTCAAAAATATGATTGAAAATGCATATCTTCAACAGAAACAAATGATCGAAACAAATGCATCGATAATGAAAAATTATTCCAACATGTTTGGAAATAACGAGATAGTAGGCAATATTGAAAAGGTGGAATCACATTTTTTAACTCTGAATGAGGAATCAAAAAAATCAATGATCAATCAGTTAGACCTCATTAAAGATAATTTTCTATCTAATGCTATTAGACTAAAGGAAGAATATAATAAAATGCCTAACATTGATAAGTTTATTCCCAATTTTGATCGTTCAGTGGGACCAAAATAAATATCTAAATAAACAATGTTAGTTAAATAATCTATTTCTTTATTCACTCTATGGCCTTTTAACCGGTTCTTAATGAAAAGAATGAAACTTTTTTTGCATGTATTGTATTGTACTTATCACTAACTGTATTATATTCTAAGTTCATCCAGTTTTCAACTATAACCATATTTGAATTAGTGGGTTAGGTACCCAATCAGTTTGATTGTATAATTACTTTGTTTTGGATCCGTATTGAATAAGATATTGTCACTCTCCTAACCATTTGATCAGCATTATCTATTGCATTAATTCTTTAGAAATATCTATGATTTTGGAAAAGAAGTTATCTGGCATACTTGATCGATAGTTCGATACACAAGCATAATAGGGTTTAGCACTAGCAAGCAAATAGGCCTAGTGATATTATGCGGTTGTAATTATAACGATTTTTCATGGCAAGAAATGATCAATCTGGAAGTTTCTTTTCTGCTATATCATGATTAACCTAACAATATACTTTTTTAAAATATTGAAAATTGCTAATGGTAATGGAGAATATTAAACAATCCATACGATTAATCATTTAATAAAATGAGTTAATTAGTAGCCAAAATTGCGCTTAACAATGATTAATATTGTTTCTATTCATTGGTATTATAAAGCAGTAGCCATTATTGGATTTTGCCTTAACATCCAAACTCAACTCCAACTAGATTGTATTAGCATCCTCTGTTGGAATACATGTTTAAATAATGCAATTCATTTGAACCGATTATGAGTCAGGTTCTAACTATCACCCTTGTTGGACTAGTATTACTGGGGATAATTGGTATCTCAACAACGATTATGGTACTCGATTTATACGCAACAAAAAGTATATCAAAGCAATCAAAAGAGACATCCAACGACCCAACCGTTCAGCCTGAAAGAGGCTCTCAACAGGCACCAGAAGCACCGGGGTCCACTACCACACAGCCGGAACGCCAATCGCAAATTAACTCTCAACGACAAGAAAATGAAAATGAAAATGAAAATGAAAATAATGCTGCAATTCAGGAAAAAGATGAGCAATTTACGGACGTGTTCCGAGAAGATGATAATTCGAATGATAGTGATGAAGAATTAGATGAACAAATTGAAATTGATAAAAAAGCACCTATCGCTGTTTCAGGTAAAAATGTATATATTGTGTGGTTCAATGATCAAAACACGCCAAATAACAATTCAGAAGTATTATTTAGATATTCGAATGATAGCGGAGTCACTTTGTCAGAGAAGATCAATCTAAGCAATACTACAAATGCAGATTCTGTTAACGCAGAGATAGCCGCAAATGGTAATAATGTATTCATAACTTGGTGGGAACGAAACCAAACAAGCAATGAACCTGTGGTTAGGTTGAGCAGTGATAACGGCACAACATTTGGACCATTATTAAAGTTAGCAACTGATGGAGATATCGGGTCGTCACTAGTACAGTAGACCGTAGATGACAACGACAGATAAGACAACGTCGTATATGACTTTTAGAATATCTAATTATGATTTGTTTGTTAAATAATTTGAAGATTAAGAGTCTATTAATTGGATGCCCATTTAGACATTAAAACCAATCATGTTTTAATAAAGACGGCCATTTTACGGCTTTTATGATAGGAAAGAATAGCAAATCAACTATAAGGGTGACAGCGGTTATTACATGCACAGCAAATGTTGATAGTCTTTTATAGTAATTGGTTGCATATTTACCATGACTGAATAGGCTTGTGACGGAGTATTGTTGTGAACACCAGATGACATGGTTTGGAATTACTAAATAACTGTGAACTATTGTCTTTGTGTGATATTGAGGTTACTTGATGTAAATATTACAAAGATTTCAAAACCACAATACCCTTATTTTCTTTTTATTTTTTAGGATCTTTCTTATCATGATATTTTGAAGACATGCAGTTCCTTGAATGCCTCTTTCCTAGTGAAATTTTTTACACTAATCACTCTTTCTTCAGCGATTGCACAGTCACAGATATCGTTAGGATTAGTGTCTTTTTTGAGAAAATGTTAATTATTATTTTTGAATAATGTATTGAACACTGTTTTGTTGTGGGATTGCCTTGATCATTATTTCTGTATTCTCTATTCTACTTCGCTATTCTCAACCTTTTCATGATATGCCAACCACAATGCTGAAATAAACTCATCTTTTTGATTTTATTCTTATTATTGCAGCTTACCCCAAATAAGCACCTGGAGTGGGATTCAAATCCATATCGTATATCGTTTACCATTCTTTAAGAATTTCTGAAAAATCATCCAAAATATTAATTGGCCTTTAAAAACTATTCAATTAATCTATAAATCGACAAAGGAGACCTGAATCTATGTCTTTATGACTTGGGTTTTAACAAAAAATCGGTATTCACAAAAAAATTTAAGATATTAAGAGAAGAAGGATTTGTTCCGTACCTTTTGATTCATGCAAGTAAAAGGAAGAAACCACAAAAGTATTTCAAATTTGCTATGTGAAAAATTAAATTAATTTGAATTGTAATTATGCCTTATTTCATATTCTTTTTCTGATCTATTCTTCTCATTCCTGCTAATCACATAACTAATTTATTTGTTTTAGTCATTGTTATCTTTGATACCTAAAATTATTTTTGTTCGATTCAACTTTGGATTTAAAATAAAGCATTAATTGAACCATATCCTTTTCTACCCTGTCAAAGAATATTCTTTTCAATGGCTTGTAGAAAAGAATGTCAAAAATATATAGCCATTAACAGTGATTCCACGCATACAAGGTATGCTATAGGTCAAAAAAGATGTGGAACATGTGAATTATTCTTAACATGGGATCTTGACAATAACTGTCCTTGCTGTGGACATAGATTAAGAACAAAACCAAAGAATGCACGGCTAAAGAGACAATTTAATAATTCATTAAAACAAAAGGCGCAAAATCAGAAATTTGAACGATCGGAAGATCAGTTAACCGTACAAACTTATGTTATACAATGATGAAGGAAGTAATAAAAAAGCAAAGCCCTTCCTTTTTTCTTGTACTAGTTTTCATTTCATTTTCATGTATATTTGATATTTCTACTACAGTATAGCAGTGATTGTGGTAACTATACCATCTCTTTTTAAGAATGCCATCAGCATATAAAAGATAAATTTCAGTATTAGTAGTATCTATCATTTCATAAAAATGGCATTTTCTCTCTTCCAATGATTGTTTCTTTATGGTTACTATACTTAGGTCTCATTTAGAATATACTAAACAACAATGGTCAAAACAAATGATTGGATAGGTTAAGTTAAAGTTTAAAGAGATTAAACTCCTCGAGTGTATGCAATTGAATCTAGAAAAATATTATGACAATTTTTTATTTTGCTGGATGTTTATCTTTGACAACACTAAATTTAAATAATACTATGTCAAAAAATTAATACGAAATGTCCATACCTAAACTATGAAATGCATTTGATTTGGTATCTAGATGGTTAAGAATATCCCCAGCATAATTCTTGTCAACTTCTAAATGAATTTTCTATTTACATACATATCCGTTTTTTTTAATGCTAAACTCTTTTTTATCAATTTTGAAACTCCATGAGGTGAGCCTTTGTAAAATCTTCTTTGTTTAAATCTCCTATATACATTAAGTAATAAAGGAAAACTGGTTTTTTAAGTTTGAATCTATGCCTCCCAAAGGGCATCAAAAACCATTTTATTTCATTTATATTCGTATTTCTCAATTTTGATACTCAAAAATAAATAATTAGAACTTTAAGGAAACAATTCAACATACGTGTTAAGAACCCTTTATCTTTTTAATATAAGATATTTTAAAAGGTAATATACAGGCTAATAGAAATCAGTCTTCTGGTTCTCAGGTTAATTGATAAATTATCTGTAAAATCCATAATATTCTTTTTCGCTATTTCTGAAATAATTGCATTTTCATTTTATTTTACCGGTCTTTTATCTCAATTTAATATTTCTAATATTATATCTTCTGGAATTATTGCAGTCTTGATCTTTATATTTTTACTAAAATCGACCAAATCTTTGAGAGTCATCGATAAAACACAATTATTTATTCTATTGGCTCTACTCTTCTGGGTTACTGCCGAATTTCTATATGGATACTATAGTGGATTTTTAGAAATTGATGCATATCCATCCCTAGCAGATGTGTTCTATATAACAGGATATCTTTTCTTTATTTTATTTTTGGTGTCGATAAATGAAACGTACAAGTTAGAACTTGCATTTATTGTCAGTTCATTAGTCACCTTTTCGCTTGTTGTCTTCTATGTTTTATATATTTCGATATTTGTTTATGAAGTGTATGACTATGGAGGTAGTATCTATGACCTTAATTCTCTTGTTTGCTTATCCTATAGTTGATTTGTTCATTGTAGCAGGAGCGATTATGTATTATTTTAGAGGGAGATCGATCTCCCTTAATAAGGAAAATACTGTACTGGATATTCATTTTCTTCTTTGGGTTTTTCTTTTTTATAGCAGATTTAACATTTGGATATAATGATATTTCTAATATCATAAACAACGATTATTTATTCGATCTGTATTTCAATATAGGATACTTACTACTAGGAATTGCTATCATAATTAGACTGAGTTATATTAATATCCAAAGGAAATATAGAGTGATTTAATTATTCTTTGCTATTGACAAACCCAAAAGTTCATTTCCGTAATTCTCAAATAATATTTCTCTAACATGAATAGCAGACTCTTCGGTATAAAAGTATGACAAAGATTCATTTGATGCTCCACAGGACTTGATAATTCATCTTGGTTACTAGAACACCTTTAAACAAAGTCCTGAACATTTCAATAAAATTCTATTGTAACTCTCTCAACAAATCAGTATGATTATTGAATATAAGGGAACAAGGATTGATACTTCCAGATCACTAACTTCCGATTCCTTAATTTTATTTATACAAATTATTGTCCTTTGATCTCCAAGTTCTTAATCTCTATTTCGACAAGTTTTGAAATAATGTAAGAGCTAGATCAGGTAGTATGTCTAGATGGTGGAGAATAATTCTAGTCAGATCAACATCTAAAAGTCGGAAAAAATCATCCTCTCAGGTCTTCGACCCCCAAACTCATTATGTTTTGTTCATAAGCAAACACGCTGTAGATATGATATTGTATCATTAAACCCATCAAAATAATAAAGAACTGCTTCAAAATGACAAAAAAAATGAGTCGGATACAAAAAGATATGTTAAATTTTCAAAAAAACATCACATTGCAAGGATTATCGATCCGGATGACAGAGTTACTGGATATACCATCCCTCGGATAATCAAATGGCTAAAGTCGATAGAATTAACGGAAAAGATGAAATAGATTAGTTTATAAGTTAACTGTCAATGATATTATAAAAATAAAATCTGTATGCACTGTTCCAACCTGGCATTTGAAAGTATCTAATCAAGACTCATGTTTCCCCCAGGGCGCAAAAATAATATTCATCTATGCGAGAATTACAAAAAGGACATACTCCAACACTATTGTAATTAACATTAATAACATCTTAACCACAGAACACCAAGTGATCGTTTATTTCATTTGCTACTTCTTTAACCTCATTGTTCCGTGTAATATAGGCTCAATCTTTCTTTAAACGGGTTATATTATTTATATTATTGTTAAATTAAATACATAATTTCAATTCTTAATTTAAAAAATTACAACATTGCCTGACTTAAAATAAAATTATTGCCACTTCAGCAGAGTTATAAAATTTTTGAGAAAATGCTATAAATGCATACATGAATTCAAAAAAGTTAAATTCTGTGAAATTTATCCAGTCTGAAAAATGAATTATAGATTTAGAATGCTAACACAATTTACTATTTGTAGGTATTGGGTCTTGGTATTGAGATCTGTTATGCTATCTCAAGACCTTTATTGGCTTGCACCAAAGCCTACAATCTTTTATAAAAGTATAATAGAATACGTGAATTGACCTTAAATTATTTACGGATAAGGAATTATTTGCCTTAATTTTTCCTTTGTTGAAAAGTCCTTTTCGTAAACGAGACAAATTAAGGACATTATAATCATAATTCCTGTAATTTAGAAATAATGCCTAAAAATTATATAATTTCCATTTTTAGTCGCCTGATTAACATTTGTGTTTTATCATTTAATACGAGTTTAAATTCCATATAGTTCAATTGATAGTAACGATGAGGACATTCTATCAACAATATCCATCATGATACACTTAATAGATACTAAATGTATAAATACATGATATGACAAATGAGAAAAATTCTAATCGAATAATGATGTCTTTGCATTCTCTCCAAAAGGCTATTGCAGCCAAGACTGAAAATAATCAGTAATGAAAGGAAATATGTAGCAATAAAATTTCATAGTCTTAGATTTTGAAAATTCATAATGTAAAAATATTGCCTTATTAGACAACCAGGGTAATAATCTTAAATATTTGACTTTTTTTGTCGGACAATCAAGAAGTTTTGTAATTGACACATAACGAACTTGATGCTGATCTTGATTTATTAGAAATGCTTTGTAATTGCATTTTATGGATTTACCTTGGGGTGATCCCCGGTCAAATAAATTCGCTACATCAATAGGCTTGATAACATCCAATGGTCCTCATGGTCACAATATTATGGCATGTGAATGGACCCATCATCTTTCTTATAGACCAGGGCTTATTGCGGTTTCTTTGGGACCAACAAAACCTACAGTCGAAAACATCAGAACGTCAAAAGAATTTGGAATTAACCTATGTGCAACTGATCAGACAATACTTGCTAGTGTGGCTGGAGGATATAGTGGAAGGGACTATGACAAAATTAATGCTTTGAAGGATTTGGGGTTTCAATTCTATGAAGCAGACAGTATAGATGTATTGATGGTGAAAGGGGCTTCATTAAGTGCCGAATGCAAGTTATTCAAAGAGGTTAGTTTTGGGGATCATGTAATGCTAATTGGAGAGGTATCAGACGCAATCCATGATTCTGAAAAAGAATCGTTAATATACAATAATGGAAAATATTGGTCCCTTCAATCCATAACAAAACCTGATCAAGAGACTCGTTTAAGTACAAAACACATTTTAGAGAAACATAGGAAGAATCCAAAATAATAACGAAGAAATTAAGTAAAATCAATCATTCAAGATCTTGGCTCATTGGATTAATACGATATTATTTCAATTAGATGAATAAGATAACTTGATAACGTGAATAGGATTCGAATCTACGTCATTCCGACGTGTTCTAACAATTTTCAATTCATTGAGCAGAATTAAAATACCGTTGGGAAGGGGTGGGATTTTTTTATATATCCACGTAGTCACGGGTTTATGTCTTTGGAATCTGGCGTAGCCATCTAAATCATTAATTAAAGCGGGAGTAGGACTTTATAACAGGTCCTAAGGCTATGATTATGTTCATAGATAATTTGTAATGAGAAAAATTCTGGCAAAAATATTAGCAGCAATCATAAATATCATAAATACTCTAACTATTTTTCCATTTGCATTTTATCTCTTTTGATTACTGCGGATAGTATCACCGAAATAAAAACCAAAACTGACATACAAAAAAATAGTTTAATAATGTACTACTATTTAGATAATAGGTCCTTAATATGCCACATTGCAAAGATCCCTTTTCCGTGACCTTCGTCTATATAAGATTCATAAACTCCTACAATACTCCTAAGCGATTCTAGATTTCCTGTTGCGTTAGCATCAAAGAATGCAGCCCCTAAACTTGTTCTAATACCTTCTTCAGTAGTATTTGTTATGGCCTCAAAGGAATAACTTGCACTACCATTTTGGGAAGAGGTAAAAAGTGCTCTACCCGTAAGAAAGTTGGTTCCATCCTCTCTCGAAACTTCATTACCACCTCCAGAGGCAGTTATCTGCAAATTGTCTAAGGTTCCATTACCCTCAAATGAGTACACCGAACTGGCAGGAGCATTACTATTTTCGGAGTCGCCGAGATTTTGACTTATTGGAAATTCAAATTTTTCAGTATAAAAAGGTTTACCAAGAGTCAGATTAGTATTTTTCACATCTACGGAATCTAGAATACTGCTTTCACCTCGTTGTTGTGAATAGCCTGTATTTCCTAACGAAAGTGGAACGATAGTAGTTACCATAATCGTGATTACTACTAAAATTAGTTGTTGTTTTTTCATCAACTAGATGTAATAGAAAGGGTATATAAAAATGACTTGTATTTATCTTGTTGTTATCTACTTCATGTCTATAAATTTAATAAGATCTTGGTTATTCTTAAAATAAATAGGAAAGCATTTTTTTGACGTTTTGATATTCATATAACCTCAGAATTTAGAGAATACTAGTGGAAATGTTAGCATTATAAGCGACAATGACTCTAGATGTGAATTAACTTTTTTTTGGGATAGTAGAATATTTAATTTAAAAATCATAAAAATATGAGAAACAATACATGATTGAAAAAATTATGGAATGAGTGTTATTGGAGAATAAATCTAAATTTATTTGGTTAATCGCTTAAATCCAAATATTCTATCTATACTTGCATACATCCGTGGGGATATAATTCAAAAAGAACCTAATCTCAATATATATAGTTATTTCATTCAATCCTCTTGTGAAAAGAAAAGCCCCACATAATTATAATATCAATATAATCTGACCATCCAAACACATTTCAAAAATCTTCATTACATTTATTTAGAGTTTCCTTAAATCCTTGGTTTGATCTTGTTTTCTTGTTTTCTTGATAATATTTCCTCTGATGTTATTTCTCCTAGACTAAAACCTGCACAGAAGGGTTTCCATTTACGAGTTCAGAAGTAAAAAATTTATCCCTGTAACTAATGTTCGATGGTTGGTCTTATTCTTGGTGTTACTATTGACAATTGAAATTGCTAAATCTTTAACATAAAGCACCAAAACAAGTTTTTTCATCTTACTAGAAACATGTTTTTCTAACATTCTTTTGACAACAAATTTTAACAATTCATCAGAATGAGTATTTAACGATTTCAATAATAACTTGGTGAGTTTCTGAATTAAAACTCTACTCCAATTTACCAAGGATATTATACCATAATTCCATTATATCCAAAATATTGAAGTAACGCATAAAAATTAACAAAATCTTTACTTATTTTCGAACATAGTGGATCGTCATTTTGACTAGATGAAAACAATTAAACCAAGGTGAGTTTGGGATTCGAGGCCTGGTTTTAAAAACAGGAAGTCTAATTCTTTGTGAAGATATTAAACAAAGTAGGTATTGCGATTTGAACCCGCATATTGTATTTATGGATTTATATGAATTATGCGTAATATCTACCTTTAAAAAACTTATTACAAGACCTACAGAATAGCTAATCTATGTCAACGATAATCTGGTTTGTTGATTCGCGCGAACTATAAGAATAAATAAGTATATTACAATCATAAATCATAATTTCATAGACATTTTTATGAAAATCAGGTCACAATTGCTAATTGTATTTATCTTAATTGTATTGATAGGTTCAGCTGTCAAAATATTTGCTTACTTAAATATAGTAAAAATTATCGAAGGCTTTAATCATTTAAATGAAAGGATTATACCAGAAACGGATTTACTAAAGGATTTTCAAATTATATCTGAACAGTTCTCTTCATTAACTTTATCATATACAGTAGGAGGGCTTGATGAATTGTTGAAATCAGATATAAAAGATGAATTAAAAAACGTGAAGACAGAATTCAATAAAACAAATGATGCATATTCTGATATTGTATACAATTACTTTTCAAATGAAACAGAAACTAAAGAGGATATAGTAACTAGAGATGATATATATCAAAAATGGTATGCCTTTGTTTTGCTTTCAGATAATATAATACAAGAAGTTGATAATGTGGATGAAAAATATAGTCAAAATGCAGGAGGGGACTCTCCACTCATTATAAACTCTTCACCACCTTTATCACCTTTATCACCTTCTTTTTCATCTAATGAATTATCAAATGGTACAAAGTCTAGTATCACCTTTAATACTTTTTTTAATGCTCACGAATCCTTAAGTTCCTCTTTAGAAAAAGCACTGGAGCATGAATTGATTGAATCTGAAGAGGTTAAGGATCAAGTAGAGTTAACATTTGCAGTAACTGCACAAACAATAATTGTCTATGTGATTGTTTCAATGATTATTGCTGTTGTTATTGCTATTCTTGTATCTGAAAAAATATCACGACCTATCATGGAATTAGAAAAGGCTACAAGGGAAATATTATCAGGAAATTATGACTATCCCATTAGAAGGCATGCATTAGCCAGTGATGAGATAGTAGAGTTATCTGAACAATTTGATAAAATGAGGGATACGATTAAGGCAAATGAAAAACTAACAATAAGAGGACAACAATTAGAAAAGGCTAATGTAGATTTGATAAGAATAGAAAGAGCAAAAGAAGAATTTATCTCTATGGTTAGTCATGAATTAAAAACACCTCTTGGACCTGCGAAAGGATATTTAGAAATGCTTCTTCGTCCAAAAATAGGAGGGAAGTTAAGTGATAAACAAGCCAAGTATATTGGAATAATATATAGAAATATACTAAAATTGGAGACGTTGGTTGGAGATGTACTAGATGTTTATAAACTTGATATGGGAAGGCTAAATTTCTCAAAATCGAATACAGAAGTACAAGAGTATGATCAATTCAGTCATATTGGATTTGAAACCATTAGCAATAGAGAATAATATAGAACTTCAAACAGAAATAAGAGTTGATAAAGGAACCACAATATTTTGTGATTCTAAAAGAATAGAACAAGTTTTTTCAAACCTAATTAAAAACTCCATAGACTTTGTTTCTGAAAATACAGGAAAGATAATTATCACGGCTAGAGAATCTAAAGATAATGAATCAGTAGTTTATTTTCTAGTAGAGGATAATGGTATAGGGATATCGCCAGATAAAATAGATTATTTATTTCAAAAGTTTTATCAAATTGATACTACTGCTACAAGAAAACACGGTGGCACGGGCCTAGGATTGGTAATATGTAAAGGCATTATAGAATCACATGGGGGTAGCATATGGATAGATAAATCTTACAGGAATGGTCTTAGAATTATATTCACCATACCAAAAGTGACTCAAAGAAAAGAACAAGAATCTAAACAATAACTAGAAAGAGAGAGGGAGATAAAGATATGGAGAAAAGACTATAAAGATTTGAACTCAAATACAAATATGACAATGTCACCAATACCAACAGTTCTTGTAATAGATGATAATGGAGATATGACTGAGATGCTGTGTGATTATTTTGAGACTCAGAATATTAACTGCAAGGTGATTAATGACGGTAAAAAAGGATTAGAGGAATTAAGGAATGAGGGTGAAAAATATATTCTCATATTGTTAGACCTTGCCATGCCTGTATTCAGTGGTTACGACATATTTTACGAATTGAGGAAAGAGAATTTGCTGAGTTCAAGGAATATAATAATTTTCACTGCATCGGCAGTTACTGATTCTGAAATTCAAGAGTTATTGAATACTGGTGCCAAAGGTGTTATAAAAAAGCCCTTATCACTTGATGAGTTAGATGAACTTGTACAAAATACTTTAAAGTCCACTTTACAAGACACGGAAAATTGAAAATCTGCTTTAACAGAAATTATACTTCAATCCATTAAGCATCATAAAAAGGTATGATGTTTCCAATAATTAATTGAGATTAAAACGTATCTAACCCTTTATTTTCTGGAAATTTTTCATTCTCTGGATTGAATTGCAATTCGATTATATTAAGCGGAATACGCAGCTTCTCACTAAATATCTTGGGTTTATCTGTGCTCCTTTTATCAGTATTATTATCTTCCAAACTATACTTTGGATCCGCTCCATCCTGATTATTCAATCGTTCCCATGAAAATATATAATCAGTATTTTTATTGAAGAAAAATCAAATCAAACGGAGTAGGGATTTAGAGTGCCCCTCCAGGCGCAGTCGTCGTGGATTCATATAATAAAGAATTTTAGAATCTACTTGATAGAAAGGCGGTAGAATGTGATGCTTTGTATATACCCTATCATTAACCTTCTAAAGTCAAGGGTATTTGCTATCAGATTATCATTATACTGAATTAATAAAGTGAACAGACTCGAAAAGCAAATAAAAGAATAAAAATCTGAACAGGCAATTTCATTTATTAAATTGAACAGCATAGAACATGCTTTAAGATTAAGACCTGGAACCATAGATGATGCGAACGAGGTTGGAAAAATAATTTTTGATGCATTTTCAGGAATTGCAGATAAACATGGCTTTCCTCGCGAGTTCCCCACAGTTGATATCGGAATAAATGTTGCTTCGTATTTTCTCTCTAACCCTGGATTCTATTCAGTAGTAGCCGAAGATATTGAGGGAAACGGTAACAAGATTATGGGAAGCAACTTTTTAGACGAACGATCAAATATAGTAGCAGGAGTTGGACCAATAACAGTTGATCCAAAATACCAGAATAAAGGAGCAGGTCGACAGTTAATGAGCAATGTAATGGAGAGAGCTAGAAACAAAAACTACCCGGCAATACGTTTGCTCCAAGCGTCGTATCATAACCGATCCCTTGCGCTGTATACCCGCATAGGGTTTGATGTTAGAGAACCAATCTCAACCATGCAGGGAAAACCAATTTCAGCAGTCATTCCTGGAAGATCTGTGCGGATGGCAACTGAGTCGGATTTGGAATCATGTAACGCAATCTGCAAATCGATTCATGGCCATGATAGAAATGGTGAGCTAAAAGATAGTATAAAGCAAGGAATTGCCAAAGTAGTTTTACACGGGGAAAAAATTACAGGGTATACAAGTGGATTGACATATTTTAACCACTCTGTGGGTTTTACTAATGATGACCTTAAAGCTCTGATTGCTTCAGAGACTATTTGTTATGGAGGACCAGGTATTCTTGTTCCAACTAGAAATGCCGAGCTGTTCCGATGGTGTCTTGACAACGATCTAAGACTGGTTCATCAACTCACCCTCATGACTATGGGGATGTATAACGATCCTGCTGGATATTACATGCCCTCTATTCTATACTGAAATTCGTCCATATGTCGATCATCTTTCAATAGGTATATTCAGTCTGCAAATAGATAATCAACTTTAGACCTTGTCATAAAAACAGGGATCTAATACTTACTGATAAATTAGAAATAGGCAGGAGTTGGGATTCGAATCCATTAGGTTACCTTTGGATTTGTATTATTTAAAAAATCTTTTAAAAACTGAAAGAGGGATTTGAACCTTTATAAATAATGGAAAACCTAATTATTAGAAGGTTTCACCATGTTCTGTTCCTGATTTGATGATTCTTGTCTGCTGCTATCTGGTTTGTCCTGTTCCTGTTCATCTGTTTGTTCTATAACTACATCATTCGACGGAAATACTGTTTAATCTTCTCGGAAGCACTCCATCATTATTAATAACTTTATCATCCTGTGGAAAACCATCATGCGATAAATCGTTTACTCAATGGCCAAATTAATTTCTAAGTGGTGGTTCTATATTTAAGACCTAAATTTAACTATCTTGGAAAAAAAATTAATTTATAGCTGGTCAAATACTTTGGTTACGCATGGACCATTGCTTCCTATTGTCAGTTCTGCTGTCAGGACACTCTGGAGATTTAGAGGTTTATCTGTATTTAGTACTTTAACCGTGTGTATTTTAAGGTCTGCATCACCATCTTCGGTTATAGAAGTTATACAGTTGTTACTGTCTAATGTTACTTTATGAGCATGCCATCTTAAATCTGATCTAACTTCTGTACTGTCTTCTATAGCGTGAGATGCAACAGCATATACTCCTTTATCAGTTATGAACACATATGCATAAATCTTGTCAGCCTGACTAGGTATTGAAGAACCTGCAATTCCCTTTACCTTCATGAAAGGATTCCCCTGTGAATCTAATCCTTTGGAGGTTATATCAAATGCAGATTTTTTGAAAATATCTTTTCCAAGGAATGATTTGAACTTATCCAACAATGAATCACTATTTGGTTGTAGTGCAAATGATCCCTGGGAAATTGTTGAGAATATTAAAAGCCCCGCCAATATTGTTATTGTTGAAAAATAACTTGATTTTTTGATATTTATTGACATTAAACTGAATTACTGTAAAAAGATATATAGTAATTTAGATTAATTATTTTTGTATAATTTTCTTATCATTATAGCAAGATCTTGTTATACAATATTTTTACAATCAATTAATCTGTCGTTTATTGTTAAATGCCTGCAATTCAGTAACTCTCAGCAAATTATCCTCTATTTGTCCCAGTTACTAAGTGTACAAGCACTTTATCTTTCCTCCGATAAAATACTGAAATATTGTACTAAAGATAAAATGAATCAAGCAAACACCTGTTTAAGCAATTTATATCGTTTGATATATTCTATTCCTTTTGGAGAAATAACATAATGAGGAACATCATCATATTCACTATTTAGTAAAAGGTTCTTATCAGTAACTTTAGTTTTTCTTCGAATCTAGTGCTATTGTTATGTGTTAAATAATTTGTTGATTATAACCATATATGATAAATTCGAATGATAAAGAATATGAAGAAGGCGCTGCTGGAACAAATAAAAATAGACAAAGGGATTCACTAAAAGAATATTTAGACAAAGAACCTATGACGCGGGTTAAAATTGACGCAGGTGAGCCGACGACCATAAAGGGAGACCAAGATGATCATCAATTAACATCAGAAGGGCAAACTAGAATAAGCAATGAACGAGCGAGTGAGGAGTATCAAAAATGGAAGCATATAAAAATAGAAAATGATTCTTAAGCAAGTCTAATAGTTCCTATTTTTTTTTATCTATTTTTTATGTAATAATGCAAATATCGTTTTAATATGTACTCTACTAGCTGATTCAAAATAAGACAGATTAGTAAAATTTATTCATAATCAATGATTTATTATAATTCCATAAATATTCTATAAGTGCATATAAAGATCCAATAATTCCTTGATAGGTAGAGTTAGCTCCATATATAACTTTAAGGTTTAAGGTAACAGGAAATAAGTGTCATCTCATCCAGTTTATCCTTTAAATCATAATCAACGCGATCAAACTGCATTCATACAATACCGTTACTGGTATCTAAACGATAGTACACCCACTACTTAAATAAGAAAATAGTTTAGCGAATAAAGAATCATTTGTTAGTTAAACATTTTGTCAATTTTTTAATTGAGATATTTGATTGAAAGTCATTAGTAAATATAATAAATCGTCCTGATGACAATATTCAAAAATTAGAACAGAGGATAGGTTGGGATTAGAATCTACGCTTTTCGGACGGAGGTTCCAACCCAAAAAAAAATCAAAATCTTGGATTTGGATGACTTAGATATGGTCCAGGATCAGTAGATATTATTCAAGGTTGAACAGTATTTATCTTATTATATATCATACTAAATTGAAAACCGCAATACTGGTCTCTTATATTGGTATCGGAATTCATCAAACTAGGTTTTTACAGCTCTAATTTACAAACTAAATTTATTTGGTATTTATCACTAGATAATTTGATATTGGGTGTTATTAGCAATATCTTTAATATCGAGTATCTGTATAGATGAGTATGGCATTTAAAGTAATAATTAAGCATCCGTCAGAGGAAGGAGACGAACACACGTATTATGGAATGGTTTTTCTTAAAGACGGCAAATCAAATTTAAAACGCTTGGAATACTCTAACACAGAAGAAAATTTGCAAGCCGAATTTGTTTAGGAAGATGGCAATATTCAACATATGTGTAGATTAGTCGACATATTTTTTTGTTAATTATTATATGTTTACTTTGAAATTACAACAAAAAGTGCTTTGGGTAACGGATTTAATGTGCCCTGATAAACGGTTTCCCTAATGCTTTGTATTTTGAATCCACCGTTTTCAAATGATTTTTTTATCATATCATTAGAAAATCTGTAAGGTCCAGTATCTCTCAATGGTTCTTTTTCACTAAAGCACTTCAAGAACAATAGTCCTCCTTCTTTTAAAATTCGATTTACTTCCTCTGTATATAATGACCTTTTTTCTGGTGAAATTACGTGAAAGCATCCTCTATCAAAAATAAAGTCAAATTCGTTACTACTTAAATGAGAATCTAAAATATCATCAACTATAAACTTGATTTTATTGTTCATATTATTATTATAACGAACTGATGCTTTATGGATTGATGTAGGTGAAAGATCAGATGCAGTAACGTCAAAACCTCTTTCAAAAAGTTTTATTGCTTGTGTCCCAGGTCCCGTCCCAAGATCAAGGAAGGAGCCTTTTTTGATTTTCATTTTATCTAATTCTAATTCTAAATCAGGATCAAGAGATTCATTATACCACGGCATGGATTTTACCTCTTGGTTCTTGTATAGAGTTTCCCAGTCAGGAAATGACCTTATCTTTTCTGTCATGAACAAATTCTATATAACACGGAATAATATTAATAAAGTATTTGGGATATTGTCTTTTAGTTTCTGAATCCAATTAACACATAGACAATCATTAACACAGAGAATCGGACTCGTGATCATAATTATCTATTGATAAGATTGTTGTTACATTTCTGATACGATATCCTTCACATGGGCCTAAAAAAGATTCGGTTATGAAGCGGGCCCGTGGGGAATCGTGCTGATATCAGTATTTTAAATAAGATTCTTCATCTCATTCAGCAAAGATTAATTTAAAGATAATGCCAAAGAATTTACACTATTGATTTCGATGTTATTTCAGAGATTTCAGAATTTATCAACATGCACGGGTGATCCAATGATGATACAATATTACCTGACTTAATTTAGAATAAGTATGATGGTTCAGGTTTATTAAAACGCTTCAATCTAGGTTAATTCTAACTACTGCATTTTGGTAAGAAATCCAAATCATTGATATCTATATTCTCTTGATCAGAAATAGAAAATTCAATGTCGAGTGTGGACTCTCTAACAACAACTCTTACTCTTTTTCCATTTTTGTTTACATAAGAGAAGATTCTTCCTGAAAGAATTAACCGAGTGATAATGAAGATTGAATGAATACCTTGGTCTTTAAAACCTAACTGGGTTATAAATCCACTATTATCTTTCACAACACAATTTATTTCATATTCCTCCACACTATTTCAATTACAGTTGAGTAAATGAGATGTTATTTTTATTTTTTCTATTGCTGTATCTTAATTTCAATCAATTTGTCAAACTATTGATAAATCAAATATATCAGTTTAGGCACGTGGGGATAAGATTTAAGATTGAATGTAACCTAACATATCATATTTGAAACAATAAAAAAAGAAGTTTATTGCTGACCGTTTGCGTTGTTGCCATCATTTCCATTGAATTAAAGTGCAACGTTGTTAAAAGATGCTAATGTGTTATTGTTTGAAAAACATTCTGCCCTTGATCCTGTAAGGCTTTCTTGACTTAAAGCTTGTAATGCTTCATTTGACTTTTTTGATTTTGCAGCAATTGCTCAATTCTGGTCTGCTGCCGATATTGTGACTTTAGATCCTATCAAGGCTGCAGTTATAAACATCATTGTAAACAATCAGGGTCTGTTGGTTTTTGTTAAGTTGTTCATATTTTTATCAAAACTATAGGTTGAATTTGTTTTATTATAGTTTAAAAACTCAAAACTGAAGGACTTTTTTCAAAGTAAATAAGAGAATGTTTTTAGGTAATATTTTCTGTTTTTTATTTTTTATTATTAATTCGTATTTCAGGAAATTAAAATGGAAATGATATATGCGATTTGTGCGATTGCAGAGTGTATCAATGACGAGGTTGTACTGTTAATCACAAAGTGACTGCGATGTATAGAGATGACCCCTTACAGAATTTGAGTTCTGATATAGATTATAAAAAAACATATCTTCAACCTTGGAAAAAAATCTACACATCCCTTTAGAAGCCAGAGAATTAAATCATTATATATAAATATAATAGTATTTTTATCTAGATAAATATTATATCAGAATATTTTATATAAATCTTCGATAATCCTTTTAACAAACATTTTAGAGGGAAATATACTCGTAAATGAGTTGTAATGGCATATGTGTAAGATACAAAGCAAAAAAGAGCTCTAATGCATCCTTAAGGTATGAACACGATAGACAAAAAAGATGTAGTATATGCGAAATCTTTATTTCGTGGAACAAAAACACCTGCCCTTGCTGCAATTATAGATTAAGGTCAAGATCGTTTCGAGGAAGTGGTGTCAAACAAAGGTACAAAGAATCAGTCATTAAACGTTACTAAACATTCATGTTAATGCCATAAATACTCTTTTCAATACAGGAGAAAGAAATTTCGACCAGTTTGCTTTTTTTAACCAATTAAATAACAGATGGTCAAGGAAGAATCCATATAGTTAATGGGCCTGTGGGAATACGATTCAAGATTGAATAGAATGTAGAGGTTTTTCTTGCTTGGGATTAATGAATTTCCTATTTCTCTATTACACTCCGATTGTCCAGAGAATTGTCTTGCCTAATGACCACCGTTCATGACAAAAAATCATCTAATCAAAAACTTATCTAGTCCGAATAATTGACAATAAAAGTCTTCTCCTTCGTTGCAGGCATCAAAGAATTAATATCTTACTACTACAAAATACAAAATCAACTAGATTACCATTCTTGTCTCTGGTTGCTAATATCTCCTTTGTTATATTCATAAGATATTGTCAGTGGCAAGAAAAAAAGAAAAATATTGAATATGATCCATCAGATTATTTTGGGGGATTGTATTATTTAAAATATGTTTTTGTCACCGGGAGAAGGATTTGAATTCCATAGTTATACTCGAGAAGACAAAAGACAATTAAGAATATGGGAATGGGTATTGAATATTTGTCTTGCAAATGAGAGTTCAAATTGATATGAGATAGATACGAGAGAAGTGAGGAAATCAAAACATGCTTTGATCTGATTCTAAAGTATTTGTTATTTAGATAAAAAATAAAATTAATAACAATAACATTGAATCTCTTTACAAGAATTTACGGCAAGGAGGCTTAAATACAAGTATTTAAAAATAATAACGATAAGTCATAACCGATAATACTTTTAACAGCAATAAAACAGAGATCTCGTATGGTATAGATGATATTGCTAAAAAAATTAATTCTTTCATTCAAAATACTGAAGCAGAACTTGATGTAATATTCGATCTACATGCTCCATCAATTCTAATTAATACTCCAACTTATCGCAATGGATTCAAAGATCTCTTAAAGAGAGGTTGCAAAGTAAGGTGCATTACTGAAGTAACAACAGAAAATATAAGTTTCTGTAAGAAACTAACTGAATTGGTAACTGAATTCCGACATCTTCAAGGTATAAAAGGAGGTATCGCAATCAATAAATCTGAATACATTGCTACATCGATTATAAAAAGTGGTCAACCAGTAGGCGAACTTTACTATAGTAATTTGACCCCAATTGTAGAGCAAGGTCAATATATTTTTAATACCTTTTGGAGAAACTCCGTTCCCGCAATAAAAAAAATAAGAGAAATTGAGGAAGGAATAGTTGCTGAGGTTATTGAATCCATCAATGATCCTATCTTGTTACAATCTAAAGCAGTTGAACTTTTAAGATCTGCATGTAAGGAGATTTTGATTATCTTTTCCTCTGCAAACGCCTTTGAAAGACAAAAGAAAGTTGGCGCAATTAATGTTCTAAAGCAGATCGCCCAAATTAAACCGGAAGTAAAAATAAGGATTCTTACCCCAAAGACTGATGATACAGAGAAAACATGTCGTGAATTGGCCCATAATTCAAACTTAGATTATAAGTTCATAGATCCCATTGTAATGGTAACAATTTTAGTAGTTGATAGAAAATTTTCAATAGTAGTAGAGTTAAAGGATGATACAAAAAAAACTATAGCGGAAGCGATAGGACTAGCAACGTATTCTAATAGTCTACCCACTGTGTCAACATATGCTTTGTTATTTGACGCCTTATGGAATCAAACTAACATGTATGAACAGTTACAAATCCACGACAAAATGCAAAAACAGTTCATTAACTCTGTAGCACATGACTTAAGAACCCCGCTAACATCAATAATTGGGTTGACTCAGCATGTAATTGATAAACTTGAGGATGAAGAACAACGAGGATTACTTGATGTTGTTTTGTATAATGGTAAGAGGTTACAGTCCCTAAGTGAAAACACACTGGCTCTAACAAAAATAGAAAGTAATCTCCTTAATCTTTCAGAGCAAACATTCGATTTGGGTCTTTTGCTTCACGATGTGATAAAAGACTTTGAATTGAGTTTAGAAAGAATTCAATGTGTTACTAATCCACATGTTAAGAAAATATGTTTTCGACTTAAAGGTTTTGATGGAAGATACCTGATTAAAGGTGATCAATATCGAATTACACAAGTTGTATCTAACTTAATTTACAATGCGATAAATTCAATTTTAGGTAAAGAGGGCTTGATAGTAGTATCGGTTGAAAAAAAAGTAGAAGATGATACGAATTTTGTTATTACGCATATTAAAGACAATGGTGATGGAATTCATTCTGAAATAATTTCACGTTTATTTACCAAATTTGCTACAAAATCATTCTATGGAACTGGATTGGGATTATATGTTTGCAAGGAAATTATAGAAATGCATCGCGGAATGATTTGGGGTAAAAACAATGAACATGACAAGGGAGCCACATTCTCATTCAAATTGCCCGTGATAGATCAGATTAGTTACTGATTGCTTATCATCATTTAAAGTGAATTTGCCGATTTAATTAAAATTCACTAACAACAATATGAAATTACAGTAACAAGTTTTAGAAACATTAACAATACATATGTTTAGTCTTTTTGATTGAAATCCTATAGTATCTTGCGGTTCCGAAGAACAACATCAGTTATTCATCATTTCATTAATGCGTTATTTTCTAATTATTTCTTGCACTATTTCCCTTTTTTGATTAATATGGTTTGAATTTCAAATTTTTTAGAAAATACATGTATCCCAACAATAGAAGTTCAGGCAAATTCACCTTTTCAAAAATGAGTAATTTTTCATTTTTTTATAGGAAGTTTAAAAAAATTAATCCATGGGGATGAATTTTTGCAATCATAATGGCATTAACTCCATTAATAGAGCGTCACTCCAACTATATTTTTCATCCATCAATACTGAAATTTTGATAATCAAATCTCTCTTCATCAACGTCTTAAATGATCCTACCATGACCATTGAATGTTATATTATTAACTTGAAATGATATTTTCGAATCATTCAAAATATTTCGGACCCAATGTGCTTTCTTTCTATGTTCAGACAGAATTTAATATTTTTTATTTTGCTTGACAAACCAAATTTCTATCTTGTGTAATTTTCCTGTTTTCCATCCCTTAGTAATCAAAGAACGGAATTGTGATTGCGAATGAGAAGTGTATATATCTATTATTATATGTTCTAAACTAATTTATCAAAATTATTGTCGGCAAACGCCTTGTCGCTATACTTATATTCTTTCTAATGATCTTCATAACGATGAAAATCATTTCAAGTATAGGATTGATTATTGTGATTCCGCTATTAATGACCATATATAGCAGTGGTAAAGATTTCAATCTACTACAAGCATCAGTGCAACCAGTCAATACGATATCTAACGATTCAAATTCTTCATCCATTAATGGAAAGATTTCCTATCTCTCTACTGCTTCTCCTGAACAGACCATCTATCTCCGTGGAATGGAGGCATCCAAACAACCTGTATATCTGAATTTTCCACAACAAGAAAGTCAGCAGCAGTCCATAAACATATTGCCACATAGAGACGATGGGGCGTCATATAGAGGAATTCTAACATTTACAGCAACAGAACCTGTAGAAGTTGGATTTGGTCACAGAGTGCCTTTGAATAATTCTAACGATTCACAGATGGAATCCAAAGAAATAAGCGAATTGTTTACTGTTAAACACAATGACAAAGGAGAATTAGGGGTACCTGACATCATAAGCGCTCCTTCTAGAATTACACCTGACTACGGAGTTAACCCTCCCTATTTCTCGGCTTCAATTCCATTCGTTGGCAGTTCTCTATTCCTAAGCACAATGGCTAGCGAGGATGAACCGTTCGTTGCTGTTTATGAGGTTTCTGCGGATGTCATACAGCCTATGAATTTTGTTGACTTGGATGGTCTCAAAATGGGCAATAGCACAGATGCAGCAACAACATCATAATTTTTATTTTATTTTTATCATCGCCAAATTGAATTTATCTAAAAGCATAGTTTTCTAGTTACATGAAAATTTTTTGTTGGTTAAGCATTTTGTCAATTTCTTAATCGAGATATTTAATTGAATGTGATTAGTGCATATAATATTGTCCTGATAACATTATTCAAAAATTAAGTCAGACGAATATTGGGATTCGAATCCATATAGTATAGTCGTGGAGTCATCCAAATAAAACTTTTTGATCTATAAGAGGAGTTGGGATTTGAACCCGTTTCTTGCATTCACGGGTTTATACTAAAATTTTCTATAGTTATATTGTAACGCTCTTAAGATGTAAACTGATTAAATTTAATACGAAACTGTGCATGCTATCTAGGATTTAAGAAAAACAACTAGTAAAGCAGAGAGGCGAAAAATTGATTTTTGAGACAAATCCAAGGAGGATAACCTAGAGGAATTCGCAATGCTTTGTATTTGGGTCTGGAGAGCTTCTTTACCGATTTTTCGACAGAGATGATTCTAGGAGTCCTGCTAAATTTCAGTGTCAATAGTTTGAGCTAGTTTTGCCTTCTCTATAATAAAATTAACCTCAGTCAATTATCCTATCCTCCTGTATCCTTTTTTCCTCTTCTGCCATTCCCTCATCGGTAATACTAAATTCATTGCCATTTGTTATTTCTACCAAATTAGAGTTATTCCACAATTTAACTAAATCTAGTTTCAAATATGCTTGATCCAATGATGATACTCTATCCTCTATTTCTTGAAGAGATACTTTATCTTGTCGCTCTCTTTTTTTAGATATAAATGTGCTAAAATAATACTCTGAACCTTTCGTTCCACCACTTCATTAGATTCAAGATTTGATACATCATTCATATCAATTATAGTATCAGATTACTTAAAATCTTAATACAAGATCTCCTTTTAATAAACCAAATTCAAAGCACAAAATGAAAGGTTATATTAATAATTCCAGTCGATAAATTGAAATATTATAAATATTCAAAGAATAAAAATAAACCTTAAGCAGGTGTAATCCTGTAGATAATTCCATTATCATGCGATAATATATACAAAAATCCATCATCAGGTCCTGTTACTAGGTCTGTTATACTTCCAAAACCACTCCCAAAGACTACGGAAGATCGTTCTTCTTCATTATCCACAACTAAATCTGGAACCGTGTCAAGAATGAATCCATTTCTCTCAGGATTTATCTCAAAATAATACAAGTTTCCATTATTGTTGTCTCCCACAAACACATTATTAGAATAGGCTTCACCTAAACTAGTAGAGTTTAGAAATTCTATATCAGTGAGAGCTGGAGGATCCAACCATGTCAGAATTGGATCAGAATAATGAGAACCTTCAAAGTTAACTAAATCATCTTCGGTATTACCAGAAGCAGAAATAGGACCCATAATTGTTTGCCAACCGCTATTAAATCCTGGTTCAACGATATTGATTTCATCATTTGATGCAGGTCCATTTTCGGTATCCCACATGTTTCCATTAACTGGATCGAACGCAAGTCCAAACGAATTTCTTATTCCGTAAGCAAAATACTTACTTAATGGATCACTAGGATCTGTGGAGAATGGATTATCTGGTACTAAGGTTCCGTCAATGGGGTTTATTCTAAATATGATTCCGGTATTATCTGGACTAGGACCATCCGGAAAGTTTTGTAACATACCATCATGATTCAGATCTCCTATAACTCCATAAAGATAATTATCAGGTCCAATCATTAATTTTCCACCATCATGATTGGGGCCAGGTATTGCTGGGAGATCTAAAATAAGAGTAGGGTTTTCTAATGTTTGACCATTCCAAGTATATTTGTAAACTCTATTCTTTAATTCGCCATCATTTTCGTCTCCAGGTTCTGTATAATAAAGAAAAATATTCTTTGCATCACCATTTTGAATAGAGCCATTATCTCTGCTCATACTCTCTTCTACTGCGATACCAAGTAACCCTCTTTCACTTTGTGCATCAACTGGTATTTCCAACACGGGTTGAGATTGTAATTGGCCATTTGAAATCAATCTTACCAGTCCATCCTTTTCTAAAACCATTATATTGTTACTATCTAAAAACGCCATACTTGTAGGCGAATTTAAACCCTCAACAAAGGATTCAACATTTAAACTTTGGTCATTAACAGACTGAGCTAAAACATTGGGAAATTGATATTGAAAGAGTAGTCCGGTCGCGATAACTAAAATAAAAGACATGATTAAAAATTTTATTGATTTTTCAATGCGGATGTCAACCCCACTACTGATACCTTTTCTAAATGTCATTGTATTTATCAGTATACCTGATAGCATAAATAAAGTATATTTTTGCTTTAATAGATGGACCCTGTATTATTAGTAAACGACTTGTAAATATCTGCTAATTTGAAATACAAGTGACAAACATAGCTTGTAAAGTCAAGTCAGACGAAGTTTGGGACTCGAACCCTTGTTATAAAAACAAGGAATCTATCTAGTCATAAAGTCATACCGATTGTCATCAATCTAATGTCAACAATAATTTTTAATTCCATAGAGGTTTGTTAAAGAAATATGTTAAATGAAGAAGTGTATTTCATTACAGACCTGTAAATAATTAAAATAGAGGCTGAAAATAAAGTCCTGGTGACAAAAATAAATCTACTCAAGTAAGCAACATCCAACATTATCTTACGAAATTTTTGATATTCTTGTTTTCCTTTCTCTGGAATATATTATTATGAAGTAGGATTTACTAATTTCCCACATTGTGCATAGACTGTCAATGTGACTTCCTTTGCCATTCCGTCATGTTCATAAAAGAAGGGCTCGACAAGATAGTCCATAGGCGTATAGCCACAAAAACTCAATCTCTCACTTAATATGTTCATTACGGTTATCTGTATGTAAGAAAAATTAACCATTACCCATGAGAAGAGGCTATGGATGAACTTCTCACAGGCGAGAGAGATATTGGTTCAAATTCTCTAATTAAAGCATTGTATATTTAGAATTTAAGCTTTAAGGGAACTAAGTTCTAGCATAAACAGCTATTAAGAAGGAGAACGTATATAACATTCAGGATTTGGAGGAAATATCACACATCTATGAGTTTCTCCATCATAAAAAATATTTATCAGTTCTACATTTGATACAAATTATTTCATAGTCTTCTTTCTTCCGCGCTATAGATACAAAGGTTAATCAATTATTACAAAATATAAAATCTATAAGATTACCTTTATGATCTCTGTTCTTGAGTTTTTCCTTGGTTGATCTTACCATTAATTACTAAGTCTCTACTACATAAAACGGATTTAATATCAGTTGCAATCTTGCTTGTTTTATTTATCTCTATTGACACGAGATTTAAATCTGGATGGCCTATCTATGAATCCATTAAATACATATCTACTCCTTATATACTAAAGACTACTACTTTAGAGCCCAATGAATAATAGAACAATAGGTTTGTTAAATATTACGGTCATGATAACTTTCGTAACGACAATTGCGATTGTACCAAGATTACAACCAATATCGTTATATGGACTGATAGATATGAATTTGCATGATCAGTGATTAAATATTATGTTGCATAAATTATGCTACCTCATATGGAGGACGCACTGATCATCGATCTGTGATAATCCAAAAAAGGTGTAATAAGGCTACAGTCATGTCATAAGTTTACTGCCGGTGGTAGGAAGACAAAAGCATGAGAAGGTCTGAGGTATACTACTAAATAGGATACCAAGTTACTACCATAATAAGAAACAAGACCTTTATTGAAACCTTATTGCTTTTTCTCATGTTACTTGTAAATGATACCTAAATGAACTATAATGTCTATCAGTAAAGCACGATATTCTAAATAGTGTTTCTTTTCAGTGAATAATCTCGCCGCCCTTAATGGCGGCGCATAAAAGTCATAGAGATGACATAATCTAAGTAGTTAACCCTTTCACTGCTGGAAGGAATGTAACATAAGAGATATATCACTTCCTTAATCTTTCAATTTCTAAATTCTGTTTTGTCAATAACGCCATCAGCGTTGAAAGCATTAGTTCGGTGTCACCTTCCGATTTCATTAATATGGATTTATGATATTTGTAATAAACTTGATTAATCATTTTTAACAACAATTCCTTGTCCTCAGATGATAAACATTCTGTAAAATTATGCAACTTCTTAAGTAATCTATTATAGTCATTGTCCTTTTGCAAAAAAGAGTCATCCGAAGCGTCAAGAAATCTAAACATGTGTTGTAATGTTAAGGCATGTATTTAAGGAATTAGCGATAGGTATTCTTCATTGGCTATCTTGATAACCTAATCTTGATTGAAGTTTTTATCAAATAGTTCCTAGTGCATTACCTTTTTATTTAAAGTTGGTCATATGAAATATGGACGATTTCAACTTTTCAAATAATGATGTCAAATATTTGGCAGACCGGCTTCTCAATAAATTATATATAGAATCCAGAGGTGATGAGTGGATATCATTACCAATTGTTCCTCTATATAATAAGATCCTTGAGCAAACAACTGAACCCCCAGATGATTTATTAAAAAAACATGTATTACAATGTCTAGCAGGAGAGGGATACATTGAGATCGATCATGCACTGGAGGAAATTCACATAACATATGAGGGTAAAAGATACCTAAATAAGGTTCCATCGCTAGTGTAGCCTCTCTCGTCAGGAAGATCTTACTCAGCTTTGATAACCTAATTTTCTATTATTGATTATATTAAATGGTTGAATAGGCTATCAGAGTAATGGTTTTCATTAAAGATAGAGAAGGCATCTTTGATGCCTCAATAGATTAAGTGTGGAAATTAGTCCAAGCACATACTAAAGAAGGATCGAAGATTTTATCCAAGTGCAAAAAATGTTGTCACATAGATGTTAGAAGATAATACTTTCATAAATAGCTGGAAATGAAGAGTTAAATGGTCAATCTGTAAAATAAAGGTAAAAGGGAATGTTTTATCAGTTGCATGCAAAAATCCTGCTAAACCAATCCATTAATTAAATTATCGATAATCGTTTAATCAAAGAGCTTAAAAACAAGTATAATAGAATGAACTTGTGGATTTGGATTGTTTCCCTGCTTCTATTACCTATCCCAACGGAAAGACGGTTTCTCTGGAGCCTAAAACTTGACTATTAAGTCTAAAGAAATCTTAGACATCATGGGAGAAAATTAAACGTGAAGCTTTAGTAATGGTTACGGACCTTGTGGACATTCTATGTATAAGTGCATGTTATTCTGGAAAATAACTAAATGAACCTTTTTAATGACAAATTTGTTAATGTATTAAACAAAGATGGAGAAGCAAACTATTATGGAAAGATAATGTCAACATCAGAAGCAAATACATACTATAATCTGTTACTAAATAAAATAAATTGGAAGAATGATGAGGCATTATATCAAGGAAAGCATATAGTTACAAAGAGAAAAGTTGCATGGTATGGGGATCAGCGTTTTCTTTACACTTATTCTAATACCACGAAGCAGGCACTACCATGGACCAACGAATTGACGGATCTCAAAAGAAAAATAGAATTAATTACAAATTCGCTGTTTAACTCTTGTTTACTAAATTTATACCATAATGGAAATGAGGGAATGACCTGGCATAGTGATGATGAAAAATCCTTGGGAAAAAATAATGTTATAGCCTCATTAAGTTTTGGAGCGGAAAGAAAGTTTTCATTTAAGCATAAACGCACTAAACAAACAATCTCGGTGCTATTAGAAAATGGAAGTTTGCTTCTCATGAAAGGGAATACACAATTAAATTGGTTACATTCTTTACCTCTATCGATTAATATAATTCATCCGAGAATAAATTTGACTTTTAGAACAATTATAGATCAGTCAATTCACCGCACATCATTGACATAGATAATATACTAACTTATCTATCAATAACATAGATTTTGGTTAAATAAACGATAATCATTAAATTGACATATTTTACTTGCATACGTTATCTTTATTAGGTCTCAACCGTGTGTCAATGATTCAATATTGACCATGACTTAGAATCAATTTGACATGCATGTCCGGCAAATGATTCAAATCCCGAAGACCTAATATGCATTTCCCATAAAAATATCATTCAGTTTGGGCTCGTGAGGATGCGTGCTGATATCGGTTATTCAGATGGCTTATTTTGATAGATCTAAACTTTGGGGTTTGGACTGGGTGGAAAGAGTGTTGAAATCGGTCCTTAAGGTTGATTTAAAACTAATTAGATGAATTAGTTTAGTAGATCAGATAAACAATATTCGGAACGAGTGGGATTAATACCGATAGAGGTTCTTTTACTTAGGACTATATAATCAATCCTAATCGAAGAATACCAACTAATAAAATATAGAGATAACCATGCCATTTGTCAACATGTTATTCGGTAGGAATGGTTTTTAATATAAAATCATTTCTCATCTATAATTTTTGGATAATTCCAAGTTAAAAGTAAAATGACTTAGATACTCAAAATTTATGAATTCAATCCCCTTTCTATATACGATGACTTGTTTTTTATTGGGTTCGTGTTTTATCTCTAAATCATCAACTTGATTATCTTTTGATATAATTACATCAGGCCTAGAAGCATTTTGACCATATAACGAAACATATTCTCTACCTGAATTTAGATGCAGATTATAGTGAAGACTTTCAAAGGTAAAATGGGTATCTGGTGATTTGTCAATGAATTCTTTGAGTTTTGTTCTCATAATTGCTCAATATGATTACCAAATATTAAGTATTTTAAATTAAATATAATTATCTATCAACCAACCATGTTTACGAGGTTGAGAGAGGTAATATAGAGCGGAAATTAAAAATTACTCCAATTTTGAAAAATCAATAGTTCTATCTAAAAAATAATAAGATTGCAAATACAACAAATAGCAGAATGTAGGTATTGGGTCTTGGTATTGAGATCTGTTATGCTACCTCAAGACCTTTATTGGCTTGCACCAAAGCCTACAACCTTTTATAAAAGTATAAATTAATACGTGAAATGAACTTAAATAATTTACGGACAAGGAATTATTTACCTCAATTTTTAAATCGACCAATAGGTCCCTACCATAATGTAACCTAATTAAGGTCATACTTTTTTTAAACATTTAGAAAATTTGTTATCAATTTTATCTACGACGATATAATTTCACTGATAAGAAGAGAGCGGTTGACCCTATTGCTAGACAAAGAAGACCTGCAGCAAGGAAATATGACAGAGTACCCCAATAACTACTAGTTCCAATTGCTGCGAAATAGACATATTCCAATCCAAAAACCATCATGAAAAGTGAAAAAACAGTTCCCATAAAAACAATTATGAACTTAATAGTTTTGTTCATAGAGAATTAAAGAATAGCGATTGGTAATCACATAATGATGTCAGTCTTTTTATTTCTATTTGTGAAAAATTTACTTTCATTTTGAAATTTGTATGCAACATTAAAAATCAAAATGTAAAATCAACACCTTCATCATAAAAGACTATATAATTTACTCCAGTGACTCCAGCATCAATATCTTTTACCACTTGAATATTAATTATCTTTTTATTTCCTCTCTGTAGAAAATTATTGATCTCATCCATTATAGTATCATTCCATCGAAATATTTCCTGTTTAATCATATGTATTTTGAGAATTTTGTATATAAAACTGGATCGCAAGCAAATCTCATAACAAACTTGGGAATTTTTTGGTTTCCAGAAGATACTAAAGACTATTTGAAGGAAATATAAAAACTAACCTAATCGAAGTCAACCTCACTAAAGCCAACCTCACTTAGGCCGATCTTCTATATACTGATCTAAGTGATAGTAATCTTAGCGGTACAATATTCATTAATACTAACTTACTTAATGTTAATCTGAGACGTGCAAGATTCGATCATTATCTTGAATACTAAAATCTGGTTTATTGCATTAGATCTATCTATTCTTTCCATTTTTCAATAGTTGTGCTAATGAGTTTATTTATCTATTGGACTTCTGGCCTCCTATTTTAGTTTTAATCTGATCATTCTATCCCTGATGAATATTGTCCTTTTAAGTCGACCAAGCGTAGTCTTAATGAACTTCTATCAATAAATATTGAAAATACCTTTAAATGAGCGTAATCCATTCCAAAAAAATTCGTACTGTAAAATGCTTATATAGTCTCTCAATAATTTTTTTATATCAATGCAGAAATTAATATTATTATCCGTTCTCATAATTAGTGGTGCTTTTTTAGGAACTACTATGATATTGACACCATTAGCCCTCGTCCAGGCAACAATGAATCAATCTGGGACCGTTCAATCTGGTACTGTTCAATCTGGTACTGTTCAATCTGGTACCGTTCAATGTATTACAGCACCTTGTGATTTCCCTCCTAGCCAAGCAACAACTAATCAATCTGGTACCGTTCAATGTATTACAGCACCTTGTGATTTCCCTCCTAGCCAAGCAACAACTAATCAATCTGGTACCGTTCAATGTATTACAGCACCTTGTGATTTCCCTCCTAGCCAAGCAACAACTAATCAATCTGGTACCGTTCAATGTATTACAGCACCTTGTGATTTCCCTCCTAGCCAAGCAACAACTAATCAATCTGGTACCGTTCAATGTATTACAGCACCATGTGACTATCATTCTCCTCCACCATTATCGTCGTCACCAAAATTAAATGGTAACAACGATACCGTAACAGCACCTAAAAGCGGGATAGAAACATCTGGTGAAGGTCAAGATAGCAGTGATAAAAAGGAACCATGTCTTTCTCCGTGTCCACCAGGGACAGAAATGTGTATCCAAATGTGTAAACCAACTGGTCAACAAGATATAGTAAACGAAGAACCACAAAGTGATTCACAACAAGAAACTAATTTCTCGCCACAGGCAGAAGAAGATTTATCTGACACAACAACAGCAGGGGAATCCACTGCAAATGATGAAGGCACATCTGAATCAGAGTCTAGTGCTGGTGAGTCTGAAATGTCGTCGAATTGACAGCATAATAAAAAAAAAGTATAGATAAATATCTTTTTTATGAATTAGTGTACACAATCCTTCTTTTTTGATAAGTTATTTTTATTAGGACAAAAGTAGTTGTGGGCTATGTATTTGGGCTACGTATTACATTGGTGAAATTAATATCTTAGGGTTCAATTGAAAGTATCTTGTCGTACTCCAAGAAATTAAATTTAGGTTTTAAGGGATAGCATAATTTTTCAATTACTCTATGGCTAGTTGCAAAGAGGATAGAGGGAGTCCAATGTGCATTATTGGTAAAACTTGATTGTCTAATCACTGCTTCCACTTTTTCGTGGAATAATAGTTTATTCTCTATTCGATTTATCTCTTCTTTGTCTTCGCTTGTGATCAATTCTTGAAAAAATCCACAATCATATTAATGGATTGTATTCCTCTATTTGCTTTGATCGTTTTGTTACTACAACGATATAATTTTTCGAGAAGATGATTAATTGGAAAGCCGTATACAGAATCAATATAATTTATTCTCTGAAACAACCACATCCTGCAACTTGACAAGTCAGACTTTAGAATTACAGTATAACGCACATTTTAAATAGAAATGGTACTAAATGGAGTAACGAACCCAAGGGGCTTACAACCGATATCGGTTATTTAAAATAGGTTCTGTTATGTCAAGAACCTAGAGTTCGATAAGGTTTTAAATAAGTCAGCAACATTTCAAAGGGATTTGAAACAAATGTGATCCAAATTTTCAGATATTGTAACTGAAAAACTCACAATTCTTAGATAATAAATTATCCTTGCGCTCTACTACAAAGATGAATATATAGACCCCAAGATAATGGTCTTCATATTGGAATCAAAATATAAATTTTTTCTTTAAAGAATCCATCCCAGGTTAAGGAGTTGACCCTTTGAGTTAACAGGAGAGGAGTTTATCAATTGTTTTTTAGCATCGAACTTAATCTGCAAAATGAGGTAGGGTTCGTTCAATTGAAATTATTTGCTTCTATAACCGATATTACAAGAAAAAACAAGACAAGAATTTATCTATAAGCACTGCTTGAGACCCATCCAATTTGGTTTCGACTATATTAACACTACTATAAGAGGAAAATCTGAGTTGAATTCATATCTTTTGGATGCAATTTTAAGTAATAGGTTCTCAAAGATTATTTAAGATACGTCGATATGACTTTATCATTTTGAAATTTAACAGTCAATGACTCTTTTATTCGCACAGTCAGAGGTTATATGAATATAATGTTCGTAAGTTAACTTACTTATCTAAACATAAACATTTATCCTGTTCTTCCAAACAATTGCTGCATTTATTATCTTTCGTTAACTCATGTTTATTACATTTGCTGCACATAGTTGCCATAATTGCCCTCTTAAACTTAGTCATATAAATATTTTGATTAATACTTCCATTAGTAAGAAAATAAGCCTGTATGAATTTTTGAACTAGAGGTTACGCATTTGGAATTTTTTATTTGTCCATTCGACTTCCTTAATTACAATTTGGAATAACATCTTAATTATTTCAATCATTTCTGAATCCTATATATTTGATATCGGGATCATTCAATGGAACCGTTCGGGGACCAGTTTTTCCTTGAGTAATTCTCACCTCTGCGTAATGAATCCCTTTATCTGTTAAATTGAATCGAATGTCTGTGAACTTTAAATTTAGTATTTCATGAGGCCTCGCAGACATATTTCTGGCTAATGCGTGAAAGCATATGTCTCTCTTATAAGGACAATATTTTAAAAAAACTGCATGTTCTCTTGCTTCCCAAATATCTGAAGGTCTGTATGAAGTTTTTTCTTTACGTGGAAGTTTCCTAATTCCTTGCATACATATAGGAGTTAATCTTTTTCTGAAATCCTCATTTGGATAGTGTAACCATTTGAAGAATTTTGATAACATTATTTGCCTACCATTATATGTTCCAATCCATCTGTTTGAAGGGTCTTGTGTCGATGTTTTCCGTGAATTATTTAGGTATTCTAAAATATCCTGTTTTGTTAAATTAAAAAATGATTTATTATTATGAAAATTTGAAAGCCAGACCAGTGTTTTTATTTTGCTTTCCTTAGTTGAATCCTGGATGTTTATTTCTGTTTGTTCTGTTAGTATATATTCAACAATTGTTTTTGCATTGGCTGGATTTGATTTCAGAAGGTCTTTTAGTATCTTATTAAAATAAGGTTTTGAAAGAGTTTTTGTAATTGAATCTATTTTTCTTTCCAAGTCGACAAGTGATTCTATAGGATTTTCACATACTTGATCAATGGAATTACTCTGGAGATTCAACAATCAAAATTTGACTTTTTAATATTTAACAATATAGGCAGAACCCACATTTGAAGCGCGGGGAGTGGGATTCGAATCTCCGTCTTTCGGACGGGGGTTCCAACCAATTAAAGCATTCATTGTAAGATAGTAAATGCTTGTTTTATACAAGGTTCGGGCCCGTCGGGATACGGTTCAAGATTGAATAAAATCCAAAGTTAATTTTGACATAACCAATAGAGAAGGATCCAAATCCCGCACTTCGCACTTTTTTTGAGATTGGTTCGATCCCACATACCTACGTTGCATATAAAATTAATATTGAATTCTTCTTTCCTGCTTGGTCACCTATTGTTTTATAGTAGATAGGAATGTTTGCAATACCATACCAACTTCATCTGGATATTGATTCATAATAGCATGACCAGCGTCTTTTATCTGTACAAGCCAGGCTCCTGGAACTTTACTTGCAATGACCAAAGAATTTTCATGAGGCACTAATTCATTATCGTCTGTACCTGCTATGACCAACATGGGTTTGTCTATCTTTGCAAGGTCGTCACAGGCACCATTCCAGTCGGAAGCCACCCAAGCCTTTGCACCTTTATACTGATTGTTCATTGCTTCAGATGAAAGACCAGGTTTCATTTGTTGGAATGTCATGTTTTTTGGAACATCAAGAGATTCAGGATGCAGTTTTATCCATCCTGATCCTTCTGAGGCATTTACAAGAGACTTCATTTCATCCTGAGAAAAAGGTATATTATTTAGAGATTTATTTACAATACCCTCTTGTAATTGGATAAACTCATCTGATGGAGGTACATGATCTTTTCCACCACAAGTTCCAGCAATTAGCATAATACTGCTAACCTTATCGGGATGTGTGATTGCAAATTGTTGAGTTATGTATGAACCCATAGAATATCCAAGAACGTTTGCTTCTGGGATTTTCAAAGCATCCATTAAACCAGCAGTATCATTACCAAGTAACTTTATAGAATATGGTTCGGTACCAGATGTAGTATTTCCAATTCCACGACTATCAAAAATAATTACAGTGTTATTTGAAGCTAGATGAGTAAGAAGGGCTGGGTCCCATGTATCCATGCCATCATTAATACCATTATGAAGTATAATGAGGTCACCCTTACCAAACATCTTGTATGCCATTTCAATATCTCCAACACGGACTTTTTGTAATGGAATATCCTGTATGTTTACCAGGTTTGTAGTAACATTGCTTGTTGGATTGGCCTGGGTAGCATTTGTTTGACCATATGTAAAATTAGTAAAGCCGTTGACCACAGTCATACTCGATAAAATTAAAGTTGATATAAATACTACAATGAAAAGATAATCTTTTCTTATCTTACTATCAATATACATAACCAATTTCACTTGAGGAAGTATATAAAGAGGGTGTAATCTTGTGTGAAAATTAACTTGGTCTATCAATCCGTAACCTTGGCTGATAAATTTGAGATAGAGGGATCGAGGGTTCAAATAGAGCGATTCATACCTGATCCCCGCGCAAGATTAATTCATTCGAATTCGTTTTGCAGTTACTCTTTGATATTATTAATTTATTGTTTTAATACTCCTCCTCTATTGAACGGAGTGTTTGGAGGAATGGTTAATTTGATGCTAATCCTAATATCTTTATCATATAAAGTATCATTTAGTTTGGGCGCGTGGAGATTCGGCCGATATCGGTATATTAAATAGGATTCTATATTTTTTTTAGACAAAGTTGAATTCAAGAATCAAGTTAAATTAAATAATGTTGCAAATCATCGGTCAAACATTTTATAGTTCACTATTTTCAGAAAAGACATATCTAGGTATTTCAATAGATATATTTTCTCTTAGGTCATTCTAAGAAGGGCTTAAAATCTACTATTCCAGGAATATCCAACAGGTCTATTTCATTTGCCATTTTAGCGGCTTTCTCTGTTTCCTTGTCCTCATTCATACATTTATCGTAAAATACACAGGATGGACATTTGATATTTCTTACTTTCATGTTAAGCCGAGGAAGTATAGACACATCATTTTCCTTGATTGCCTCTACGAATAAGTTTTTCCTGCGCATCATTTCGTTATTGAAAAGTTCCCGGCCTATGTCATCCTTCGGTAACAATACAGACCAGCTTTCGATGTGAGGACCTTTGCCATCAAACGGCCGGAAGAAATAATCACCTTTTTCATCCGATTTTAACCATCGCATTTCCCTGTTACTATACCTAATTGATATGATTCCTTTTTCTATGCCGGTTATGGTTAGATAATAAAGTAACTGTCTAAGATATGATCTAAATCCGTAATCAGTTATATCCAGTCTTCGATTACTTTGGGTATCCTTCAATTCTATAATTACCTCTTTGTCCAGAATATCTGGATGAGCAATCAAACCATCAAATTCTAAATCTGCTTGTGAAACACCCATGTTAGCCAGATCTGTAATTACAAATTCACTGGCCTCTCCCCTAATGAAATGATTGATGGATTCGTCTGTGAGTGGTTCGAGATCTGGAAACTTACGTCCATAGTATTGTTTTCGAATACAGGAAGAAGGCAAAATATCGGAAACATGTACTTCATCCTCAGACCTCTTCCTTTTTTCATATCGTGATCTGAGGGAATTTTTCAATAGATCAGTAAATTCACGGTCAGAGCGAACTACAATAGTCATAATAATATTCTATTCACCGCCTTGTTGCAAATTAACATTATTCTCTTTTATTCAATTACATCCGTGGGGATTAAGATCTTAGTGGTAGCAGAGTTCTATTACAAAATAGGTTTAATGTTGGGTGCTAACAAGGTAAAAGCCGGTCCATAAATGACTTGTCTGCTTCCGTATATTTCTTAAATTCATTACATAAAATCTTTTAGTTTTTTCTTTTTTTCATAAAGAATCATTTTCGAATCGCCATATTGATACTCTGCAACCACTTCTACTGCATTTCTTCGTTCCCACCGAGTCATGACCTTATCCATAATTAGTTTGTAAAGTCTACCCATTTTATCATCGGAATATTCTTGTTCGAGTTTACGATCGATAAAAGTTTTAAAATCGTTCCTATGAAATAACAGTGTTTCAGGAAAACTATCATATATTCCGGACATATCACACATATACTTTAGGATTTTCCACTTCAGCTCAATCAAATCGTCTGTTGTAAAAAATTTTCTGTATATTTCTTGACAAGTATCATCACTCACGATAAGTCAGTCTAATAAACCAGTTATTTAAACTGGATTGAGTAGCTATAATATAAAACCGGAAAATAATAAGAAATGAAGTGTCGAAATGAACCAGCCATATCCTTGGTAAGGCGAAAATTCATCAACGTTGAACGTTTCAGACACTTTTAATGTGATAAAATGGGAACTTCACACTTTGATTTATGATTTTATCAATTTTTTCGAGAGTTTTCTTCATCTTCCTAAACCAAGCTGACCGTTTATCATTACAGCTCATTTTAATCTCCTCCCCCTCCTCCTGCTCCTCATCTTGATAGTTGATTCCATCTTTAACTCTCCTTATCTTATTATTATCAAACTTAATACACATAAGAAACTCCTTTTAGCAATTATACATGTGAGAAACCAATAATCAAATCCTAATTGATATGATCGTCATACCTATAGGGGGACATCCTCGCCACTAAGGCCATAATGGACAATCTACCCGGTCGAGCTTATTATTAAAATACTTAGTCTAGCATATACCACACGTTGAGCGACGGGATGAGGAAAATAAACACCCTCATTGAAAAGTTTACTAATGTTTGGAATAAACATGATCCTAAAGAGTTTGCAGAATTATTTGTTGATAATGGTGAATGGACTGATGTATTAGGACAACATGTCAAGGGAAAGGAGCAAATTAAAAAACTACATGAATATCCTTTCAATACAGTTCTGAAAGATGCGACTTTAACTGTCATATCAGTACGGAGTAGATCCATTAGAGATGACATCGTAGCAATAGACGTAGAATGGAAAACAACTGGAAATAAAACTCCAGATGGAAAATCAATTCCAAATAGAAATGGGTTACTTGACCTTATTGTTACCTTGAAAGGTGATATCGAAAATCATTGTTGGACACAACGTAGACTATACGACAGCTTATTCCAAAGTGAATTAATACATGACAGCAAATATACCGATGTGATTAATAGCAGTTAAGTCTGTAATTTAATCAATTCGATAACCTTGAGATCGATTCTCAATGTTAAATTTTAATTAACATTTTATTCAATCGACTTAATAATCAAAACTTGACAATTCATCAAAGTTAGTAAATAGCAAGAGGAAAGGAGGAGTTATATTTTATATCCGTCAAACCAGACGATGTTGGGATTCGAATCCTTTAGGTTATCTTGGGGGTAGTATTATTTAAGAAAAAATGTTTAGTCACCGGGAGAGGGATTTAAACTCAGTGGCAATATGGAGGAGACAAAATAGGACAAAACGATGGGACTATAATTGAGATATTGGTTTTTTTAACAAAAAGTTTTTCATAATCTTAATTGGTA
>CAWKJS010000030.1:0-92157 GCA_963850055.1 uncultured Nitrososphaeraceae archaeon | reverse complement strand
ATTTGAAATGTTGAAGAAACCGCGAAGCTTCTACCTAAAAAGCGCTGTATTCCGGTTGGGATTCCTAAGTTCGAGATTACCGCAAGTATTCCTGAAAAAGTAATCACTGCAGAGGCTGTCCCAATTATTTCAGGTGTACCAATTTTTGACATGATGATCCAAAATAAATACCCTAAAACCAATGAAACCAATGTCTCAATATATATGAAGATTGCGGCAGTTCCTATATTATTGCTTACAGAGTTAGATGGCACATCTAATTTATGTACTCTACGACAGTTGTATAAACTATTTGGGATTTATAAATTCAAATCGTATTTACTCATAATTAAGATCATATCCATTGTTCATCTTGGAGACAACGCAAAGTTACACGACTATTAATCAACGAACAGCATAATTTTTGATGAAAGCACAACCTACTTTAGCCTGCGAAAAGTATTTGTATGGTTGCTTGACATTTTTTGACCCTTGATCCGCCTAGTAGCGGTTCTTTGATCAAACCAGTTGATCCGATCTTATTTGAAATGTTGATTTTTACTTAGAAAGTTCAATTATTGTTTAACTTATGCATTTGATCTATTGAATTAGATTTTTTTTTATTGAAGATTACCTTCAATCGGAAATCATTTTATATGTTTCATTTTACAGATCAACATGAGAATCATTAGTCATGTTATCACTTAGAATTATTTTTTTATCCTTGCTATTAATTATGAATTTTGTATTTGGGAACGTGTATGGCCTTACAATTACTAGTATGGAAGAATTGGATAAGGCACGTGACCAATATAAGCCCATAATAATCAATACTACTATACCGGTTGTAGATTATGGCTATATGGACGGTCAATATATTGGTCCTCAGTTAAATCCCATTACTATCTCACAGGCTGCAATGAGAAATTTTGACAATATAGTAAAGAGTAATTATACCAATGAAACGGAGATAGTAAAACTGATAATTAAAGCGGATTGGTTACTAGAAAATGCTAAAGAGAAAGGAGAAGATTCTGTTTTAGAATTTAATTTCGATTTTCCTAAATTTCAAATGGAAAAGCCCTGGATCTCGGGCATGGCCCAAGCACAAGCCGTACAAGCACTAATTAAAGCCCATAATTTGACCAGTGATGATAGATATCTAAACCTCTCCGAACATCTATTAAATACCTTTTATACTGAAGTTAAAGACGGCGGAATTACGTATAAAGATGAAAATGGATGGTGGTATGAGGAATATGCCAGTCCAAATAACTTAAAAGAACCAAGAGTTCTAAATGGAATGGGCTTCACATTGTTAGGTCTGCATGAATATTACGAATATACCCATAGTTCAAAAGCGAAGTATCTTTTTGAGAAAGGCCTCGAATCATTTGTTAATAATCTTTATAAATACGATGCTAGCACTTTTTCGCTTTACGATCTTTTAGGCCACACTGCAGATAAGTTCTATCATTCTATACATCTTGAAATAATAGAGGAGTTATACAGGATAACTGGAAACCCTATTTTAGAAATATACCTTGATTGGTGGAAAGATAAACTATAATACCAATCAGCTTGTTCAGAACTAATTAAAGTCTTCGCTTTGAAATTTTGTTTTTTTTACTACTATAGAGTGATTAAAGTCTTCTTGTATTATCCTACATTAAATAGAAAAGGGTAAGAGTAACAAGGTATAGTGATATATAAAAATCATTATACTACTATTAGGAAAATACTGACAACTTGGGATTGTAGATTTAAATTTCATTCTGAAATAAAAATTTAGACATGGCCTTCTAGACCATTCATTGTGGCCCAATACTAACAAAGCTCAATGTAGATAAACCTGTTTTAGTTAGTTTTTCAGCTGAATTCTCTATGTTGTATTCCTACTATTCGTTAATTATTTTCATCCTGGTTTTAAATAATTTATTCAGACCTTTTGAGCATATAGCCATCCCACATACATACTATGATTCTTTGCGAATTTATTGATTCGCAAACGAGGTTTCGTGGTACTTACGTTAAATCCTAACTTGAGTAATTGTTGTTTAAGTTCGTTATATCCATAATGGTACTCTATTTGTATAACTGAAAATTGCTTAATTGTATCGGCATGACTATTCAAGATCACATCATATTCGCAACCTTCACAGTCCATTTTTAATATTGGAGATTTTAATTTATAACGGTCCAAGATATTTTGCAGCGTTAGACTGTTAATCTTTATGCCACTAGATAATTCATTCACGGAATTAAATACCCCTTCATATTCTGAATCAACTAATAGGTCTTGCTCTTTTGAACTGCAAGCAGCATGGAGCAATATGATTTTGGAGGACAGGTTATTCATTTGTATGTTGTTTTTAGCTATATCATAATTCTTAACGAATGGCTCCATTGCAATAACTGAATTAGCACCCTCCATGGCGAAATAAATTGAAGAGTCTGCAATGTTTGCTCCTATATCAATGACATCTTTGCCTGCACACTCTAGGAATTGATAATCTTTAAAGTAAAATATTCCTATTATTTCCCCATTGCTTATTGCAGAAGATAATTTGATAGGATAACCCATTTTATCCAGATGTGATAAATCCTTCACGGGATCATATTCAAAGTCATATAAAAGTCCGAGCAATTCTCCCAATTTTCTTATAGTCTTAACTTCGCGGTCCTTAAGCACTATCTCTATGGGATACCGGTTTAACCTATTTTTTAAAAGAACGGATATGGGGTTTCTAAATTTGGTATTATAAAATTGAATAGTATTCATTAATTCTTTTACAAACGAAAGTCTCATCAAATTACCCATGAAAATATCTTTATCAGTCAACATAATAATTATTCATATTATAGCTTAACGCTGGACTCGTAGATAAATTTTGATAACATGCAAACGAATATTCAAGAGTTTTTAGAAAATATTTAATAATCAGGATAAGATTATCAAAATACACTTTTGGATTCTATTTATGGAAGAATAAATTTACGTCAAGTTGTCGTAATCTTTGTTTAATATACTGAAACAGAGTTCTAAAGACATTTCAGTTAATAATTTATCGCATGCATATTTCTCTCACTTTTCGGTTAATGCTGGATGGTTATAGATCCCTTATCTGCACTAGTAAGTAAAAGTTGATAACGATCTATATTTCTCATTCCTGCAATGCGTACCTTGGATTTTTTAAAATTATATGGTCCATAACGATATCAAGACCCTCTAAAAAACCTCTCATTCGATAGAACCAAACAATGAGTTGAGAGTGATCTTCCCGAGAGGGCGCTGATATTTAATATATCGCATTTATACCACAAGTTGAAAAAATTATAGGGAGAATTATATTAAATAATCCAGATATAGGTTTCCATAATTTTGGTTATCTAAAATAGTTTAAGAATTTAAGGTTAAATGCTTTTAAAAGATAAAATATCATTATCAATGATTGAAGAGTAAAGAGATCAAAAATTTTTTTGACACCCATGCTCACTACAGCGCCTATAATAAAAACCCTGATTATTATTTACCAATTATCAGCGCATTGTCAAAATCAGTTAATTCAAATCTTAAAGTTTTAGATATCGGATGTGGTGATGGGAGCTTCCTCAAAGGATTAAGAAATGCAGGGTTGAATGGAAACTTTATTGGAATTGATATTTCGTTTAATTTGATTAATAAGGCTCACTTCAATACAATGGATCGAGGTATACATTTATTTGTGACAGATGGATTCAATTTGCCGTTTAACCATAAGGAAAAATTTGATCTAATCCATATTGATTCTGTACTTCATCATTTAATTGGTAAAAACAGGTACAGCAGTTTAGAACTATCAAAGAAACTACTTGATATTATAAATTCAGCATTATCACCGAATGGTTTGATAATTGTAGAAGAAATGTATTATAACTCTCGGTTAATACCCTTTTTTACCTCTTCATTCGTATTTTATGCCTTGAGGGCAATTAATGCTTCAAAAATCGATCTAAGTAGAATACGAAGTGAAGTAAAGCCTGGTCTGGAAGTAAGTTTTTTTTATGAGCAACAACTCAAAAATATCTTGAATAAATATGGGGATGTGGAAATCCTATCTAAAGTGCCTTCCAAAATCTCCAATTTAGAAAAGACTTTGCTCCTCAAAGAAAGAGGACATATTTCATATCTGGTAAGGACCGATTAATCGCATAAAATTAAGTTAATAATTCATTTTTTCGATTTTGGTGATACTTAAAAAGTATTTTTTCATCCCAAACATAAAAAATTGACTCTTAAATCTCAAGGATTTTATTCATTTACCAACTACTCGCAATAATGAGAGACATTTTAAATTTTATTATATTCTTCAGATTCGGCTTGAATAAAAATAGTTACCAATAATATTCTGAACAAATCATTTTTGGATCAAACTCTATCATATTGAGGCCAGATAGAACAATTTTTAACTATTGAGGTAGTTTGTGATCATCGTTTAGATGAAAAAGAGAAGCATAGTATCGATAGTAGGTGCCAGACCAAACTTCATAAAGCTGGCTCCAATTCATAATACTCTTTCTGAGAGTTGTGAACACTCAATAATCCATACAGGCCAACACTATGATTTCAAATTATCTGAGGTGTTTTTTAGAGAGTTTCATCTACCAAGCCCAGACTTTAATTTGGAAATCGGATCGGGATTCCCGGGTTATCAAGTAGGAGAAATGATTAAAAAAATTGAAGCAATATTATTAACAAAAAAATTCGATCTGGTAATTGTTTATGGAGATACAAATTCCACGTTTGCGGGCGCCTTTGCCGCTATTAAGGCAAATATTAAAATTGCTCATGTTGAGGCAGGTCTTAGAAGTTTTGATAAAGGAATGCCTGAAGAAATGAATAGAATTCTGACTGATAGTATCAGTAATTTACTTTTTGCCCCTACTGCAACTGCCGTACAGTAATCTAATCAAGGAGAATTCAACTGGCATTCTAGTGAATAGTGGGGATGTGTCTGTCGAAATAATGAACGAATCTTTAAAATTACATACAGAATCTAAAATTCTAGAAAATATTGGAGTTGAATCCTCATCATACGTATTGTTTACTATGCATAGGGCCGAAAATACGGCCTTTATCGAAAGTTTTTTATCGATTATCAAATCATTTGAGAAATTGAGTGATACTAAGATAGTTTTCCCAATTCATCCGAGAACTGAAAAAATATTGAGAGAAATGAATCTTTATAAGAGATTAGAAAACTGCAGAAACGTTCGAATAATACAGCCAGTGGGATATTTGGAATTTATTAAACTAATGCAGAACTCTACAAAGATAGTGACAGATTCAGGCGGTATTCAAAAGGAATCATACCTGTTATCAAAACCATGTATCACAATTAGGCAAAATACAGAATGGGTTGAAACCTTGAAGGAAGGGTGGAATGTATTAGTTGGTATGACACAGATAAGATTGTTAAATATGTGAATGAATGGTATCCACAAAAGACTTCGCAAGCAGCTATTTTTGGAAAAGGAGACGCATCAAAAATAATAAAGAATAAAATTCTTGAATTTTTAGATATCTAAAAAAATAACTCATCTTTTTTTTATTTCCTCGTTATCCTACCGGAGATATCTAGTAAACGCTGAATTCGGGGCTTCTAGTAGTTCAATGGACGGTCTATTTCATCTGTGGATTTATTGATATTGAGTATCTGTTATTTGCTATAATTTAATTGACTTAATCTCTGTATGGCGTGACCCCCATTCACGAGTAACTGATAACGGATAAATGGTTTCTATTTATATATCTGATTCAAAAAAAGGCGCTTGTGAACCCAATACACTTACATCTATTATATTATCTTTCTTAGAAGGCATCTAGTCCGAAAAGTGATCACTTAATCTCATTTGTATTAAATGAGTAAGATGAATGCAACAATCTTTTGGTATGTTTTTATCTTCAAGTAGAAGTATGTTAAATTCGTGCAGGAACCAGATTCTGACCAGTCCGCTCAGAAAGAGCATTGTATAAAGATAGTTACTATTGCAGTGAATCATAAAATCATTAAAGTCAACACTTGTGATCATCATATATTAAGACCCGACGTTGTAAATTAGAATATGGTATTAAGACGGCAGATGTGAGCTACAAGCCGGACCGATCAAAACCAAACAGATAGCCCATCATAGATTTATAAATGCAAAAGTCGAACAGCGCGCCAGGAATCCATTTTAAATCAGTCACTATTCTTGGTTAATTTTTTTATTTGAATATCGCAATCCAAGTAATTTCTAAAGAATATACATGTGTTTGATCCGGAAGATATTACACCAATATTTTCAGGCTCAAAACATGGGAGATAATCAATAAATTATAGTTGTGTATGCAACACAATGAAAAGTCTCAGAAGTTAAAAATTACCTCCTTGTCTTATTTCTTATCCCATAATACTTCCTTACATGAGGTCTATACATATAGTATATGATAATGAGTTATAGATTACTCCAATTATTGAGATAAACTGTCCATTTACAACATTTAGTAAATACCCAGCTGCCCCAAATCCTGACAACACCAGTAAGAGTTTCCATGACCAATTCTTCCCAATATACAACCCATATGCAGTAAATAATGATGTTACTCCCAAAATTAACAAAAATGCAGGTCCCATAAGATAAATCCCGCCTAAAGGCAGCAACAGATTAAAAGCATAAACTGACATCATGACAAGAAGTATACCGCTAATTATCGTAAGTATAGTGATTATCAAAATTCCTCTAGGAAGTTTTTTCTTTACTTTTTCCACTTTTTTATCTAAAAGTTGTGGGAATATAACTTTTTAACAAATGAATTGAAAATTTTATAATTTATCGATATTAATAATAAATCTTAAATAAGAATATCATCAAAATTTTTTTATGGATTTTAAGAGAAAATTATTCCCAATTATAATATTGATAGTTGTACTTCCATCTCTCTGTGATGACTACGAATGTCTCTATTGTTGACGCCCAGAATTTTGTAGTCCCAGAAGAAAAACCTACCATTTCAGACTACTGGAAGTGCAGAAAAGGAAATTCCTTCAGATGAGTCTCAAATATCTTTGGCGGTCGAAAATACCAATGCAAATCCCAATACTGCTAGAAAAAATAATGCTGATAAGATGAATACGATAATCGATATTTTAAGACAGGCGGGACTTACGGATGAAAATATAACGACATCTAATTTCCAAATAACACCCAATTACGACTATGAAAATAGTAATAATGATAGAATAATTTCTTATACTGCTCTAAATAAAATAGAACTCAAGACTTCAGCAAGTGCAAATATCTCCAAGTTCATTGATTTAGCCGTTAATAATGGTGCAAACAGGGTTGATAACATTGACTTTGTAATATCAAAGAAAACATTGGATGATAATAACATGGAGTTGTTGAAGGAGGCTTTTAGAAATGCCAAAATAAAGGCTGAAATTTTAGCTACAGAAGGAAACTTTACGATTGCAGGAGTAAAAAAAATTGATACGAGTTCAGGAGGTGGATATACGCCGCCCACCTATCTTTTACGATAATTATGCTGGCGATGCCGCAGAAAAAATGCCTGCGCCTTCAACTCAGATAATACCTCAAAAAAATAAAGTGACTGTCACATTGCCTGTAGTGTTTTATATAGGCAACCAAACGGGATAAGTTAGATTTTACTCAGTTTTTTTGCCAATTTTTTACATCGGTAGTTAACTGGAAAATGAGTTAAGTCCTGTCAAATAACAATCATAGACGGGTACGAGGATATAAAGCTCCCAATTTAAATACTCTTTTTATTTTATCGTAAGGATGTTTGTGCATTGATTAATGTCCCAAGTCGAATAAGGGCTCTGATTAATGACTTAGGTATTATTCGATGATAACCACAGAGTGAACTATGTACTTTTTTTAACTTTCAATTTCAAAATAATACCAACATTAGTCTATATTGCATAAACCATATATAGGATGGTAGTATAACATGGCAGGAAATTTCTCGGTTATACATATTGGAGAAAATTTTGCACTTTAAAAGCAGGATTTATAAAGGTCAAGTTAGGCATAATGATGGCTTTCGAACATTGCAAAATCCAAGGACAAGACATATAATGCTTCTCTTAATTTATACATCCTCTCCTCCTTCCTGCCCGCATGTAGATACAGTCAATAAGATGTTACGAGAGTATAGCCCTAATCGACATTCCACTATTACAGGAAGGATTTGACCCGCAAGGATATCAACTGTCATCTTAAAATATATACTAATCCTGATAAATATCGACTTGAATAGAAAGTATACATATAAAGTCATCATTTTCGAATCGCAAAATGGCTAGTTTACATTGCTTAACCACAATTAACCTTTCTACTAGACAAGAGCAGAATTACTTTATATTAATAGTTAAGCAGTGAGATGCGGGTAGATGAGTAGAATGATCCATGGTCAACAGGTTTGTCAAACCATTAAATCGGACATCGGTCCAGAAAAGAAAAAACTACAATCTGCGGTCAGTATGATTAATTGATAACTTAGAGTATCAAGCAATTTGTAGAATGGCTTAAACACTTAAAAGATATCTATTAGAATTTGTCAAATAGAATTGAATAAAAAATTATTGGATATACTTGTTTGTCCCTTTGACAAAGTATCCACATTGGAACTAATGGAGTTCAAAACTCTTTCAAATTCCAATACAGACAATTCTAAGACCTCTCCTCATAATGATCAAGGCCTTTTGACGAAAGATGAAGCTTATAAAGGTAATGTAGAATCGAAATAATCAGGAATCCCCAATCCCTACTCCAACACTATCCTCTGAAGTTATTCAGGAGGGATTATTACTGTGCAGGACCTGCCTGAGATTTTATCCTATCACCGAAGAAATTCCGATTATTTTGCCCGATGAACTCAGAGACAAGAAAAAGGACTTGGAATTTTTACATATATGGAGAAAATCAATTCCCGAAGACCTCTTAAATAATCTAAAACCGTGGACTTTATGAAAAGATATAAAAACGAATGCACGATCCTCAGGCCCAAACCACATATTTTTACTCGGTTCCACTTTTTCAGAGAGCTATTGCACTGTCAAATTTCAGCCGGAGAGAAGTATTGCTAAAAGGCTATTGACATATTTACCCTACCGCTTACACCCTAAATATTTGTCAAGTTTATTATTGTATCCTTCTGGATAGATCTATATCGATTGGAAATAAGAAGATAACAGAGTAGAGAGGGACCATATTACCATATTACCATATTACCATATTACCATCGTTCAACGTCAAAGCTGCGTTCAACTGCTAACCTAAATCACCAGTCAAGTTTTCTGATGATTCGGTTGCTGTAATATCTTAAGTTGCTAAACAGGCTTGTCTTATCGGTTGTCTCTACCGCCGATGAACCTCAATTTTCTCTATACAATCTCTTCTGTCACAGCGGAAAGCTATGCAAAAAAATCGCCAATAGCCAGGTATGAAGGGAGAGACTATGAAGAAACTTGTGACCTTAAATTCCGACTCATTGTTCTGTCAAAACACCTTCATACTCATATACTGTAATAAAATATCGTTTATGTAAATAAAAGCTGTCAAGTTAGAATATTTAATGTTACCAACTGCTTCTCAATAGCCTCATGTCGTGCTAGCGAGCTTTTTATGAACGCTAAAATGTTACTAATGAAACATACCGTGTAATATACCCCTAATCCGTGAGTTGTGTGTATATATGATCAATTTTAATATAAAAGGATAATGAATAGAATAGAATCATTTGTAAACTAAACTAAACTAAATAACTAGTTGTAATTAGAGGTGTATGCAAGGAAGCATCAATCTTTGACTCAAATAGAATTATAATGACAAAGATTTACCTCATGGTTTTAGACATGGTGGTCAAGAACAAGGGTAATCGGTAGAATAGTCCAGAGGATATGAATGGTTAGGGATCACAATTGTTTTTGATTTGTTCATTGTTATCCACTTGATCACTATTCTAAAGATGTTGCGACAGATCGAATCGAATCATTGAGTAGTCTTGGTAAATGTGAATCAAAAAATGTGCAGTTTCATGTTCATCATCTACTATCATTATGGACAGACAAATGGAAAGCCCATTGATCAATCGATTTTATAATCACATGACATTTGTTCTCAGTGATGATTCCGGATAATATTTATGACTTTACTTAATTTCATTATCACAATTTCGGTAATATCTTTGTCATCCTCCTCTTCATATAATAGTTTTAATAGTCCCTGATAGGCCTTAAGCTATGCCTGTAACAGTGCTTCCTTATCCAAACATAACGTATGAGCGGATTCTATAAAGTGGTATGTAACACTTCTGTTTTTTCTGTTATTACAACCAGTTGTTTGGGCTTTTACTAAAAACGGTGTTTCTGATTTGATTATATTCATACTATTTACACCGTCGAAAAAAGTGCAACTTAGTATATAGCAGTAGTCAAGGATCAAAATTTTTATACGATTTGAGAGTACATTCTTTATTGAATAAGAAATCCACTCTATCAGGTTTAGTCGTCCTAGTTTTGTCAACTTTTCTTGCATATTACTTCCAAACCAACTTTCAAGCCGTCTCAGCAAGTGATGTTAGTGCTAAAGACCAACTAATGCCACTTGACATGAAGGAGATGTTTGGAGCAGTGGAGGCTCAAAATGAAACTACAGAGAATTCCTCAAATATAGTTACAGATGACAATCAAGGCAATCCAGTAGATTGCAATATGCCCCCATGTCCGCCTGGGCAAGCCTGTATACAAAGCTGCCCCTAATTTTTGAATTTTGATATAACGGCAGAACTTAAATTTTTTATTTGTCTATCGATATATGACAGAATGTATCGGGCAAAGCCAAGGAATTTATTTTTAAAATAAAAAGTGCTTCTTTAAATTCATCCTTGTCAACCGTACAATATCCAAGTCTTTTTACATCGAAAGAATGGACAGATCCGAATCCCTTATCATTTAACAAATGGCTACCAGTAGATGAGAGTCTCTTAAAACAGAAATTAGGTAAAGGCTCAATCCGCCTTCAATATGTTGTGAAAAATGATGTATCAGTTGTAGCTGGGTATGTATTTGGAATTCATAAGTTGAGTAAATGTATGCAATTTGCAATCATTTCTACAGCTGAGCTGTAGTTGCTAATACTAGCTACTTTTAATCGTTTCCGTATCGAGTGCTAGGACTTTTAGAACCGCACTTGGTAATGTTTGTGCAAAAGCCTGAGCCATCATATCCTTTTTTACATAGTCAACAATTGGAAGTTGCTCTATTGACTCGATAACTTTATCATTTGGTACCCGAATTGTCAATCCATTTAGCACATTTTCATAGACTTGTAGCACTTCAATGTCTTGTGTGCCAATTTTACTTGATAGCATTGAAAAAAAGTCAGAAACGGTTGTATCATCTTCCTTAAATACAACAATATACTGCCCTGGAATTTCATTGTCATCAGAAATCATTGTATCTGAGAGAAAGGTAGATGGACCGTCAGAATAATCACCAACTAATGGTAAAGTATTTTGGTGGTTTAATGGAGTCTTGTTAATCTCGTCAGTATTCTCATTTTCGTTACTATAAACCGAGGTCATCATATTTGCGGGAAATGGAAGGGATGCAGAGTGAGGTTGAGTAGTCTCGTCATTGGACTGCCCATTGCTATTGCTGCTATAAGAAGCGTCTAAATCATAATCTGAATCATCCGTCCTGTCGTCTTCGTCGGGGTCGGATTTTGGAATATTATTTGTAATTTTACCAAAGTCAAAAATGGATGAACTATCCTCTTTAGGGGAATTATCGTCAAAATTAAAATTAAGAAAAGGAATATCAGGTAAACCTATGCTAAATGCCTCAACGCTCTGAATAACACTTGTACTAAAAATACTCAAAAGTACCAATAAAGAAAGGAAGTATGATTTAGTATGTTGACGGCTTTTGCTATTCACATATTACTATCGCTGCTAGATCATTTATGAAATATTGAAAATTTTATCTTCTCATAGTTTCAGATCTTGATTATACAACACTCGACAAATATCAAATACTGGTATAGTTTTATGATAGATAAAATTACTAATGAGAAATTAGTTTATAGATAGTATATTAACTTCTGGTATAGTTTTATGATAGATAAAATTACTAATGAGAAATTTAATTTAACTAATTAGTATAAGCAAGATATGTCACTCATGAAGATTGTTGTTTAGGTAACAAATTCTTTTTTAAGATTCCGAAAGCCAACTACTATAGAAAAATTACGGTATACTTGGGCATACCAGAATATAAGAAGGATAATATACTAAAAATGTGATTTCTAAAAAGAAAAAAATGGTCTTATTGTTGACCTAATGCGTTGTTGCCATCATTTAAGTTAAATGACAAGGCTACATTGTTGCATGATGCAGTTGTATCGTTACCAGAACCACAGCTTGAGGATTGGAGTGTTTCTGTACTTTGACCGATTCCTTGTAATGCTTCATTAGATTTTTTCTTCTTTTTGTCACCATCGTGATTATCACCGCCTGCAAAGGCCATGTTAGCACCAAAGGTTGCTACTGAGCCAATTAAGGCTGCTGCAATAAAGATTGACAAGATTGACATTTGAATTTTTTTATCCATGCAAGATAAAGTATTGTATTATATAATTGGATTGTTTAATCAGATTCTGAAATAATCTTACTAAATATCATTCTTTGATAATAATTCTTGGTAAGATTCATCCACATTTTGATCGTTGATTTATTGTTCTAGTAATACAAATAATCTAAATTTCCATACTCAAATTCATAATCACAGATTCTACATCCAAGGTAAATAACTCAGAAATGGTAATTTGAAACTGCGATGACTTTAGTATTTAGAGTCGGTGAAAAATCAATCCTTTTTTGTCTCAATCACCTATCATGATAGGACTTAAATAGTTGCCTTTTTTTGATTTAATATTGAACAAGAATTTCATACTTGTGTTTGTCTTAATATTATCAGCAACCGTATACGTCAATTATTCAGCATGGTCTGACGTATACGCACAAAATAACGGGTCTAGGAATGACGATGAAAAAGATCCAATAATCACTGTCCCAGCTAGTCCTGTAATTTCGGAAGCAACAGGACCGCAAGGTTCACTTGTTTCCTACTCAGCCTCAGCAACAAATGCGACCGGGACTCCTCTAGAAGTTAACTGTACACCCACAAAGTGGCAGTATGTTTGCCTTAGGAACCTCAATAGTCGCTTGCACCGCTATAGATGAAGCAGGTAATGAAGCAAGAGCCTCATTTGAGGTATTAGTTCAGGATACAACCCCTCCCACAACTGAGCTAGGGATAAGTAAAACTGGCTGGATGGGCATATTAGCTGACAATGATTTTACAAACTCTGATGACATTGGATTTGCGTTTACAGGTCATGATCTGGTAGGCGTAAAGGGTTTTGAATGTAAATTAGATGACGGAAATTGGCGTCCAAGCACGATAGATTACCAGGCAAATAACAAATCGGGTTGTTATTACATGAACCTTGAAACAGGACTCCATTCATTTCAAGTTAGGGCAGTAGATACCTCAAACAATAAAGATCCAAACCCACAATCCTTTTCATGGACAATCATATCTCTTGAGGATGCAATTGTAAATCTTCGTGATTTTGTATCGACAATAATTATGCCTCCTAACTTAGAAGAAGAATTATCAGATTCGCTAAACAATGCGATTGGTAATATTCAAGATGATGGGAGTTATGATCATCTTATCTGCGAATATCTAGATTCGTTTAGTTATAGTTTTTCAAAGGCTTCGGTATTGGATTTGTTTAATCAAGATGTTACGAATTTTGTAGATAACTCCTTCACATCAATTAGAGACAGAACAGGTTGTAACCCACCCGTAGTAAGTCTAGAAAATGAGATTACAGTTGATGAAGGACTTAACGGAGTGATCTTAGACGCTTCAGGTAGCTTTGATTCAAAAGACGGCAAAAGCCTAGAGTATGAATGGAGTCAGATTGCAGGCCTAAGAGTAGATTTATTTGACATTTTCAAATCAAAGGCTTCCTTCAATGCTCCGCTTCTTGAAGGAACTACAAATCAAGTCATGGTTTTCAAGGTTAAGGTAACTGATAAAAATGAACTATCTTCAGAAAAAAATATCAAAGTCACAATTCAGAATTTGTTACCATTCAATCAACCACCGGTAGCTGAAAAACAGAGTGTAACTGCAAATGCGGCTGATCCAACAGAAATAACTCTCAAGGCCACAGACCCACAAGGTAATGCTTTGACATATGCTCTAGTTTCAGAGCCACAATCAGGCACCATCACAGACCTTAACGAAGAAACAGGTAGTCTAGTCTATACATCTGATGCTGGATTTACAGGAAAGGACAGTTTCACCTTCAATGCCAATGACGGAACAGTGGATAGCAATACAGCCACTGTAACAATAACTGTGAACCAAGTCAATCAACCACCGGTAGCTGAAAAACAGAGTGTAGTTGCAAATGCGGCTGATCCAACAGAAATAACTCTCAAGGCCACAGACCCACAAGGTAATGCTTTGACATATGCTCTAGTTTCAGAGCCACAATCAGGCACCATCACAGACCTTAACGAAGAAACAGGTAGTCTAGTCTATACATCTGATGCTGGATTTACAGGAAAGGACAGTTTCACCTTCAATGCCAATGACGGAACAGTGGATAGCAATACAGCCACTGTAACAATAACTGTGAACCAAGTCAATCAACCACCGGTAGCTGAAAAACAGAGTGTAATTGCAAATGCGGCTGATCCAACAGAAATAACTCTCAAGGCCACAGACCCACAAGGTAATGCTTTGACATATGCTCTAGTTTCAGAGCCACAATCAGGCACCATCACAGACCTTAACGAAGAAACAGGTAGTCTAGTCTATACATCTGATGCTGGATTTACAGGAAAGGACAGTTTCACCTTCAATGCCAATGACGGAACAGTGGATAGCAATACAGCCACTGTAACAATAACTGTGAACCAAGTCAATCAACCACCGGTAGCTGAAAAACAGAGTGTAGCTGCAAATGCGGCTGATCCAACAGAAATAACTCTCAAGGCCACAGACCCACAAGGTAATGCTTTGACATATGCTCTAGTTTCAGAGCCACAATCAGGCACCATCACAGACCTTAACGAAGAAACAGGTAGTCTAGTCTATACATCTGATGCTGGATTTACAGGAAAGGACAGTTTCACCTTCAATGCCAATGACGGAACAGTGGATAGCAATACAGCCACTGTAACAATAACTGTGAACCAAGTCAATCAACCACCGGTAGCTGAAAAACAGAGTGTAATTGCAAATGCGGCTGATCCAACAGAAATAACTCTCAAGGCCACAGACCCACAAGGTAATGCTTTGACATATGCTCTAGTTTCAGAGCCACAATCAGGCACCATCACAGACCTTAACGAAGAAACAGGTAGTCTAGTCTATACATCTGATGCTGGATTTACAGGAAAGGACAGTTTCACCTTCAATGCCAATGACGGAACAGTGGATAGCAATACAGCCACTGTAACAATAACTGTGAACCAAGTCAATCAACCACCGGTAGCTGAAAAACAGAGTGTAACTGCAAATGCGGCTGATCCAACAGAAATAACTCTCAAGGCCACAGACCCACAAGGTAATGCTTTGACATATGCTCTAGTTTCAGAGCCACAATCAGGCACCATCACAGACCTTAACGAAGAAACAGGTAGTCTAGTCTATACATCTGATGCTGGATTTACAGGAAAGGACAGTTTCACCTTCAATGCCAATGACGGAACAGTGGATAGCAATACAGCCACTGTAACAATAACAGTAAACGCAATAGGTCCTCAGCCTGAGCCTGAGGCTGAGGCCTGAGGCTGAGGCTGAAGATAGCACACCTCCAACCTCAGGTAAAGATAGCACACCTCCAACCTCAGAGTAAAGATAGCACACCTCCAACCTCAGGTAAAGATAGCACACCTCCAACTTCCAAACCAAGCGGTTCTAACAGCACAAACATCAGCAGTGGCGGGGGCCTCTTTTCTGATGGATTCCCCGGATTTACAGATAATATGAAGAATTTATTTGGTAACTAAGTAACAGAAATACCGAAGTAGTGATTGATTTTATATCTAACTGATTTTTTTATATTTTAAACATTCGCATTTAATTTATTTTTTTGAGATGACCCCACCCAGTGTTAAAAATTTAGACCTATAGCTAGATATTAATTAAGAAAAAAAATTATAATTAATTTTTTCTATCAAAATAGATTAGGTCTGTACCCTTCTTAAATTATTGTAAAATCAAAAGAGATATAGGATATAATTAGTATTTTGATTAATCAACTGGATCATATTCTTGTAAAAAAATTAGGAAAATTGTGTTACAGTCTACCTAAAATACCTGATTGTTCACCCTTACTTCATACCAGTATTTCCCTTGGAATCATAAACCATTTATGGTAATTAAATAAAAGATATGCAAAGAATATAGGTAAATAATTTTTAAATATAAAATATTTTTTTTAAGAAAAAAGTAGGTCTTTTACTCTTGACCTAATGCGTTGTTGCCATCATTTAAGTTAAATGACAAGGCTACATTGTTACATGATGCAAGTGTATCGTTACCAGAACCACATGCTGAATCTTGAGCGGTTCCTGATAATTGTTCTATGTCCTGCAGTGCTTCATTTGATTTCTTTTTTGTGGCAAATGCTTGGTTATCGATACCACTTATGGCTACGATTGAGCCAACAAGGGCTGCTGCAATAAAGATTGACAAGATTGACAATTGAATTTTTTTATTCATGTAAGGTAGAGTGTTTTATTGTATAATTGGATTGTTTAATCAGATTCTGAAATAATCTTACTAAATATGATTCTTGATTAAGATAGTATTATAAAATTTTATTGTACTATATTTGACGCATTACGGGGGCGCAAAGTTTACTATTACACTTTTTTATAATATAGTTATTATGTAATATTATTTTTTATATTAATCGCAGTCGCAAAGGTAACCTACTAAAAACGAATATTTTAGACTATGTATGTGAATTTTGTTACTCAAATCAGTTAACAAATGATGGAAAAATTGATCTTACCATAATTTTCACATTTGAAGGACCAAACTTGCTAGATCACTATGGTGGTTAAAATTCTAAAAACTAAATCCATTTATATAATAACAGTAACAACATACTAACTGGTTAGTTCAAAAAAAAATTGTTACTAGTATAGGTGGTATTTTTTCAGCCATAATTAAGAAGATCTGTAAAATAATGACTTTTGAGCTCAGGCATCATATCTCCGCAAGTCATTATTCTAATTATTTGCTCTCAGTGATCCTGTGCCATTTGGATATAGTTTTACACTAGTTGATGTATCCGAAAATATGACACCGCCAATCTCAATATTTTCTACCAAATTAGGACTGTTGATAATGGTCTTAGAGCCGTCTGCATTCTGGGTTGTATTTACTGGATTTGAGAACACCTTTATGTATACAGGTATAGCACTAGTGGTGGAATTATCTAATTTAACTGTCGCTCTCATAGATATAAGAATATCAGTAATAGTAATCTCATCACTAGTATCATTTAAAAATTCATATGCCAAAGGAACGTTGTTTACCAATACCAATGGTTTGCCTATGATCAGATAATCTGTTTCAAGTCCCACGGGTTTAGATGAAAAATTCGCAACAAGACTCACATTTTCTGTCCCAGTTAACTGGGTATCGTTTACAAATGAACCGTCAGTGCCGGTTACATTGGTCAAGTTATCCATATTCGCAAATTGCTCACTCAGGGGTGTCGTATTAATTAATCCCAAAGTAGAATTAGAGAGATTAAGATCGAGGCCAAGGGTTGATGCATTTGTAAGATTGGATGAAGACAAAAGGGAAGAGTTTGTAGAGTTTGCTCCAGACAATGTAATGGAAGTATTTTCGTCAGTAGAGGCCACGGTTGAAAATGCCGGATTTAATGATGTAAGCATTAAAACTATTGAAAGTGTTATGCAGGAAATTATGCTGTATTTAATTCCAGCGGAATTACATAAAAAGTGCATTAAAAAAATACATAGATTGTAACGTAATTAAGTTTTTACATAGAAGGTGTCACAATCCAATATCAAATTACTCACCTGATCTAAGATTTCTTAAAATACAATAATTTAGACAAAACTCTGAACAAGATGTTATATCTCAAGAAATACATCTCTTAAAAAAATAAGAAGTAATCGAAAATTGAGATAGGGCGTATCATTGTTGCTGCAGGAATTCAAACTTTATAAAAAATTTTGAGTAGGAGAAATTATGAATAAAGTTCTCAAGATTTCCAAAATCTTAGTTGGGATTGACGGATCTGAGTTTTCACTGAGGGCCTTAGAATTCTCAAAAAACTTGGCACGCCAGTCCAATTCTCAAATCATAGCATTTACAGCATTTAATATTCCAGATATGTACAAGATATTTGAAAAGAAGGAAGAAGATTACAACACTATCTCCATTGAAAAAGAGATTCGAAAATCAAAGAGATTATTATCAGACATATCAAAAAAGGCAAAAGAAGAAAGAATAAACCTGAAGACTAAATTTTACGATACAAAATTAACTCCAGATCTCGCAGTGACAGAATACGCGGAAAGCGAAGGGGTAAACCATATTGTAATTGGCTTTAGAGGTAGATCATTTGAAAACCTCTTGATTGGGAACATAGCAACTTCTATTGTGAAGATATCAAAATGCTCAGTCACCATAATAAAATAGGATATATATTCAATTTTTTAAAGTATTGAGAATATTGAAGACATATGTCCTTTAAAAGTGGATCAAGGAACTTGACTAATATATTAAATTAGTACCCGGCTAGACACGCATTACAGGACAAAAATAATGCCCAAGAACTAATTAAATCAATTTAATCAGATGGCCCCTTAGATTTATATTCAAAAAATTATACGATCATGATTAAAATTATTGGACAGCCATCTAGATGTTGACTGGTTACCATGCTCTTACGCTGCGTTGATTTAAGAGAAAATCGAAAAAACAATTTTAATATGGTAAAATAGTCTAAGTCTAATGCTACAAATACAGTATGGTAGTAACCTTATCAGTTTAGGGTTGGTAATAGTGGACATGCAGAATGGATTCGTTAGTAAAGATGGATCCTATGACAAACTTGGCATGAATATCGAAAATTACCAGCAAGTTATTCCAAATATTAAAAGACTAATTAGTTTTTGCAGAAATGAAAAAATTCCAATCTTTTATACTGAAGCCATTAGGGAACCAAGCGGTATAGATTTACTACTTCACATTCACAACATCCTTCCCAGAGCAAGGGAAGAGAGGCTGCAAAACAAAAAGATACCAATCTGCATGAGAGATACCTGGGATGCACACATCATTGACGAAATAAAACCCGGCCCAGAAGATCATGTTATCCTCAAGCGACGCGATTCGGCATTTCAGGATACTGAATTAAGAGTGTGGCTGCAAAGTATTCATGTAAATACTTTGATATTTTGTGGTATAGACACCTCAATTTGTGTTGAGACATCCTTAAGAGATGCTTTTAATTTAGGATATGACGTCATCCTGGTATCTGATGCAACGGCATCTGGATCAAAAAAACATTACGAAACTACTATCGAAAGAGTACGAGACTACTATGGAGTTGTTATCAACAGTGATGATTTAAAAAAAATGATTAAGACACTTGATGATCTGAGTAAGGATGAAATGCAATCAAATGAAGAGGAAAACGAAAGTATTAGTCAATTCCTTGAAAAACATAATTTGATAAACGTGAGAAAAGAAAAGAAATAGTTTATCAAATTTAGTTTGAATAATTGATAAAGTCCGCAGATAATGATGTATAACAAAATCAATTCTATGGATCCTTCAAATTTCTTTGTGTACCCTATTAAGAAGACACCTTTCCCTATCAGCACGAGAAAACATTTGTTCGAAAGTAGTTCGTGTATATCATATATCTTAGAGCAGCACTAAATCGGATTTATTGGATTTCTTTGATTGGATTGGAGTTACAATGGTAGTTAGACACGACCATAATTTTCATAAAAGTGTAAATATTTGAAGTTTGCTTGTCACCTCATCATTTTGTCACCTCAACACCTGCAACTATTAGCCCGGCTTCACATCTGGAAACCATCCCTACTCCAAATATCTTAGTTCTAGATTTGTGTTTAACAAAGACTGTAATTGGTACTCCACATCCAACAAGCTTTGTAGATATTGCTATAAATATCAACATATTTGCAAGAACTATCATCATCGACTTTGGTCTAGTGCCTTATTTTTACAAACTGTGGAACGCTCGTAAATTACGACAATATTAGCACTAACTAAACGAATATTAAATATCGTATCCCAACTCAGTAATGCTAAATAAAGTATATCCAATTAACTGAAGGTCAACATCAAATAAACCAACCCAATAAAATGATACTAACTAAAAGATTTAAAATTTTCTGTTCAGGCAACCTAGTAGAATAACTTATTCAATAGTTTTTCAGAATTTTATTCTAGCATAATCATTAAAAAAATTTAATAAATAATTTCACTTAAATATAGTAATGAAATTATGTTTTGATGGAACAGCCCTCCAGCAATCTCCTTCAAATAGAAACACAAACAAAAGAATAAGGACTAAATTATTATATACATGCGCTTTCCTAATCTTAATTGGATCAATTGCCATTTTTTGGGGTATTAAAGACGTAAATGCCCAAGGCGCACAAAGCGGTCAGTTCAAGATAATAGTTCTAGTCCAAAATACTGGCAATTTGGATGAGCATGGAGCGCTACATGTTGCTATAGATGGTTTACGTAATCCTCAAACTATGTCTGGTTTAATCTTTCCCGGTATGCAAACAAGCTCCTATACTTTTGAATTCAGTTCTGCTGAAGTCCCAGTAGGAAAAGGCTTTACTGCAGAAGTAATTTACGGGGATGATGAAATAAAAAGAGTATCCGGGGCTAACAGCGCCGCCAACACGCCAGAAACGGTGACATTATTAATTCCATAATTAGACCATCTTTATTTATTTATTTAGTTTCATTCAAATGTGGCTTGATTATTTTATGCTAATTAAGATATAATATTACTTTATATTTGACGCTATACCGAACAAATTAATAGATTCTGAACAAGTAAATACATCTAGAAAGTCACATAGTAAGCATAGGGAATTTATCCCATCGAGTATTCACCTGTTTTATTGGATTTTTCTAATACTTAGGGATCAAAATTAGGGTCACTAAAAGTTGACAAAGATCTTATGAAAATTTTGTATATTTTATGGTTTTTAACGTTAGATGCATAGAAAAGTTTAAAATGATTTGTCATACCATCTTAACTGAATTCTGAAGAAATAATGGACACAGACCCCCTCAATCGTCCTGTATTAACCTATGCACATCATAACTACATAATCTTAGACGAGGATACAGACGCAGCAAACGCGGTTAAACTAATGCATGGAAAAAAGGCTGAAACCATTATTGTAAAGAACAAGAATGAAGAATATGTAGGAATTATAACTGATAGCGATATTTTAGACAAAATTGTCATGAGAGGAGAGGATTCTGACCAAGTAAACATTAAGTCAATAATGTCATCTCCCCTCATTACTATCTCAGCAAAGGCAAATGTAAGACAAGCCTTAGAACTAATGAGGCTAAATCTAATCAAGAGAATTCCCGTAACCGATAATGTGCATATCTTGGGAACTGTAACCCAAGAGGGTTTGGCAAATGCCATTAGAACTTCCGTCCTAGAACGGCAATTTAGGAGCTACAGAGTGGTAATCAGGGAAAGATACAAACCAATTTGGGGAAACCTTGGGTTCATCCTTCAATTTTCAGGTTTACTTTTCATTGCTCCAGCCATGTTGGCCACAGCGTTAGGTGAAGTGATTTCTGCAACCGGAATTTTCCTTGGGATTACCACAATGTCTATAACTGGATTCATCCTCAACGCCTATGGAGAAAAGACGCCAATGAACCTCAGGCAGGCGTCAATTCTGATGGTCTTTAGTTTTGTCTTACTAAGTTTTTTTGGAAGTATCCCATACATGTATGTAAATCCATTCGGTGAGGGAATAGACCCTCTAACCCTAGTAGTAAATAGTTTTTTTGAAAGTGCATCAGGTTTTACAACAACTGGGTTATCCATGCTAGTTTATCCAGAAGATCTTCCGCAAAGTTTTGATTTTTATAGATCGTTTACTCAGTGGATAGGTGGTTTAAGTTTCGTATACTTGGTAATCACATTCTTCTATCCTGAAAGAAAGTTGGCCCATATGAAAGGAATGTTAGGTGGAGGAAGTCTGAGGTTAAAACAATTGATACTTACGATAGGAGTTATTTTTAGTATCTACACTGTTTCCCTGTCTATTTTATTATATATTTCAGGAAACCATAATATTATCACTAATATTTCGCTAATATTTAGTACGGTAACGGGTGGAGGTTTCGTGCCTTCTTCTACATCCTTAATTTCTGAAAACTTTTTGGAATTATTTGTGATAATGGCTGGCATGATAATCTCTGCACTTCCATTTGCTTTTCATTATGCGGTTTTTAGTAAGGAGATGCATACTACAAAAATGCGTCCAGAAGTAATATTATATTTTGGAATTATGTTTACTGCTATTCCCATTTTCACATATCTTCTTTTCTTGTCTTATCCAACTGCAAATATTGTGACTGGGATATTTCATACGATAAGTGCAGCAACAACCACAGGGTTTCAATTCATAGACATTACACTTTTGTCTGATAATGGCAAGATTTTGTTAATAGTTATGATGCTAATTGGAGGAACTGCTTTCTCAACCGCGGGTGGGATTAAAGTTGGAAGAATCCTACAAATAGTTCAGAAATTGACAAAAAAGAAATTTTCGGCCGACGTTACAACGAGATCAATTTCGTCAGTTTCTTCTAGGTATAACAACGCATATCACGGCTTTGAAAGAAAATCCGAAGGTCACAAGGAAGAAAAAACATTCAACGAGGCCATCCTTGTTATTTTCCTTTTTATTTTTATGTCTTTTTTTACTGGTACGCTTTTATCAATACTTACAGAAAAGAATTTTTTAGATTCATTATTTGAATCTGTATCCGCTTTAACCACCACAGGATTAACAGCGGGAATTACAAACATAAATGCAGATCTGCTTTCAAAAGTATTACTAATCATTAATATGATTATAGGCAGATTTGAAATAATTGCAGTAATATATCTATTCTTAGAAATTTCAAAAATAAAAAAGCATTGATTTTTTACCTGGCTACGGGGATCTTCTAGTTCGACATCTATTTTATACATTACTCGAAAGTCTAAATCCTACTACTACTTGACGTCCTTTCGAAGTGGATACTCTATATGATAATACACAATTCAGGTTAGGTCCTTCAATAAATATCACTTACAATAATAAGCCTTTAAAGTTCAAATATTTCTAATGACGAATAGAGAGAAAAACAGAAACCCGACTAACCTATTAAGTAATCTAATAACTATAATACCCTAATAAAGAAACATTTGTCGTTCTAATATTGACATTAAAATTTCAAGTCTGTCTATTCATGGTCTGATTGAATATTTTAGAATCGTTATATTACGGGATAGGAGAAATGCAATACTATGATGTCTAATCTTGGCCGGACATTTCAAATAGAAGGTACTATAACAATTAAAGGAACTATAACAATTAAAGCTTCAAACTTTTTTTTGTGCAGAATCATTTGTTAATAATTCCTTAGATGATTTGACTCGAATTGGAACGATTTAAGGTATAACCGTGATAGTGAAAGAATTGGAATAGAGCATCTTTACTACGAAAAACAAGTGATAATTTTCTATCACAATAATATAGTATATACTTTTATATTTTGAATTTCATTAAAATACAATGAATACAAAAAAATCATTGAACTTTGTGTTTCTAGCGGGATTATTGGCAGCGACAATTGGATTTCTGCCATTGATGAATTCAAATAATGCCCTAGCCCAAACTAATTCAACAGGTAGTACCAACTCAACAAATATGACTGGTGGGGACGATATGATGATGAAGAAAGACAACTATGCTAACCCCATGATGATGAAAGAACATAAAAAGTATGAAAAAATCAACGGGACATTGAACATGATGGAAACAATGTTTCAAGCTATTGAAGATAAATTTAATGTAACACTACCACAGGCTATATCCAACGCCGAACAATCAGTAGGTAATGGTTCTTTTGCAATGTCAGCCAATGGTGAAGAGAAAGACGGATTCCTTGTAATTTCTGTGGTTCTGGGCTCCCCTGACATGAAATTCACTAAAGTGCTAATTGATCCAGGCACTGGTTTAGTCTTACAAACAAAGCCTATGTCAATGATGGAATGGATGAGTATGATGCACTCTCAAGGTCATGAAGACAAGAGAATGAAAGGAATGCATGGCGAATACGGCATGGGAATGAAAGAAAAGCAAGGTGAAGGATATGGCGAATACGGCATGGGAATGAAAGGAATGCCTGGTGAAGGTGGTCAAGGTTCAGGCTGGTAGTAAATCAATTTCAGTAGTTCTACAACCTTACATATTTTATTTTTTTGAATATTTTAGTTAATTTTTTTTGTTAGGTAACTGTTCTTGAATTTTTAGAAGGGTATTGTAACAAATCACACTCTAGACTTTTGAACCTATTTTATTGTTCCAAGGCTATGATTAAATTAGTCTCGTCTCTCAAATCACAGACATTATATTATTAGGATGTTATGATCTTGATAGAAGGATAAGAATGTCCGAACCTGACAAAAATGAGTCAAACAGAGATACTGTAACGTTTTCGGATTTTGAAATTGAAAAGATTTCAAAGTTGTATCAAACAGCTTTGGATTTAACCTCTGCAAATGAACACGGACTTTTAACTGATGTTAATCCAGATGCTTCCACTTCAGATCTCGTCAACAAAAAACGCCAGGCTTGGCATGATGTTCAAAATTATTTGGAAGAATTAGGGAAAAAATATAATTATGATCCGGAAAAATATGTAATAAATAAGATTACCAGGAAGTTAGAACTTTACAAACCAAAATCTTGAGATCTTTTAGATCTTTCATCTGGATCAAAACATGCACCTGTACCTTGAAACCACAAGTTCTAACATGTCGTTTCTAAATCAAACATGGTTGAAAAATGAGATAAAAGACTATAACTTTTCGCTTATTCCCTACTTAAAGAAAAAGCAGGCTCTCTTGTCACTTGCTTGAAAATATTTTGTAAATATGTTCTCCGGTCTCGCACTCATCATCAGGGTCATCGGCTATAATTTGAAGAGCATAAGCTTTTGATACATTTGTGATGACTGTTTCCTTTGGAATGTACTCGGCTATTTTACCACTGAATTTTGGCTCTCCGGTAGCCGTCTTGTGATTAACGCATTCGCCTATTTGGAATTTTTTAATATCAAAATGATCAACGCTATAGTACGGTTTGTTCCCTCCTTCATCCAAAGCAACTGAAGCTGCAAAGATGCCGTTATTGGTTACAAATGTATATGCATAGTAACTTTCATCTCCACTACCAACTGAAAATGACCTACCCGGCTGACCCTGTAATTCCATAAATGGGACTCCATTATTTACGCCAATATCGGTGATAAGAAAGTCCTCTCTATGAAATACTGCAAACGCATTTGGAACACATATTGCTGAAAGTAGGCCTAGTCCTATAACGATTATAACTAAATTTTGCACAAAATTTCTATATTTCTTTTGTATTTATCCTTTCATTTGATAATTTCTTTTAAAAAATAAAAGTAATAAATTGCAATTGGAATTGTGTGATTGAGTCTACTAGCCTGCAAATAATTATAAATTTAAAGAGATCGTAAAAATGGTCTTTACTATATAAAAGACCTAACTCCTTGAAAAATTCTTTATAATTTCAATAAAGCACCTAGTGCCCTTTTTTAAGAGGTCAAGATTAGTGAATTCATTTGGTGAATGCATTTTATTTGGCAGAATAGTACTTCCAATGCAAATTGAATCTATGTTTAGGACTTCTTTAAATACATACATGGGACCAGTGCCGGACGAGGAGACATTTAAAACGACGCCATTAAATATCTTTGATGCAGAATCTACAATTAATTTTACATGCTCATTATTCAATGGTGTTCTAAAAGACGGTTCACCGCTTAGATAGTTTATAGTAACATCTTTTTCTGAATAACCTTTTGATCTCAAGTATTTTACCAATTTATTGAATTGTACCTTTCGGATCCATATTAGGCACTAATCTAAAATCAATCTTGACGGTAGCGGTCGAGGGAAGTATCGTTTTTACTCCTTTATTGGTATAGCCTGTAACCAATCCCGAAATGTTACAGGAAGGTTCTGTCGCGAGGGCTTTCTTTATCTCGTAAGATGATTGTCCCTTTATGAAACTTGATATGCCGTATTCCTTTTTGAATGCTTCTTCATTGAAAGGTTCATTTGCTATTAATTGTAATTCTTCCTCACTTAGAGATGTTACTTCGTCATACCACCCTTTAATTAGAATTTTTCCGTCATTGGCGTTATACAGTAAAGACAGCAAATGTACTAATCTCCAAGCAGGGTTCTCAATTGCAACTGCTAAACTCGAATGCACGTCCCTGCTAGGTCCATGTACATTAATTTCTACATTCAGAATCCCTTTTTGACCCAATGAAATTATTGCTCTATCATCTTTATCAACATAACCGCTTTCCCAGATTACCAAATCAGATTTGAATAATTCCTTGTACCTTTGAACATATTTGATCAAGTTTGGACTTCCAATTTCTTCCTCACCTTCTATTAAGAATTTAATGTTGCAAGGAACATCCCCTGTCTCTTGCAAAAAATATTCCACGGCTTTTATTCTAGTGATTAATTCTCCCTTATCATCAGAGGACCCCCGCCCGTAAATGTGATTGCCAATTACTTTCCCGCTAAAAGGATCCTCGTTCCACTTTTCTATTGGATCCACTGGCTGAACATCATAATGATTGTAAAACAATAATTGTCTTTCCGCTGGGATTAGATTTTGATTTAACCTCACCATAAACTACTGGAGATATTCGGCTTATAGTTCTACTTTCTACTTGTTCGTCTAAATCTAGGAATAAAAGGTCTGTTTGAATCCCAGCATTTTTCATCATATTCGATAATAGTATCGAACATTCTTCCAGACCTTGATTGGTTGCAGAAATGCTTGGTTGCCTTATCAATATTTGCAAGTCGGATATTAGATCATTCATTTGATCATCGGTCAACGAAGTAGGAAGTAATACATTATCCAATTAATTCATCTGTCTCCCAATAAACCACAATAATTAAAAAACCTTCCTTGTTTCCATATCCCGGCTGACTCATTTAACACACATTATTATCTATTAAAATTTTGTTAAATGAATTAGAGGAAAATTTAACTGAACAAAATGATAGAAAATATGAATATAACAAACGTTGTAGAAAAATTTTAGAGTAGAGGGGAATTAGTCTTCGTTTTATCCCAAACATGTTGAATGATTTCGGCTACTGTTTGATAAACATTCCCATTGAAATTAGAATCCCATAATCTGGTAACGTATTCTCCAGGGGAGGTCTTGTTTTCTAATCTATTTTCAAGTATTCCAATAAATTCAGGTCCAAGTCCCAAATCTTTCAATCCTTTTTTGGCTACGTGTAGTTGAGTCTTTGCCGTTTCTGAAATGTTGAAATGAGTTTTTGAGTTGTAGCCCGTACGGATCACTGCTAGTCTTTCTTCTCGTATAGATGATAATGGTCTTAACGGTTTTCCCTCCAGAATTGAGCGATACAAAAACCCAATAAAAAACTCAATCATTGCCACAATTTCCTTTGGGGTTGGTTGGACGGACATTATTCTTGTTTCAACTCTGTAATTAGGGGAATTCAACCGTATCCTAAGATCATCATGTCTATCTTTTTCAAGACCAAAATAATCATTGGTACTATCTGGACCTGGTCTTGAGGCAATATAGTCTACATAATCATCAATTCGGTCTAAATATTTTGCAATGGCTGGAAATCCAGAATTTTGTTGTTCTGAATGATCATATAAATAAACTCGTGGTTCATAAAGTGAAAAAAGTTTGCCCGCAAATAACCTACTATTTGAGCCCAGTAATATTGCCGAAGGTAATAAATTTAAGATATAATTGAACATGTATGTAGTATAGACAGGATTTAGCCCTTGTAAATGAAGGTGAAATCCCTGTATCGCTGTGGCAATATCACACGCCTTGAATTGTTGACCATCAATTTCGATTTTTGGAAGTTTCTTTTGCAATTCATAGATATTCAAATAACGCTCTTTTCTTGTTATCAACTTCTTTTTGAATATCTCAGGAGAAGGATTTCCTCCAAGAAATACGGGGATTACATTCCTATTTTTGTAGACTTTCTTGATTGCTATACTTAGATAATCTATGAATTCTTCAAAAAAAACATTCAGACTTGACAAACTGTGCATTGAAATTGGGTCAGTTTTAACTTCAAATTGACACTTCCCATACTCATAATCCATGTCATACTTGGTACCTAATTCTTTTATCAAAGCATGTGCGTTCACGGGCAGTGATTTATCATCAAGTAAACAAATCTCAATTTCTACGCCAACCCTGTAGATTTCGTCCAGACGCCGAAGGTCATCTTGAATTCTCTTTTTTAACCCAAGAGTCTGGTCTGCCAAGATGTTATTCAAATTTGTTAAACCTATTAATGAAATATACTATAAATTTCTTTATGTAATTTTTAGGGTAAAATCTAATATAACATTTAGATATAGTCTTAAAGAATATAGATCATATAGGATTGCTTAATAAAGGTAAGATATTTCAACAATTCTCCAGTTTCGTCGAGCTAGGTCAATATGCTTTGTGAGTGTTATTATAAAGGTTGTTCTTCTATCTAGTTACAGAAAATGTTAGCTAGGTGCGCCATTCTATAACTATCCCTCTGATTATGTTCTATCAATTATCATCGTTTATATTAATAAGTAATGACTTTGTCTTAAAATTATTTAGTGTTACTTTCTTATGACATTTATAACACAAAGTCCTCAAATTATTATCATTATGTAGGAATTCCAGTACAGTCTTAATTTTATTTTCCAATGTGTCAAAATTATATCCCAAAAAAGTGTAGTAAGATTTAGGTATGATATGGTCACACTCAAGCCAATTCTCAATTTTCTTGTTGTGCCTTTTCTTTTTATTCAATTTTATCCTACAAATCTGGCAAGTGTAATTATCTCTTTTCAAAATACTATTTCGAATATTACGCCAATAAAAATTCTTATTGTACCATCGTGTGAAATCCACGCTACATTTTCTCGAACAATATTTTCTAAAGGGTTTACAAACCAAGTTTTCACAGTCGTTATTTCTGCATTTTTGTTTGCCTCCCTCGTCTAGTCTATCAAATTCATTTATGTAAACAATTAATCTCAGTATTTTTTTAGATTCCTCTGTATTGGGTACATCTAAAGGAACATTTTTCCCTTTATCTTCAGACAGTACGCGATCGGTGGTGGGGAACGAATTTAAGGTGGCAACAGATTTTCTTCTGAGTTTCTTTGATTGTTTGGCCTTTGCCTTTCTTTTTCTCTTTTTGACTATCAATTAGATTTATCCTTTATTAATACTATGAATCTAGTTTCTCTCTGCTCAAGCCCTGATACTGATTAGTGGGTATGGGGCCAGAGCCATATCGTTCTATGGGTGGTAGGAGCAGTAGTAGTAGTAGTAGTAGTGAATGAAGAATGAGAGGAAGAAGTTGTAATGTCGTCAGCGTCGTCGATAGAAAATTCATATAATCCCACTCGATTTTTGAGAAATGATACTTCATCATTCTTGTCAGCAGTAGTACAGTAGCAGGAGAGAAAAACATCATCCCTGCGTAAAGAACCTTATCATCTGACTTGTCTATAATTTGATCGAATGCATCCCATTCAATAATGCCGCCATTCTCTGTCAGAAAAAAACCAGACCCTTTGGCGTAATTCGGAACTATTTCGGCTTTAAAGTCGATGTTTAAAGGTTTGGAATCAGAGGTAGACCCATTCATATTGGAATCTTCGACATAATATCCCACATTGTACGTTACCAAAGAAGTATTTATTACGCCTCTTTCAACAAAAAATTGAACTTCTCTATCTATCACGCTTGATTTCTCTATAGGGATTTTACTTAACATTAGAGTAGCATTTGATAAATAGAATGGATTTGAAAAAATTAGTGTACTTGAATTATTATTTTCGGGATAACTTTGAGATTTATTGTAAAGGGTCTCATTAAATGCTTGGGTGTTAATAAGTTCACCTGATTGGTAGGCATATAGCATAAAATAATTAATTAGTAAGGAGGAGGATGTGAAGATGATGATAATAATGATATGAGAAATTTTCACAGATTTCATAGATTTGAGATCATTATTTTGGATTTAGGAACTCTTTAATAAATTTTAAACCGGCTATAAACATTTAAAAATACGATAGAAAAATGAATATTTATTTAATTTGAAGAGCATAGGTCAGGATGACTTTCCAAGCAAATCACTATTTGTAGTTACTTTTATGATTCTGAGTTTAACCTTTTCTATAATGATTATAGGTGTCTATCTTTCGTCAATTCATCAGGGATATTCTTGTAAGACATGGCCTTTATGTCCTAACGGCTTTAACTTTCCACCAAAAGAATACTTTTATGAACACTTTCATCGATTTTTGGGACTAATTCTAGCCTTGTCATTATTTTCATTTACTGCATTTTCACTCGTCAAGCTTAGAAACAGGAATTTTAGCATAAAACTTTCTATAGCATCGACGCTGCTTGCTTCACAAATTATTCTAGGATGGGCAGTAATTGCAACTAAATTGCAGCCTATTGTGGTTGCAAGTCATCTTTCTACCGGAATCGCATTATTTGGAATATTGGTAGTTACTTTGATCTCATTGCAACACAAGATGAAATGATAAAAGTTTGGTTTAGGGGTTGTATAACAATTAACACGTAATTGGCATAAATAAAATAAGAATATTTCTAAATTTTTGTAAGTTTAAATAGGTTTAACATATTAATTTCCATTCCAAATCTATCCTCACTCTTTTTCATGTACTTGTAAATTTTGAGTAATTCAACAAAATCCTTTAGAATGTTAAAATTTTGAGAGATTCGCTTTTTAATGAAGTTATATACACTTGTATAAATTTTGAATGTTGACAATACTTGCGAAAAGTATTTCTCTTTGTCGTATAGATTATCAACGAAAAGTTGAGCACAAATGGTAGATGGGATGATACCTTCACCTAAAAGAGCATATACCGTTCCTATCGATTCGCCTACTCCAATAGTTTTATTTCCATCATCAAATGGAAGGCATTTTGATGGAGGAGTAATCCTAACTGGTCTACCTACTTTTTTGATTACTTCGCAGGGGTATTTTTTCATAAAAGATTCCATAAAAACATGAGTTTGTTTTCTTCTAAAGTCTCCTGATCCTATGTGTGCGTATCCATTGCCCAAGGGAAAGTACCAAAAGTAGCCTGACAACAATGGAAAAGCCTTTAAGTAAAAATCATCGAACGGTACCTGATCATACTTTACTTTGTATTGAATACATGGTATCCACAATTCATCGCTTAATTTGGGCAAATAATGTCTATGAAATCCGGTGGAGTCAATAATCAAGTCAAAATCTTGTTCAAGGTTTTTTTTATTAGGTACTTTTTCAAATACAATATCAGTTCCACTAATCATATCTTGGATTAGTTTTAATTTATCATAGCTTATCATACCTTTTAAATTAATGTCTATTGTATTGCCAGAGTTTATCCCATCCCCTATATCGACCCTCATCTTTTTTCCATCATGCAAAACATAATTGTCAAAGTTTAGCCCACATATTTTGGCATAATCCCTCATTACATTATCGCACGTAGCCCAAGCACATACGGCATCATGCTCCTTTTCTGGCATTCTTTCAAAACCTTGCACATGTACATCGTGCAGATCACTAAGTTGATTCATTAAATATGCACCTGCAACACCTATTCCAACTACAGCAATCTTCATAATATCAGAACTGTACCGTTAATGACAAATAAATTGATTTCATTGGTTGGAAGGCAAATGGATATGATTAAAAAGATCCCAGGTAAATAATGTAATACATGGTTGCAAAAAGGACGCCCAAACTAAAAAAAAGGAAAATGCCAGGTCCATTAAGGGTTGGTATCGCATTAATGATCCTTGGAGCAATTCTCGTGGGATTTGGAAGTTTTTCTGACCGAGAATCAGTTTCTATTTATGGTTTTATAGTGGTCGTCAGTGGTTTCTTCTTATATTTTGTGTCCTATTATTATCTAGATAGACTACAGAAACGAAAAACTAATAATTTACGCTAGTACGCTATCAGAATCTAATTTGAAAATTAACAGTAGATTTTAAAAACAATGAATGCTAGTTACTTGTCATCATAGAAAAATAATGGATGACATTTTATTCAAAAGATTTTATAGTAAAAACATGGGGATCTCATTTTTTTACGCCGCCTCCCTTCTACCCCAGAATGATTCCTCAAGTGATGATGCTAACTATAGCCTTAATTTGAGAAATAACGATTTGCAGTTTAATTTAATTAAATTATCGACTGAAGCAAACGTTGGGCTGAGAATTTTTGGTTTGGAAAAGGGATTAAAGTCATCACTTGGCGAAATTGAAATTTTAATCGAGGAAGTAAGAACACAAACATATGAGATAAATGGTAATAAGACGGCGTTCACAACTAGTATTTATCCCTCTGAATCTGGAAATATTAAAATTAAACGCTACCTTGTTTCTCATGATGGTCAAGGATATCTTTTAGCATTTCAAAATAAGGTCGAACAATTTGAATCTGAAGAGAGCCAAGAAACATTTGATACTATACTCGATACTTTCAAATTCTTAAAGTGATTGAGTGTGTGAAAATAGGTATTTCGACAGTACATTTCCAAAAAATGGAATGATTTTATGCGAGGTTAGAACTCATAGTAAAATTTGGCAAGGTGTTAGAATTCTCTTACATAATAAGTATTTGATCTAGAAGAACTCCCCATGCAAATTAATTCTGTCCCATAACTGAATCAATTAATCTAGGGTTTGAAACAAAAAAATATTTATTATATCTGTTTGTAGGAAGTATATTGAACAGATACTAATGAATTTTCTTGGTACTAAATTAATATTTCAAACGTGCTTTAGAGACTAACGTTACGTTACAAAGTACGCCCAATTAATAACTCATCTAAACAGAATTCTGAGTAATTTATAGAACATTCACACACATTAAAAGAGGACGTTCGAAACTGGACTAATAGGGAATTGGTTTGGAGGGTCTACGAAATAAGATTCCAATCACTATTTGAATTGATCATTCAAGATATATTGCTGGTTTAAAAGGTCTAGAGAACTTTGCTTTATTTTTAGGATTATAAATTTTAGGGTCATCTTCGTAGTATATTTTGATACAGGTTTCTTGGATTCCAAATTCAGAGGATAGCAATCCGATTCCATCTATCAACGCGTTGTATTCATCAAACAAACCTATGTTTGTCCTTCTTTCTTGTTCTACAGGAGATAATGAAAGGATATCCTCATTTATTTTCTTGATGAAATCCGTATTACTTTTCACTAAATTCTTATGTTCAATAGAGATCGAAGGATCCGAAAGTAATGATTTCATAACGAGTCCAAAATTCTTGGTCTTAGAGTTTGTCACCAGATTTAAGACTTTATCATACAGGATTTTTTTTTCATTTGATGATAAATATATATGAATATTTTTTAGTTCTGTCGTTTTCGTCACTCTTCAAAATTTTATGCAAATCATCAAGGATATTTGAAATCTCTTGTTCATTTTCATCAGTAACTGGATTAACTAATTCACTTTTTATGGTAGGCCATTCATCTTGAAAAATGGATCCTTTTTGTGGTTCTAATAAATCCCACAACTCTTCCGCAAGAAATGGACAAAAGGGCGCCAGCATCTTGATTCTTGCTTTAAGAAAGTAAGAAATGACAAAAAGATCCGCATTATCATTGGACACTTTATCTGATCTAGATTCCTTTCTTTTCTTGTACCATTCAAAATCTTTATCCATCAAATATAGTACGGTATTTAAGGCATCTCTTACTCGCATTTCTTCAAATGAATAAGTAATATCTTTGATGGTAGAGTTTACACGTTGGAGTAACCACTTATCCTCCCATTCTAAATCAATAAGAAGGTCAGATAAGTCATCGTCAATAACCTTGGGATTTGTAGCAGTCTTTTGCTTTGTTACAAAGTCTATTCCAAAATCATAAATTTCATTTAACCTCGAATATATCCCCTTCAGAGTTGAAAAGGAAAAATCAACATCTTGCAATAATTCTCCCAAAACTAACATTGCCACTCGTATGGAATCTGCGTTAAACTGCTTTATAGTACTTCTCAAAGGGTATTATGTTACCCATGGACTTTGACATTTTCTTTCCGTCCATTAGAACGGACCCATTGACAACTATTTGTTTGGGCCATAAAGATTTTGGAAAAATTATTGAGTGATTAAAGATAAAAAATGATAAATGATTTGGTACCAAGTCTCTCCCCGAATGTCTGGAATCTAATGGATAATAGTACTTGAATTCTTCGTGAATTTGTTTAGACTCGAGCAAAAACTCGGTTAATATCGATTTTTCCAAATTAGGATCAATTTGGGCGGAAGTCAAATCGTCTGAGAAATTATCTTTTTTGTCAAGTGCAAGGAAATGACCGGACTTTACATTCAAAAGAACATAATCGAAAAATGAATTATCAATATATTTGGAATATTTTTCCAAATTCATGCAAATTAACGTATTTAGAAATAATATAGTAAGCCATGTAGATAACAGAGTCAGACAAACTCTCGACTATCCAATCTTTATCCCATGGCAATGGTGTACCTAACCCAGTTTTTCTTGCACAAGCTCTAACTTTAAGCCAATCAAATACGTTCTTAAATTCTTTTATTATTTCTGATGGTATTATTTCCATACTGTTTAAACATTCAAGAGCTAAAGTTTTCCATTCAGGATTACCATAGTTTAGAAACCATTGGTTATTCAATAATTTGACATAACATAAAGTTCCACATCTACAGTAAACCGGTTTGTTGGTCATTTCAAAAAACGGAACAGACTCCCTTAGAGCAATTAAACGGTCCTTGACTAAATCTTTAGCCTCTGAAACGGGCATTCCTGAATATTCAAAAGTATCCTCATTCATTTTCCCACTATAAAATTCTAATGAATATAATTCAGATGTTGCCTTCTCCAAATTAGGATCATTTTGGTTGGATATACCGTATTTTTTTAGCAAAACCCTAGAAGGAATCACTTCATTATTACCTGCATAGTCCCCAGCTGTTTCCTCTATAGAACGTCTTTTTGTATCAGAAAAAGTCTCGTTATCAACGTTACCTGATAATTGTTCATGCTGTCGTTGAACTTTAGAGTCTATTATTACTATCGGGACAATCGGGTCTGAACTCAAAACAGCAGGGTAATCTGATGATCGTTTTCTAAAATCTAGGAGGGCTTGCATATCAAATGGAGCGTGAGCAGGAACCGACATTACTATCCCACTACCTTCGTCCAAAGTAACAAATGTGGCCGGTAAAATTGGAATAAACCGGTTGGTTAGTGGGGATTCAACTAACGAGCCTATCAATTCTTTGCCCAAAAGTGTCTTAGTTATTTTTATAGAATAATTCAGATATTCTAATTTCTTTGCGGCGGATCTGCTTAATATCCAATTTTCAGTTTCATTGATAAGTACGCGAGTATATTCTTCGTTGGGATTTATCCAGAGATTAGTCACCCCAAAAATAGTTTCTGGTCTCAGCGTAGCTACAGGGATGATTACATTCTCATTTTTAAGCTTGAATTTGATTAGGGAGTACTCTGTGAATGATGGCTCAACGTCACCCAAGGTATCGTGCTGACTAACTGGGTTTGAGTCGTTAGGACACCAACCAACAGGATGAGAGCCTTGTTCAATTACCCCGAGTTTTTTAAGAGTTTCAAATTGCCAAGATATTAGTTTCTTATATACAGGATCAATGGTTGTAAATTCTCGTCGCCAATCAATTGAATACCCCATCTCTTTCATTCCGGCCTTTATCTCGTTATGAAAATACTTGGCTATGTGAAGGGGCTCCCTAAAAGTGAGTATATCTTGGTCACTGATATTGTATATTTTTCTGAAATTTTCTATTATTTCTTTGTCTCCTGCTTGTACCCGCTTTGCCATCCCAAGAATTGGGGTACCAGTATAATGAAATGCCATTGGAAAAAGTACATTAAATCCTCTTAACCTCTTATATCTGGCATGCACATCTGCTATAGTATATGTTCTTCCATGTCCAATGTGCTGTGGTGAGTTGGGGTACGGATAAGCAACTGTAATAAAAAATTTCTTTTGACCTGGAATTGGATCCGATGAATTTGTTGCATTTTGCTCCCAAATTTGTAACCATTTGCTTTCTATTGAATTCCAGATATTGATGTCCATTTCTTTTCCTGGCCTCAATTAAACGATTTGGTTACGGCTATTTCAAAATTCGTAACCCGCTTATCAAATGTATTTTTTTTTGATTGAACGTGCTTACAAAGTCTTTGATCTACCAAAAAAGCAATGAACAAGGGTATAGTTTGACAGGGATAAAAATGGCATTTGATCAATGTCAGGATAATTTAATTTCACAATTCTAAAAAATTTGTTACCTGTTATATTTAGGTTGTCAAATCAAGACTAGAGAGATAGTGACCTGGGCAAAGAAATTCATTTTCAGCGAAATTCATATTGATTGGTCGGTTTGTTAGACTTGTGAATCCGCCAAAAAATCATATATTTGAATGATTTGTAGTGGTTTTTTGGTTAGAATGGTTTTGGTGATTTTTCTGAAACGCTTAATTTAAACTTGCAATGAAATTACTATTAAATTGAATAAGTACCAGAATTATTCAAAGTATAAAACCGGTATAGTAATTCCAGCATTGATTGGTACAGTTTTATTCATTATTCTTTATTCTTATTCTCGCCTTACTACTCCTGGCGTTGAAGTTTTCTTGTCTGATTCGTTATATTCACTTGCTACCACAGTACTTTTAGCGTATTTGGCTTGCCTTTTTCTATTGTATTTAAGTATTCACAAGTATTATTTTTCAAAGTCAAGAATTGAAAACAATCCTCAAAATTTGCTATACCATCTGCAATCTCCTTTTAAGTCGACAAAATATAAACTCATTTTTCTGATTTCTACTCTGATTTATTTTGTGTTCTTTGGGTTCCTTTCAAATATATTTATATATTTTGTGGATGAAAATACCGTTTTTTCAATTTACCCCTCTCCTCCGTCTGACCATTTACCACATGAAGCTAACGGAACTCATACAACCAATCATCAACAAAATGCATCGGAGATAGAAAGTTCAAATACAGATCCTAATTAGTAGCATTGTTTACCCTACCTACAAACTCATTATTTGCTGCAACTATATTGGCTATCTCCCAATGCTGATTCTTCAATTAAGTGAAAGTTTATCTATTCTGATAATACCTTTGAACTTGATAATCGGGATTACACTTTCTGTTTTGGTTGGATTGAATGTTACCCTAAACATATTCATTTTATCAAAGAACCGAACAGTGGAAATGTCAAAAAGAAACCTATTTGGAGCCGTAGGAATTTCTACGGGATTATTTGTAGGATGTCCAACCTGCATGGGTAGTTTGTTTTACTCTTTAGTAGGATTTAGTTCAATGGTGCTTTTATCATCATTAAACATTTATCAGATCCTGTTCGTGATTATTAGTATACCAATGCTATTTGGATCTCTAATTTTGATGATGAATATTCTTCGAAAAACTTATCTTAAATCTTGTCAAATAAAATGATTGAATTAAATCCTAAAGAAAAAAAGTGTATGAATTCCTAGTTTGATATTAATCTTTATCTATGAATTCATCAGGTGAGGGAGGTTCTGGATTAATGCCCTTTCTTTTCCTTATGTCTGTAATGATATTTCTTATGACTGATTGAGGAACTGCTTGCCATGTTTTAAAATAAGTACTCCACATTGCTTTTCCTGCTGTTCCCCCTCTCATCATTTCAGACAAATCGAATGTTTCTGAGGCAGGTACTTCACCTAGGATAATAGCAATTATACCCTTTTGGTCCACGTTTAGCAATTTACCTCTCTTACCGGACAATATCCCAGCGACTGTACCGATCTGTTCCTGAGGGCATTTTACTTCTATTCCTAGGATCGGTTCTAATAACACAGGATCGGCTATCAACATGGATCCGAGCATAGCTCGTCTTGTTGCAGGCATTAATTGAGCCAAACCCCTATGTGCTGGATCCTCGTGAGGGACAAAATGGTGTAATACAAAACGCAAACCTCTGACAGATTCTTGAGCGATCGGCCCTGAATGAATTACATCCTCAAAGCCTGATTTTATTGAATCCATGGACTCTTGGATGAATTGAACTCCTTTTGTCTCGTCAGAAAGCATATTCCCGGTTGGGTCAACAGTAACTACGCTCCTGGCGTCATCTGTACTCCAACCCTTTTCCCTAAGGAGGCGAGACATTTCTTTCTTGTCCATATCTTCTCGCAATTGTCCTGTCCTAATCATATCGATAACTTCCTCGCTCAATGGTTCTACCCTCAAAAATATCTTGTTGTGTTTGTTTGGTGATTTGCTCATTATTGGTCCTGCTCTTCCTCTAATGGTTTCTCTATAGTTGATCAAAGGTTGTGTCGTTTTAATATCTAAGCCTAATTCTTGCAACAGGGATGTTGCAATTTCGAGGTGCAAGACTCCCATACCTGCCATTAGTGTCTCTCCAGATTCTTCATTAATCTTTACAATTAGGTTCGGATCCTCAACTGTAATTCTTCTCAACCCTTCAACAAGTTTTGGTAAATCTTTTGGATGCTTGGGTTCAACGGCGATGGTAACGACAGGTTCAGAAACATACTTTATCGATTCAAAAGCAGGCACGGTTTTAATAGAAGAAATAGTCTCACCTGCTACAGCATAATCTAAACCTAATAAAGCGGGAATATTACCACATGGAATTACACTTACGACTTCACGTGTGTTCCCCATGTAAATATTCACAGATTGTACTTTTCCAGTTCTCTTAGCATCTATAAGAAAAACTTCGTCTCCGTCTTTGATCGTACCAGAGAATAATCTACCGGTCGCAACTCTCCCGGCTTGAGGATCAACGTTAATTGTTGTTACCATCATTAAAACCGGACCATTTTCATCACAACTTAAGAGGGCCTTTCCAATGTCAGAATCCAAATCACCTGGCCAAATTTTTGGAATTCTATATTTTTGTGCTACATGAGGTGGAGGATGATGTTGAACCACCATACCAAGTACTGCGTCATGCAAAGGTGCTCTTTCTGATAGCTTTTTAATAGATGTAGGATCGGTCGATGTGTATGCATCATAAACGTCCTTGAAGCTAATCCCTTTTTTCTGCGCCACCTTAAAATTAAAACCCCATCTATCCTTTGCCGATCCAAATGCAACTGTATTTCCCTGGATGCTTACCTTCCATTTTTCCTTCAATTCAGGCTCGGCGTAGAGATCTACTAATCGATTAAACTCCGCGATAATGTTAGATAGCCACTTTTGCATGGCAGCTGGATCCAAACGTAATTCTTTGACCAGCCTGTCTATTTTATTAATATATAATACTGGTCTAACCCGTTCCTCCAATGCTTGTCGTGTTACCGTTTCGGTCTGTGTCATTATACCCTCTACCGAATCTGAAACTACAACTACCCCATCGATTGCTCTTAGGGCTCTAGTAACTCTACCAGTAAAATCAATGTGCCCAGGAGTATCTATCATATTTATGACATATTCTTTACCATCATCATTTTCGTAAAATAGAGTTACATTAGCTCCTCTAATTGTCATTTGTCTATTCTGCTCGAGTTTCATGGAATCCAAGGCCAAAGCTTGTCCCGCAACACTTGGGGAAATAATTCCCGAAGCGGCCAGAAGGCTATCACTCATCGTAGTTTTACCGTGATCTACATGAGCAATAACCCCGAAATTTCTAATTTGATCTTTATTTCCAATTATTCTGAGAATATCTTGAGTCGATTTAAACTTGGGCATCCTATATTTCAAAAAAGTTTTTTTAGGGTTATTAAACCTTCCTTGTGTATAATAAGGTATGAAAAACCTTGGAAAAGTAGGTCGAATTTTCTAAGTTTCAATTATTTGTTTAAAGTACTAAAGGCGGATAGCAGTTGATCGGAGAGAGGATAAAAAAGTAATAGATATTACAATCAGGTATCCTCTTATGAAAAACACAAAATTTAAACTGTTTAGCAGGGTAATCGAATGTTTAAGTTTTACCAACCCGTTAACTTATATGACAACAATTAATCAAAAAAAATGTTAACTCATGGTGTTAGAAATTAGAGTAGGCCATACACCCGACGCTGATGATGCTTTCATGTTTTATGCAATTGAAAAGGAGCTCATTCCAATGGGAGACTTTAAGATTATTCACCAAGTAGATGATATTGAAAAACTAAACAAAAAGGCGATTAGCCATGAGTTAGAGGTAACGGCTATATCCGCACATGCACTTGCGTTTCTCAAGGACTATAAAATACTAAGCAGTGGAGGTAGTTTTGGAATTAACTATGGTCCAATTATTATTTCCTACAAAAAATCTTTAGATGATATATCAAATAACATTGTTGGAATCCCTGGATATATGACCTCTGCTTATCTTCTGATGTCGATAGCCCTTGGGAAATTAAATTGCCATGAAATGCTTTTTAGCGAGATTCCTAAAGCGATTATTAAGGGAACCGTTGACTATGGACTTGTAATCCATGAATCTCAGATTACTTATTCAAAGGATGATTTTAATAAGTTGTTTGATTTGGGCCAATGGTGGAATGAAAAAACTAACGGATTACCCGTCCCATTAGGGATCAATGTAGCCAGTTCTAAATTGATGAATAATGATATGATTAAAGCTTTTGATCGTCTGTTGCAGAGTTCGATTAAATACAGTCTAGATCATCTAGAAGAGGCCGTAGAATTTTCCACCAAGTATGGTAGGGGAACAGAAAAATCAACACTAACCAAGTTTGTCAAAATGTATGTGAATCGCTATACCATAGATATGGGAAAAGATGGAAAAGAGGCAATTTCTAGGATGTTTGAAATGGCACGAGAAAAAGACATAATTAAAAGTACTCCTCCACTAAACTATTCTTATTGAAAATGCAGTTCAAATTCGAACCGCTTTGTTGGCTCAACTTATCAACTTGATATGATAATATTATTAATCTATTAAGCCATATTTTCTATTTTAGATCCTGTAAAAAATAAACCAAGTAAGGATATGTGGATAAATCCTGAGTGTTGGTTGGTAAGTAATACCATCCAATGAAGGAATTTGAAATTGAACGAATTATAAGGCTTCCAGCAAAGTATATTATTTTATTATATTAAAAAAAGTGTCTCTTTGTACAGGGTTTCGTTTGATTTCTCTGATCAAAAAGTTCAGCTCGTTAATAGAAATTTGGTTTGGTTTACCTGCCGCCTTGAAAATTTCCTCTGAAAAAGCTGTTCCTACCAAATCATTGCCGCCATAGCATAATGCTACCTGAGCTAATTTTTTACCTAAAGCTATCCAATACACTGAGACATTTTTGAGGACCTTACCAAGTAAAAGCCTTGATATGGCTATTATTCTAAGATCATAAATTGATGGGCTTTCAGAAACGAGGGTGTGCTCCTTTTCCAGCTGCGTGTTTTCCAAGCTAAACTTTAGTGGAATAAATGTTGTAAATCCTCCAGTTTTCTTATTTAATTCCCTTAATTTTATAATATGATCAACAATGTCCTCGGGTGTTTCAATATGGCCGAAAAGCATTGTGCAATTGCCTTTCAAACCCAGTTTATGAGCCTGATAGACTGTATCTAACCACTCATCCCCCGAACACTTACCTAATACAATTTTGTCACGGGTATGCTTACTAAATATCTCCGCACCTCCCCCAGGCAATGCATCTAGGCCAGCATATTTTAGCCTCTCTAGAACTTCTTTGATTGAATTTTTGGTAACCCGGGAAATAAAAAAAATCTCAGCAGGGGTAAGTGCCTTAATTATTACCTTTGGAAAACGATTTTTTATCGATTTAAACATGTCTTCATAATATTCCATTCCCAACTTCGGGTTGAATCCTCCTACGATATGAAGTTCAGTGGCACCTAGTTCATTTAAAGCAAATTCAGCCCTTTTTACAATTTGTTCATTTGATAGTGTGTACGCATCATCATCTTTTTCCTTTCTGTAAAAAGCACAAAGCTGACAACTTGCAGCACAAACGTTAGTGTAATTGAGGTAATAGGATGATACAAAACTTACGTTATCACCACGAATTTCTTTTCTCAGTTGATTCGCAGCAGTTCCTAGCAAAAACAGATTCTCATTCTTAAGCAAATCGACTCCTTCATTAAATGTCAACTCATCACCTGACATTACCTTCTCTAAGGCAGCGGTAGGTCTTACTAGAGTATTAGACAACATAGAGTATGCTACGTAAAAAAATATAAGTGCTTTTAATGCCTAAAGGCATTTATCCAAAATCAAAGAATAAATTATACCAAGATTAAGATTAAACAATCATTGCAAAATACCCAGGTTCATCATGATATTTTTAAAGACTCTGAAATTGAAGATACAATAGATAGAATTCTAGAAAATCATGAAATTAAGTTAAATGATATTATTTACTTGTTAGAATCACAAGAGATTCAACGTCTAGGGTTGGTTGGTAACTCCATTAGAGAAAGCATGTTTGGCAAAAATGTCACTTTTATCAATAATATAATACTAAATTATACCAATGTTTGCATTACTTATTGTAAGTTTTGTGCTTTTTATAGACCTCCTGGACACGAGGAGTCATACACTGTATCAAAGGAAGAAATTTTAAATCGTGTCGTTTTTGCGAAAGCTAACTACAATATAAAACAAGTCCTCTTTCAAGGAGGGCATAATCCAAAATTAAATACCGAATATTTTGAAGATATCTTTAGGACACTCAAAGCAAAATGTCCAGACGTTGCAATCCATGGATTGTCTGCTTCAGAGGTAGATATGATAGCAAGAGTTGATAGGACGTCGCCACTAGAGGTATTGAAGCGGTTGCAAAAAGCCGGTCTTGAATCGCTACCTGGAGCAGGAGCAGAAATTCTCGTTGATGAAGTTAAGGATGTTATAAGCCCCCTCAAGATATCTAGCCAAACTTGGTTAGACATCATGGAAAAGGCTCACAGTATCGGAATAAGATCTTCTGCTACTATGATGTATGGAACTGTAGAGTCAGTGGAGCAGAGGGCTCGTCATATCCTCAAAATTGCAGATTTACAAAGAAAAACTAAGGGGTTTATGGCGTTTATACCCTGGAGTTTTGAACCCAATAAAACAGAAATTCAAGGTAGTGGGCTGGTACAGCACCCTATGGGCGGATTTGAACTATTAAAGATGATTTCTGTGTCTAGGATTGTTTTCAAGGGTCTGATAGATCATCTCCAATCATCATGGCTTACAAATGGGATCGGAATGGCGCAATTAGCAATTTACCATGGCTCTGATGACTTTGGTGGAACTCTCATAGGAGAAGAAGTTGTAAGTGCTACAGGCGCAAGATCTACAGAATTGTTGTCTAAGAATATAATTACGGCCATAAAGGCTATGGGATACAAACCGGCCGAAAGAAACAACTCATATGATATAGTAAAACAATATTAAAAAATAAGATACGCCTGGGTTTCTACAAACAAGATCTATAATTAGAATTTGCATGGCTAGTTTCAAAAGCCTTTATAAATAGATTTATAAATGTATTTTCATAAACTATTCAATTGTGCCAGTTGGAATAGACGACATGGCTATCTACGTTCCGAAACTTTATATAGATTACAAAGACTTTGCTGAAGCAAGGGGAATAGACCCCCAAAAGCTAGAATATGGAATAGGAATCAAAAAGATGGCCTTGGCCGACGCTAATCAAGATCCAGCAAGCATGGCTGCAAATGCTTGCATGAGATTAATGAAGAATAATGATCTTAATCCCCAAGATATAGGAAGAATTTATGTGGCTACTGAATCCGGATTGGACGAATCAAAAGCAATGAATTCATTTGTAATTGGAATGTTAGAACAGGTTTATGGAGAAAGTACCCTTGAACATGCAGGTGGTATAGAATGCAAGTTTGCATGTGTGAGCGGCTCGTATGCTTTATATGATAACACAAATTGGATCCGTGCTGGAGAAAGTAACGATAAGGCAGCCATAGTCATTGTTAGCGATATTGCAAAATATGATATTGGTTCTGCAGGCGAATATACTCAAGGTGCTGGCGCCATTGCATTACTCATTAAGGATAATCCGAGACTATTGTCTTTTGATGAGAAAGTCACTTCAACCATCATAAAAAATGAATATGATTTTTATCGACCTTTTGGAAAGGAAACCCCGCTGGTAAATGGTTTATACTCAAATTTACTCTATCTGATTCAGGTAAGGAAGGCCCTTGAGGGTTATAAGGAAAAGGCAATAAAATCTGGCATAATTAAACTTGGAAAGGACGAATCAATCATAGACCATATTGATTACGTCAGCGTGCATTTACCTTATAGAAGAATGGGCGAAAAGGCGTTGGCCTATTTGCTGAGACATGAATGGAGACATTTATCTAGGTGGGCGAATATTATTTCTGAAATAGGAACGGATGAGCCTGTTCCCAAAGACCCAAGGGGTACTATTGAGTCAATCCTAGCTGACACCGACTTTATGAAGGCGGATGAAAAATTTAGAAGAGAGTTTATGAAAACTAAGTACTATAAAGAGGTTTTTGACAAAAAGATGTCCTCATCTTTGCAGGCATCTGCTGTTATTGGTAACTTGTACACTGCTTCTATGTATATGGGTTTGCGAAGTCTACTAGAATTTGAATTCTCAAAGGGTGTAGATTTATTTAATAAGCGAATAGGTTTTGGTTCTTACGGTAGCGGTTGCAGTGCCATGGTATTTTCTGGAGTTATCCAAGAAAACTATAGAGATCTTGTAAAGCGTATGGATTTAGAAAAGGACATAGGTCAAAGAACGAAGATATCAATCAAGGATTACGAAATATTACACAAAAATACTCGCAAGTATGACGAAGCCTTCTTAGATGCAGAAGATGAATTTATTCTTATAAATATAGGAGGCACAACTGCCGATAGAGCGGGCTTTAGAGAATATTGTTATGCATCATGATCTACGGGTGATGATGTGTGGAATCTAATATAGTAATCTAGACCTGACATTTTTTTATCTAGTCATCTAATGATTTTATACTTTATCTTTTGTTTGCTGAAAAGTTCAATCAACACATTTGACTGTTCTCTGTTTTCAAGTTCCAAGCTCAGATATACTCCGGCCGTTCCAGCACGAATATTTGAACTAAGTCTGTCGTGAACTACCTCTACAATATTCACATTTGCTTGTGCAATATCATCAACTATATTCCTCAAAGCTCCAGGCTTATCTTTGAGTTCAATAAACAATTTTATTAGTCTGCCTGTTTGCATCAATCCCTTTGCAACTACTTGACCCAGTAGATACATGTCCACATTGCCGCCTGATAATATCGACACAATGTTCTTGTTTTTTGGGATACTCTTCTTATTTAAAAGTAGATAAGCTAAGGATGCGGCACCTGCAGGTTCCGTTACAATCTTCGATCGTTCCATCAATAAAAACATAGTCTTTACTATAGAAAGATCATCCACTAACACAATATCATCAACCTTGTCTTTTATTATCTCATAAGGTAATTTTCCAGGTGATTTTACAGAAATCCCATCGGCTATCGTATAGCCTTCTTGAACTTTGCTAATTTTCCCCTTTTTGATAGCCTTTTTCATGGACGGAAAAGCTGTAGATTCTACCCCAATTATACTAACTTTAGGATTAATTGTCTTTATGGCTAATGATACTCCTGCGATTAAGCCACCCCCACCGACTGGAACATAAACCTCATCGATATTCTTCAAATCCTCGAGGATCTCGAGACCCACTGTACCTTGTCCTGCAATGACATCAGGATCATCAAAGGCCGGTACAATGGTTCTACCCTCTTTTGTAGCAATTTCCTCTGCATAAACGGACGATTCATCATAGTTATTACCTTCTAAAATTACATTTGCACCATAAGATCTAGTAGCAGCGATTTTCGCAGGAGAGGCATTTTTTGGCATAATTATAGTGCACGACATTTTATTCAAAGCAGATGCATAAGCCACTCCTTGTGCATGGTTACCCGCAGACGCTGCTATAACGCCTCCTTTTTTTGCATCAGCGTCTAATCTATCAATCATGGTTACTGCGCCTCTAACCTTAAATGACCCAGTCTTTTGATAACACTCTAATTTTAGAAAAATGTTGTTCCCACACATATTTGAAAAGGTATTTGACCGGATTAGATCAATTTTTCTAATTGACGACTTTGCTAATACTCCTTGTGCCTCTCTTATGGTGCTTAAATCTATGCTAGAAATTTTTTTTCTCAAAGAAATGGTAATCCAGGGTTTATTTAAATTTAGTTCCGCTAATAGTAGTGTTGGATATTCTTTTCGCTCACCAAAAGTAGTAGGGTAAGTTTCTTTTTATTGGCTCTATTTTTTATAATGGTATTTTCCGGATCCTTTTCACAATAAGTTGTGATTTTATTTTTTTTAAAATTCCTCACTAAATGCATTCTAATATGGAACTAGAAGGAAAGATGAATGTTTTCTATTAACAAGAGGATTATTTAATAAGTTAAACATGATTAGAGCCGTAAGTTTCGGTTAAACATGCACCTATCTTTTAGAATCTCAGTCCTTTACTTTGAATTAGAGGATGTATTGTGGTTCCTTATTGTTTTCTTGATGACATCAATTCTATCTAGACTTTACTTTTGGAAGGAAAGGAAATTGCATAGAGTTAGTAGCGGAATGACTTTTGGTTATGAATCTAGGTTGCCCTTTTTCGAATATCTTTAGTTTATAGTATGTAATATCTTCCTGGGCAGGTTGGATCAATCCACCATTTTCTTCATAATATGTTGGAATTACGGATAATTGACATGATCTTGTATCAAAATTTTTAGTATGGTAAGATGGAATGAGAAATAATAGAGGAAAACTGATGTGCAAACCCCTAGTTTACTTCTCATCCATGCACTATTATATAAAGCAACAGTAAAGTAGACATCTTCAATCGCATATAGTGCAATATTGTTTAGAATATAAATTATTTAGTTTGTATTATGATTATTGAAATTGAGAATAATTTAGGAAAAATAAACAAGATGAATTTGAGCGATAATTTTACACCATTACAAATTAGCAGCAATCATACGAACTCATCCGACTAATTATTTGCGGATAGACTAGAGGACCAAGGCTCCAACAAGTTTCTAATTGGGTTAAAAAAATAGAGACACAAACTTGATACAGTGGCCAAAAATTATCGTAGTCCTAGTGTACTATTTCCTGAATTTTCAGTGTCACCACTAGATACTACCTGACTGTATTGCACAGGACTTTGAACCTGAGATATAATTTGAGATACAATGTTACCATCATCGTTATCATTGTCATCGTGATCATTTCCACCGGCAAAGTCTATATTATGACTACCTCGAGTGCTTAAAGATGATGTTAACTTGATAGCATTAAAAGCAAATACAAGGCTTGAAACATAAATTTGGTTTCTTGGTAAAAGAAGTAAATTTGTTAGTACTCATAATAAAATATAAAATCTAAAATATAGTTTTTATCTAAAGCCTTTACATTCAAATCTTATAGGATAATAGTAATAAAAAGAACAGATATATTATGTGTATTAATGATGTCCACTATCACGAATATTCTTTCATAATATATTCAAATGTACAGGATCCCACAAATAAATGGAAATAGAAACGGTGAATCGGCTCATCATAAACATAGGTTCTGCCATAACCGCAAATAGTTTCAGTGCTAGATAGATTCTACCCATACATTCGAAGTTTATAGTTATATCATCATTCTTGATTTCTGGCATTCCTGCCTCTAAAAAAATGGACAAATCGAACTAAATAAACAGTGTTAGTTCAAACAAATCAAAGGTGAGGACAACCCTGTGGGGCATCAACGTCAGGCAATGATAAAAACCTCCTCACGTTTTCATATCAACTAAATCTTCCAAGATTATCGAAAGATTTAGAAACATTTATCACGTGAATATAGCCCTACTTTGGATTATCCTCATACCCTTCAAGATGTTTAGTGAATATTTCATTTGCCGTCTATGCTTTCGCGAAGTACAATTGTCAAAAACTGTATATATTACTGATCAAGATTTTCATTCTAGAAATCCAGAATCTAAAAATGACATGAGTTTTTTAACCAAATTTACTGCAAGTAATGCTCTCAAATAATACATTGAAGCGGTTTCATCTCCATTTGGAGAAAATATTACGACTGTTGTGTTTTGTATCACCTAAACGCGTTAAATCTAACAGACAAGATTAGTAATCATTTGATTATTACAGGGGAAACCTGTTCTTGTCTTTGTCTAATAATTTCATCACACCTTCGTTTTAGCTCACCCTCACGGGGTTTTACTCGTAATTTGTTTCCACAACAAGGACAGTAATTATTAGTTTGCCAAATTAAATATATCTGACAAACTTGACATCGTTTCTGGCCCTCTGCGTACCTGAGCGTGTAACTTCCTCCTCCATGGGTCGCTTTATGCCTCACACAAACACCTTTACAAGTCATTAGAGATGCTTTACAACTCTCATTCTAAAAACTTGTATCATGATTTTTATTTTGGAGAATAACTACAGAAAGGAAAAGCTGAAAATATCATAAGAACAGACCACAAATCGGCTGGATCAATATTGATAACTTTTGTTGACAGAGGATTCCATCTAAATAGGTTGGAGAAAACTACATTACGTGCTACAATTGCTATCCTGATATTTACTACTATACCATAATAAGGTTTGAAATTTGTAAACTCATAAACAAATCTAGTTTTTTACAGAATCATGCCTTTAATTCATTTTTCATCAAGTCATCCAGAAATTCAAGCTCAATCTTTATCGCGTCAATTGATTCTTTAGGTATTTTTTCAAAATTGATTACTGAAGTCTTTTCTTTTGTTTTTTTATTCTTTATCATTTCAAAATCGACGTAAATAACCATCCCATTTTCGCCCTGGAGCATTTTGTTTTGATCAAGCGATGCCAAGTCAATATGATAAGTTTCAATAATCAGATTTTCAAGATCCTTTTTCAACTTTGCTATTTGGTCATTGTTCTTTTCTATATCGGGGTAATTTTCCTCAATGGATGAAGCTTTTTCTATGAGGTTTTTTGACAAATCGTTATGTGTGAATAATTCTTCAAATAATTGTGTGTTATCAACATCCTTATAGCCTAATTTCTCCAGTTCATGCTTTATTATTTGGTCGCCTTTTATAGTAATCTCACTTTTTGCGCTGTTGTTTAATTCTTGCAACTCACGGATTTGCTTAGATATTTGGATTACTTGTTTATCAACTTGATAGTATAGTAACGAATGAAATTGGATTCCCATATATATATAAAAATAGAACTTGTCAATTTCTAAGCTCACCTGGAAGTAAAGTCGACGTATATCGTCAGATTTTGTTGATTGTATAGGGACACTCTGCCAATTCTTTGATTTGGAGTTTACCATCTTCTCAAAATTTTGAAAAAGAGTTACTATCTTGTTTGGATCAAACGAAGAGGTTTCTATCACTGAAAAATCTGCCAGCATCACCTTAGTATCTACGGTTACAATGTTAGCCCTTATCGAATTTTCAAAAACATCTTTAATATTTTCATAAAATTTATTTAAAAGGATGATTGTATCGTGGTCTTTTCCCTTTTCTTTAAGCGGTAATCGCATCTGTTTCTATCTTAATGATGACTATTTAAAATTTGAATTTATCTATGAGATATCAATAGATTAAAATATCATCCCAGTGACATATTGGTTATGCCTACAGCCTATATCTTGATTAATTGTATTTTAGGAAAGGAAGAAGAAATAATTAAACAAATATCTCAAATTCCACAAGTTAAAGAAGTTCGTGGAACTTACGGTGTTCATGACATGTTTGTAAAAATTCAAACAGATACAGTAGACGAAATGAACAATACAATTACCAATAGTATACGAAAAATTAACGGAATAACCTCGACTGTTACATTGGTCTCTATACCTGAACAGGGTGGCAGGGGCTAAAATTTCTTATTTTTTAATGTGCAGGATTATAAGAAAACTACTAATTCCTACAAATATCCAACCTACGGCTCCAACTATGGCAAAAATATAATAAATTGGGATTAACAAAGCAATCGCTGATAAAGCTGCCCCAAGACACCATATAAAAAGTAGAATTTGTATATCTATTTCAGAAACCTTCAACTTAACCCCTTATGTCCTCGTCGTATCCACTGATTGTGTTTACAATTTTTCCACAATTCCTGCAGACATTAAATTCAATAAATTCGAAATCATCATATTTCCTGTAAGAAAATCTATCATCATGAGTACAAAAAAATCCTTTTTATGTTCTTCATCATTTTTTTGCATCTCAGGTTGATTTTATAGTGCCGCCGGTGAGATTTGAGCTCACGACAGCTCGGTCTTCAGCTTCACCCTGTTAGTTAAACAGTCGAGTGCTCTTCCAGGCTGAGCTACGACGGCACATTTTAAAATCATTGGTTTATAGTATATATATTATTGCTTTAAATCAATCAAAAATAATATTCTTAGGTTAAAAAAGTATATTTAATTATTAAATAAAATTCGACCCCAATCCTAATAAATAAATGAGTATAAAGTAAAGGATTAGCTATGACAGATAAAAAAGAAATGGATAGTTCAGCTAATGAATCATCTTCAATATTAGAAAGTCCTGAAGAAAAGAAGAAAAGATTCCTAATGGAGTTTGAGAATCCATTTAAATGTGATAAATGCAGTGAACGATTTAAAAAGAAAAAATATTTGAGAGAGCATAAAGCCGACGTGCATGCCTATTAACACATCCTATCTTGTAAATTAGAATCTTACCCAAGCCAATCACACCCAAATATCATATATAGTAATAGCAAAAAAATGAAAATATATACAAAGACAGGAGATCAAGGCGAAACAGGCCTAGCTGATGGTACTAGAGTAAGTAAATCGAGTAGCCGGATACAATCTTACGGGGCGGTTGATGAAATTAACAGCCAAATTGGAATGTTGATATCTTTAATGGGTTCAAACTCATATTTGACAGATATAGTAGAGGATTTGATCAGAATACAACACCAATTATTTACCTTGGGTAGTGATCTAGCTAATCCACAACAAAAGTTGGATAATTATCCTCGTATTACCGATGGAGAGGTTACCTTTTTAGAGAATTGCATTGATAAATTTGATAAAGAACTTGAACCTTTAAGGGCTTTCATTCTGCCGGGGGGGACAATTGAGGCTTCGCAGTGTCATGTGATTCGTACTGTTACTCGTAGGAGCGAGATTAAAGTAGTCGATTTATACCTAAATAATGAAATCAGCAAGAATTGCTTTGTTTATATTAATAGACTTTCAGATCTTTTTTTTATATTGGCGAGAGTTTGTAATCGAAGACAGGATCAAGCAGATATTATTTGGAAAAAATAGACATGAAAGACCCTTCTTTTTTAGGTTGCATTTTATTAATTGTATAATAATAAGATGTCAACATTCCACTCTTAGTTTGGGTACTGTTATCTTCATCCAGAATTATGATACATGTTGAAATAGCCTGACAAAATTTTAGCATACAATATTACCAAGTTAACTGGCTCTATCAATTTCAATATAGAAAATCTAACCTTGAGGTCTGGCCTAAATTATACATGTCCTTCAGTACATGCCGTTAAAAGCGTCTTTGCCGATAGATGATTATTTCCAGATTCCAGTAGTAACAGCTGGGTCTCCAAAAAAAGCAATTCAGAATTCCCAAAAGTCATATTATCGAATTCAGTATCTAATTGATCAATCTAAGTCAGATACAAAATATAAATACGAAAGCTATTGGAGGAATCATAATTAATGTCCATTTTATTTAGATTCAGATTTTTTGTTAAAGATTTTTTGCTTTAGGCTCAAAATTCCGATGAATGAAAGATTCAAAATCTTGAAATAAAGAGCAGCAGGTTGAAAGACTAATCAAATACAAACCTATCAGATTCTATAATTCCAAACCTACTAAATTCTTAAATATATTATTTGAGGTGAAAAATAAATTTGGTTATCGAAATTATGGAAAGTACTTTAATTACTTTCATTAACAATAGTAGTAATATTTTTCGTATAACTATACTGTACTTATTTCCCATTAGTATTCACATTAAATTAGGACAATTCAAAATCTTCAGTAACAAATTATGTAAGTTTACCAAAAATTGGTACAATAGTCTCAAAACAGATACGCAATACCTTTCCACAACTCTTAGAGATCAGCTGACACGAGGCTTGGGGTAAACATAATGAAATATAATCTTCGATTTAGACGTCGCATATCGATTTGCGCCTCTTTTTGTATTGTTCTATTGGTAGTAAATAGCGTTGTTCCTGTTAGTCTGCTCAGCTACTTCCTTTGGACAACAGTTCGAGCCATCCTTGATACAAATGCCCTTGGGCTTATCTACCGAATTGGGCTTGGGTCAAAATGAGGACAACACCGCTCCGAATGATAATATACTTGAAGGATCTTCAGACTCGCCCGCTGAAATCGCAGGTGAAAAAGAAATAAAACAGGAAAAGATTGCATATGAGAGACAGGATATTGATTCTCAATCTGGAAATATTAAAAATTTAGCTCAAGCCGATTCAGAAAGGATTAGTACAAAAGAACTGGCAAATTATGACGATGAAAAGCAGAATGGTCATCATGACGATGAAAAGCAAAATGGTCAGAATGGTCAGAATGGTCAGAATGGTCAGAATGGTCAGAATGGTCAGAATGGTCAGAATGGTCAGAATGGTCAGAAAAACATCAAAGGTCCTGTCAAACTAAACTTTGTCGATTCCTATTGGACAAATAATATTGCTCCAGAAACTGTTGTTGCGAGCATTTCATCTGGCCAGGTTACTGCGCAGCAAATGCCGCCCGTTGCTAAACAAGAGGTGGATCCTGCAGAAGGTAATTCGGTATTAGCGGTAACCATCATTAATCAAGGTTTTTCAGATATATCAGGAGTTAAAGGATATTTTGACTTCCCGTCTGGATTTAAAGCTTTAGTCACTCCTGATAATGTTGATTCTGATACAGCGATATCAACGTATAATGGCGTGGTAAAAGCCGGGCAATCATTTGTTCTTTATTTCCCAGTAAGCATCTTACAAAATACCCAAGTAGGAAAAGAGTATCAGGGACAATTGAAAATTAAGTATTTCAAATTGACTGAGCAATCTAAAAAGGATTTCAGAACAGCCAATATTGAAGTTACCATTTAAACTCTCAGGTAAGGTAATACTCGAATTGAAGGGGAGTAACCAAAATTCAATCGCTCCAAATTCCAACGGGCAGGTCCCTCTATACCCATTTACTAGCTCTGATATAATCAATGCAGTAGCCGGTACACCAAATACTCTAAAAATCGAGCTTTCCAATTTGGGAAGCGCTAGTGCTACGGGAGTGGTGGTAAATGTATTGAATAACAATCAGCAAATAACTAACGGTAATCAAGTTCTAGGGGCATCTAATTCAAGTACCTCAAGTGACATAACCACTACCCAGGTACCATATATAAATTTGGGTAACACAGTATTTAATATTGGAACTCTATCATCTAACCAGAAATTCGAAATAGACCCGATCATATTTCCGCCAGTTTCATCAGGAAACGCTATTCAAAATCTCGAAATCAGAATTTCATACAATGATGCATACGGAAACAAGAAAATCATAAATCATCTGTTAGGTATACAGGTAGTACCAACATCTCCACAGAACGATTTCTCTGTTTCTCCTGCCTCAATCGAAATAGATCCTAGATTTCAAAACTCACCTCAATTTATTTCAGGACAGGCTGATTACTACAGAAATAATGATGCTGTTAATTATGTGGGAGTAGGTGATGTTTTTCCTTTTAGAGCTCATCCCATAACCACTCTTTTATCCCCAGAAACACCGAACACAACTGAAAACCCAGCGATACAGGATTCGGAAAAGCAAATAGAAATTGTTGCAGGCAAGGTAGAAAACATTAGCTTCAGTATAAACAGCTTTGGAAAATCTGAGCAAACAGGTGACGGGACGTTATCGAATATTGCAATTACACTAACCCCACAATCACCATCAGTCAAAATTCTTGGAAATTCGGTTTGGAACATACCTAATGTGGGTAACGTACCAAATGTCCTTACAACCAAGGTTTTTGCATCCCCATCTCTTATTGGGAATCCTGTATTCTTTACCGTAAATGTACAGTATCTAAAGAATTATCAAGAACTAAAAACGGCAAATTTTAATCTGGGTGCAGTCGTAACCGGAAATATAAATTTGGATGTAAATGATTTAACCCTAAGACCGATTGGCAATTCATATAACATAGTTGGAAATATTCTAAATCAGGGTAACGCATTGGCACAATTTTCAAAGATTTCTATAACAGAACAACAAATACCAAATACTAGAAATGACAGTAATCGCTCAGGTGCTAGTGAGGTTGTCGCAAAAGAAAACTCATTATCAGAATACATAGGAGATCTACCGGTCAACCAACCAGTCCCTTTTAACATTCCTATTTCAAAGTCCCAGTTGCAATATACTTTAGGTAATGAGGCAAATTCATCCATCCAGTCAGTTGATCCCCTAAACAATTCCATAGTTTTACCGGTCAAATTGACATATACAGACAGCATCCAAAAGGTTCATGAAATTGTTCTGTACAAGTCACTACCAATTAATCCTAATTCAATAAACAATTATCAGGGACCAACTCCAGATAATAACGGATTTATCAACTCGTATTGGGCTTCCGACGCCCCACTTCAAAGCAATTCAGCATCTACATCCAACACAATTACTAAATTATCAAATCAAAGAGCAGTGGGGCCAGGTGAAGGCAGCTCCATACTTGCGGTAGAACTTTCTAATACAGGCTTTTCAGACATCAGTGGGGTTACAGGGTACCTGAAATTACCTCCAGGATTCATGGCAGATAATTCTGGCTCACCCAGTTTAAAGAATGATAATCAGGAGATCAATAGCTTTACTTCGGTAGCAAGCTCAAGTGATGTGATTAAATCAGGGCAAACTTATACGTTATATTTCAAAGTCAAAGTATTAGGGACTGCATCCCTTGGAAATCATCTCGGATCACTATCCCTTTACTATTTTAAGGTACCAGACACCAAGATCGGAACATACCGCATCCAAGATATTGATATACCCTTTTACCTCCCAGGGAAAGCGATCTTAGATTCAACTTCTAATACAACAGATCTTCAACCTGGAGTAAATAATCCAGTAAAATTAATAATTAGTAACAAGGGAACAGCAGACGCAACCGGAGTTATTTTACAAATTTCCGAATCCGATGAAACTGTAATATCAGATAGCTCACGTGAAAGAGTAATTTCAAACGAAACGTCAATCAATACCCTCGATCAAGATTCATCTTCACTGCCTATTATCAATACCGGACAAAGCACATTTAATATTGAAAATATCCCCGTTAATGGATCGGCAGAGATATTGATTAATATAATGCCCTCCATTAATGCCGGTGAAACTCTTCAAAAAATAGGTCTGCATATAAACTACATTAATTCAGTGGGAGTGCCCAACTCAGTTGACAAAAGTATAGGGTTTAGAGTATTACCAAACGCACCTGATGGGGGGCTGAGCATATCTACAACTGCATCAGGCACTCCTGGACCTATTGCTCCAAGTACTCCCGATACTGATGACGACCAGGTAGAAGATGGGGGGTTGAGTGTCTCTCCTAGTATGACACAGGACCTTGAAATGGAGAGTGAGTCAGGTAATACAGCCTTCATGAATGTTTATCAACCAAAATCAGGTTATGTTGATATAGAACTCAAAAAAACTACGGACATTCCTAGCTCTTTAAAGTTCATTTCCGCAGATAATTCTTCTAATTCTCCCAAAAATCTATCCACCAGAGATCCCAATTTGGATACACTTCCTGCAACTGAAGAGGATACTGTATTTTTAACAGCTGGAAAAATTGATGATTTCAAATTTAACATTACCAATAATAACAATAACGAGATTCGAAACGCAGTAGTAACCCTCACTGCGAATACTGGAGCATTGGAAATTCTTGGAAATTCGAAATGGAATATTGATGTGATAAACCCTAAAACTACTCTACAGTTTCCAACTAAAGTATTTGCTTCAAAAACTCTGATCAATAGTCCAATATCTTTTCAGGTAAATGTAGAGTACGTCAGTAATGGTCAGCTCAAATCAGATTCATTTTTCATAGGTGCAAATGTAGTAGGAGAGATTGAAGTAAGCATAAACGACCTTTCAATAGATAATATCGGTGGAACTTTAAATGTAGTAGGCAATCTCCTAAATAAGGGTAATACCGGTGGTTTGTTTACGACTGTTGAGTTAGTAACAGACAAGGGAATAATTGAAAGGGAAATCGAAAACTTATCAGCAACTGGACAGAATGTTAGTAACCTAAAAATAGTAACCCCATCTTCTACAACCCCAGAGTACTTGGGTGATTTAGAGGAAGACTCGCCACTACCATTCAATATCCCTCTGTCAACTAGTAACAAGTCATCTTCGGGGAACTACCTGGTACCACTCAAAGTTGAATATTATGATGACTTAAGAAATCAATATGTCATTTATGAAAGTGATATCGTAACAGTCGATTTACCCCAACAACCTGTTAATGAAAATCAAGGAGTCGGGTCGTTATTTTCTACATCTAATCCATTGGGCTTGATTATCCTAGTTGTCCTCATTATAGTAATTATAATTATTTTGAGATTTTTGCGAACAAGATCAAAAAAGAAAAAAATATCTAATTCGAGTCCGAATAAGAACAATTCAAATTTCATAGATCTCCTTGATAATGTAAAAAAAGATGATCGAATTGCAGAAGAAAAAAGATGATCAGAAAAATTTGATTTCAGAATTTGAAAAAAATATCCTATAATCGAAAATTAAAAAGCGGTTTAGCCATCCACTTTTGACCAAAAGTATGATTAAGTTTTCTGTTTATTTATTTTTCGGAATATCCCAATTCTAAAGGACATAAGAAAAGATTACTGAAAGTGGATTTTTATGAAAGAATTGTAGAAACAAGGAGTATAACAAATGTTAGAGATATGGTACCAATACTCAATAATTTGAGGAGTATCTCATATTGGTAAGTCTCCATGGGCTTGCTATTATTTCTTTTATTATATTTGTAGAGTCTAGAAATTCTGATCTCTATGTAACTTAGAATAAATGGTATTAGTGACAGAAATAGTGAAATGGGTGTTAGAGTGTTTGTCTGAATTACAAATCCCGCAAGAAATGGTAACATCCCCCATGATAATGCAAACCAATAATTCTTGTGAAACTTTCCCTTAAAAAGCTCAAAGTTGTACGCAAAAAGAAAAAAGCCTTCTATAATTCCAATAAATGCTAAGAGTGGAGCATATAAAAGAGCATAGTATAATCCCAGTCCGTATGAAAAGCCCAAGCAGGCCAGGATGATAATCCATGACTGCCTCTTACTAAATAAATCTCCCCATGGTTTTATCTTTTTGGAGCCGATATTATCAGCCACATGGGCCCCTATTCCTAGGGCAATAAAATAAATTAAAACTAAAATAGCGAGTCTCTCAAAATCAGTTGAACCGGTTATCAAGCTACCCCAAACGACGAATGAAATACACATGCCTGTATATGGAAGAAAAAGCAATCCACAAAACATTCGAAACCTTTGAGGACCAAATTTGGGTACGAACCACTCATTTAGTCTAGAGTCATCATTCATCTTTGAGCGCTGATATTACGGCAGATGTTTCAAACGTTAGAAATTCCTTGTGTATATGGACAAAGCCATGTGCCGTGAGGACCGAATTTATCTCTGAATCCCAATGGTTGTTAATAATGAGTTTGTCTAGTTCGTTGAACACACTTGTCCATTTCCTATCAAGCCTCCAGAGAATCTTGATTATTCTAAAATAAATTTTCCAAGCTAATTGATAAGCAAGTCTCTTTGGATAGGTAAAATCGTGAAGTATAATAAGACCCTCTTGTTTCAAAACTCGTTGGCATTCACCAACCAAGATATTTAAGTCAACATATTTGGGCAAATAAGACGCTACAATACAATCAAAATATCTATTTTGAAATGGCAAAAATTCAGCTGTACCGTTTATGGAATCGATCTCAATCTTTTTCTCACTTAGCGCACTAAGATATTCAAAAGTCAAATCAATCCCATATACTTTGTTGTTATTCTGTTTTAACAAGGAAGTTAGAATTCCAGTACCACAAGCCAACTCCAAGACCAGTGATCCGTTGGGCACATTCTCAACTAATTTCTTTTTCCAATTCAAGTCCTGTCCCAATGTTGCAAGCTTCACCAATCTATCGTAGCTGCCAGAGTTATTCTTGTTGAAAAAGCTCTGCGCTAATTTAACTCCCATGGCCATATCCATGTTATGAATATCATCCAAAACTAATATTATTGGTGGTTAGTTTTCATTTGAATGCAATAATTCAAAGGATTAAATTCTTTTGAACTATTAATTCTAACATGACTCAAATTACCAATGTATTGTATATCGTCATAATTACCATCGCTATGTCAGTGGCTGCCACTCTGCTAACTATTTTTGTGGACCATTCTTTTGATGTTCCAGGTTTAGTTGACCAAATTCCTCATCTCGTAATTAATCAAATTCTTCAAATGTGATGACTAATTAGAAATCTCATGGTGAGGGCAAACAAGTCAAAGGATGTGATTATGTCAGATATTACAGAAAACTTTTACAAATTAAAAGAATTACCCAGAACTGGATGGAAACAGAAGATGGAAATTGAAAATGCGGAATCTGTTGCATCCCATACCCTTTTGATGATAGTTTTGGTTTTTTTTTACTCAGAGAAATATGGATATTCGTGTAAAAAAAAAGTTAAACTTATTGAAATGGCTTTAATTCATGATCTAGCCGAATCGATTACTGGCGACATTACTCCAGAAACTATGAATAAAAATAGGAAAAGAAAACTAGAAAACGAAGCATTCGGTAAGATAACAGAAAAGATATATGAAAAAAGTTTGAAAAAAAAGTATTTAGAATTATGGCGCGAATACCAATCGAAAAAGTCTTTCGAATCAAAATGTATCCACCTTCTTGACAAGCTTGAAATGGTGTTACAAGCAAATTATTATTTAAATAATAGAAAGGGGATCAGAAAAGAAAATGTTAGACCCTTTTTCCAGTCAGGCTTGTCATATAGCTCTCACGGGCCAAACTCTCGATTACCCAAAACCTCCAAAAAAAACATTCAAGATACCAAGGAATTAGAAGATATAAAAGAGATATTAGAGTACTTTAGTAATTAAATTATGCAATATTTCGTTGCCTTAAAAATCGGTGAAAAGAGGGTAAAAAGTGCACAAGAATTATTATCAAACTTCCTATCTGATGGCACTACTGCATTACCAGCACTTGCGTTGAAGGATAATAACAGTAACAATTGGGAACCTGTAGGAGATGAAAACTATTTTGCCATAGTTCAGGAGGAACAAGGATATTTGATCGCGATTTGTGATAAGAATGGTATAGCTAAGGCAATAGCTAATTGGTTTTCACTTCAATCAAAAGACGCTATAAAAAATAAAATAGTAGAAACTGGAAACATTGAGGAATACTTTGGTAAAGTATCGTTACCAGTATAAAATATATCCTTCTTGAGGAAAGGAATTTTAAAAAGTATAAATAATGAATACAGATGGGTAAATTCGAAAAGGAAATAGAAGTAAAGGGTCATTTGGTTGACTCATCAATACTTACCCGTATTTTTGACAAGATCATGGATCTAAAAGGCGATTTCACAGTATTGGAATTTCAAATAGGAAAGAGGAAAGAAGATCATAGCTATGCCCGTTTGGTGATTAGAGGTGATAGCGAAAATCATTTGACAAATATATTAGAATACTTGTTTCGTGAGGGTGCCACTAGTGTTTCAATTGACGAGGTAAAATGTATTCCTTCACCCAGAGATATGGTCTTACCAGATGACTTTTATAGCACCACGAATAACCCAACCCAACTATTTTATCATAAAGAATGGATAAATGTTGAAAACATGATGATGGATAAGTGCATCGTCTTAAATCCCGACACCAAGAAAGCAGAATGCAAAACCAACCGTGATGTAAGAAAAGGTGAATTAGCCGTTACCGGTGAAAGGGGAATTAGAATTATACCCCAAGAGAGACCAAGAGAAGGAGTTGATATTTTTCAGTTTATGAGTAGCTCAAGTTCCAGCGAGCGACCTACCCAACAAATTGCAAAAAAGGTGGCTCTTGACCTGCATCGGATAAAGAAAGACCATGGGAAGATAATTGTCGTAGCGGGACCTGTCGTAGTTCATTCCGGAGCGTCAGACTTATTGGCAAGGCTCATAAGATTAGGTTTTGTAGATGGAATTTTAGCGGGTAACGCCTTGGCAGTACATGATATTGAAAATGCATTACTTGGAACTTCGTTAGGAATGCATGTAGATGACGGGACGCTTGCAGTGCGTGGACACCGCAATCATATGTCCATCGTAAATGAGGTTTTTAAAGCAGGATCCATAAAATCAATGGTAGAGAATAATATACTAAAAAGTGGAATTATGTACGAATGTATTAGTAATAATGTACCATTTGTTTTGTGCGGATCAATAAGAGATGATGGCCCCATACCCGATGTCATTACAGATATAGTTGAAGCTCAAAAAGAGTATAAACTATTATTGAGAGGAGCTAATTTGGTAATCATGCTGTCAACGATGCTCCATTCAATCGCGGTTGGGAATATGTTGCCTGCCTCTGTAAAAGTTATAGCAGTAGATATTAACCAATCTGTGGTAACTAAATTATTAGATAGAGGAACAACTCAAGCGATAGGTGTAGTTACGGATATAGGATCCTTTTTACCGATTGTAATGAGAAATTTAGAGGAGCTAGGAAGTATCAAATAATACATACCTCATCGCAAGTAGAAAATATTACAACTACTTTTAAATAGACTCTGTTCTGGAACTTTTTTAAGCATGATAATATGATTTAGTTAGAATTACTGAACTTATAGGGTGTGCAATCAAAATTATCTCTAACAAATCAAGTTATCAACTGTTCCTAGTCATTTCAAGTGAATTGCAATTCTGTTAAGCATACACTATTGAATCAAAGTTATATCTCTCGTATGTATAGAAAGAGTATAAAATTTGTAAGATTTACCCGAAAATCATAAAATGGAAAATTTATTTTTGATCTCCAATAATTGTCCTCAAGCAAATGGGTTGTAAAAGAGGCGTAGTGTATATACTTCACCTTTACAAATCTAAAGAAAGTCAATACTTAATCTAACATCTCGATCCAATAATTTACCCATTGAGATGAAACCAGATTATTCTATCGCCTTGTGGCTATCAATTTGGGTTGGAAATGTAATACCACACATATTTAGTTACAATCCTATTGTTATACGCGGACCAAAATTTATGTTAGTTTTCTCATTCTACATTTTGGTCAATTGTCAAGTCCAATTGAGTTAGTACTCATCATTTTTCATGACTTCGTTATCTATGAATTTTATTAATTTCTTATCAAGTATTTTTGTGGTCTGGTTACAAATGACGCATCTAAAATACACCTGAGATCTTCTTACTTTGGGTCTTGTTTTAGATTCCAAATGTTTCACTATCCAATCCTTTGGGGACCTAGTCTTGCAACCAGGACAAACAATAAATGTAGATACTTCATCTAAATCGTTTGAAATGGACATGTATTATCTAACCTAATGTTATTACAGGTATTTATTTATGGTTTAATCCACAAAAAAACTTTGAATATCTATTTGAATAGTTTTGATTGGCCCAACAAAAAGGATGTTTTAATCAAATTTTTAACACCCTGATCAAAGCCTTGTATGCACACAGATTCAAGCATTAGGCTTATATGCTCTTAGTACCCTGAGGGTTCTAGCCATAATGCAATTAACCTCCATATGGTATGAACGAAAGAACACCATGAATTTAATCAAAATTAGCCTCATCCCTCATATATTACTCTGATACAAGATTAAAACATGAAATCTAAATCATTTATCAACTAGACTTGCCTTTATCAATTTCAAAGCAATCTGAGGATTGACTCTACCCTTTGTCTCTTTCATAATTAGCCCCAAAACGTAATTGATGACGTTTGGATTATTTTTTGACTGTTCTATCAATTGGGGCTGAGAATTTAATATGCCCTGAATTATCTCCTTAATGGATGCCTCATCAGAAATTTTTTCAATTTCCAAAGTCTCTATTAACTTCAACGGACTAGTACCTGTTTCGATGCTTTTATCAAATATCTCTCTTGCTGTAGTCCTGTTTAACGATTTTACCTCAACTAATTTTGCCATTTCGGCTACCTGACTTGGGGATACAGACAGAATGTCAAGACCCTTTGTGTTGTGATCCGTTAAACCTTGTCTATCTTTCTCGTTTATTTTAGTAAGCAGCTCATTAACTATCCAATTTGATATTTCAATCGGTGATTTGTAGTATCTTAGTGATTCTTCAAAAAAATCACTTATTCTTTTGTCATAAACTAAAATCTTGGCCGTGTGCTCGGTTATCTTGTAAACTTCAATATATCTCTTCAACCTCTCAATTGGTAACTCAGGCATATTGGGTCTTACTCTGGAAACGAACATGTTTCCCAAAATAATTCTAGGGATATCAGGCTCCGGAAAATATCGGTATTCCTCTTCCTCTTCTTTTGATCTCGCAGCGACAGTCACCTTTCTTTTCTCATCCCAATGTCGAGTTTCTGGTTTGACATCTATATCATGCATGATCAAAGTTTTTTGTCTAGTGATTTCATAATAGATGGATTTCTCAACCTCTTTGAATGAACTTATATTCTTGATTTCAACTTTCTTTCCACCTCCTACAGAAACATTGACATCACATCTAACTGAACCTTCCAAACTTGGATCGGTAACTCCTAGATATTCAAACAAGTTAACAATTTCATTCAGGAAAGTCCTAACGGCGATTGGACTAGAAAAGTCAGGTTCTGTTACGATTTCAACTAATGATACACCAGCCCGATTATAATCGATTAGTGAATAATTATTCGCAGCGGATTTTTCTTCTTCATAAGTTATCTTTCCTGGATCTTCCTCTAATTGAACTCTGGTAATTCTTATTTTACTCCTCTCCTCATTATTCCTCGATGCATCAGTTTTGGATTTTGAATCTCCCATAAATTCAATAGAACCTTCATAACCAATACTGCTTAATTCATATGAATTGTATTGCGTTGTCTGATAATTTTTGGGCAAGTCAGGGTAAAAATAATTTTTTCTATAAAACGAAATCTTTTCAGGAATGTTACAATTAAAAGCCATGCAAATCATTGATGCATATTCGACTGCTCTTTTATTGAGCAAGGGCAACGTGCCTGGCAATCCCAAGCAAATAGGACAAGTATTTTCATTTGGAGGTGAGTTTCGGTAATTTGAGAGACAATCGCAAAAAAGCTTTGTATGAAGATTAGTTAGCTGACAGTGTATCTCTAACCCAATTTTCAATTCTGGGCCAATTACCTTTTTGTTGTTCATATTCATATCTTCGGAATCCACGTCTCAAAACCTTCAACGTTTTCAAGCAAAACAGCCGCATCTATCAATTTTTGCTCGTTAAATGCATTCGCTATCAGTTGCACCCCGATCGGAAAGCCCTTTTCAGATAAGCCGCCCGGTATTGATATTGCTGGGATACCTGCAAGGTTAGCTAAGATTGTATATACGTCTAAATTGTAATTCTCAATCGGTTGTAAACTCTTTTCCCCTATTTTAAATGGCAAGACGGGCATCGTTGGCAGGAGCAAAATATCAAATTTATTAAACAAAATATCGAACTCTCTTTTTATCTTTGATCTTAGCTTTTGTGCTTTGGCATAATATTTGCCAAAATAGCCTGCTGACAAAACATATGAGCCTAGAAGAATTCGGAGCTTTACCTCATCACCAAACCTCGATCTTGATTCAGAAAAATAGCTATTCCACTCATAGCCTTCCGGACTACCCTCATAACCATATCGTAGATTATCATATCTTGATAAATTACTGCTTGCTTCTGCTGTAGCAATAACATAATACGAGGCTAGAGCATAATCTGATAAAGGTATTCGGGTATTCTGTATTTCACAACCATAGTCTTCTAGTTGTTTTACAATTTTTCTTGTATTTTTCGCTACTTCGGTCTCTGAATTGTCAATTAGTTCACTAAGTACACCAATTTTATACTTTTTTTTCAGAATATTGTCAGTATTATCTGTTTGATACTCATTTTTTTTATTGATTGTGGTATTGTCTTTTGGATCAAACCCAGAAATAATGTTGAGAAGGGGAACTAGATCATAAATAGTTCTGGCAATCGGGCCAATTTGTTCCAATGAATTGGAATAAGAAATTAATCCGTTTCTACTTACACTTCCATATGTGGGTTTAATTCCTATAACTGAACAAAAACTGGATGGGCATCTGATGGATCCACCTGTATCAGAACCAAGAGATAAAGGTATTTGCGATGAAGCAACAGCGGCCGCGCTTCCTCCTGAAGAACCCCCAGCGACGTATTCGAGATTCCAAGGATTTCGAACGGGGCCAACAGGAGAATACTCTGATGTAGTCCCCATACCAAACTCATCCATATTCAATTTGCCGATAACGATACCATCCTGCTCTTCAATCTTGGTTACCACCGTCGCGCTATAAGGCGAGACGTATTCAGCAAGCATGCGAGAAGCGCATGTATTTTTTAAACCTTGTACGCTTATATTGTCCTTAATTCCGACTGGAATACCGGCCAATAATCCAGCGTTAATACCTTGTTTAATTTTCTTATCAATCGCTCTTGATTTTGTTATCGCACTTTCAAAATTATGGCTAATAAAGGAGTTTATTTTAGGATCTACATGTTTTATCCTTTCAATAATTATGGATATGTACTCTTCAGCAGTCACCTCTTGTTCCTTAATCTTTCGAGAAACCACGAAAGCAGGCAGTTCATACAGACTCTTCAAGATCAGATCCTTGGCCCGAGAATAAAACCATCTTTGATATTTTTTAATTTAAATTTAGTCGGAGGTCCTTTCGACGATTCTAAAGACGGCCTCGGTTTATCATCTCGCAAGTTTTCAAAGGCCATTTCAAATTTTAGATCATCGATGCTCGATACTTCAGATCTCTCTGTTGTGAATTCATCTAACTTGTCAAACATTAGTAGTACTTCCTCCACCTTTCTAGAGATTTCTGTCATATTTTGCTCAGGTATCTCTAGTTTAGCTAGATCGCATAATTTTTTAATATCAATACCCTTTGCCATGGTTAGCTATGGGGATCTCACCGAACTTTATATTTATCTTATGGGGTCAGCCTATCTATATCTCGTGGATAAAAGGTCGCGTCCCTAATATTGTCTAGTTTTAATATGGCCATCAATAGTCTTTCTAACCCGAGTCCAAAACCAGCGTGCGGAGGAACTCCATAATCAAAAACCCTGAGATGGTAATCAAATGCCTTATGACTTAAGCCTTTTTTTTTCATGTTATCCATTAAATCAACCTTATTATTGATACGTGTACTACCAGATGATAACTCAAGGCTTCCATACATTAAATCAAAGGATTCGCTTAATACACGAGTATCGTCTCCGTTACTTGGTTCAGTCATTGGGTCTAATTTCTTTGATTTCACATAGAAAGGCTTTGTAGAAGAAGGCCAATCAGTAATAAAATAAAATTCATCTCCAAAAAGATCCTTGAGCAGTTTTGGTGCAATATCATCTCCCCACCGTATATACTTGTGACTATTTTGTAAATTTTCTACCAAAGCTGAATATGTAATTCGACTGAATGGGCTATCCACATTAGGAAGTTTAATTCCCAAACTATCAAGTTCGATTTGATTTTTCTCATTGATGCTTTGAATAATATAGCGGATTAAATTATCAAGATAATCCATCATATCGGTATAGTCAACATACGCTTTTTCCACATCGACTGACATTGCTTCAGATAAATGTCTATTTGTCCTAGAAGGTTCCGCTCTAAATATAGGAGCTATTTCAAATACATTTTCAAAAGCCATGGTCAATTGCTCTTTATATAACTGTGGGCTTTGAGCCAGAAACGCCTCCCTATCATAATAAAAGATCGGGAATAATGCAGCACCCCCTTCTGTAGCGGTAGCTATCATTTTTGGTGTATTAACTTCAACAAAATAATTGTCATTTAAATATCCCCTAATAGAATTTAGGATAGTATTCCTTATTTTAAATACATTTTGCAAATGATTTCTTCTTAGATCTATAGCCCTCAGGTCCAATCTGGTGTCAATCCCGATTGAAGATATGGATTGGGTAAGAAATGGAGCGGGTTTGTTAGAAACAGATAGTATTTTGATCTCTTCAGGAATTACCTCAAATTCCTTGTTCGAATTCTTTTGTTCAACCACCTTTCCCTTGATGGCGATTGAAGAATGCTCTTTCAAACTTTTTAATGATTCAAAAATATTTTCACTTAGTTCCTTTTTCTTCACAAGAATTTGAATATCTCCAAATCTATCTCTTAGTTGGACAAAAAGTACATTTCCATGGTCTCGTTTTGAAGATATCCATCCAATAACTGTAACAACTTTATTAATTAAGGAATCTGAAATTTGAAAAGAATAATGAGTCCTTCGCCAGTCCCCCAATTCATTTTCAGTAATGATTTTGTCTTCCAATATTATACAATATTTTCAAATTTTTATAAGAATATATCTTTTTCACCTCAAAAGAGGTGCATGTATTAAATTGTAGCCGATCAAATCTTTATGTAATCAATCTCAAATTTTTCTGGCTTCTTGAGTAGACATCATGCTCGGTGAGTTAATTAAGTTAATTGGGATTCTTGAATTTCGTGGAAACTAGGGAAATTCTATTGTAATTCATTAACTGATATATGGTTAGTTTGCGAAATATGGCTATCTTAAAATGAATAGTCTAATTCATTCTAATATGAAGTTGGAAATATTTAGTGTGGGGAACAAGATCCAAAGCAAAAGTTAAATCTATTATTACAACATATTTTTTTTGATATAACCTTACGATTAAGTTTATCAATAAAATATCCAAATGGGAATAACAGGTAACAAAACCTGATTTTGCTAGTTAATGCATCCATTGAAAAGAAACTTGACATTATTGAGTTATTTTTTATAGTTTATAGTAAAATTTTGCTATAAAGACGTAAATTCTACTCAAATTAGTTTCGCCCGATTCCATGCATGTTAAACTTTGCTACCATTAACCGGAAAAGAGAGTATTCATCGTGGTATGCAGCTAACAGCGATGGAATGTATTCTTCTTTCGATCAAGCATTTCTCGATAGGCAGATTATTACGTTTCATGCTAAGAACCCAACAAGATTGTAGGTAGTGAATACTCTATCTGTCAGCGCATATTTGTTATATTTCGTTATCTTTGACAACGCCTCATAAGAACCGCTCTGCTGATTCTAACATGTTCCCTTCCCTTGGAGGCTAGCAGAATGAGAATTTCCTTGCTTGTTGACTCATTTAGATTGCAATGAATAGACAGATGGACTCAGCAGAACCAAACTCTGACCAGCTTTTCCTCAACGATAAATTCAGATTTCTTTATTACTTTGTTGATCGACCTTGAAGCTTTTATATTAATCCAGTTCAGTCTTTTGACCTGATAGAACGTGATTTCGTCTGCCAAGGCAGGAGAGCCTTTATTAGACACCGTCTTAGGGAAATGACTCAAATATACAAATAAAGAATATAACCAATGTAAGATCAATATATTATATTCCTTTTTTTGTTATTCGCATATGGTGTAACGCCTTCAAGGTCATAAAGTTACCTAAAATGAACGGAATCAACCCTATAGAATAGCATTTTTAATATTGCTAACTAATCCTTTCAAATCAGTATTATTTTATACTTTATCTCGTATCAATTCTAAAATGTGAGTAAATAGCTAATAATGTTCCACATTTTCAATCATTTCATATTCGTTGTTGTTAGATTTCTTATTTTTAAACTATTATCAATTTCATCGGATGTCCAAAATACTTTTAGACAAATATTCAAATACGGTTAGAGCTAATTAGTAATAATGGGAAACGACAATGTCACTCATGTAACAACCGGAAATTGGGATTCAGAGGTCTTAAAAGCTGACAAGCCAGTTTTTGTAGATTTTTGGGCCGAATGGTGTGGTCCATGCCGTATGGTTGGCCCAGTAGTTGAACAAATAGCACAATCTTATTCAGACAAAATAAAGGTGGTCAAACTCAACGTAGATGAAAACCAAGAAATCGCAATGAAATATGGTATCCAGTCTATTCCATCACTGCTGATTTTCAAAAACGGAAAAGAGATAAAAAGAACAATAGGTGCAGCTCCAAAAGATACCTATGTTAAATTCATTAATGAGGCAATTTCTTCATAAGGAAAAAGTTTTTTTATACTATTTTGAAATGATTTAAAAGCATTAATATTCTCAATACTTAAATTATTTTTAATTTGAATAAATCCGAGCTTCTTTCACTTTTCTCCTCCGATTATGAAAAGTATTATAAAGTTTCGCTATTTGAAAAATTAGGCTTTATTCGACAAAGTTGTTCTATTTGTAGTAGATTCTTTTGGGCTATTCCTCAGAGATCGATTTGTCCGGATCATGAAAACTATACATTTATAGGAAATCCACCGACTTCAAGAAGGTTTAGTTATACTCAATCGTGGCAGAAGATTAGGGATTACTTCAAAGAAAATGGTCACAATATAGTCAACAGATATCCTGTGGTATGCAGATGGAGAGATGACCTTTACTATACTATTGCCTCGATTGTAGATTTTCAGAGGGTCGCCGATAGTAAAGTAACGTTTGAATTGCCAGGTAATCCATTAGTAGTTCCCCAAATGTGCTTAAGATTTAACGACATTGAGAACGTCGGGATAACTGGGAGGCACTATACCTCGTTTTGTATGGTGGGACAAACGTGCGATGCAGATTCTAAGGGAGGATATTGGAAGGATAGGTGCATAGATCTGGATTTTGATTTATTGGTAGGTATTTTTGGAATATCCCCTGCTGAAATAACGTTTGTAGAGGATGTATGGATAGGTGCTGGAGCATTTGGTAGCTCGCTGGAATATTTTGTAAGGGGGTTGGAATTAGGAAATGCCGTTTTCACAGAATTTGAGGGTAATGAAAAAAATCATAGGGTTCTTAAAAACAAGATAATTGATATGGGCGCAGGTTTGGAGAGACTTTCGTGGATAACAAATGGAACCCCAACCAGCTACGACTGTACTTTTGAGCCGATACTAAAGAGGATATACGAGACGTCTGGAATGGAGAATTCATTTTCCTCAAATGGAAACTACAATTCTCAATCCAAAATCCTTTCAGATTACTTTAGCAGAATTTCAGCAAAGTTGGAATCGACCTCAGATATTTTGCAGGTAAAGAAGCAGATAGCACAAGAATTAAGTATAGATTTTGAAAAATTGCAGGAGATTGTAGTTCCATACGAATCATTATATACAATTATAGATCACACAAGAACTCTAGTTTTTGCTATAAGCGACGGGTCATTGCCTTCAAACGTTGGTGGTGGATATAATCTAAGAGTTATACTTAGAAGAACACTTTCTTTATTAAAACAACTTGGCATCGGGCTCAAAGTTGCAGACTTTGTTGATATGCATTTGGACCAACTCCGACCACTCTACCCAGAACTAATGGAATATAGAAATGATATTCACGAAGTCCTGGATATCGAGGGAAAAAGATTTATTGAAACCCAAGAAAGGATTGTTACAATTTCAACTAAGATAAAAAAAGGGAAAACCAAATTGAATTTAGATGATTTAATCCGGCTGTATGAATCCGATGGGGTTACTCCTGATTATCTAGTTGAAAATGGACTTCTTGAATCGGTTCCAGCAAATTTTTACACAAGACTTTCAGATTTACATTCAACTAGTCGGTCTGAAAAAAGAGATAAAAAAGAATTCAATTTGGATAATAATGTTGACCTCGATAGTATCACAGGAACGACGTTATTGTATTACGCCGACCCAACTGTCTATTCTTTTGAGGCAAAGATATTAAAAATACTCAACAAAAATCTAGTCGTTTTAGACAAGACGTGTTTTTATCCAAGAGGTGGAGGGCAAGAACCTGATTATGGTTATATTGGTGCTCACAAAGTTGATAATGTGGTGAAAATCAAAGACAAGGTGCTTCACCACGTGATTGGGGAATTTGAACAAAAGGAAGGAGATGTCATCAATTGTCTGGTTGAGAAGGAGAGAAGACTAGCCATAACCAAAAACCACACTGCTACTCACATAATCAATCATGCATCGAGAAGTGTCCTAGGGTCATGGGTTTGGCAAAATTCTGCATATAAGGACGAAACATATGCCAGGTTGGATATCACACATCATTCCGCTTTGTCTAGGGACGAAATGCAGGAAATAGAAAGAAAAGCAAATGAAATAATTAGAAGAAATTTGCCAGTCATGATTGATTTTTACAGCAGAGGAGTAGCGGAACAAAATTATAGCTTTAGGATTTATCAAGGAGGTGTTGTTCCAACAAACGATGTAAGGATCGTTAACATTGGGGGACTAGATATTGAAGCTTGTGGAGGAACTCATGTTTTCAACACAGGCGAACTGGGTCTTATTAAAATAATAAAGACAGAGAGAATTCAGGATGGAGTTGTTAGAATAGAATTTGTTGCTGGAGCGAATGCCCTAAATCGTGTTCAAGACCAAGACAACCAGATACATTATATTGTTAATAAACTTGGCACAAACCGCGAAAAAATTTTAGAAACATTTACAAAGAATATTGATGAATTAGACAAATCAAAGAAGAAAATTAAAAGCCTTTTGAGAAGAATTTCAATTGCATCAGTGGATCAAACAATAAAGGACTCGGTTGTTCTCAAATCAGAATCAGATGAAAACAGATTTCTGAATTATTATTTCAAGATAGACGAAGAATTTGATGACCAATTCCATCTTTTGGTTGGTCAAACTTCAGCGGAACGAAATCCAGATCTTGTTTACATTTCAATAATAATCGGGGAAAACAAATCTGCAAAAGTTATTGTCTTTTGTGGAAAAAATACAATAAAAATTATTAAGGCAAATGTATTAGCAAGCCACCTATCAAAGATGCTCGATGGTTCAGGAGGAGGAACACCAAATTTTGGACAAGGTGGAGGAAACATGATAGATAACGTTCAAAGTCTTGAGGAAATGGTAAGAAAAAGTCTATTAGAAAAACTAAACGACACAATCGAATAGGATTATTGATCACATGCTGATGGAATTGATTTATCCGCTCCGGTGTGGGTTAAATTGGGCCATTTTCTAGATGTAGACAAGGTATTCTAAATCTGTTTGATCTAGATTTAGTTTATGCAAGGGCCCCCTTTTTTCACCTATCATAATTTATCTTTGGCAAAAAAGGTATTGTTACTGTATAACAATTAAGTGACTAATTTCTTTAGATCGGTTGGACTCTCTAGTCCACGTCTTATTTCCTTTGCTATTCTCCTGCCAACACCGAAAGTTTCTCCATATTTATATTTCGTATAGGGTGTTGTGGTTGCAAGGATAGGATTTCCTGGGACTCTAAGGGATACATCATAAACTATTATGTCCAAGTCTACGGTAACAACACTTTGTAATGAAAAGGGGCCAACAATACCAGGTGGATACTCCTTTAATGTACATTGCATAAATTTTTCCCCCATTTTGAACACTTTATCCAAAAGTGATTCTCTAATACTGGCTGGTGTGTGACCGACTTCTATATTTTGCAAATCAATTGCCATTTCAAGTTGATTTACTGCAGGTATTGAAGTAGTAAAGTCATGTATGTTAGTTTGTAGTCTTCGTTCGATACCTAAAAATTCAACATCTCCATCGAGTGGTGAATAAAAATAATTAAAATTGAAATAAGTACCTATCAGGTATTGTTCTATTGTAGAGTTATTCTTCAAGTCTGATTCATTTATTAATCCTGTTTCAATTCTATTCGCAGATTTTATCTTATAGTCTTCGTAAGATGTTACTATAAAAAATGCCCTCTCAAGTTTTCTTTTAGCTTCCTGAATTTTGACGAGAGAAGGACCTTCAATTTCTTCTGGAGTTGAATATATTTTTGGCATAGAAATCTGAGCTTTTCTTAGTAAGTCATATTGATTATTTGGGAGCTTTCTTTCCTCAGCTTTAAGAATATATCTGTTTCCAAAAACAGGGATTTTAAGTGATTTTTCAATATTATCGATCCCTAAATATACTACGAATGACCTGTGTGGAATTAAAATCGTGTTCAAGGCAAGTAATTTGTTTTGGTTTTCAATAAACATTAAATCGGAAAAATTATCTAAAATTAATATTTCATCTGCTAGTCGACTAAACTTTTGATATGGCAATTCCCTGCCTTTTTGACATAGGCATATGGTCTTAAAACCCTCATCTTTGGCACCATCCATTATCTCTAAAGCAGAGTGGCTCCCAATGACCCCCACAGTAATATTATCTAAATCATATTTATCAATTAAATTACCTACATCCATTTTCTAGATTCTCATTCCGGGACGAAATAAGTGAGCTTTTTTCATATTTTAGTTCTATGCTTTTAGTTTATTTCGGTGTACCTTGTTTCTTTAACTCTTCATCAATGGCGTTTTTCAAGTCTTGATCATCCTTATTTGAGTAATCTACACCCAGGGTCTCTGCTATCGATTCCAGTTTTTCTCTGTCAATAGTTTGTTGTGCTTTTTCTTGATTGGATGATTCGTTTGCAAGGGTCTTTTTTGCCTCTACCCTAGCCTTCTGAAACTCACTGGTTGCCCTACCCATTGATCTTGCTAATTCGGGAATTTTTTTGGCACCAAAAAATATGACAACGATAACTAAAATTATTATTATCCATTCCATTCCGTTTACGAATGCCATAAAAATTAATTTGCAATCCCCATTAATAAACACATATTCGAAATATCCCACAGAATACTTTGCTTTAAGAATGCACAGGCTTTGATACTGTCCAAAATGTAAATATGGTTCGGTATAAATAAAACAAATTATATCATGAGGTACAACGAAGCAGCATTCATCGGACAGCAACGTTCAAGAGCCGCCCAAATGAAATTGTTTGATTACGCAGGATTTGCCATGTTAACTTATACAATAAAAAAAAGCCCCAAAGATGACGGCTTTCTGCCTGTTGGAGAAGACTTGTTTGTTAGTAAGGCAATATATGACAACAACATAATCATATATTTTACAGACGAAGAAGGGTATGCCAAGGCACAAACCAAGCCGATGAGTATCACCGAGGGCGAAAAGATATTAGAAAAGATTTCATCAGACGGCATGAAGTTATTTGAAGGAGATTTAAAGACTATATAGTAATTTCTGTTCCCATTTTCACATTTTCAAGTACCAATTTTTCAATGTTGGCAACGGTTGACTTGAATACTACTGTTGGTAGGTTGGATCTTTCTATAACTTTTAAGCTTATCAAATCCATTAAATCGTATGTACCGGCCATGGATTTTTCTGATTTTAGAATGTTTAAACAGTCTTGGACATTTATCTTGTCATATTTATTGGCGGTTGGATTTGTCCTAGGATCAGAATCATATATTCCATCAACATCTGTAGCATTGTAAAACTTTGTTGCACCTATTCGTTCGGCTATCAGAGCAGAAGTTGCGTTGGTGCTCTGACCAGGATAAATCCCACCTGTTACTATAACTAAACTTGATAAGAGAGCTACAGAGATTTCTTCTAAATTTCTAGGTGGTAGGGGGTAACAATATTCTGCCAGGCCTGAGATCAAAAGTCTCGCATTCAAATGTGAGACCTGGATTCCAATCAGATCCAGTCCGGATTCATCCATTCCTAAGCTTCGCGATAAATTTATATAAAATCTTGCGATTTTTCCCCCACCAGTAATTATGACTGGTTGATAAACATTGTTTATTTTTTTTATCAACTGTATATAGTCATTTAATTGAGCAGAGTTTGTTTCAAAATTAAATAAACTCCCACTCAGTTTTATCACTATCCTTGGTTTAGTCATACAATTCCATTTGGCAAGTGATTATAAATATCGTTAGAAATTTTGGTTTTCAGAATCTTTTATTATAGATTCAAAGAATTTCCTTTTTTCTGTGGTGGTATACACTCTCATCATATCAAGATATCCGGTGATGACGTTAATCAATGGTAACTGATCAAAAGATTTTTCATATTCTGCTTTCTCACCAATTATCATGATGGAAGTAACCTCTTCTTTCTTTGGGGCCAAGGGTATCGAAGGCGCGCGGGAAATATCCAAAAAAACGGGTTCCCCAGAATCTTGATAACGTCCAATTATGCTTTTCATTATGGCTATTTGTTTTTCAAAATCAATAGTTCTGCTAAGAAGGCGTCTGGATTGTATACTGTCGCGCTCATATTCATATCTTTGGTTAGACAATGAAAAGTATTCATAGATGCATTTTAGTAAATTTCGGTTTTTGTAGTCTCTTGCAAGCTCTACGGCAAACGTATCCATTGGTCGTGACGTTGATGATCGAAAATTACACAATAATTCAAGGACCCTCTCGTCGTGTAAATTGAGGAATTCCTCAAGGGAATCAAAATCAGTCAAGTGCAATAACTGATTTAGGTGTTTCATCGAATGTAGTATCATGACTTCTCCGGACCTAACTGTCTTGTGAAAATATACTGCCTTGAACATTTGGTATCTTGAGATCAGCATTGACTCATACGAATATAATGCGGATTTATTTATCCCCAATACTTTTGAAGATGCAACCTCCAGAGAATTAATAATTCTAAAATAATCTACTTTGCCATATTCAGTCCCTGAAAAATAACTGTCTCGCGGCAGGTAATCCATCAAATCTACAGATAATCCACCAGAAATAACTTCATTTAAGAAGGCTGAATTATGTTTTCCAAAACTAAGGGAAGATATAGTAACAGGACTGTATCCATTTTGTTTTATGATGTCAGAAATTTTGGTTTCCAAGATGATCCTCTCGCCGAGGTTTTCGTGAGAACTGTTTTTAGAGTCTTTAAGAATTTCCTCAAATAAATGAGAATATGGACCGTGTCCAACATCATGCAAAAGGGCTGCTAACCTAAGTTGTTGAATTAAATCGATATCTGTAAAGTATCCTTTATCAAATAATGTTTGACCTGCCATCCCAGCTAAGAACATTGAGCCCAAGGAATGCTCAAATCTGGAATGAAGTGCCCCAGGATAAACAAGATGTGCACCAGCTAATTGACGAATTCTCCGGAGTCTTTGAAAAATATGGGTATCTATTATCTCCTTCTCAATATGTGTAAATTTTATGTTTTTATGTATTGGATCAGTAATTTCTCCTACGTATTTTAGAGCCATTATTCTTCTCCACTCTCTTAATCCATGGTTTGAAGTGCTACTTTTCTCCTATTATGTCAAGGATTGACTCAAAAACAATATCCTTAGAATTATCCGAATGTAAAACATGCCAATCAAATACTTTGGCCAGTTCAAGATAATTATTCCTTACTTTATCTAAGAACTCACGATTTTTCTCAAAATCGTCTAGGGTAAAATTATTTGCAATACTTCGTAAATATGAAACACGAGGGCTTACATCTAGTACTATAGTAACGTCTTCTTTTGGCATGCCTCTATCTAAGATGGACAACCATTCAATGTTTAATCCATTGGCAAGGCCATATACTAGATTGGATTGATAGTATCTGTTTAAGATAATCGATTTTCCAGATCTTAAGGCTTCTAAAATATTTTCTTTTTTCTCCCATCTATTTGCTGAAAGAAGCATGTGTTTTGTTTCAGCATTGTATTGGACTTTTCCATCTAAGAAGGATCGTATTTCTTGTCCAATTTTGGTAGAGTAGTCTGGAAAGCTAAATAATTCTGTTTGGTCGGTATACCTATCATTGAGATAATCTTGTAGTAGGTGAGCTTGAGTTGTTTTTCCTGATTTGTCAAGGCCTTCTAGCACAATGATTTTTCCCACGTGTTCCATACTACACTTTTTCCCTAGACTTTATCATACTTATTAAGGGAAAAAGTTTTAATTTATAAATCCTTTAGATTAAACTACAGCATTGAAACTTGGATTTATCAAACCTGTGCTCATTTTAGCTAGTATTTACGTCTTGATATATTTTGCATTTGCTGCTGGAGTAATAAATGCAATTATAGAAGGCCATGATTATAATCAGGCCGTTTTTCTGCCATCCCGAGCAGTTCAGAATAACTATGAGACGATGATAGGCATCACCTTATTAGTATTTGGCTTTGTTGGTGCCCTGATAGCTGTCAAGGCATTTAACGTAGAAAAACTATATGAAAAATATGCCTTGTTGGGTTCAGGCTTTATGATAATGATGGTATCCTTAATTTTCATGTACAAGATAATGGAATTAAAGGCGTAAAGAATACACTTGTGAATCTGCTGAAGGTTTTTTGACGATTTTCCGAGTATGTGGAAAATTAGGAAAACCTGATAAGTTTTTGTAAGCGGGCACCAGGAGTTTTCTTTAATACGGTTATGAATAAATCATCCTTATCTTGAAAATATTCCAGTAAAGAAACTAAATTTGATATCCTCCTGAAATGATTATTTTCTTGGTATGGAATTGCATCTTCTGTAATTGTCTCAGATATCAATCGATCGATGCTACTTTGTGACTGGTATGATGTCATTACTATTGGTATTTCCTTTTTGGTGTGACATCCAAATAATATTTTTATTAAATTCAAGCTCTTGTACCCAGCGTGTTTTGCGGTGGTACGATTCAAATTGGCGACGCGTTTGTAGCCCTCCACGTCGTGGTCATAACCGGAAATCTCATACTTATAGAAATTAAAATAATCTAACAATCCATTCAACGAATCTATTACAATGAGTGAATTGCATTTGTCATATTCAATAAACTTGTCGACCATCGCATTATGGGTAATTTGATATGGCAGAAATATCTCAAGATTAGGATGAGGATCACAATCTGGATATAAAAGCTGATTATTTTTTAGTGAAGACATTTGGGTGTCAAAATCCATCAGCAAAATATTCCAACTTCTAAATTCGGTGATTAATTTCTCAATTAAGGTTATTTTGGCATTAATATCATAATAATATATTAGATTTATCCCACTTGAGATTATAGGATATAAAAATGATGATAGTATTTCAGCTCACCTTAAATAATAATGCCTAATCTGATATATATTGAGTAACCAAGCGAGTATGACTTTTTTTGATAAAGAAATGTTAGATAGTATCACCTCAGATTTTTATATAACCAAAAGGAGAATCTATTTGAATAATGGTTCGATTAGCCCTCTTCCCATTTCCTCTATCAAGTCAATAACAGATTTTAATATACGATATTCCGAAGTGGGCCCAGATTCTAAAGAGTTTGCGGATTATTTGGACGAGCTTAAATTAGAGACTCGAAAACGGGTTGCAGATCTCTTAAATGGGCACGAGGATGAGATTATTTTCACTCAAAGTACCACGGAAGGAATTAACATGATTGCTAATGGACTGACGTGGAGAGGTAATGACAGGTTATTGATTAGGAATTCTTTAAACGAGCACTTTTCAAATTATTTGCCTTGGATAAGACTCTCTGCAGAAAAGAACCTACAAGTCAGAAATTTTCCAGAAGAAAATATCGAGAGTTATGGAGATTCACTGATAGAAAATTTTACAAGTATTTATGAGAAAAGTACTTTCAAATTGGTTTCTACGAGTCATATAATTTACAATGATGGGTCAATCACTCCAGTTGAAAAAATTGGAAACATTATAAAAAAAAGGAACAAAGACACTCTGTTTTCCATTGATGGAGCTCAAAGTGTGGGTGCCATGATAACTGACGTAAAGAAAATGAAGTGTGATTTTCTAACTTTTCCAAGTTTTAAGTGGCTGTGTGGGCCTTTAGGGGTTGGAATACTCTATGTCAAAAAGCAAGTGATGGAAGACTTGAATCCTATGTTTATTGGTTCAGGAACCGCAGATCTTGTATTAATGAAAAATAAAAACTCAAATGGAGATAAAAGCAAGAAATCAAAGGAATCCACTAAATACCATAAGTATCCAGAAAAGTATCATGCGACTTTTAGGAACTTTCCCGGGTTGGCAGGGCTTGAAGCATCACTGCGATATCTGCTAAGAGTAGGCATACAAAATATTTTTCAACGCAACAAATATCTTGCTTCAATAATGAGGCAGGAATTAATGAAAATGAATGATTTAGTATTGCATGAAGCACCCACAGGAAGAATTTAGATCATCACTTGTTTCATTTTCTTTTAGAAAACAAAATAATACTAGAATCCAAAAATTAAATGCCAGACTACAGATGGAAGGCGTGATTTTGGCAGAAAGGGAAATAGGTACAAGAAAAATCTTGAGAGCATCTCCACATTTTTACAATTCCGAAGATGAAATGGTAAGAGCAACCAACACAATAAAATCATTGATACAAGTTTTAGATTAGGAATAGGATTAGGCTAACATACAGAAGACGATTAATGCTTTCACTTCGACTTTTAATCAGAACTTCTTTTTTATTTAATCTATTTTAGATCATTCTTTGGGGTTGACAATTAAAGCAATATTAAACATTTGGATAAATGATGTTCATCAGTCAATTCAGTAAGAAATAGGCTGTAGATAGATTTTGGATACCTTCTAAATGACCATTACCATATTTTATATCTATCGTGAAATTATTTTGAAAAAATGTTGAAATCACAATAGGAAATAGATTATTATTCTGTGATTACCACGGGACCGAGGATCATCATTGTTTACATATTAAATTTGCCTGATTATTGGATGAAACAGTATAGTTAAAGAAATCGGAAACTGAAATAAACCATTAAATTTTCTTCAAAAAGTTCTATATTACTTTTATATTTGAAATTGGTAACAATAGTATTTAGGAATTTCGATCCTCTTATTCCCATTTTCACAATGAAATGTTTTATTTTTAGATATTTAAGATGGACATTTTTTATCCTACTGGCTTGATAAATTAGATTTATTGACATAATCAGATATGTGAAAAAACCCGAGACTAAAAACAAGAAATATTCGTTAGTCTGATATTAAAATAAATATTAAGGGAAGGCTTTACGATGGTAATTCTTTTCGTAAAGTTACTATCACCAGCAAGGATTTATAGAAAGTGATAATCAAGTCAGCGTGATTGTCCTTCAATAACTATCATCGTCAAAGTAGAGCGAACTTTATCTATTTTGCGAATTTGCCATGTAATAATTTCCCTTAATTTATCCATATTATCAGAAGATATTCTAACTATAATATCATAAACTCCAAATACACCGTTCACTTCAATAACTTCTGGAACTTCTTTAATTTTCTTAATAATCTCGCTTTCGGAACCTAGATCACAATTTAACAATACATAAGCAGTTGGCATACTTATCAAAAGAGGGATAAAGTATTAAATCTTTATTAACAAATCACTATGAAACTCAAGATGACAACTATTTTAATAATATAGGGTTATGTCATGCACAGCTCCAATATTGATTGCAAATAATTAATATACCCATGCCAAAAAATAATGGTAAAGCGGGGGTCGCCTAGCCTGGTAGGGCGTGGGATTGCTAATCCCATGTTCGCAAGAACTCGTGGGTTCGAATCCCACTCCCCGCGCTTAAAACAGGGAGTCTATTTCATTATTAAATCCTAAAATGCAAGGCGACAAACGAATCTGACGCTTCTTCTGGTATAAAATAGTACAACTGAACCCGACTCCGGTGACCTATTTGATAGATCAATTATACAACCAAAGGTGCGTGCCCAAGGGGCTCACTATCGATATAGGTTCTAAAATAGTTTCTATTGGATCATACTATTTGAAATAAAAGAATTATCATGTGAATGTAATGGACCGAAAGGGACTCGTAACAAATTTGACTAAAATTGTGCGTTCAATATTGAAGCACCTTAGAACTATTATATCGCCAAATCTTCTGATTTAAACGTATACATCAGGGTATCGATTTCGCTAATTATTTTTTTCTCCACTAAAGAATCCAGTATACGATTCTGAAGTAAGAAAAATTTTCGAGATTCTAGAGAATAAATTAATTCTTTAAATAATCTGTATGATAGCGATCTAACTTGTTTATCCTTACTTTGGATTGTTGTCAATAATAATTTTATGAATGGGTTTGCGCTATTTACTAAAATGGTCGGAGCCATTCCATATTTAGAATAATAGTTGTTGATTTCAAAAGTTCCTTTTCCCCATAATTTTCTATTTGGCCAATAGAGACATCAAACTTGAGTATCTCTTCTGGATTATACAACCATCTGAAGAACTTTAGAAAGATCATTTGTCTATTATTGTAAGAATTTATCCATCCATTTCCTTGTTCAAGCGGTTTTCTTAGACTATTTAAATATGTTAATATATTCTCTTTTGTCATTTCTTGATACCGTTTTCCATCCTCGAAAAAGTTAGAAAGCCATACTAAAACTTTTATCTTCCCCTCCTTGGTACTATTCTTAATATTAATTTCCGTTTGTTCAACCATAATATACTTGCAAATTGTATCTGCATTTTCCCCATTTGCGATTTTTAATTTTCTTAAAATCTTACTAAAATAAGGCTTTGATAATCCGATAGTTATTTGGTCGATGACATCAGACATTTAGTGATTACAAATATGGTATTCGTCAAATTATATAACGATAACGTTAGATTCCCTGTTTTTATACAAGGGATTCGAATCCCACTCTCATTCGATATTGACACCAGTAATGTCTTGGAGCGCCGCATTATTTTTCACGCCGCTTATGCAACACTCAATGTTCGAGCAAATAACATCTAACAGTTCAAAATTTCTCGAATGTTAGATGCATATTCATCCACCGAATCTATTAAATCACAAACTATCTGCTCATTTTCACGGTCGACTGATCTGGTATTTATACAATTTCATATGAACATTTTAAATAGATCGAGGTAAGTATGAGTAATGATACCAATTATTAAAAAGAAATTATCATTCTTGAATTGAGTTATAATTTTCGAAAAGCCCTGATAGCAATATGTAAATAAAACTTATTTTATTTACTATTGGTGGAATTTGAAAATTGCTCCCATTTCCAATCAATTGCACGGAATAATTGAAGATATTGATATCTCATATGTTATTCCCAGTGAAAATCCATTGCGTTTTTCTCCAATGGATGACGTTGACGAATTAGCCAAATCTATATCTGAAAAAGGATTGTTAAACCCAATAGTGGTCAGAATGAAGGGTGAATCATATGAAATCATTGCAGGAAACAGGAGATTTCTGGCATGTAAGATACTAGGATGCAGGAAAATAGTTTGTCAGATAGTGGAATTGGATGATAAAAATGCATATGAGATTTCGCTGATGGAAAACATACAGAGAAAAACCTTAAATCCAGTGGAGGAGGCCCAGGCATATGCGAAATATGTATCTACTATGGGATGGGGTGGTGCCACTGAACTGTCTAATAGAATTGGAAAAAGCATTAGTTACATTACAAAAAAGATTAGACTCTTAGAATTACCTCCTGATGTGATGAATTCAATTAATTCATCAAATTTGAACACTGGTCCAGCAGAGGAACTTTTAATCATCAAAGATAAATCAAAACAATCTGAACTATTGAATTTAATTATGAATAAGAATCTGAATTTGAGACAAACCCGTAGTTTATTAAACGAATATAAAATCAGATCACAATATCCTGATGGACTTTATCATTCTAATCAACCCATCAGTAAAACTGAATATGACTTATCCAGTCTTAAAGCCCTAAACAAATCTATTTCAATTCTAAAATTGGCAATGATTAAGTTGGGTAGTGTCCTCTCTGATTTTGACGATGATTGCTCAAATCAGAATGTTGATTCCAGATCAATCAGCGGTAGAGTGAAGAATTGGATGGCATATGAAATATTATTGCATCACAAGCATTTGTTACATGATCAAATCGATCGATTGATTAAGGAGAAACATAAACAAGAGAAAGCTACCGTTTAGTCTTTATATTTTTTCGGCGCCGAAAAAATTTTAAATAACATGTTCGATCCTTTAACCAATCATACCCCCACCCGCCTTTTCAATATTATATTGCTAAATCATACCATTCAGAATTTATTTTTATATAGGGACAATGGATAACAGCATACTACTTCCTAGTTGAAATAAGCAAATAATGTAGATTCACCAATTCCTTAATGTGGTTCGAGTCCATATGTTTTCAACAGGTTATCTTCTTTAAGAACATCTTGTGGATGACCTTCAGCAATTACATATTTATTAAAACAAATAACCCAAGGAGAACGACTAGCAATATGAGTTATATCATGAGTAGATAAAATTACAGTCATTCCATTGTTGCTTAGTGTTTTTAATATATCAAATATTTTTTCTCTTGAAACATAATCTAGACCCGTTGTTGGCTCATCCAAAATAAGAACATCAGGGTTTCTAATCAACGCCCTGCCCAAAAAGACACGTTGTTGCTCTCCTCCAGAAAGTGCCCTTATGTGTCGTTTTTCATAGCCACTTAATCCCAATATTTTTAAAGTATCTTTTATTTGATTTTTCAATTTTTTATCTATCCATGGAAGATAACTTTTGTAGTTCCATGATCCCATTGCTATGACCTCTTGTACAGAAACTGGAAAATTCCAATCAATAGTTTCTATCTGTGGAACATATCCAACAGTAGGATAATAGAAAATGGAATCACAGTCATCACAAATGTACTCAATATCTCCATTCCAAGGTTCGTAAATTCCACATATTAGTTTTAATAAAGTAGTTTTTCCAGATCCACTAGGACCTACAATAGAAACAAATCGACCTTTTGGTATAGACAAATCAACTCCTTCTACAACAAAATCATGATAGGTAAATCCATAGGATATATCGGATAATCTTAGATATTCAAAGCTCATGATCTAAATATGTAGAACAAACCGAACAATTAAACATATTAAGGAATATTCTAATATTTTTTTAAAGTATATCATATTTATAATGACAATGTTCTGCAACAATCAATTTTTCACCTTATTCAGAATGTTAAATAACTAAATTCAGTATTACGATAAAACATGCAGATTGAATACTGCCAATTCCCGGATGATATCTTATATGATATTGAAAATTTCGTCTGGATCAAAATGATGGATCACAATGGAACTGCTAAAAGTGTCAATGCAATTATTGGCATTACACCTATCCTTACATCTTTAGCCGGAAGAATACTGAGGATACGATTAAAGTCAATTAATAACATGATCTACAAAGGAAAAAGTATAGGAACATTAGAAAGTAATCGATATTTTGGCGTGATTAGAGCTCCGGTAAATGGAAGAATATTAGAAATAAACGAGAGAATAATCACGAATCCAAAGCTAACTAATGATTTTCCCTATACACAGGGATGGATTGTCAAAATGGAGATACAGCCTAATACAGAAAATTTAAATGAACTTAAAAACATAATTGACATCGAAGAAACAGTTCGCAAAATAATAAAAGAATTAAAGGTCCGTTGTTTCTCGATCACCCCAGACATCGAAATGATTGAAATTGGTTTGGAGTGTAATGCAGTACTGACAAAACTTGATGATTTAATGGTATCTCTTGATAAAGGTAAAGTAGTTCATTTAGTTTCAGACAATCCTTATGCTAGTACCGATATTTATCTTCAAACCTATATGCGATGGTCCAATATGGCAGGTTATGAGTTAATGGATATGAGAAAAGAGGGAAAAATTTTTCATTTCGTAATAAAAAAATAGGTACACTATTAATATGCAATTGTATTATCATTTATACCTTTTCAGATGCATTTATGTATGTATACTCATCAAGCAGCATATTACAACCTAAATATTCAATGATATTGAAACTATGCGATAGTATACATAATTCAATTCTGAATTATGATGAGATCGGAATAATTTCACTTTGGAATTACAATACTTATAATCTTTCAAATAATTTAATAACCTACAATCTATTCCTATATTTATGTATGTACAGAATATTTTGATATAAAAACCAATTGAATACATTATCCTTTTAAAGTCTAGTTCTTATTAAATGGTAATGATAAATGATTATTCCTTACTTCAACCGCAATATCAGACGGTGGATAGGGAAGAACAAAACATAGGATATCGTCAAATATTTGAATCGCCGGTTGGTCCCCTTACAAGCCAACCTGAAATCGGAAGATGGATATCCATAAATAAAACACCATCAGTGATTCGCAACTTCTTCAAACCATTACCTGGACTTCCTTTTGATGGGGAATATATTTTAAAGTTTCCTAAGGGTAGTGAATTTGTAGTTTTACCCAATAGGATATTTGATCGAGGAATAATACGATTGCACTGTTGTAGACAAGCTGAACCATTGGAGAATCTTGAGGAATATGGAGTTTGCTGGACCGTAGAAAACTCATTAAATGAAATACTTGCTTCCATTAGGTACAGGCCCGAAATACCAATTTGAGGCCTCTATAGATGGGATAAACTATGAATATCTTGGAATAAAGTGGAACCCTGGACTGAACAACTTCTTCTCAATAACAATTGATCTAGATAGTAGACTGTGGCATACCTATTTTCATAATGCCTATGGAGATAAAATATTAAGCGATAATATGTCAATAAATTCGAAAGTAAGGTCCGAAATCTCCCATATGCGAATAATAAATTCAGGATGCAGTGCTTCCTATTCAATAGAGATTGGTGTAGGAAAAGCTGTTAGAACTAATGAATTTGAAATAAATTATCTACGGAGGAGACATAAATGGACAGTAATAGTCGTAATGATAGATTGGCATCAGCTTGCTCTGGTATGTCTAACATGATAGATGAACTCACTTCTACTGTAAATCGTCTAAACGAACAAACACATGATCGCGCTGAGGTTGAAAAAAACATAGAGCAAATACAATCTTTATTTAGAAGAGTTGAAACGTCATTTCATGGAGCAAAAAAACATTTTACCGATTACCAAGACGCCATTAGATCAAAATAGGATAAGGACAATAATGATGATTTCAGAAATAGAGAAAAAGGAAACAATATGTTCAGAATTATCCGATCAACTTGACAATATTTCAACTCACGCTAGCATGCTATGTAGCAGTACACATGACCGTAAGGAAGTTGAGAAGGATATCGATCATATTATAGGCCTAGTCGAAAAATTAGATGACATAGTAAAACATACAAAAAATAACTTTGTACAATGGAAGCAGATAATAGAGTCTAATTAGATATCATCTTTTGTTAGTAATGATTTCACTATTTCTGCATCAAGGTTTCGGCTTGGTTAATCTAAATTAGTAACACTGAAATTAACAACTGAAAATAGCAGTCTTAATAGATGAGTCAAAACTAATATTTTGAGCTAATAACTAATTAATAATATCACGCAATTCTTGGTAAAGTGTTTTAAATTTATGTTCCTAAAAGGTATTCCAATATTAGAAATCAAAAATTCTGGACCTTTCTGATCTATATTAGGAATAATTGTTATTGTTATTCTTGCTTCCTTGATCTCAGTTGATAAAGATGATTTGACGGATAAATTGGTTACATAAGCATTGAAGCAACCTTCCATGTTGTGAACTAACGGTTTTATGATCATTTCAAGTTGATTTTGAATTTTTTTATGTAGCATTTCATCCCAGACGTTAACTTGTATTTCGTCTAGAATGTCTGTCATTTTTTCTTTGAATTTACTAAATATGTCTTTATACTGCAAATAGCAATCAATTAAGCAGTTATTACTGACGTCATACAAAAAAGGAATATCGAATTTCCCAACTTCCACCGGAACATTTAGTCCTAATTGTTCCTGCTCGATAGGATATTTATTTGAATTAGGGTCTGATTCAATATTTGGATTGGATAATTTATATTTCAAAATCCTGTGTTCTATATTTTTTTCAGTAAATAACACTATTCTTGATTTCAATTCTTTTTTAACGATATGGATGTGATTAATGATTAGAGATTGACATATTCAAAAGGCAGAGCTATCTTTTTTAATTTTTCTTGCTGTCGTAAATAAATTTTCTTTCATCTGAAATACGTAAATATCTTAATTTTTCTTTGTCATACTCATCAAGTTTTATCATTCCATTATGAATGCGATTTTGAAAGTCTTGTCCGTCTGCTATAGATGGTAAATTCACATAATATTTTCTATGAACTACATCTAATTCAGGATTAGGTATCCGACCAATACTTATTCTAAATGGTGAGAGTCAATCGGGTGTTCTACAAACATTCAGATATTCTGTGTCAAATAGATCTACAATAATATTCAGACTAAGCTCTACGTAGATTCTTACTACTAGTTAGTATTTGCATTAACGGAATAAATCTTATCTTAGAATGCATAAATTCTATTCGTTCCTCTATAAAAAAATCTTCGTATTCTTTGTAATTACTTGCCAAATCTATTTGAAATATCAAATGGATTTTTTTCATAAATCTCATCGAATAGTAACATAGCACAGTTTAAAGTTCTTAGAGAATCATATGATACATATGGAAAATATAACCCAGATGTCATATGAATGTGTAAAAATCTTTGTATATAAACAATATTTCTGAGAAAGCTCATGTTAATTTAGTCATCAAGCTAATAGTTTTATGCAAACACCAAGCTTAATATAATTTTTTGAAGGCGGGGTAGAATGATTATATATTTAAAATGAAATTATACTCTTTTTCATTGCTGAAGCTTTTGAAGTTTAATGAGGAGTTGTAGTTCAATCCAATTTAGTTCCTAGAACCCTAATAATTGGTCAAAATTGTTACTAATCCCCCAGGGGCCCGAAGCGTATAAATCAAGAATATAAATAATTACCTGGGATGTGTTGGTTGGAACCCACTTCCGAAAGACATAGATTCGAATCCCAACCTCTGTCAAAACATTTTTTCGTATTATTTTGTTGCAGTCTCTATTTGTAGGGATCCCATAGAGGATGGCAAATATTCAGAAATGATCATATATACCATCTAAAGATACAAACCAAATCTAATAATTGTCTCCTCGAGTATTGCCACGGACTTCAAATCCCTCTCCTAGTGGCTAAAACATTTTTTAAATAATACAACCCCCAAGATAACCTAATGGATTCGAATCCCACTTCGAAAACGGGAATTATTTTATGACATTCTAATGAGTCTTGTGATACGAAATCAAGTCCAAAATTTTTCTCCAATCTATGTTGTATATCCTTGAATCTTGGGGTTTTACAAAGTAACGATTATAAAAATTATTCTAAATATTACAACAATTTTTTAATAATGAATTTTATCCTATTACGTTTTGGATGGTTAATCATTTAAAGGTAAACTAAAACTGAAGCATGCTCTGCCATCCTTATTGTTTTCACCCCCAAATCCTACCTTCGTGCATTTTCTATTATTTGTTTGCAAATATACAACCCCAACCCAGTTCCATTGCAAGGGGCTTTTGCTGCAAACTGAGTAAATAATGTTGAAAGTATTTCAGAATGTATACCCTCACCGTTATCTTTTATCTCAACAAGACAAAAGCCCACGTGATTAGTTGCTTTTTTCTCAATGGTTATGGATATCAAACCTTCTTTGTCTAAAATAAAATTTATCGCATTCTCTAGCAAGTTGAAAATAACTTGGGAAATTCTATATCTATCTGCGTTAATCATGTATTTGTTATCGAACCCGTGCAGTTCAAAGTGTATTTTCTTTTTATTTTGCTCATGAATATATTGAATTTTCTCTAGCCTTACCTTGAAGTCTTTTATGGCATCGAGAATTACAGCATTTAAATTAAAATCCTCTTTTGAGATATTTAACATATTGCCTTCCATTTTTGTTTAAGAAACTAATATGTTCTCGCTTAGAGCCTGCAACTTTTTGCCATTATAAATTACAATATCAAGCAATCTTCGTTAATATTATTTTCTAATTGGTCTTTTACATGTTTTGTTAGCCCAATAATAGGAGTGAGCGGCGTACCAACTCCATGAGCCACCGTATCGATGAATTCCTTTTGCATTCTATGATGGGCTTGTAATTGTCCATATAGATCTGTCTGATTCCAAGAGCATCAAATAATACTGTATAAGTCAAAACAGTAGGTGCACTATTAGAATAAGTCGCCTGTCCTATTGCTTCAGCAATAGTTCTTTTAGTATCATCCTTTAACTCTACCACTATTAAAAATTTTTGTCAATCCTTATCGACTACCAAAATTGTTACCCGTATTATTGGGTATATGTATCTGTAACGGAAATTTAAATGATCCCAAGTTCTTTTTATAATATTTTCTATATCATTACCGTTTGGTGTAAGGATTTTTATTTTTACATTGGATTTAGTCAGTCCAACCTCTTTGAGAATCTCAATTGATCCTGCGCTTTTTTGTCTATGAAATGCATTTGCAGAGGAAAAAATAATCAAAATCTCTTTATTCGCAGCCTCAAGAGTTCAATGACTTTCTTTTGCAATCGTCCAGCATCATTTATAGATTCAATTACTTTTTGAAATCTTTCCTCCTGCAATTTTTCTTATTTATTTAATTGCTGGAATAGAATTCATCCAAAGTGTATCAAAAATATATTGACCCTGTTCGACAACGGGTGCTAAATTACTATGGTAAAGTTCGGTTAATGATTGACCTTTTTCAATTACTGATGTTGTAATGTATTCGGATTGGTTAATAGCGATACCTCCTTTTATGCCATCTAGGTGTCGGAGTTCAGTTACTAAATTAAGTATTTCTTTGCAGGATTCCATATTATCTGGTGTAATTCCTGTAATACATCTTATTTTGCAACCTCTCTTTAAGAGATATTTGAAGCCATCGCGGTATTTGGGATTGGTAATCAGCATGGATAGCGCTCGGAGGTCAAACATCACATTTAATTCTGTAATGGTGTTTTGGATAACTGTATTAATTTTTTCCATAATATCGTTCATTCCATATAAAATCTCTGTTTTGTTGTCCTCTTGCTATGCTATCGGTTATGGCTAATCGTTTCTGTTTTGACACCATTCTATTTAAGCCCCCCTCACCGACAAATGAATCTGCATTATGCCACTTAGTTTAGATTCATTAAATTACAAACATTCAATTGAGTCATTTTAGAAATAAGTTTTTGGGGGTTAATAATTTATACCTATTTTTGTTGGAGTATTATTTTTCGATAAAATGATTATTCCTGATATTTTCTAAGAGCCCTATCTCGGTAAAGCATTGTAGCCCTGTTTATAGTGCAATTTTGTCCCTAGCAATCAATGGGTATCTTCAAGTGGTCAAATAGAAGAATATGTATTACAGGATATGTATGAATGGCTTTCCTCTCCATCGAGACAGAAATAGCCTTCTCTATTGCCTACAGTAGCCATTAATAATGTGGCAGGTATAAACCAAATTCAAAATGGTTCTATAAACTGAAACCTATTTTGATTAGCATATCTTTCCTAAGTGTACTGAGTCCCTTTGTCTAAGGGAATCTTACCCTTTGGGCCCACCTTTTCAAAAAGGTTATCTCTATGTTTGAATCTAGAATAGCGAAACCTGTTTTAAGAACCAGTATCGGCGCGGATGTCCAGGCGCTCAAACTAAATGATACTTTATATGATAAAGATATTAGGATTAGCATCAAATTAACCCTTCCTCCAAACACTCCGTTCAATAGAGGAGGAGTATTAAAACAATAAATTAATAATATCAAAGAGTAACTGCAAAACGAATTCGAATGAATTAATCTTGCGCGGGGATAAGGTATGAATCGCTCTATTTGAACCCTCGATCCCTCTATCTCAAATTTATCAGCCAAGGTTACGGATTGATAGACCAAGTTAATTTTCACACAAGATTACACCCTCTTTATATACTTCCTCAAGTGAAATTGGTTATGTATATTGATAGTAAGATAAGAAAAGATTATCTTTTCATTGTAGCAGTTATATCGACTCTAATTTTATCGAGTATGACTGTGGTCAACGGCTTTACTAATGTTACATATGGTCAAACAAATGCTACCCAGGCCAATCCAACAAGCAATGGTACTACAAATTTGGTAAACACACAAGACATTCCATTGGAAAAAGTCCGTGTTGGGGATATTGAAATGGCATACAAGATGTTTGGGAAGGGTGACCCCATTATACTTCATAATGGTATTAATGATGGCATGGATGCATGGGACCAGCCTTCTTACTAGACTAGCGTCAAATAACACTGTAATTATATTTGATAGTCGAGTAATTGGAAATACTGCATCTGGTACCGAACCCTATTCTATACAGTTACTTGGTAATGATACTGCTGGTTTAATGGATGCTTTGAAAATACAGGAGGCAAACGTTCTTGGATATTCTATGGGTTCATACATAACTCAACAATTTGCAATCACACATCCTGATAAGGTTAGCAGTATTACGCTAATTGCTGGAACGTGTGGTGGAAAAGATCATGTACCTCCATCAGATGAGTTTATCCAATTACAAGAGGGTATTGTAAATAAATCTCTAAATAATATACCTCTTTCTCAGGATGAAATGAAGTCTCTTGTAAATGCCTCAGAAGGATCAGGATGGATAAAACTACATCCTGAATCTCTTGATCTTCCAGAAAGCATGACATTCCAACAAATGAAACCTGGACTTTCATCTGAAGCAATGAACAATCAGTATAAAGGTGCAAAGGCTTGGGTGGCTTCCGACTGGAATGGTGCCTGTGACGACCTTGCAAAGATACAAACCCATGTTGGTCATAGCAGGTACAGACGATATTGAATTAGTGCCTCATGAAAATTCTTTGGTCCTTGCAAGTAAAGTTCCAGGAGCCTGGCTTGTACAGATAAAAGACGCTGGTCATGCTATTATGAATCAATATCCAGATGAAGTTGGTATGGTATTGCAAACATTCCTATCTACTATAAAACAATAGGTGACCAAGCAGGAAAGAAGAATTCAATATTAATTTTATATGCAATGTAGGTATGTGGGAACAACCAATCTCAAAAAAAAGTGCGAAGTGCGGGATTTGAATCCACTTACCATTATTAGAGTTCAATCCCATTAATTATTGAGGTAGAAAGAGAACCCGTAATTCTGAGTCCTAGAGTTATAGGCCATTAGATGTGCCTCCTCCCATTAAATTAAGTCCTCATGCAAATAACCCCCCTCTTTATATACCCAATTGAGTTAGTGTGTTAGTGTATAACAATATACAGATAAGAAAAGATTATTTTTCATTGTAGTATTTATATCAACTTTAATTTTCTAAAAATCTAAAGCTTCCAATCAACGGTTTTACTAATGTTGTGTATGGTCAAACAAATGCTACCCAGACGAATTCAAGCAATCGTCCTACCATTTTGGTAAATACCCAAGACATCCCATTAGAAAAA
>CAWKJS010000029.1:0-86034 GCA_963850055.1 uncultured Nitrososphaeraceae archaeon | reverse complement strand
TAGCCCATGCCTTTTAGTCTAAGGTAGTCATTATGATACTGTTGAATTTCCGAATATGGTCTATCTAAGATAATAGTTACTTCGATGATGGATTTTCCTTCCGAAAATAGCTTTAAAGCTTGCGTTGGTATTGATAGCCGTTTATTAACTGATATGTCCTCACCGAGCATTTTCTTTTTTACCATTGATATGAAACTAAAACTCACATGGGCCTCCTTAGCAATTTCCTGGAAATTCTTGCCTTCTTCTAATAATTTCATTACCAACTTTTCTTTGTTATAAATAGAGTCTAAAGCCATAATGCGAATAGTATTGGGTTAGTTTAAAAGGATAATAATCCTACAAAAATTACTGATTGTTACCATTACTACTTGTGTTGTTTCTTGTGTTTGTTATTGTTGCGAATCACATGTGGAATTAATCCTACCAATAGCGCACTAGAATTCTATTGATACAACTAAAGGAGTAGACATCCTCTTTTTCTATTATAAAAAGAAATGGCGAGAATCCTCTAAAAAATAATAAGGTTAATCCGAGCCTTGTTAGGGGCAAGGACGACCAATCAACCATCAAACCTATTGTACAACTCTTAACGAGTTTTCGTCATTGTCAATGCCGATAATGCGCTTTTCTCTTTGTCTTTAATCTCCAACATAATATCCAGGTCAACTTTATTTTCTTTAACCGCTTTTGTAAATTCATTATACATGAAAATAAAGTGATTTTTATCCAAGGTTTTTGCATGTTTACCTTTTCTTTCGCCTATGTTTTGACTGCTATAATCTATGATGGGATTACCATCAATAGGATAATCCCAGGATTTTATAAAAGAGGATAGAGCTTGTTGAATTGTCTCACCGGTATTGAGGCATTCATGATGAAATGTGTCAAAAACAATTGGAATGTCCTGTTTCAGCATTGATATCTAAACAGTCTTTTAGACTGTATGAGCGGTCATCATTTTCAATCACCAACCTTTTTTTCAAATTTCCTTCTACAAATTTATCAAAATTGTAAACAAAATTCTTTTTTGCTTTTTCCTTATCTCCATATACCCCTCCACCATGAATTTGTATTTTAGCATCTGTAAGGTAATTTCATACTATCAAGTAATTCGCAGTGATATTCTAATTCCCTAATGCCATTTTTGACAATTTCTTCATTTTTGGAATTAAGAATTACAAACTGGTCTGGATGCATTGATACTCTCATATTGTTTTTAGTTATGAAGTCACCAATTTCTCTTAGTTTTACCTTAAAGGTATCTCTCCAATCTATCTCACATACCGGGTGAGAAGCAAATGGAATAATGTCTGAGCTTATCCTAAAAAAATAAATAGCATTTATTTTATTGAATTTCAAAATTGACAAAAGATGGTCAAGATTGTTTAATACAGTCTCGTTGAATCGTTTTTCTGTATATGACTTTAATCTAAAGGTTGAGGAATTAGGATTTTTTATTGTCAAATTTATACAGGGATAGCCGATTCTCATTTATACCATCACTATGTAATTGCTTATACAGGCTTGTGACTAATGCGATAAAATGAATAAATTTGAGTTACAATTTTGGATAGCATATTTTTCATATAGTCGGTCGGTCCCTTTAATTTTTCTAATGGTATTTTCCTCTCGCTTATCTGATTCTTATTTATTTAATTAGCTAATTTTTGATTTTGGATAATTAGTGTTAACTAAAATAAAATGGAGATATTAGATTTTGAATCTTCTGTAATAATGGCGCCGTAGAGGGATTCATCATCTTCACTCATTCCAGAAACTGTTTTATTTTTACTGAATCGCCCTGTAGAATTAGTGTGATTGTGGACAATAATGGATTGTTTACTCCAATTAACCCCCCAGCGTTTAATAACAGGATTAATTGAATAAATCACGTGATTAACAAACAATATATCAAGATTCTGACCACTTTTTTAATTGTTGCAAGCTCGTTATCATTAACAGGAATGAATCTCCATACCTCCTCAGCAACGGTGGCTGATTATGAATATGGTTATGGTCCTATAGCAAGTATAAATAATGACTGGATTTTAGCTGGTAGTTATATGGGTTATGGTAACCCATCAAATCTTTCAGATTCAGGTTTTCATGCTACATTTAGTATGGTTATGAAAAATGGAACCGCCTACCATATGCATCAGATGTCTAATGCAACTATAGAAGATGTAAGAATGGATGGTAATAATACCATTATGCAAGGCTCAGTAACAGTTACTATGAGAGATGGACCTGTTTCTAATGTACCAACTACCTGGACAATAAACAATAATAATACTTTGGCTATTTCTATGGACCCATCAAAAGTTAATGACCACTTTGGCAATACTCCAATTTACGGTGTGGAATCGACGCCTGAAAAGGAAATGGAGACAATAAATTTGATGTCTGAGGATTCCAAGTTTATGGATAAATGGATTCCTATAGTGTTGCAAAATACAATGAGTGCACTAAAAATTGATGCTGGAAATACTTCAGATTCATCAATAACGAATCAATCAATAATTAACGAATCTATGGACTTGAATCTTAGAAATAATTCTGGGACTTCCTAATTACTTTATTTTTTTTGATATAAAGAAGGTCCATTAATAACAGGTTGAATTTTGAATAATCTTATTTTTATGTATTGCTCATATAGAGAGCACTAATCTAAATCCAGGTACATTTAGGACGATTAGAACGTCCATCATCAAATTGGGTGGTAATACCAAGCGTTTCAAATTAACATCTTATCTAATAATTAAGATACCCCTTGATGAATTCAATAGTCTTTGAAATAACTAAAGTTGATTCGGTAGAATTGTTTAAAGATACTTGAAATACATGTGGCATACCATCATATATATTCCATCTAAATGGAATACTCGCTTGGTCCAATGCCCGGTACAGGTTAACAGAATCACTAAGTAATATTTCCTTGGTCCCTAGTTGAATCATGGTAGGCGGAAAACCTTTAGCAAAGTTACCATAGACCAGAGAAGCATACGGTTTTTTTTTGATCTGCGAGATCAGCATAAGCCGCCGCCATATTTTTCAACATTATTTCGGAAATAAATGGATCTGCCCTTTTTAGTGTTGAATAAGGATCACCAGTTATAGAAACATCTGTCCAGGAGACCAAAGTACTAAGGCCGATGGGATTCCAATACCTGTGTCTAGCATTTTTAAATCAGAACTTGCAATTAACCCACCTCCAGCAGATTTTCCGTACATAACAATGTTATCAAGGAGGTAACCTTGATCCTTCAAAGCTTGAATCACCGATATAACTTCACTAGTTATCTGATTCCACTTTGAAGATGGAGCAAACGAATAATCAATGGATACAACTCTAAGCCCCGTAGCATTAGCCATGGGTACAGAACTATTTAATGTAGAATTAGCTCCTAGAATTGTATAACCGCTCCATGTATATAGACTAAAATTTTACCATTATCTGTCCAGTTTGCTGGTTTAATATCAAGTACATTCACATCTCCCAAATTGGTAGAAGTCATATTAGATTCAAAACTGTCCACAAATGATTGGGATTGGGCTGTAGACATATAGGAGACTTCTTAATTTATTTTTTCCCAACCTTCTGGATCATTTGCTTCTGGAGTTACAAACTTGGGCATCTGTGTTGTAATGTTTTTCAAAATTTTGAGCCTCTTGCGATATCGTTTCAGGTATAGTTATCATTGAATCGATATCCTTCTGACTGAAAACAGAATCCGTTTGTTATATATTCAAAAACCCATTATAAAAAAGAAACGCAAAACTGAACGAAAAGATCCCAAATAGTAATTTTTTCATTTGGATCACCAAAATTAAGAAATCTCTTCTAATTTGCTGAAGCCACCAAAGGAAACGATAGATCCATGGGTAATTGGATCCATGAATTGTTTGTAGAGTGGTTCAATACTTTTGTCACCTTCCATACTCGCAGCAAATTCTTTTACATGCTCTGCATCTCTATATGATTGTATTTCAAGCCAATCTTCTTCATCTTCACTGGCTGAAATTGGTTTAGATAAATTTTCAAATTCCATCACGTTTTCCCTGCTGGCAAGAGGAAATACTTCAAAGCCAGATGCCCATGTTTGGTGAAAAAATCTCGAGACTGTCTGTTAACTTCTACCATCCCATCATGGTTTTTCTTTTGGGTTCGATAGATGAAAATTTCAATCTGACCGCGTGAAGATTTTTGGTTTGAAAAAGCGTTTGTATTAGCTCATGACGATTCATATCAAAAGAAGATATAAAAATCATCAAGGGATCAAAAGTATACTTATATTCAATACGGATTTTGATTTTGATTTCAATATTAAGAATTTTAGGAAAATTCTAACTCTTAATCCCGATGATCATAGATATTGGAAAGTAAAAGAAAATTTCCCCGTCCTTCATGTGACTCTTCATACCCAGATCATCCATCAGAATATCTTTTTTAAATAATTGTCTAATTCTAGGTATATCCGCAGGATTTGGAAAAGACGATTTTAAGATGCTCTCAAGTCCCATTTCTAACTCATGGTGTTTGGATTTCAAATCGGTTAGCCCGGTTTCATGCATTAATCCTTCTAGCTCATCAAATGTCAATGCCCCAATGTGTGAACTATCACGCAATTTTTCTACGTGATTATACGCCTCAACCTTGTATTTATCTGGAGTAACATCAATTATGAGTATTTTTCCATTTGGTTTACACACACGCTTCATCTCGTCAAGTACTTGCTTTGGTTCAATCAAATGATGAAAGCTATACCTTGTTACCACCAACGAAAAGCAATCATCCTCAAAAGGAAGTCTATTTACATCTCCTAACTTCCAACTTACATTATCAATATTTCTTTCTCTCTGAAGATTTTTTGCGCCCTCAATCATCGCTGGGGTTATGTCAATTCCCGTAACATGATTAACTTTGTTAGCAAACTCGCATGCTACAATTCCTGGCCCGCATGCCACGTCTAAAACTTTGTCTTCGACCTGTGGATCACTTATTTCAAACATCAACTCTAATCCATACTGATTTGAATGTTGAGCCATTTGTGAAAATGGAAGGGCCTGTTTGGTAAATTGAGATACAATAATGTCATTATGGGATACTCCATTCTCATTAGTATTTGAATCCACATTAAAAAATAACTTTGCCAAATATAAAAATTATTCATAACAATAAGGTGAAAGCCAAATTTATTACAAATAGAGTTTCTAGAAAGTTATGAACCCGATGAGAGTATCTAATTCATTCATCTGTTTCCGAATATCTTGCGTAAACTTAAACATCCTTAACTCCGTACATATCTCTGCTTTCATATAATCAGACAATAACCAATCACTTTCAACTAATGCGTTTTCTATTACATAAAATAATAATTCTTCAAGTTATATAACATTTAAGGCAGGCGGATAGCCTTCTCGCACAGTGACATCCTCTGTCTAAATACGTTGTAAATCTATTTGGCTTGTCATATCCTTTATATAACTTTTCGCTTCAATTCGGCATCTAGCTTTAAGAGCCCATTGACAAATTTGTAGTTCCCTTCTATATGCTCTGGATCAGACACTAAAAGGTAAAAGAAGTATAACCCTTATAATATTTTTCGTAGATTTGACTTTTCAATTCAATGTCCTACCTGTGTTATAAATAATTAAAACGTTTCATAGAATGTGAATCATATTATTTACTTGAAATGAAATTGGTATCTCGAAATATCTAAACATAGGAGTACGTGAAATTCGGTTATAGATTTGGTAATTACTTAAATTGGATGTCTTGGTCACTCAACCACATTCTCCGTAAACATTTATATTCTGATAATTGTTTCTATTGAAAGTATTAGATGATATGTACCAAATGCAAAACAGACTATAATGTGGACAAATCATTTTACGATAACAAATTACATCGTTTTGTTTGTCCTTCATGTAAGTCATGAAATCCCTGTATTAAATAGTCTAGGCTCTTAATAACTAAATGCTGTTAGATGTTTGCATATATCATTATTTTGGGACAATTAATAAATAACTATTATTTGGTAAGAGATCCAATCTTGAAGGCATGATGACTTTTGTGGGCTTCTGAGAATCATCCGCCCCCCATACTTCTTATGAAAAATAGATCTAACTTATCACCTTTAAAATGTTGAAAAGTTTCAAGATCTTAAATATACACTCGACAGCTAGGTTTTGCGACTAGTAGGACTAAGGAGTAAAATTTCTTACAGTATCTTTATAGTTGTTTACAGAATAGATGTTAGAAAGAATATCTCTAGTACTCAAAGATTTGATTCTCTCAATGAAAAAGTCCATTGAACAATAGTCGGTCATCAAAAACTGATCCAAGATTTATATCAATAATCAAAAGACAACAATATCGGAGTAAGGGGGAGACGGGTAACAAACCGATAGCCAATCGGAATTGACAAAAAGTGTTGGTCAAATTAACTATAATACTTTTAGCATCAAAAAAGAATAGGGACATCATGAAAGATTTCGAGGATATGACTCTCGAAGAAAGGGAAAAAATTCTTGAAGAGATAAAAAATCTACCAGATGAATCAAAGGACCCCCTAGATCTATTTACACATTCATTTAATGAACTTTCTCAAAACTGGTCTAATGCTTTAAAAGAATTTAGTACCATTTACTCAGACAGCAAGAACGGTAGTTTTGTGAACTTTATTGAAGAAAAAGATGATTGTGGTTGGCGGACGAGAATTCATAAGGCCTTCTACTGATTATGCTTAGAGAGATTATAAACACCTCTCTACAGTATCCCTGATTGCAATATTGGTTAGAATTAACCCGATAATAACTACTGAGGCTTGCGAAGCATTGGAAAAATTGGGGGGAACGTGTCTACCTGGATCGTACCAAGCAATTCGAAACCATGTCGTTTGTAGAATTGGATGTTCCTCGGGTTTGAGGATTCAAGGTACGCCAATACATTATCTTTGTCAAACATAATTAGGGCATGTTTCATGAGCAAGGAACCTAGACCTTTACCATGGTGATGAGGATCCACTCCTAGAAGCGGCAAATACCAGTGGGGTTCGTTTGGATGGTATCCACCCATTTTCTCAAAGACTTCCGGAACAACGTTTTGAGCCTCTTCGGATGTAGTTTCTTGGAGCAGGCCAAGTATGGTATCAACATCTGGATCAACATTTGGTGGTAGCCAAAGAGCAGCACCAGAATAATTTCCAATATAGTGAGCAGTCTTGTGTTCAAACGATTTTCCCCCAAAAGCTTTGGCAAATTTGGAAAAATGTAAAAGATATTTCTGTGAATCTGGCCATACCCAACGCGTGGCAGGATCAGCTACAAAGGCCAATTTTAATGCATCAATAACAGCATTTTCCTCGGATTCAGTAGCCGTTTTGACATCTGATTTTATCATTAAATTCCCTTCATCTTATATGGAGTTATAACATTTTAACATTTAATGCAAATCTTGAAATTTGAAATAGTCATCCCGTCACGGATCTTGTATTTATGAATCAAATGGCAGTTCATTATGCACTATTTTAACAGCCCAAGTTGTTTATTTCAGATTCGGAGAGGTAAAACAACAATAAACCTTAACTTCAGCTAAAAAGATTAATTATCGCGTGAACTCTAGACAAAATATCATTAAGAATGTCTAGCTAATTATTTGATAGAAAATAGGCAAAAAATAAGGAGGTTTTATTGTTGTCCTGCGGATATGTTACTGTCTTGGAAATGAGGGCCCAAACCTACGTTGTTGCAATTTAACAATGAAATTGTACCAGTAACACATTGTGCTTTTTGTTCATTTGCTTGTTCCTGCTCGATTTCTTGTTCTGAATCACGGTGTTTCTTCTTTCCGCCTGCGTATGCCATGTTATCACCAAAGGCTACTGCTAAACCAATTAATGCTGCTGCAATAAATATTACAAAGATTCCTACTTTGAGTTTTTGTTATGTTGCTCGTTATAGTCAGCATATATGATTGAAATTAATTATATCATAGCTTAGATGCTTATTACTGTTTGATTTCAATGAAAGTAGAATCTAGTAGTATGCTCTCATACACAATCTAGTAATGCAATTGCTGGGTTACTTAAGAATCCCCATAAGGAAGAAGTTTAAAGTAATATTTCAAGTTCGTATCCCAATGTACCTATCTCCATACACGATACTTATACAGAAACCCTGAAATTATGCTTTTACAATGTAATAATCAGTTTGAAGAAAGATCTTCGCGGTGCAACAATCTCATTCGGATCTGAAAAGTTATTCATCGATACTAAGGGGTTCTCACAGAGGTTAATAAAAAATAAACATCCAAAAAAAGAAGGTGATTCATGATATTTGTAGTTATTCTACCTAGATTAGGTGTGGAAAGCATAAAAGTCAAAGCCCTCTATATCATATCACATATCCAAGTTCTCACGATAGATAATTTCTATCATATACAATTTAATTATTAATTCGAATTTCTACTTAAAATATGAGTCCAGAAATTATTCTAGTATTTTGACAAAAACCTGAATGTAACATTTGAAAAAAAATTAACTACTGGTGATATCTTTGTACATGGTCTTAAGAGTGACCCAAAATTTGCTTGTATCTAATATGGAAGAGTGCAAGATACCTCAGAAAACATGGTGATGAATTTTATGAATATCAGATTGTTAGATCTCGTAAATCTAAGGTCATAGCGAATCTTTAGTTATTCTGAGAAAAAAAATAACAATAATTCAATTGATTCTTGATAAAAATATATAATGGATTTATATATTAGAACACTTAGTTAGAATATTGTCTAAAATTTTTATTGTAGTAACACTTTTGGCAATTATCGCTATTCTTGTTGTTGTGCCTAGCTCAGGGGCGCAACCAACATGGGAGATGTATGAAAACAAAAACTGTGGAATATCACTAAAACATCCTAATGTTTCAGACATCATATTAGATAATGACAAGTCTAACAATAGTTTTAAAATCCAAAGTTTCGAAGACCAGTCGGATCCTGATTCATTGAACATGACTTTGATGGTTTCATGTATCAACAAGGCAATCCCAATAACTTATGAGAATATGGAATTAGCAAGATCGAGCTTGTTAGAGGATTCCAAAGCTATCATTCTTGAAGATATTTCATTTAATAGAACAATAATTGATGGTGAAACAGCAGGATCAGTGGCGATTAGCAGGTCCATGCCCTTATCAGATATCAATGAGATTGACAAGATTATTGAAACCAATCATTCCGACCAAACCTATATAATTAGACTAAATTTTGCAGGGGATGAAGGTATTAGCGGATTTTACAACAACTATAAGTATTTGGAGGACAACCTGATTGACTCCATCAAATTTTCTCGGTAGTTAAGTCATTTGTAAATATTGAGTGAATCATGAATTAATTTAGCATCGTTTTAGGTAGTACAGAATTAATTGTATGTTTATCATTCTTTTGATTTATCTATAAAACTAGTAATTATTGATAATCTTTAGGGTACTAATTTATGCTTTGACCGAGTTTTTCATTAATCTTGACGCCCAGTTGGTATAACACACTAGATCAAGGCAAGATCTGAGGGAACTTAATCCAATATCATTGTTTCAGCCGCTTAACAATTTCCACAAGTTCATTCACCAATTCTGCCTCTTCTTTAAGAATATCATGTTCCTTGAGATAGTATTCATATTCATTCTCCAATAGAACGATCCCACGGTCTAAATCTTTCCCATATATGTTAAGGACACTCCTCAAAAATGCGGTGTTCAAATATTGACGATTTCCATGGTTTTCAGATTTGTCAAAAAGAATACCAATATTATTTAAAACATTCTTTTTATTCATGTCCAATGAATGCAATATGAGATTTGTTTGGGCTATTACTACTGGATTATTCTTATTTTGTTGCTCTAGTTTTATTTGGCCATGGAGTCTATTTTTGTAAAAATCAAACGCGTTTTCAACCATTCTAGAATAACGTAAAAAACCATTAAGATAATCTTCATTTATCACAATTATTATAGATAGGACAGCGTATTAATTTCTATACATGTTTTTAATAAGATTAAATTTTTCATTTTTATATGAACACAATACCTTCATGTGTGATGCCATTTTTTTCCAGAATGACAATCAGAGAAACAGTGTATACGTAACGAATATCTAACTTTATATGAGAGCGACATCTTGTTCCTTCACGATGTAGTGTAGATCAACTATATATCTCAAATTACTTATCAAATATTTATGAATGTAAATGTAGTGAGGCTCTTGTAAATCTGATTGCATCGGTTTTGTCAGATATGTTTTCATAATAATCAATAATAAAGGAACAGGAAATTGAATTTGAGATGACCTGTTTGCTTTTTGGGTCACTATAATGCGCCAATCCAGTCTTAATAAACAACATTCCCTGGATTCATTTTATGCTTTATCGGCACTGAAAATTGGACCGGTGGGATCATGATACTAACAACTAATCTGGGATGATAATGCCGTAAAATAAAAACAATAAGGATGCAGATGCACAAATTCATCGAATTGAACTTGGCGTATTATTAGTACGCAGAGAAATTATTTCATACAAACAGAAAATTAGTTGGTACTATTTGTTGTTTGTTTCTTTTTGGGTTGTTTAAATATATTCATTATTTTTTCTATTATTGAGTTATTAGTTTTTGTCATTTGCTACTTGTATATATAGGATGGATGTTTGTCTTAAACCTTCTTATGACTTTTGGCCCGCACGACGCTGTATTCTGGTTGATGAGTCAAACAGTTACTATTACTATTTCTAGTTAGAGGAAAAAATTTCCCCTTAGTGCTCGAATTTACCTTCTGATCAAATGTGCAAATGAGGCAACTTTTGATAAGGACGAAAATAAAACGGTTGCTTGTGCCTTCACGGTGGCGTTTAAGCATAGTGAATAAAGTATCGGGTGCTCAGAACAGAGAACAGGGTACCGTGTGCTTCTTGATTTTCGAGATGTTAAATGAGGGAATGTTCTGTTTAAGATTCCATGGGGACAGACTGAATTCATTGATTAGCTTCTTTCAATTCATATCCTAATTTGATCGAATTAAACTCTATATGATAGAACATTTGTACATCCGCAAAAGCATTCATGTTATCTTTCGCCTAAGGGATGGTTGTGTTAATAAGATCTGTTGTTTGTTTGGACTAATTTTGTTCTATTTGGTGTATCTTGAAGATTATCTTTTTTGCAATCAGAACAATAATACCGAAATCAAATGCTCATGCTGATTGAGCAAATCGATCATAATATTCCCATTATTTAATACCACAAAGCTGTTGATTAAAAACCAGATAATTATTCTAGAAAAAAATTAACTATCAATCATAGTATAGCATTGTATTAAACCTAATTATACACATATTTTCACATAGTGAGTTATGGCGATTACCTTGTCATCATCTACATCAACCACAAATACACTTTTGGAAGAGGATGAAATGAGGTTCCGTTTAGAAAAAATAGAAGAATGTAACCTACTCCTTAGAAGATTAGATGGAGGAATACACTACATTAAATGGGATGGAATCTCACCATTAACAAAATATTCAACAAAGTCAAATGCACAAAAAAAAATAGAAATTAGAATTGAATCAGATATTGAATATGGTAGGTTTATTTATCTACGAAAACCCTACATTACCAAAAAAATAAGGATATGTGGAAGGGATTCATCATGGATAAGATCTTGGAAAACTGAACAAATAGCCGAATTAGTTTCTAAGCTTTCATTTTTAAAATGAGTTAAGATAGATTGATTCTCCCATGTGTTTTTACTGATAAATAAGGACATATGTGCCTAAGCCTCTTCTCAACTTTATTGAAAAATCAAAAATTTTAAAATTCTTAACTAATTGAAACATTTCCTTGCTTGATTCCTATGTGAACATTCATAATCGCTCAGGAAATTCCTAGATTTGCTTTTCAGCAAATTTGCTTATAATAAGCTAGTATTATCTTGCTTCCTATCGTTTAAGATTTACCTATTCTTCCATTTGCAGAGTGGGCGTTTGTTGAAAGCGCAATGGAAGCAACCCGACCTATTTTGAAATTATGATTCTAAGCCACTAATTATTGCACAATAACTATTTCAAGAGTTAGTCTAGCAATTCTCAGCAATTATCAAACAAAAATTATCTGAAGCTGTGAATTTATTTGAAATTATTCAACAAAGAAAGAGGTAAAAAGCCGGCTCATGATCAATATTTCTCATCATCAACATCTATGCATGTTACAAAGTAAATTTAAAACTAATCATCAATGGCCTTCTAATGAGCAACACGCAACTAAAAATAAGGTAACACTAAATAAAACAAAACCCTAAACACTAACTAGACTAAAACTAAAACAAAAAAAAAGATTATGGAACTGATCTGCTGTAGAGTTTTCCTTCTAATGCTAGTTTGTACATTTCTGCTACATAGGGGTTTCTTGCAGGAGTTTCGGCGCCAAGTTCCACCAAACGTGCGTATACCCTAACTACATAGGCCAAAGCACCCATGAAAGCTACTACTACACCCATGTTAAACATCCAGTGGTTAGGTACTGAAAATATTTCTTCAACAAACCAAAAGTGCCACATTTCATTGATACCAATAGTGAACATGGTAGCTAAATAACCGATAATGGTTATCTTTAGACCCGTATTCATTGAATTGTTTGGCCCTCTTAAAGCTGGTACTCTCCTGTCATACATCGCAACAAATCCCCAACCTAGTGGGAGTGCAATAAAGTGACTGTATAACCACCAATGAGCTGGTGTAAATGCACTGTCTCTGATGGCTGTTTGGTGCAATGATCCGTCAACAAAGTTGTCTACTTCTACTGATGCAGCAATAGACCCTAGCATAATGACCATTATATAGATCTTTTTTAGCCTCTGGATTTCTACTTCCTTTGGAATTAATGCAGGCATTTGTGCCATTTTACTATCATTATGTCTTCGTCGATTAAATATATAAGATATGAACTAAAATATTTATAAATAATACTATAAATTGATGTAATATTATTAAGTTATTAGATTATTAGTTAATTAATTAACTAAATTCTTAATGTTTTATCATTATTGCCAAGCTTATCTGCATTGATTATCAATCCAGATTGACTTAAACTTTTCAAAAAAAAATAGAAGATTATCCAATTGTTATATTTTTGTTCAGTTCAAAAGTCTTGCCAGAATTCTCGTCCGTAATCTCATAAATTATTACATAATCTCCGGTAGGGAACGGTACAGATTGTGTCACGGTAAATGGTATGAAAACCTCCTTATTTTGATTATGTGATATTATATTTCCGATTGGTACATTTTCCTGACCGCCGAGAATGGTACCATTAGAACTCGTTATAAGAAAACTGGCACCAAAGTCGATTGAGAAGAGTGGTGTTCCATCTTCATCAGTAATATTATTATATTCAAAACCAACTGGTTCGATATATAATATTATTGATTCTCCAGGAGAATAAGAAGTAGAATTCTTTTCTTCATATATTCCGAAGCCACTAGGTTCTGTTGTAACAAATAAATCCTTATTTGAGTAAAAGCCAGACGTACCATTGGTGTCACTTGTACTATTGGTGTCACTTGTACTATTGGTGTCACTTGTACTATTGGTGTCACTTGTACTATTGGTGTCACTTATCCGCTGAGCATTGGCTTGTCCATAATAGAATCCATTCAACGAGCTACCCATGGCCGCAAAGAACAAAAGTGCAAATAAAAATACAATCTTTGATGATTTATTTTTCATACTACACTACTTTAATTTTTGATAATTTATTAAGATAGCTGTCAAGTGATATGCAATTTTAGAATTAATTTATTAAATAATAATGGTAAAATTATATAGATGATAAGTCTATTAGAATATCTCCCTATAATAACGTCGGGGCTTTTGTTTCTGGCCATCCTCACACTAGTTGCGAATAGAAAAAATTTGAGATTACAGAGCGAATATCAAATATACGCAAGAATGATAGAGGCAAGATTGAAACTAGAGACGTCAGAGCCTTTTATCAAAATGGCAAGAGAAAGTCCATTCTATGCAGACAGATTTGCTCTTGTGGATAGCCCTGACCAATTCTACATGCTTAGAGCCTTCATAGACTTATATGAATTCATTTATAGACTTCACAAGACTCATGTTATTGATGATCAACTTTGGCTGAGATGGATGTCATCTGCGAAAGCCATGAAATCAATTCCAAAATTCTTGAATGTGTGGGAAAAAACTAAGTCAGTCCATTCGCCTGAATTCGTCAAATTTATTGATTCATTATAGCCGAGGGAACCTAGGTATTATTTTAGGAAGGGGTCTGATGTTTATTCGTGCGTGTATTTATTACGAAATAAACATAACAATTATCAATTACAAATCCAATGTCCTTTCTTATTAGAAAATTACGGAAAATCGATATATTTTTTTAAATTATACATAATGTAAATGGCAATACAACACAAGAAAATCTTATCAATTGCAATACTAGCATCTTTACTAGTTTTTAGCTTCACCGTTTCATCTTCAACGGCTATTTCCTTTGCACAAGAGGATGGAAGTAGCGGAGGAAACCAAGCTGCAGGTCAAAATAGTCAAGATGGGAATAATGACTCAGAAAGTGGAGTAAGTCAATCTAGCTCCAGTTCTCAAAGTTCTGAATGTCTATCTGAAGGAAGTACCGCAGGAAGCTGTAACAACATAAGTGTGCAAGCAAACCAGAATGGAAATGACGAGGAGGAAGCAGCAGAGGAAACACCAGTAACTCCAGATAGTGAATCACCACCAGCTGCCCAAGCCACTACAGAGCCAGTCAGCGCATCTGTATCTTGCGGACAGGTAATCAAACAAAGCGTCAAATTAACTTCCAATCTTGATTGTAAGACTGATGGCATAATCATTGGAGCAGACGGAATCACAGTTGACCTAAACGGACACACAATTACTGGCCCTGGTGTATCAACCTCCAAAGTCGGAACTATGTTGAGCGACAAAGACAATGTTAACATCGTAGGCCCAGGTATAATCGAAAACTTCCAAGCAGGAGTACTAAATACAGGCGGACAGGATGACAAAATATCTGCTGTAACATTTACCGAAAATCAAATAGGGTCATTTAACACAGGTGCAGCAAGAACTACAATAGAAGACAACCTGTTCTTTAGCAATAACATTGGTGTAGCATCTCATTCCTCAACAGATACACATTTGATTACAAACCTGTTCAAGTCAAATGACCTTGCTGGAGCAACATTCGTAAACTCTGCAACAAACGAGGTTTCATTTAACACCATCCAAGGTTCAGTAAGTGGATTATTCTTCGACGGACAAAGTAGCGACAACATAGTCAATGCAAACAACATCTTGGATAATAAAGGCGTAGATATCAATAATGCAAATGGCCTTCCATTGAATGTGAACAACAACCAATTCAACGACAACAACTGCAAGTCATCCATCCCAGTTGGACTCTGTCTAGGTAAATAAAACCAACCTTTTTTTTATTTTAAATGTTTAATTTAATTTAAAATTTTCCTTTTAATTATATAGCCACCTTTTAGATAAATACACAACGTAATTACCGAGTAGTTGGGCCAATGATGATTGTGCTGACGGTTTTATCTCTCGCATATTTACACCTGTAAATTGTCTTTGAAAACAAGTTCATATAGCTGAGGTAAGAGTATTGCAACCCTTAAATCGAAACTAGAATTGATTTGCTTAAAGCCCACGACTGCAATTCTATGGTAATTTTGTCCCAATCAAGATGAATAATTGGGTGATGATTTAACATTTGTGCCAATACACCTAACTAAATATGAAAATTTGACTGATTCAGGGAAGATGTCAAAGGAAAAACCTTTTGCTAAACTTTTAGATTCTCCAGTAGTATCACCTAACGCTTTCCACCCCATTAGACTTTGTTATATAGTCTATGATAGTATCATTTTCAACAGGTTGATACCAATTTGTCGAATTATCATACGTGCGTATTAAATCTTGTTCTAAAATTTCCCCGGTGCCAATATTTGTGCTTATTGATCCTCCACTTGAGTAAGAGAAATTCTTATTATCAATATATGAATGAGAAGGAAGTACCAGCAAGTAATAGCGGATTTCATAATCCCATCCGATAGGAAGTTCAAGTGACATGCTCCTATTAGTAACGTCATCATGTTCTTTAGAACCATTTGAAAAACCACCTTCAATGGTGATTGTGTGTTTTCCGACTGTCAAAGGTTTCAGAAAAACCCAGTTGCCATCAGAAACGGCAGTACTTGTTTCACTTTTCATCAAACTTAACATATTATTTGCAGGCAGTAAAAAATTAAACAAGTAGATTGAATTCGATATTCCTTTAATTTCAACAGAGGTTGATTATCTAATGTTGCATTCAAGAAATCAACATGATTCTGAATGGATTTCGCATACTTCATTAAACCATCCTTGTTTTTTATAAATGGATATTCGATGTAAGAACATTCTGAATTAAGTATAGGAAACAGAATTCCAACATTGTAAGGTATCAAGCATGATCGATTTGCTGAATGATTAAATGTTCCAGAAAAAAACAGACTGGGTCATATTGACTATTGTTGCAATTAATCCCATAGTCATCATACGCTGGGTTTTAATCAATAGGGTTGAATATGCCCACTCCCACCACTCAGCAGTCCAATCTTCGTATGATTTTCCAAATATTTGAGATTTATTATCATACATAGCATCTTAAGTTGGAAGATTAGTATGGGAATCATAATTATGTTTTTCGCCATAGGAACTTGCCCTGACAGAGACCAAGAAGAACAACTCACTCAAAATAAGAAATATGGTGGCCAAAAAAGATAATAGAATAATATTGGTCGCGCTGAAGTGACCATATAAACTAGATCCAAAAGTGAAATTAATTGTCATGGTGATATCGCTATTTTAGTATTATATAAATATGATTTTGCTGTCAAGAGACATTTACGCAAATGAATATACTAAAGATAACAATAGTTCCCGATTTGCGGCATTACTCTATCAAATCAATAACATTTGGAATGTTTTACTGATCTAGTTTGACGGATTTCGTATAATCATATTTAGGATATAAAGGTTTGAGATCGTTAAATAAATATAGTGTACCTTCTTTCACTGATTGATCTATAATTCGATAAATTATTATACAAATTATGTATTTAAAGAGGGATGAGCGGCATTGACACTATCGTAAAGAAATTTGATGAATTTGAAAATTCAATGAGAGAGGGACTACCCAAAGTGGACCAGAGGTTGGTTATTGATATGCTTCATCGATTGAAGAGGGATGACTCACCAATGTATACGATTGAAATATTTCTTAAAGAAAAACCAAATACTGATGAAATAAGGACCATTATTGAAGAAGGTTTGGGGGTAATGCCTGCATTTTACGATCATGGAACTCACATAGTAGTAGCACATCGATTTAACCTGCAAATGCTTGAATATATATCGAATAACTTGAATGTTGAGAAGATCAGAGGGACATTTACAGGAGCAGGCAGAGGGGCTTCTATAGGTCCCGTATTTGAAAGAGACGATAAACCCGATTATTAGTGGAAAGTACAAACAAGAAAAAGAGAAAACCAATATCCATTGGATGAGAACGTGTTTCTTATTGTTGGTTTTATACAAAGTAAACTATGCTTGTTTTTTAACACTCATTTTCATCGTTTTTCCCCAAGCAGGCATTTAACTGGTAGTAAACGACGTGGTAGGATAAAGACATTAAAGTTACCATATAGATATTTATTACCAACAAAAGGAGCGTTCAAATGGATGATGACTGATCAAATCCGATATTCTATACTTCCACACCGTACTATTTCGAAAATAATATCAAGTCAGTTCGTAAGGTCTCTCGTAAGATCATCTTGATCTCATTTGGAAATGTTATATGAGATGATATCTTTCAGTCATCAAGATATCAATATCAAATATAAGGCCAATCATCAAATTGAGAGAGGAAGCAGAAAGGAGCCTAGAATACATCAATTTCCAAGCCAAAGCTAAAATAGATTATCCCAAGAGAAGGGACAAACAAAAAAAGCAATTCATATGGGTAAAAACCCCTTTTATCCCACTAGAAATCAGCATCTTTGTTTCTAGTTTAGACATTTCTTAGTATGCCGTTCTTCTCTAATCTCGGAGAATTCTAAAACTCCTTATGATCCAAGAAGAAATTTGTGCAGGCTGTTTTAGTTTATTATATATTTGGAGTAAATTGATTTTAATATCCGACCAATATATTTAATGTGAACATTTATGGACAATGAACATATTCCTTATTTACTGGAATCAAAATTTCCTGAATTGGATTTCATCTTGATAGGATGTCATGCCGATAATGGAATAATCCCCCATGAATGTTGCGAATATGATCTTATATCATTACATGATAATAACACACTTTTTCATCAAGATTTGGCTTCTAAACAGGAATCTGATGTGATTTGCAATAATAACAGGGTTTATGAGATCTTAATTTTATCTGTACAAGATTTTATCAAAAATCCAAATATCAATTATTCCAAGTTTGTTCAGTTTCCAGGTCAAGCCCTGAAATCCAATATTGTTAACTATTTTATTCAGAAACGTGATAGATATCATAAATCATTCAGCTTCAGAATGAAAACTAATATTATTAAAAATATTTGCGAAATTACAAATTTGCATAATTTACTTTCTAGGGAAATTGTAGATGAAAGATTCATTTCATTCCAATTAAAAATGATTTCGCTTAAAACCCTAAAGAATTTTATTCAGTTTTACCTAAATACAGAAGGTAGACCATCCCATCTTAAATATCAGATAAACCTTGTTAAGCAAAACGAGAATTTGAAAACTAGGGAACACGTTGATCTCTCTATTAGAATATATTGGAACTAATCGAGCAAATATATCTACTTTGACCAGAAGCGAAAAATCATTAAGGTTTCTAATTAGATTTGAAGAAATCTCGAAGAATAGTATACTGCTTAATAAGTTAGATTTTTTTAAGCAAAAATCAATGTACGTAGACGGCGTTTTACTAATCAGTAATTTTATTCTAGATCGGATATATGACAATCAATTCATTCAAAAATACAATAAACTATTAAACCACATAACTGACATTCAAACTAAAGAAAAAATAACGATGTTAAAGGAAGTAAACTTACTATTAGAAATTAATAAAAATCTAATCTAAAGTAATTATTGAATCACTATTGCTTGTTCTAGTGGTTCAACTGTTTTGTTTCTTGCCCTCAATTTTGCTTTATATTTTAAGTTTCTTGGTTTAGTTCTTAGCCTATATCCACAGCATGGACACCATAAACCATCCCATTTTATGAAAATTTCACAAATTTGACATCGCTTTTGACCGCTTGCGTAACGGCCCGATCCCACCGGCTTTTGAGCTTTATGTCTGATACAAATACCTTTACAAGTCATACTTGAAAACCATATCAATGTCGGCGATCTCACTTATAAACTTATATAAGCTTCAATAGATATTTATAACTAAATAAAAAATGGAGTTGATGTAGTTTAACTCGTCACTGTTATATTCTTTGGTTGGAAGAGCTCATGCATGGTCATATATTCATCCAGTTTCATTCTTATGTCATCTTCTGTCGTGTCATCCATGCCAGAAAACCCTGCCTTAAAACTAATTTTATTACCTGAAACGTTTACTTCTGAAACCTCCATATCTGCATAAACATTCCCCATTTCATTAACCCATTCTTGTGCTTCGTTTGCATCAAATCCCTCTGCTTCTATATTCACATTAAACATCTTGGTCACATTATACCACTGCTTTTTTTTTATTTAGGATATTAATAAAGATGACGTAATGGAATGCAATTAGCAGAATGATTTATCTTCATTTCTCTTCCTCAAATCCCCAATATTTCATCAAGTCTTTTGTAAACTTTGAGGCTTGGTCTTCACTTAGAGGGTCGCCGCAATTTTTGCAAGAAGGGACTACCTTCATACCGTATAATTTAAAATCCACATCATAAAAGTGAATTTTTGCGCAATTACACATTTTATAAGTTTATACATTCGATTTGCTAATTTATCTCTTCTCACTTCTGTCAATCGGAAACCGAGGATGTAGTAAACATTTAAAGAGCAAATAACCTTAATTATATGATACAAATGAATAGAAAAAAAACGGTAAATAAAATAACAGTATTTTTTCTAATAGGAATGCTAGTGGCATCTGCCGTACAAGTTAATCAATTAGTTGGTATGGCTTTTGCTCAATCAGAAAACTGGTATGTAGGCAAAGGTGTAAAGCCAGATACCTATTATACTTATGAAATCAAAAATGCAGATACTAATCAAGGACAGCCTTTTACGATTACTATTTATTTCAAAGAATATAATGAAACGGGAAAATATTGGGTAGCTCCAACATTTGTAGTAGATGAGGGTAAAGTAATCAATGGTACACTGTATCTAAGTGATTTGGATCTTACTGCATTAGGATCTTCACCTATTCCTGACGATATGATCCCATATCGTAGTGCTTATGCAACAACATTAACATGGCTATCAGCGTTTGTGCCAAAGCCTGGGCAGTCATTGAGCTCGCCAAGTTGGGGTAAAATAGCTGCAATAGGTGGGTCAGAGGTAAAGCCATCAGGTAGTGCAAAAATTACAACCCCAGCAGGGGCATTTGATACGACTGACATATCTTACCACAAGGGTGTTGATAATCATATTTATCCAAACAAAGACATGCCTTATCCAGTAAAAGCGGATACATTTGCAGATGTTACATCCGGGAAACCACCAATCCAATATGCCTATGAATTGAAAGCTACTGGAACGGGCCAACCACCCATCCCAGAAAGCCAAATCGAGATTCCTGTACCGCCATTGAATCTTCAGACACCTAGAGGAACCTATCATGTTCAGTTATTATGGGAACCAGTTGAAATAAAAGCAGGTAATAACACGGATTTTGGTGTAATATTTACCGATGATAAGAACAATATCGTTGATAGAGTAACATATGGTTATAAAGTATTGGACGAGAATAAGACAGTTGTAGACGAATTCAAGAATCAAAGAGCAAGTGAGGGAACCGGCCAATTTACATATAAATTCGACACACCAGGAGAGAAGTACCTCCAGATCATCCTAGAGACCGCAACAGGAGAAGATCTGGGGATGTTTGTTGAGTCTGCTACTTTTGGTCTTGTAGCTCAATAAACTGAATTTTTCAAGTAGAGAATTTTCCGCCATTATTTTTTACTCGCTCATAATAAACATTAGATAATAACCAATCACCGAATCTCTGAATTTCATCATCTATTTTGGTCCAAAGATGAAAAGAGCCCGGCAATAGATCTATGCGCGAATTATTTGATTCGGAACCTGTAAAATTTATTTTCAGTCCTTCTTTCCCCTCATACATATAGGCATCAATTATTTGTATATTGCCTGCTAGTCCCTTAATTGCCTGAAGTTTTATCTGATCTCGCCCAATGGGAAAAGTTTTTCTAAATTTATCAAATATGAAACTCATGTTTTCAGTCCCATAACATTTAATGTCACCTATTTTCCTACGATCTGGAAAATGAATTTCCATGACTAGACCATGCCTTAACCCGACGAATCTTGATAATTCGTTTAGCTTATAGTATGCAAGTGTAGGGTTCTGAATAACAGTTTTCTGAAAAAAACCTATGTTAGCATCGATATTATTCTTGAATTCAAGCAAAAGGTTAGTAAATTCATCCACAAGTATGTTGAAATTAAAGTTTAATAAATAAGTTAATTGACTAAACTATACCCTATAATGTTTGCATCCGACAGAGATTCTGAACGAGCTACTAGCATAGAAGATTACCAGAATACATGCACTGAGTTCATACAAGATATAAGTAAAGACTATAGGGATTGGGTAGAAAGATATCAGCTTCCAGAAGATGAACGGAATCAAAGAAATAAGGAGATCGAGGATATCGTAAGAAAAACAAACGATTGGATATTTAATTTTGGGAACACCATAAAAAAAATTGACATAATTATGAATGACGGGATTAACAAGATGGCTGAAACTACTGCAGGATATCCATTTCAGATTGACGTATCTAGTAGTGGTCAAAAAAGATATATATTTCATGAGAAAAAATCCATAAAACTCAACTTAAGGTCTTTTCCGCGTCAACAAAGACAGGTTAGAGTTTGTAACTATGACAAGGACAATATTTTCTTATTATCATCTAGTAATAAAATAGATATAAAATATAGCAAGACTAGTTTTGATCCATCAGATCTGCTCGATGAATTTATCGTAATTAACCCAATCCAATTCGATAATGAAGAAGTAATTTCAATAACTATCAAAGTTGAGGAGTTAGAAAATGAAGTTGTTAAAGAAAGTCGTGGTTATACTACACTATTAATAACAAGATAACAACATCTAGTTAACTAAGAACCTATCTTTAAGTTCTTTGCACAAATACCACGTAGACATTCGATTGCTGACAAGATGGCCAAATAACTAGTTTTAGGGTTGTCAGGACTAGGCATGTTATCAACTTTGATTTGAAAACTTCCAAATTTCCACTTGACCTGAATCTCGTGCTGATTATTTATTATTTTTGGATCTACGACTATTTTGACCCTAGTTTTTTCAAACCCGATTCCCGCTAGACTAACTAATGCTGAGATATTAACATTTGAAGGAAATTCTTTGATCGCATTAATAGCGTTACCGTCAAAAATAACCTTCTTTTCTTTAATGATGTCGATGTCGATATTCTTATTGTAAAAATAGGGCGCACCTTTTAGTGATTTATTGCTTTTTGTGGTTACGATAGTAACTTCATCTATGTAGTTTTTCACACTACGAATAATATCGGCCCCACCTATCGCCCCTGATGGAAGAAAAACATTATTATCATTATAGGTCAGTAACTGAATAATGGTTTCATAAAATGCAGGATCGGAAAAGGCACCAATACTCATTATCATAATGTCTTTCCCTTGTTTCAATATGGTAGCCATATATGTTTGAGCTGCTTTAACAGACGCAGCCTCAATGACAAGATTGACATTGTGATAATCATTTGATGCAACAAGTTCATTAAAGTCATTGAATATACTAGAGGGTTTGGTCTGCAAATCCTTATGCAATGATTCTAGCTTTATGGAATCTATATCATATAAGATAGATAATTTACAGTTTGGGATTTTCTTAGCGTCAATACTAAGTGCTATCTCACGCCCGATTGCTCCGCAACCTATTATTGCAACTTTTACATCCAACTTTCATTTATGATAAAAAAAAATCACTTATAATCATTTATCTTCTAGTCTGCGCCTTTTGAAGTCCCTTTAGGTATTTATCTAAACCGACTTGTTCTAATTTAGTATTCTTTAGTTTGACCTCCTCTCTCATTTTTTCCTTGAATTGATTCATCTTTTTAAGTAAATACGGTCGAGAAATAGAGAGGATTGAACATGCTAAAAGACCAGCATTCTTTGCTCCATTAATTGCTACAGTCGCAACTGGTACGCCGGGGGGCATTTGGATTATGGAATAGAGGGAATCGATACCATTAAGAGGATTTGTTGCACTGTTGATAGGCACTCCGATCACGGGTATAGGCGTCATTGAGGCAACCATGCCTGGTAGGTGTGCTGATCCTCCTGCACCACTAATTATGACCTTGATACCACGTGATTGAGCAGTTTGAGAATATTCAACCAATTCAACTGGCGTTCTATGTGCAGAGACTATCTTTACTTCGTATGATATTTCAAACTCATTTAGTATCTCTAGCGGCTTCCTTCATTATCGGCAAATCTGAATCACTACCCATAATTATTCCAACTATCGGTGAGACAGTTTTTTTCAAATTCGCTGGTTCACTAAGTTCCGGTTGGCCCTCCGGCTTACTCTTGCTATTATTATTAATTGGATTAGATTTCGCCAAAGAATATACATGATCTTCTAACTAGTGGAATTTGAATTTTTAGATCGAAGACGATGGTTCTCGGACTTTGAGAAGATCTTCCACGTTGCATTTAGTTAAGATAGGATCCACGTTATTTGATACGATAGTAATATGACCGAGTTTTCTACTTGGTTTCGTTTCCAGTTTACCATATATATGAATTTTAACTCCCGGAATACCAAATAATTCATCAATCCCCGTAATTTCATAGGGACCAGTATAATTGTTCGGCCCGAGAATATTAATCATTACGGCATTTGATAGTAGTATGGGCTGGAGAAGCGGATAATCAAGGATTGCCCTAATATGTTGCTCAAATTGAGAAATTGAACAGGCTTCAATAGAATAATGGCCGGAATTATGAGGTCTTGGAGCAATTTCATTTATCAATACATTGTCATCCTCATCAACGAACATTTCTATTCCGAAAATGCCAGATCCCTTTAGAGATTTCATAGTCATTATTGCCAAATCTATCGCTTTTCTTTCAGTTTCTTTACTGATTCTGGCAGGGATTATAGAAGTCTTCAGAATATGATCCTCATGAATATTTTCTGCTATGGGAAAGTATGAAATAGTGCCCGATGAATTTCTGGCGACCATAATGGAAATTTCTTTTTTAAAATTCACAAACTTTTCTACCATGCATTGACGGCCTGAAAAGTAGGCTAGGGCTTTACTTATTTCATTTTCTGATCTAATCAAGTAATTTCCGCGGCCGTCGTATGAATCTTCACATGCCTTTAATAATACAGGAAACCCTGAATTAGAACAGTAGTCCATCAATTGTTCTTCGTTAGAAACTAGTTCAAAGTTGGGGACTGCAATCATATTTTCTCTCAAAAATTTTTTTTGACGGTACTTATTTTGAATGATGAAGAGTGTTTTTGGTGATGGATGTACCAAGAATCCTGATTCTTCAAGATTATTAAGGGCAGTGGCATTTGCTAATTCTATTTCATAAGTGATAATATCGACCTCTCTTGATAAATCATATATTTTTTGTTCGTCAGAGAAGTCACCAATGATTAGTTTATCTGCTAAACTTGAAGCAGGACAATCCTTGTTGGGATCTAGTATTATTACCTTCATAAACATGCGCTTTGCCTCAAAAGCCATCATCTTTCCAAGCTGTCCCCCGCCAACAATACCTAATCTGACTGGTTTATTAATTGAAAACTTGTCTTTGAATAATGTCAACTAACTGACCTAGTAAAATTACCTTGCACCAAATTTGATATAGACATAACTACCTCAAATTTCGATTTACTTCACAAATATTTTTATCGCTTGTGGAGGGCAGACATTTTCGCACGCCAAACAAAAAATACAATCCTTTTCTCTAATCATAAATGGTTTCCTCTCTGATGCCGGATGTCCTGGTGTATCAAGCCATTCATAAACATTCACGGGGCATGCATCAATACAGGCACCATCTGAAATACAAATGTCAAAATCAACGCATACATCAGTACCCCAAATCCCAAGTTGTCCTGGTGCATCATAAGGACCCCATACTTGGATTCCTTGAAACTTCCCTGCAGGTTGTCTCTTTGATTTAAAGCCAGTATCTATGGGTCCTTCTGCTGTCTGGTAGTCTGTTCCAGTGCCTGTAAGTTGAATTGTTGTATTCTCGGAAAGTCTTACTGCCTTAGATGCAGGTATAGGAGATGGTACAGTAACTGCTTGATTTTCATTTAGATTCTCGCCTGATGGTTTTCCTGTGGCCGTTGTTACAGATGGGTTTACTAATGATTTCTTTTCTTCCTTAAGATTCTTTAGCGCATTTGCTAATGGAGTGATAGATTCTAATTTTTTTATTGATTCTGCTTGGCTCAATTTCTGGATTTTCTGGTAGTAAGTAATTAGTTTTTGTCCTATCTTGGTATTTCGAATTATATTATCTATAATTATTTTAGCGTTATGATCAGCCTTTTGTCTATAATTTCTTATCCAATAGAAGTCACCAAATGTCTCTAAAGGCCTTATCTGATAAATTATATCCAACACCTCCCCTATTACTATTTCAACTGTCACGTTTAGCTCTGCAGATTGTTCTGTATTTGTGTATATATCAAAACCTTTTTCAATCCATTTAAAAGTAACAAAAATTCGGTCAGCATAAGTATCGAGAACATATCCATGAGGTTTGAGTTCACTCATAATCCCATTAACCTCCGACTGTCCAACTATGTCTACAGGCAACCTATATATTCCAAGTTTAGCACTATGAGTTGGATAAATACCTCGTTTTGCAACTTCAGAAAGCATTACCCAAACTTTATCTGATAGCAAGAGAGACATTGAATATAAATACTTTTTATTGAGGTTATTAAAACTTATGTATACTTAAATAAACTAGTCTACAGTTCGTCCGGACAAGTCATATCTCTTATTTCATTATATTTTTTTTCCATTCTTTCTGCAACGTTAGTAACGAACTCCAAATCATATTTGGATTTAGGATAAAACCAGCGCTTTACAACCTTGTGGCCAGTCCCTTCCATATCATAAATCATACCTCTTTCCGAAATCACTTTGCTCTTTTCATCAATTATTGTATCTTTAACCTCTAAACCACGTTTGGTCTTGTCCATCAATATTAGAAATTGAGAATCTTCAAAAATAAAATAGAACTTCCCTTTCTTGATCGATTCAGGTTCAGGTTTTGAAATGGTAGTTTCCCCAGACATCCAATATTTAACTCCTTATTTATTTTTCAATTGGATTTCCGATCATATTTCCCCATTCAGTCCAAGAGCCGTCATAGTTTCTGACTGAAGGATACCCTAACAAATATTTCAGTACAAACCAAGTATGAGATGAACGTTCCCCAATTCTGCAGTAGCATATTATGTGTTTATCAGGTGTAATGCCTTGCTTGCCGTATAAAGTCTCCAAATCTTCAGCGGATTTAAATGTCCCATCGTCTTTAATTGCCTGAAGCCACGGTATATTTTTAGCGCCTGGAATATGTCCACCTCTTTGAGCATGCTCCATCGGATATTCTGGGGGTGAAGTTATCTCCCCACTAAATTCTTTTACAGACCTAACATCGACTAACCCGACCTCCTGTTTACTAAATGAACGCTTTACGTCGTCTAGATAAGCTCGTACGCCTTCATCGGGAGGAACTGCTACATAATTGGAAGGATTTGGAGTTGGTTCAACCTTAGTATAAGGCCGATTTTCATTTTCCCATTTTTTTCTTCCACCATTCATTATTCTAATTTTTTTGTGACCAAAATACTTAAATACCCAAAACGCAAACGCAGCAAACCAGTTGTTGAAATCTCCGTATAGGATCAACTCATCATTCGGTCTTACTCCTAGACGTGACATTAAATCCTCGAACTGGTGCTTATTAATAATATCTCGAGTTGATAAATCGTTAATATCCCTTCGCCACCACACCATATAAGAATTTGGCAAGTGGCCCTCCTTGTAGGCATTTTCCGTGTCGTAATCAACTTCTAAGATTTTTATCTTGTCATTATTCAGATTATCGTTAACCCAATCAGTCTCGCAAAGGACATCTTGATTGGCATATGGTTTAGTCATGAATAAATTAGGAAGCTAAACTATATAATACATTTGCCTTCCAAAAAGGGGTTATGAAGACATTATTAAAAACAATAAAATAGTACGAGAAAATATGTTTGAGTGAAATAGGCTAAATGGGCCGGTAGTTTAGTCTGGTAGAATACCTGCCTTGCATGCAATTAGCAGAGGATACGTAGGTGGTCGTGGGTTCAAATCCCACCCGGTCCACAGTTACAATTGCTATGAGATATTGATCCACCGAAGATAGTGATATATCCTTAACAATATAGAATTTTTTGAATATTTATTCGCATGAAATACAAATTCATTGAGAACTACCAGAGATAAAAAACAATAAATTGAATTTTTTTTGTAATTTGCAGCACACAAAATATTATCCTAGTGGATCATTCACGTAGATCTTGAGAGGAATTGGTAAATCCTATTGATGGCTTGGTAGCCGTATAATAATAGTTCTGAAAATCATGTGAAAGCGTTTTCACTTCAACTCCTTTAAACCCCGCATCTCTTAACATTTCCAATGCTTTTTCCCTTCCCCACATAGCACCCAAGCCAGCACCATTTTGTGAAAGAGAAACTGACATGCAATGCAAACAAGATATAGTGTACAAAAAGGGACCCAATGGATGATTAATATTTTTGTCAAGATCTGTCGAGGACAAGATATCTTGCATCAAAAACACTCCTCTGCTGTATAAGGAATCGAAGATAAACTTCAATGTCCTTGAAGGATTTATTTGATCATGTATTACATCAAATGCTGTAATAAAATCAAATTTTTTAGTCGGTTCTATGGTTAATAGATTTTGGACCTCAAACAAGGTATTGAAATTATTCAAGGTTTTTGAATCGGCAGTGGCTCCTTTAATTGCCTCTTCTGCTACATCATATCCAACAAACGTACTATTCGGAAATTTTTTTGCAAGTATATTTACTGCTTTGCCTTTACCACATCCAATGTCAAGAACATTGATGCCTTCTTCTAAGTGGCCAATTAGCCCGGGTACTAATGGCAGTATATGATCGATTAAACCGATAACCACTGTTTGATAACTCTCTTCTGCCATAACTTCGTGAAATCTATTATACGATGAATACGGTACTCCGCCACCGCGATGAAAACATTCAACGATTTTGTCTTCTACCTGTGCTAATATTGGTATCCACTGCATTGATGCAGAAAAGTTATATAGGTTATCTTCCCGTGTCAAAAATTGTGCCTTTTCTTTTGGCAGATTGAAGGTACTATCAGATGAATTATAATCTATAATTTTTCCGGTAACCATAGTCCCTAGCCATTCTTTTACATATCTTTGATTAAGATTGGCTTTCTTGGAGATTTCTTCAACTGTGGATGGAGGCATCATAGACAGGATATCAAAAAGTCTAGTTCTGTGCCCAATAGACAGCATTAATGCTAAAGATCCTTTATTTATAGTATCAATCAGATAATCTGAAAAAGAATCACCCATAAATTGAATTCTTTCTCAAAATATATTAAAGCTATTGAAAGATAGAGATTGAATTTTTGATCACTAAAACCGAAATTTCAATCCAAGAAATTTGATAAATTGAAATAAAGTATTGTTAATCCTCTTCTTTACATTACCTAAAGTAAAAAGCCTTGTTAGATGGAACTTATAACATGCTAACGGTTAAATGATTCAAAAAAGCGTCAGAATGATCATGTGCAGGTTATCGATCTTAAGATCCATTAGGTCGTAATCAGTGTGTTGATTACAAGCCTGATTAATAACATTCTATAAAAAGATTTTAGTTTGGAGTAATTCAAATAATAATAATGTCGATTTTAGATTTTGTAAAGACCATTACACTGTATAGTTTCGTTATAGTTTCATTTCTATGTATATTTCAAACTACGAGTACCGTTAATCATGTTCTAGCCAGTAGCATTGAAGATCCTGATAGAATTCCAGCAGACGAGTTAGACATATCTTATCGGATGCACGACCAAAAGGCAGGGGATCTGAAAAACCATTTTGAAACGGGCATGGAAGAAAGAAATAAAGATAACTGGGTATTTGTCAACCACGATATTTATGGGTCAAGGAACAGTAATCAAACTCAGATCGACAAATCCAACGTGGGAGATCTAAAAATTCAGTGGCGGTTGAATAACACATATGAAATTCAAGACCCACCCATAATAGTAAACGGTAGTGGTTATTTTCAGGACTATATAGGAAACATCATTTCTTTTGATACTTTGACTGGCAACATCAAATGGAGGCTTGATCTGGATGGAGGCCCAACTATGGGTCTGTATTTTTCAGATGGAATAATTTATGCTACCCTGGGAACTAAAGCCAAAATTATTTCAGTGGACTCTAAGAATGGAGAGATATTGTGGGAGTCTCCGAAATTGGGGAATACCAGTTTAGATTATGCAATAAATTCGCCTCCATTGATTTGGAAAGATTATTTAATCGCAGGATCTGGCGGTAGTGGACTACCCCCTGGAAATGGATTTGTAAAGGGTAACATAACGGCGCTAAACAAAACAGATGGGAGCATTCTATGGAATATTGACACAACGACTGGAGAATGGGTTGAAAACGGTAAAAATCCACCTAACGGCGGAGCAACAGCCTGGTCAGGCGGCTCAATTGACGCGGATACAGGAATTGCATATATCCCCTTGGGTAGTGCATCCCCCAATTTCAACGCATCAACAAGGCAATCACCTAATCTTTACTCGAACCACATGATAGCAGTAGATATTAGAGAGGGCAAAATTATCTGGGCAACTCCATTTATTGCTCATGGAACAGTCTTGAATGTAAAAGTTCCAGACACGCATGATTGGGATACTTCTTGGGGGAGTAGTGTAAGTAATGTAAAATATGAAAATGGGTCATCAAAAAAAATAGTGATAGGGCATGACAAAATGGGCAATGTAATTGCAATGGATGCATCAAATGGGGAAGAAATATGGTGGACAACATTGGGGAGACAAGTTAACACTGACAGCCTACCATCACCAACAGGAAGCGGAATGATTTGGTCATACGGAATATATAACTTCCATGCGGTAGACGAGGACACCTTATATATAACTGCAACTAATAGAGGACTAAATTTTTTTACTGAAGGACTAAGCGGACATAAAGAGGATCCCGAGAATTCGATCGAGCAGGGATTGGTAAATGGTACTATTTATGCACTAGATAAAAAGTCAGGTAATGTAAAATGGAAGATTGACACGGATTACCCTCCTAGAGTTTCTCCTTTGATTTCGAATGGGGTTGTTTACACCGGTTACATCAAGTTTGGTGAAAACTATAGGACTGGAATCATCTTGGCACTAGACAGTAACACGGGGGAAAAACTTTGGGAATACGATGTTCGAGGCTCAATCTCTCCTGTAGGAGCATCTATTGGGGATGGAATGCTTTTTGTACCTACTGACAAAGTCAATTTGTATCCAAGCGAAGAGGATAATAATGTGATAGGTGGATCGATAGTCGCATTCATGCCGAGAGAAAATTAATTGATTCAACCCTTATTTTTTTCATTTGTTGAGCATTCTAAACAACACAATGAAATAGAATTTGACTTGTTGTTTTTATATTTAATTGTACAGTTCTTACATTGATCATATGGACAATAATCACATTTTCTAAGTTCATTATCGCAAATCATTTTTGTACACAGCCTGCAAAAACTAAAGTGTTTATTGCAAACTGCATTATTACAGTAATAACATCTTTTTATTTCCTGACCCCTTGTCATATCGATGTTCTTTTCACATACTATACAGACCTTCTTAGCTGGAGGCATTTTTGATAGGATTCCTTCCTTGCATTGTATTAATTATAGTAAATAGACAGTTAATTTAATTTATTTATGGAAGGGATTGTTGGAGCCAAAACAGACCAAAAGACCATTTGAACTAGTAGAATTGCTCATATAGCAATATACACGAATCCTGATTCAGATATTGGAGCAAATCAAAATCCAAAAAGCACAAGAGTCTTTGTAATCTTATTTGTCGTTTCACCGTGTATTCAAGGTCTATCCTGTAATAGTGATGGTATTTCATGCTACGATTAAAAGCCATAGACCCTGTGCAATAATCCTTGCACCTAAGGCATCTATCAGAACGACTAAATACAGATTCAGAATTGTAAAATCAAACGTGAATTAGAATCTAATCGACATTTCCATCTAATCTTTATGGTAGAAATATATTTCTAATAAAAATTTTGTTTTAATTGTACAGCCTGATCTTAAGAATTTTAAATAAATTCAAAAACCAATTAAACATTGATAATGAAGAATATTATGCTAATTTCTGTGATTTCTATGATTACGTTATTTTCGATTATAAATATCAATTATGTTTTTGCAGATAATAAAGATGCACAAGTTAAAACTGAGGAGGGCTTAGATAAACAAAACAGAGATCTTGTTCAAGATAATTACCAAAATAATGATTGTATGGATGATGCAAAGTGCGACAATCAATCCCTCGAACAGTTGAATAATCAGGTTAATCAATGTAGAGATGGTGCAAACTGCGTAAATGAATCAGTTTCAAACATATTCGTATGTGAGGAGAAATCATTGTGCCTGATCCAATATGAAGGGCCATTTGAATTGCTAAATCCTTATTAAAGTAGGTTCGAATGAGTATTGCTTTTTTAAGTAAAGTAGTTTTAGTTTTTAGGAACATATATGTTGGTGATGTTTTGGGTATGCCTGATAGAAATCTATTCCTCTTTCTTGTGGTGTCTCCTTTAATTGTTATTTGTTATTTGAGGTTTGAATACGGCTACATTGGTCTTTGTTAGTATCTTGTCCTCTTCCAATCTCTAGTAAAATCTCAATAGGTCTTTTTTATGCATTTAATCTTCATGACAATCAATTCGAGTGTCCGTAAGTTATTTACAACAAGAATAAATACTATTTATTGCGACAAAATATGCATATTTCATAGCGAATATTCATTGATTATGGGAACAAATTAACCTCATCTTCAAGTAAGGATCACAGAATTGGCGTACAATATTATCGGTGTTTGTGACAATCTTTGATAGTCCTTAATGACCAAAAACCTAATAAATCATTCGCTATTCAACCAAAGGTTTAAAAAATTATAGGAATCCAATAATATTATGATGGTACAACAATTGATTTGTGACCAATGCAAGATTGTATTACTAGAGAAGGATTCAAAACATTTGAATGATGAAAGATTTCCCATAACCGAGGAAGAAGCTAAAATGATTGACAGGGATCACAGAGGTCATGAATGTCATATTGAATTGGTTGAAAAGTTTGCATAGAATCGCCCAAACATAAACAAATAACTTTAATTAGAAATAAATTGAAAAGAGATTGGCAATGAAGAAAAATTTTAATGATATGGATGATTAAAAAATGTTATCCCTCGGAGCCAAATAAAATGGTAGCGAATTATGAATGATCATTTATCCAAAGATCAGTAATTTAATTGTAATAATGAATCTATGATCCAAAGAACTCTGCTTTGTGCTCCTCAGTGCAAAAATAATCGATTTTTTTTACTCCCAGATTAGAGTCACCATCCACATGAGGCCAAGCCTGGCTGTGCTTTATTTCTCGACCGCATAAAGCACAATGTATTTTCCTCTCGTCAATATCCTCATTGTCTTTAATATTATTCACTGACGAATCCCTTTGAACTAGACATTATATAAGCTAGATTACTAAAAAAAGAATTTATGTAAGATAACTAAAGAAGATAAGTATATTGTCTTTCTTTGGAAATGCATCAGGAAATAATAGTAAGAAAAGAGACAAGTACAAAGAATTAACACTTGCTATAAAACAAATCGTACTTGAAAGATCAAAAAATAGGTGTCAAGAATGTTCAAAGAAATTATCTGGAACAAATCAACCACATTTTATTTATATAAATGGGTCAAAAAAGGACAACAGACCGGAAAACTTGAGGGCTGTTTGTCCTGAATGTTATGAGGGTAACGGCCCAAACAATAACGGAAATATGTTCTCATCGATCAAAAAAATATTTTCGAAATAGTAGTTCGGCTCTTACAACCTTTTTTATAAAAAATTTTATCATCCTTTGGTATGTGGTACGACTAACTCAATGCAAAAGAGCCTTTCATGAAAGGATGCAAAGTACAAAAGTAATCATACTTTGATTCGGTAAGACTGGTCGTATCGAGAACGTATTTCTTATCGGTCATTATCAAGGATGAATCAAAGGACTTGCCATCATCGGCGAAACTAGTCACCGTATGTGGAACATTGTCTAAATTAGTCCATTCTATAGCTTCACCCTTTTTGGCTTCGATTATTGCTGGCTCATAAGAGGGATTTCCCTGACCCGAGGCACCGGCGGGGATGGTAGCAGAAACAATGGTAGTATTAACAACTTTTGGGATTGTTGAGTTTTGAGAGTCTTCTCCCGTTTTTTCATCTTCTGACGTCGCTGTAGCAGGCGAGGCCATCCATGCAGTAGATATTATCAGTCCTGATCCTATAATCATAACCACTACACATGCTAAGGCTATTTTCAATAAATGAGCATTCTTTTTGTATGAAGCGATTATTATTATTAGTGAGGGGATACTTATCGTAACAATAATGGCGATATACGAAAATATTGAGGGAACTTTGGTGCTTATTTGCACAGCCCCAAAGATTCCAGCAGTTATAAATAGAATTAATATTATAGCCACTGCAGTTTTGGACTTTCTTGAAGTAGGAAAACCATCTTTAAAGAGCCCAGCAGACAAGAAAATTAATCCAAAAAACATCAATAAGATTGAAACGGCGTGCATCCCATCCATAAAGGTTTTAGCAATTCCAGAAAGAGCTACTGCTACTCCAATAGCACCAACAGCTGTTAAACCAGCACCCGGCATGAGCAAGTCCCAGTCTGTCATAAATATATTAAAAGGTGACTATGGTATAATTAATAGTTTCTTTATTTTAATTCTTAAAAACACGTTTCAATTTTAAGGACAAGGGAATTGATGGCGAATGAATCAACTAACAATAGTGCTCAGGGTTAGTCAACTGTTAAAATTAGATCAGACTGCAACTATGAGTAATCCACAAGAGTCGTGCGCGCTACTACGGGGCAGGAAGAAGGAGGACGTCTATGAGATCGAAGAGGTAATTCCCATGAGTAATAGAGATTCATCGGAGGTCAGGTTCACTATGGATGAGAATGAATTATTGAAAATTTATGAATATGCTGAATTATTGAACACTTCAGTCGTTGGCATATTTCATTCACATCCTTCCAAGCCCTTTCCATCAGAAACCGACAAGACTTTCATGGAGATTAATCCTATACCTTGGATAATCAAATCCACAATAACTGATGAGATAAGATGTTTTATTTTCAGTGATTCATCAAAAGGAAAAATCGATGGTATCGAAGAAATCAAGATGGTTATTGTCAAGGACTAATTCTTGATGTATCTCTAGGGTATAGGACTACCTCTCTAATATTATTAAGACCTAATAATACCATCATTAATCTATCAAATCCCAGCCCACAGCCTGAGTGAGGTGGCATCCCCCATTCAAAGACTCTCAAATGATCTTTAAAGTTTTCAGGAGACAATCCCTGTTCTGCCAGTCGACTTTTCAGTTTTGACACATCGTGTTGCCTGGTCCCTCCAGATACTAGCTCAAGATGACCAAACTGCAAATCAAATGATTTTGAAAGTGTAGGATGAGATTCCTTCTCGTGTATGTAAAAAGGCTTTAGGTCAAGTGGCCAATCAACGATGAAATAAAACTTGTCAAATTTTTCCCCTAATTTTCTTAAAGAGGAATCAGATAGATCATCTCCAAAGGTAACCTTTTCTCCAAGATTAGTTAGTTCGGCCAAACATTTATCGTAACTTATCCTTGGAAATGGAATTGAAATCAAATCGTTTAACGTGTTTTCTTTCATGAGATGATTCTCACCGTCGGCATAATTGGAATCCCTCAAATGCACGAGTATTTTCTTGATCAATTCTTCCACTAAATTCATTATGTCATAATAATCAAGGTAAGCTGCTTCTAAATCAACACTCAAAAATTCATTAAGATGTCTAAGAGTATGAGAATTTTCAGCTCTAAAAAATGGTGCTATTTCAAACACACGATCCAAAGCCAAGACCAGCTGTTCTTTATATAACTGAGGGCTTTGAGCTAAGAACCCTTTTCGTTTGAAATAATCAAATGAAAAAAGGTTTGATCCTCCTTCGCTTGCACTTCCTATTATTTTCGGGGTATTCACCTCTATGAACTTGTTTTCAGAGAAAAAATCTCGAATTATTCTCAAAATATTGGAACGAATGATAAAGATATTAGAAATTTTGGGGTTTCGCAAATCTAAAGCTCTACTGTCCAGCCTGGTATCCAAATTAGATTCAACCCTGCCTGTTGGATCAACAGGGAGAGATAGAGAAGCGGGTGAGAAAACAAAAATTTCGTTGACTTTGATTTCGAATGGAAAATTCTTAGATTTGGTACCTTGCACTATCCCTGTTATCAAAATATTACTCTGTCTAGGAATTGATTTAGCTTTTTGCAAATTCTCTCCGACCAAAACAGTTTGAACCAATCCGGTTACATCTCTAAGTAATATGAATCCAAGTTTACCTATGTCCCTGAAATCCTCAATCCATCCTGCAACTTTAACTTCTGAGCCTGTTTGTAATCCTTGTAATTCAGAAGTGAAATGAGTTCTTGTATTGCTGTTTGATTCATTCTGAGTTGAGTGAGCCATATCTAATGAAATCAATCAACTCCTTTTAATAAACTACATGTTCAGCATTGGAATTCAAATAAAGTTTTCAATCAAACTCAATTATGAGATCGATTTGCCTAACTGCCATAGATATCATTTTTATTGTTTCTAACCTTTTTTCATCAATTCCCTTAGAATTCTTTGCCAATACAACCCTTGTTAACTTACTCCCATCGGGTAACCAGACAAAATTTACACTCTCTAACTTGACGGGATGAAATAGATTATCTAAAAATCTTCGATCATTAGAATCAGATTCAATTATCCAAATGTCTTTCTGGAATGCTTTACTTATGATATCACTTAACTCATTGTTTGAACGGATTAGCCTTATATCCGAACTCTTGAGCATTAGTATATGTTCATTTTTTATTTCTTTTGCCGAAACTAACGTCATTTTATTTATGTTAGAATTTTTTTGAGCTAGCCTTGTAAGAACTATAGAGCTCTCAACGTCTGATTGAGTGATCTGCCCTGACTCGAGTTTGCTTTCACATAAGTTACACAAAATACCTGTTTTAGCATCAAAAGTACAAATAGGGGTTTTCATTACCACTTTAAACCTTATAAGAGAATACACTTAAATATCTTTGATTTTTTTAGATGATCCATCCATAGTATAAGAACCTCGAATCATTAGTTCTTTTTATTTTTGTTCATCTAGGAAGAAAATTTAAATAAAATATGTTTAGCCTCAAGCCAAGCTTTATGATGGACCAGGATGTCTTAAAGTACAAGACGATGTAGAGAATCATGGACATTTTGGCAAATATTTGAGATTATTAGGCAATTTCAAGTTAGTGGTAGTAGTAAGATAAGGTTCATTAGTAGATGGATGTCTAAGTGCAAATACCCTTACCCTAATCCCGTTTGCTATTGTAAAATAAGTATTCTCTCTGGACCATATCTTTTCGGCAATAGTTTTAACATCAAAAATATTTCCATTAATTCCCACTTGCATTATGATCCCTTGTGTGTTTTTTTTTACACAGGTTATAATTAATTCGGTCATGAATCCAGAAATCATAATAAAATGGCCAGCTCACCAATAAAATCGTTTAACACATTAAAATTGAAGGCTATCCTTACGCAAAAAATATTATAAAGCAAAAGGAAAGTGAACTTATAATGAATAAACAAAAGCCTAATTCTGCCTAATCAGAAAAGAAGTAATTTGAAATGAATGAGAGAAACAGATTTTATGGAAACAAGCCTGACAAAAAGGTAAACAGTACTGATTGAAATCAATGATCTTTCTATAGCTTATGAAACAAAATCAGGAATTTTAAAGGCCGTAGATAAAATTTCGTTCAAGATGAATGATACCAAAGGTATCGGTATAATAGGGGAATCCGGATCAGGAAAGAGCTCACTTGGATATGGACTTATGAGATCATTGGCAGAAAACGGGTCTGTCGTATCAGGAAGTTTCATCTTTGAGGACCAAGATATTTTGAATATCTCAGAAAGGGAATTCGATGAGAAATACAGGTGGAAGAAAATATCAATGGTGTTTCAGGGTTCAATGAATAGTCTTGATCCAGTGTTTACCATTGAAGATCAGATGAAGGAAATTTTGTCATCACACAGGAAAAAAATATCTAATAAAGATTGTGTCTCAATTATAAGGTCTGCTCTTGAGGATGTAGGATTAAATCCTGACCTCGTTTGTAAAAAATACCCGCATGAATTGAGTGGTGGAATGAAGCAACGAATAGTGATAGCCAATGCGTTATTACTTGGGCCAAGAGTTCTAATCGCAGACGAACCAACAACAGCATTAGATGTAGTTATTCAGTCTCAAGTTTTACAATTATTGAGAAAATTAATAGAGGAAAAAAATATGAAGATAATAGTCATAACTCATGACATGTCGCTGATTCCAAATCTGGTAGATAAAGTAATCATAATGTACGCAGGTCAAGCTGTTGAAATATCAGACATCAAAACGGTATTTGAAAAACCTTTGCACCCTTATACCCAAGCCCTCATTCAATCAATACCTCACATAAGATCCTCTGAGAAATCCATCAAGTTCATTAGAGGAGACCCTCCTAAATTGACGGAAATAGGAAGAGGGTGTCGGTTTATAGATAGATGTCCTAGTGCATTTGGAGATTGCAAAAACGATCCCCCGGATATTCAAGTTGGCAATAATTTGGTAAAATGTTGGCTGTATAAGAATAACAGTTGATCTTATGTCATCTAAACAATCTGACTCAAATTGTCCAATGGATATTTTTTTGATATTAAGTTTATATCTTAAATTACAGAATAATAAACATTAATGCAAGCTCTTCTAGACGTTCGTAAGATTAGACAGGATTTTCCCATTTTGAATAGACGACTAAACGATGGAAAAAAATTGGTATATCTCGATAATGCTGCAACCACCCAAAAGCCCAATGAAGTAATAGATGCAATTTGTAGATATTATTCAGAGTATAATTCCAATATTCATAGGGCAGTTTATCAAATTGCTGAAGAGGCTACAGCGGAATATGAAGGAACAAGGGAGAACGTCAGAAAATTTATAAATGCAAAATACGAGGAAGAAATTATTTTTACTCGAAACACTACCGAGTCAATCAATTTGGTGGCTTATTCATGGGGAAATGCCAACATTAAGAAGGGAAATACAATACTACTGACCGAGTATGAACACCATAGTAATATCGTTCCTTGGCAGATTCTTTGTAAAAGTCGAGGAGCAAGAATCAAATACTTAGAGGTAGATGAGGATGGATACATAGACCTAGAGGTCTTGGAGGAACTTTTGTCAATGAAAGGTGATGGAAAAATTAAGTTGGTCTCCCTTAGTGAAATGTCAAACGTATTAGGGACTATATTTCCAGCCAGGGAAATTATCAAAATTGCACATGAAAAAAACATCCCTGTCCTTCTGGATGGCGCTCAGTCAGTTCCACATATGAAAACGGATGTTCAACAAACAGGGTGTGATTTTCTAGCATTTTCGGCCCATAAAATGCTCGGCCCTACAGGCGTGGGAGTGTTGTACGTCAAAAAAGCAATACTAGAGCATATGAAGCCATTTATTTCTGGTGGCGATATGATTAAAGAGGTACATAAAGAAAACACGATATTTAATGATCTACCTTACAGATTTGAAGGTGGAACCCCAAATATTGCTGATGTAATAGGCTTTAGCCCTGCAATAAAGTATCTCAATAGGATAGGGATGGATAATGTTCGTGATCATGAATTAGAAATGACCACCTATCTTTTAAACCGCATTCAAGAAATAAAAAACATAAAAGTGTACGGTCCCAAAATTGCCAAAGATAGAGGGGGCCTGGTCTCATTTAATATCGAAGGAATTCATCCTCATGATTGCGCCACAATATTAAATGATTTTGGAGTAGCAATTAGGTCTGGACATCATTGTGCCCAGGTGTTGATGGAAAAGCTTGATATCGTAGCTTCATCCAGAGCTAGCCTATATATTTATAATACTAAAGAGGAAATTGATATATTAATAGATGCTTTAAATCATGCTAGGAGGATATTCAATATATGAGTGAAGATATTTACAGGGAAATGATACTTGACCACTATAGAAATCCGCGAAATAAAGGAAAGATCGAGGAACCAGATATAAGAATAAATGATAGCAATCCACTCTGTGGTGATGAAATTTCAATTGATCTAAAAGTTGAAGGTGACATAATAAAAGACATTAAGTTTGATGGGAGAGGATGCGCTATTAGCCAAGCTAGCGCCTCAATGTTGACTGAAATGGTTTCAAATAAACCACTAACAACAATTAAAGATATCACAAAAGACGATGTGCTCGAAAACATTGGTCTGACAAATTTGGGCCCGGCTAGAATAAAGTGTGCTTTACTTTCCTTAAAAGTGTTAAAACTGGGAATGGTAAAATATTATGTTGATAGGGATCCGACATCTGCTGCTCAAATGAAGGATGAATCCAAAGTCTTTTAACGGACAGTAACTGATCGTGGATTCGATTCTCAGAAAACAGAAACGAACAAATTTCTACTAATGTATGGTGAATAATAAGATCCAAATAAAACCGACAAATCCTTATTGGAATATCAAAGTATCTTTTATTTTTATATTTTTTTTTATTTTTGTTATTGCTAGCGTTCTTGCAGTTACAGGAGTATTAGGTAATTTAGACGATATCATAACAGAATTTATCAATCAAATAAGAAGCCAAACATTGGACGAAGTATTCATTATTATCACTACCACATCAGATACTATTAATTTAATAATTGTTGGTTTTATTCTTACAATAATTAAGAGAACTAGAAGAATAGGTATGATTTTGTTGATTACCTTAGTGTCTGTTACCATTTTAGTAACTTATTGTAAACCCTTGTTTGCAATTGAGCACCCAAGTATCGATTTTAAACCACTAGTAATACTACCGGATAAATTCACACTCGAACGGGATAGTTTTATGCCCTTTGCCCAAGACTATTCATACCCCTCAAATCACATAGCCTCAGCAGCTGCTTTCAGTTTTATTGTGGGTGGATTGTCCTATAAATATTCGCCCAGGTTCGCAATAGCATTTTTGATATTTTTCCCGGCGCTAATAGGCTTCACCAAACTGTATCTTTTTCAACACCACTTTATAGATTTGGTAGGTGGGTATTTTTTTGGTTTAGTAATAGTTGCAGTATTAGTAAAGGCACTAAAAGCAAATGAGCAACAAAGAATTAATATTGTAGATTCGAACCAGAGAGATTAATACTAGTGGTACGAGCAAAACGTTCCGTCATTTGAATTCTGTTTCAAATTCTAAAAAACATAAAACGATAGTATAATTTCAGTTGAACCTATTTGTTAGCGCTGGATCTAGTAATAACCAGCCAAAGTGTGAATCATCGTGAACATATCGGTAGTCCTTAATATTTGGCCTTAATTTTAAAGCGCGGATTCCAGATAACAACTCGTTTTGAAGTTGCAATCCCAATTTCCTTGAAATATCATTATCTTTTGGAGAGTCAATTGACCTTGGTAACAGGATCCTATAACTAAAAGTATGAGTAAAATAACATTGGGCATAATGATTTAACAGCCTCTTGGATACAATTGGAACATATTCAAAACTATCTAAATTATCCGTAAAATCTGTGGAAAAACGTTTTAGAAATTCAATATTTACCAAACAAATAGTAGAATATTAAGAATACTATTTATATACATTCTGACCAAATTAAGGATTTTAAAATTGATGTTACTGAATGAAAGTAAATTAAAAAATTAAAAGATTTTTTGCGTTAATGTTCCTTTCTGTTCCTAAACCTGACTATAAGTCAGCTCAAATTAGGAGATAGTATTTTGATATGATTTGATTTAGCTGAGGTTTTTATTTTTCTGTTTTAGAACGAGCAGACTATACCTTTTTTCCATCAGTCTTCTTCATTATTTTAGATCAGAAGTACCCTGGATACCTAATGTCAAATAGCATACGTTTCCTTTCAGTAGAAAATATTTCAAAAGATCTAAGCAAAATAATTACTAAACGAATCATTTGATTTTTCTATATTTCGTTTTAACAAGGATGAATCAAACTCTTAAAAGATACTAATATGAGCATATGCATTTGTTATTTCAATCAAGTGGTATCTAGAAAAAGCAAAAGAGGCAACCCATCTCGAGATTTGAAAGTTATTATATTGTTCTAGTTGTGAATAAGAAGATAGCACGTGGCAAAAGGTAGTCAAAATTTAGATATCAAATCATTTTAATATCATGACTACTTTTGCCCTATTTTTGTGATTTGTAATTTGCAGCGTAGAAATGAATCAAACTAGCCGAAATAATGAACTGTTTGTTATCCCATTCATTAGATAGGTTCGAAATATATAAAAAAAGAGGATTCTGTTTTTCTGGTATTTTCATACAAAAGTTACGTTGATGGGGTCAAACGGAGAGTACATCCTTGAAGAGATTGATAAAAAATATTTGATCATAAAAATCAACACAAAGTACAAGAACCCGCCTTTAATTTGTTCTATTGTCTTGAGAATCGAGCATTAAGTATATGCATAAAAGCTATAAAATATTCAATCAATTTCTGTTATTGGCCGATTAAATTTATCCATCTCTAAAATATCAATTTTTGGTAGTGGTTTTTTGATTAAATTTAAATATATCAAAATTTTTCCCTCTAATATAATGACAAATAATGCTAACGAGTTTGGATCGACTAATAATCCCTATCAAATGGCGTTGAAACAGCTTCAAGAAACTGCAAAAATTATCAATTTAGATGAAGGTATCCACAAAATACTTGCGAAGCCAAAGAGAGTTCTAACAGTATCCCTACCTGTTAAAATGGATGACGGGAGGATAGAAGTCTTTACGGGGTTCCGTTCTCAACACAATGATGCCAGGGGGCCATTTAAAGGTGGAATTAGATATCATCCTCAAGTAACCATTGAAGAAGTAATGGCACTCTCTATGTGGATGACTTGGAAATGTGCCGTAGTAGGGATACCCCTAGGTGGGGGTAAGGGAGGCATAATTTGCAATCCCAAGAATATGTCAAACTCAGAGTTAGAAAGGATGACAAGAAGATATGCGTATGCTATTTCCGATATTATTGGACCCTATACTGACATCCCGGCACCAGACGTATACACGGGCGGTCAAGAAATGGCATGGATAATGGATACTTATTCTACCCTCAAGGGCAATCGTGGAGAACCAGCTCTAATTACTGGGAAACCCCTACCCATTGGCGGATCATTGGGTAGAACTGAAGCTACTGGAAGAGGACTTTCTTTTACTGTAAGAGAGGCGGCCAAAAAACAAAATATCAATATGAATGAGGCAATAGTAGTCGTTCAGGGATTTGGTAACGCAGGACAGTATGCAGCTCAATTAGTTGAAGAACAGGGTGCAAAAGTTATTGCTGTTTCAGATACACAAGGAGCAATAATTAACAAGAATGGATTTAAAGTAAATGAATTAATCAAATTTAAACTAGAAAATAAATCGATCCGTGGCTTTCCTGGAGCAACTGAAATAAATAATGATGAATTATTGACTACAGAATGTACGATTTTGATCCCAGCTGCTTTGGAGAACCAGATTACGAAGGACAACGCCTCTAGAATTAAGACCAAAATTGTTGCTGAAGCTGCAAATGGTCCTACTACTCCAGAAGCCGATAAAATTTTTTATGAAAACAATATTCTAGTTATCCCAGATGTATTGGCTAATAGTGGTGGAGTAACAGTATCGTATTTTGAATGGCTCCAAAATCTAAGGAGAGAATATTGGTCTGAAGCTGAAGTAAACGAGAGATTAGATGTAATAATGACAAGGGCATTCGCCGAGGTATATGATGCACATCAAAAATATAACACAAACATGCGTACAGCAAGTATCGCCTTAGCAGTAAATAGGGTCGCTGAAGCCATAAAGCTAAGAGGAATTTGGCCCTAACCAATAATAATTTGACCTGAATGCAAGGTTCTTAGAAAAAATAGATCAGAAAAAAATACTAGTCATCATTCTGACTTATTTTCGTCACAACATAAATCATAAATTGAGAAAGTTTAGCCCTGAAATATACCATAAAGAAGAAAATTAACTAAAATTGGATTCTAAAATAAATAAAAAAATTACTCAGTAGAAAATGAGTGACCACATGAGCAGCTCTTTGTAACGTTTGGATTAGTTATCTTAAATCCTGATCCCATCAAGCTTTCAATGTAATCGACTACGGCTCCCTTCAAATATTTTTGACTATAATTATCTACTAGAATTTTAACTTTATTTTGTTGCAATATTACATCATCTTCGTCTGGATTTTCTTCAAATCCCATTCCATATGATAATCCAGAACATCCACCGCCAGTGACATATACTCTCAAATAGAGATTATCTTTTCCTTCTTGTTTCATAAATTCTGTAACCTTTTCTGCAGCCTTTGCTGTAACATCAATAATTTTAGGTTGTTGTACACTTGCCATGATATAGTATTATAAGCAATACAAATTTAATAATGTTTTCCTATAAATAAACCAAAAAATAGAGATGATTTTGTAAAAAAAGAGGTCTATTTATGTGGCTTGGATAGAGTAGACCATTTGGCTAATGAACTAGCTGCTATACTCCAGGTATTTACCGATTGATATACCGGCACATTATTCTCCTCTAACTTGCTAGCCATTTTTTGAGTAAATGGACCACCCAACGCGCCAACAAGGATGGGCTTTTTCCCTTGTCTATTGAATTCGGCCAGAATATCAACTATTTTTTCCTCAAGAGGATCATCTTGAAAGACAAACCAAGGCATTACGATATCGACATTTGGATCATCCATAAATGTCTGGATCGCAAATTTATAATCATCTGCATTTGCTGATCCTGTGACATCACACGGATTACCGATTACATATGTTGCTGGATAATGAGACTTGAATGATTTCATGCTCTCTTCACTTAGGTCGGCTACCTGTAATCCCAGCCTCTCAAATTGGTCAATGGCCGCAATTATCGGTCCGGCACCATTCGTAACCATTGCAACTCTGTTCCCCTCTGGTACTGGCTGCCATGAAAGCGCTTTAAGAGAAGCGGTCAATTCATCGTAGCTGTCCACTGAAATTATTCCATTTTGAGAAAACGCACCCTTCACAACGCTATAAGTTCCCCCTAAAGAGCCAGTGTGAGAAGCAGCTTGTTTAGCACCTCTCGTGGTTCGCCCATTTTTGAATACTACAATTGGTTTTTTTCGTTCAGTAATTACCTTCTTAGCAGTGTTAACAAACTTTCGCCCATCTCCCAAGCCCTCAACATATAATCCTATAACCTTGGTTTGTGGGTCCTCGGCCAAATACCATATCATGTCAGCCTCATCTACATCAGATCGGTTTCCATATGAAACCATTTTGCTCATCCCAAAGGGAAATGAATGCTCCATAAATGCGATGCCTATAGTTCCACTTTGAGACAAGAAGGACACATTACCATTTTTAGGTCTAAGCATACGGTCATGCCCCTGGAAGGCACAATCGAGCCTATTCTCGCCGTTAAACATTCCAATGCAGTTTGGTCCAATAATCCTAATATTTAGCTGAGATGACAATTCCTTGACTTGCTGTTCAATATCTGCTCTTTCTCCTCCTAACTCTTTCCCACCTCCAGAAATGACTACAACATTGTGGATGGATTTATCGCCACAAATCTTTAACAAATCGGGAACAAATTTCAAATCTACAGTAACAACTACCACGTCAATAGGATCTTTAATATCTACTAGACTCTTGTAAGCTGGTATCCCCATTATTTCGGGATAGCCTTTTGCATTTACAGGATACACCTTTCCTTTATAGTCATGCTTTACCAAAGTTTCTAGTACAGAGTTTCCCACCTTTCCTATTTCAGGGGAGGCACCTATTAATGCAATAGATTTGGCATTAAAAAACAAATCCATGTTAGTAGAGTTGGGTTCAACGTTAGAAACAACATCATATTTGGGTTGTTCTGATAAAATGATTTTTGCATCAGCAACATAATAACTGTCCGGATATACAATTACAGGGTTGAAATCTATGCTATCATAATAAGGTGAAATATCGTACCCTAATTTTCCTATATTTAGCAAGGCATTAGTTAACATTTCCATATTTACCGGTTCTGAACCACGGTATCCTTTTAACAACATTTTACCCTGGAGTTCTTCAATCATTTCCGTTGCATCTTCCTTGGTAAGAGGAAGAACCCTAAATGAAACATCTTTGAATAATTCTGTGAAAATTCCTCCGAGTCCTACCATCATAACCGGGCCAAACTGCGGATCATTTTGCAAACCAACAATCATTTCAACCCCCTTGGGGACCATCTTCTCTAGGAGGACACCCTTCACTTCATAATCCTTCGATAATCTCTCATACATATCGTTAAATGCAGATTTAACAGATTCTTCATCTCTAAGATCAATTTTGACTCCTCCCACGTCAGTTTTGTGCAAAATCTGTGGGGAAACTATTTTCGCTACTAATGGAAAACCCAATTTTCTTGCTTCTGTGACTGCGGAGTCAACGTCCTCAACCAGAGCAAACCCGGGAACGCTAATGTTATATTCAGAAAGAATGCTTTTAGCAATTTCTTCGGTAATGACTTTGGTTTTATTTTTAAAAGAATCCTCAAATATCGATTTGATTTTGTTTTGATCTGTCAATAAGAGTTCATTATTCTATTCGGTTTATAATTTTTCTTACTTTAAGTTTTGAATTTTGAATCTTGAATTCTTAGGATGTAATCCGCCCTATCACTAAAATAATGATCATATGATATGTCATAGTTATAACGAGAATAAATCATTGTTATGAAATGATTATTTATAAGCAATTACAATTATGGCTCCTCCCATTAGCTTTTTGTTAAACTCGACCTTGGAAAATGTATTTAATAACAACTCATTTAGTTCTTTGTTTCTTGGCCATCTAAGAAAAGTACCATATAAGGTACGAAAAGGCAATCCTTCTCTCCCAGCGGCTAAAAAAGCCATTATGACAAGGAAATACTTTAGATAAAAGGATACAAGGAAACGGGCCAAAAAATTATCAGGTTTTCCGAGATCAACTATTAATAACCTACCATTTTTTTTTAAAACCCGGTGAATTTCTACAAATGACTCATTTAAAGCAATTGAATCTCTAATCGAATAACCACATAGGACTGCATCAAATGAATTAGACTTGTATGGAATCTTTTCAAAAATACCACTACATAAAAAATAGCTACTATCATAATTCTTGAATTTATTCTTGATTTCAGCCAACATTTCGGGAATAGGATCATAAAAATTTATGGTAACATCTTCAGAAACCAAATCCAGTACTAGTTTTGACATGTTGCCGTATCCGGAGCCTGCGTCGAGTATATGATTCCCAGGGAAAACACTTTTTCTGATACCTTCTTTTCGAAACTGATTATCTTTTCCCAATGAAATAGCGCTATTTACCTTGTCATAAACAGGAATGATATTCCGAAGTACTTTTATTACTTCATTCCAATATGAATTTCCCAACCCAATATTCTTCAACGTAAAAAGTATAAGGAAACCAGATATTGAATTTTTGTATCAACTACGTTCATAAAGATATTAGTCAAGATGCTATCAATAGTCGTTGGGTGGATGTCTTGGACAACGTTAGGCTCATCAAAATGGACGCATTAAAAGCAATTGTCGTCGGATTTTCATTCTTTGACACAGACGTAAGAAATATCTATGACAAGATAAAGCAAGAGGATAAAACTATCGATATAATATTTGTTAATTCAAAACTGGTTTATGGGTTGGATCACATACTGGGAATCTTAAAGATAATTAATGAGGAGGTAAAAAGAAATATCAAATCAAACATAAAAAATGTCGAAATTGAATTTTTGCTTAGAATCTGCTACACAAATCAAATAAAAGATGCTCTTAAATCAAATTTTGGAGATAGTAAAAATAAAACTTTTGTTGTGGTATTGATTTCTAAGCTTGAAGGCAAATTGAGTAACGCTCTCGATACTCTCGTGCCTTTTGGCATTGAAGATAGTAAATTGATATGCCCTGATACCACCAAGAAGGATTACATCCTCAATCACTTCTTTAATGACAAATTCAAAGTTAATTCCCATTTGATATTAAATAATGAGGAAAAATATTTGAAATTCCTCATTGAGAAAGCAGCGATAACTCTAAATTGAGTGGGATTTGAAAATAACCTGCGTTCTTGTTACCTTAATTCAATTCTATTCTGAAACCCTTTTTTCTGTCATTGAACTAAACATCATATTCGAACTGATAACCGATATTCCTGAATATTTTCCAATAATCTCTACTAGCAGAATCCATGTAGGATTAGTCAAATTGACTGGATAATTCAAATGAGGCCCAACTGAATCAATAATGTCTTGTTTACTTAATTTGGTATGCCTTTTTTCAACCAGAATTTTTACAGGTCCCTTGTTAACAATTTTCTCTTTAGCCAAATCAAGCAAGCAATCTCTAATTTCTGAGACCTCGCTTAACACCACCCTCTGTATTGGAACAAATCTAAGCAGGTTCCGAATCTCCCATGGTGAATTCTGCAGTTTTTCCCTCAAATATGGTACGAAAAGCTCGGAATCCTTTGAAGATTTTCCCACAATAAGTCCTGAAATATTAGTTTCATTGACTTCCACCGTAGTCTCACCAAAGTCGTAAAACAGTCCTCCTAGTTCATCCATTAGGTCTTCCTCCTTGTATCTATATGTTGTAGCAAGAAAATTGAATATCATAGTTTTGCTCCGCTATGGACTACTAAGCGCTTCTAGGATTTTTTCCTTTGGAATAGCACCTTCTCTAATTATGCGAGGAAATCCCGACCCTGAAACATCCACTATAGTTGATCCGCTATCGCTGTTTGATAATAATTCATTGGCTACCACAGCATCGCATTTGCTCAAAATAGTCTTATCAATGTCTTCTAATCTCGTTGAAGGAATCTTTTTTGACAAATTGGCGCTTGTCCCCACTAATAATTTAGATCTAGTCATATTTATCAAATTTAAAATGCATGGATTACTAGGAATACGTAATCCAATAGTATTATTAGCATTGTTAAACACATATTTAGACAATCCATGGTTTGCCTTCAATTCTAGAATTAGAGTCAGTTTTCCAGGCCAGAATAGATTTTGGAGTATATTGGCTTGTGGAGTAATATGTGAAATTCTTGAGACTATTCTCCAGTCACTTGTCAATACTGGTAAGGACTTTCCCAATGGTCTTTCTTTGATAGCAAATAATCGTAAAACCGATTTTTCAATTGTGGGATCGCAACCTATACCAAAAACAGTGTCAGTAGGATAAACGATCACACCCCCATTGTCAATTATTTTAGAGCATTTTTCTAAATCGTCAATATTTCTACAATCTATATAATGGACCAATAGTTTGGAGATCCTGCAAATTCAATTTAACCTAACCTATCAGTCTACCTTAAAGTAAAAAATCTTAAATTCAAGATTGTTCTTAAATGTTAAACAAAATTACGATAAAATACCAATATTTAAAAGATTCAATTCTTTTAGAAAAGCAATTATAGCTATCTAGTTATAAATTGTCAATTTAATCCAATATTGATGTGCTAGAATATTAAAATTATGAAAAAGTAGCAAGAATGTACGACCAATTCAGGCTTCAAAATCTAAGGGCATTGGGTAGTAGGCAGGAGCAATTGTAGTATTAGTAACTGCATTCAATCATCAGATACTTGTAAAAAGACAATAACTATTGTTTATTGTTTTTTGGGATATCAGTGGGTTTTCAAAACTAACAAAGTTGTTTTATTGATGGATAGCGAAGATATAATACTAGAATTTTTAAAAGAATATTATAGGATTGCTAGCAGCATGATTGCTCATAATAATGGAGTATGGGACAAAACCATCGGGGATGACATCATGTCATGCTTGAGGTTCTTTGAGAAAAATCTAGCAGAAAGAACTACGGGAATGGATGACAGAGCTTTAGATGCCATAAATGCTGCAATTGAACTAAAAAATAGCTTTCAGAACTTAAAGGACAAGGTTATATCAAATTGGAAAATAGATAGAGGTTGTCTAGATTTTAACATACAGTGTGGCATCAATACTGGGCCATGTTCACATAGGCATTGTCTATGATCAATTTACGGCCATGGGAACCAATGTTAATATTGCTAACAGGTTACTGGAATTTGCCAAAGGTGATCGGATAATCATTTCAAACGCTAAAAGGGAAAAGATTAGTTCGAAAGGTTTTGATTTTAGGAGAATTTCTGTTGATTCGAATAATCCTATAAAATCTTTTGAAGACATTGATTGCAGTTATGAAATTTTATTTTGAGTTAAAAAAAGAGGTCAATAGTTTTGTCGGTCTTTTTTTTATAATAAAGTATCAACTTTCTTAAACGTAGAATAACAAAAGTATTTTTATTTGCGAGTGAACTATATCATCAACTAACAATACAGATTAAAATGATAGAAAAAGAAAGTTTAGGTTTAAAAGGAAAGGGTATAAACGAGGTTTTTCTTAGCGAAAACAGAGATGAATTTGATAGCACTGTTAATGGTTATTATAGGCTGATTGGTGGCGAGAATGGCAGTTATGACAAGGAAACCAGTAGGAGGCTACGGGCATTTGGTGAAGAATTGTTCAAAAAGAGATCATATGAGAAATTTACGGCCTTTAAGGCTGATCATGATGATATGATAATAGGAAATCATTTGAGATTATTTTCATTTTGTGAACATCATTTGCTTCCTTTTTTTGGAGAAGTTGCGATCGGATATATCCCAAATAACAAAATATTCGGCCTCTCAAAATTCCAGCGGCTAGTGGACAAGGTATCCTCTAGACCTCAACTTCAGGAGAGGCTCACATACCAAATTCTTGAGGAAATCAAAAATAGATTGGAACCTAAAGGTGTAGGCGTTGTTATAAAAGCTATTCATACTTGCGTTTTTGCAAGGGGCACTCAATCGAGTTCAGCAGAATTTACAACCTCAGCAGTTGACGGAATTTTTAAGGAAAATAACAACACAAAGCAAGAGTTCTTTTCTATAATAAATTCAGATGGAAGACTAAGACTGTAATATTCATATTTATTAGGAAGGTAAATCTGATCTAATCTTTTTTATGCACCACGAGTCATTAACCTAGTAACCTGCGCAACCCTATTCATGATACGGCACTACAATCATTTTTTGTAATTTCTTTGGGCATATTTCATTTGGACACTATACGCATGTCTACGATATATTTTAATTAGATAGATGAGCGAGGAAACCTAAATTGATGTCTGCGGCCAATGATGGGAATATAGAGTATATTGATTGGAATAATGCTTTCGAAATTTTAAATAAGGCGTTTAAACTTGGTATTTTTGTCCTAATAATTGGTCCAAAAGGGACTGGCAAAACCACACTCGTTAGAAAATTTGCTAAGCAGGTAAATAAGGAATTATCATCTGTAAATTTTAGCCTCAGGACTAGAGAATCACATCTAATTGGAACTAACACTATTGACAATGGTCAGATAAATTTTGTAAATGGAGTTCTAGTTCACTCGATGACACAGGGAGATTTATTATACCTAGATGAGCTTAATGCGGCAGAACCGGATGTGCTTCTTCGACTTGACGAGGCTTTAGATGATAGAAGACAGATAGTTTTGAAAGAATTCCATGGGCAGACTATAAAGGCAACGGATAACTGGTTTGTAATTGGGACTATCAACCCGTTGTCGCACGTTGGAACAAAAGAACTTCCACCACAGATTCTAAGCAGATTCCCAATTAGAATAATGCTAGACTATCCTCCTGAAGATACTGAAATGGATATTATCAAAAAACATGTTAAAGTAAATAATCAGAACGATGAAGATAATATTAAAAGTGCAATAAAATTAGCTCACAATCTACGGAAGGCAGCTTCTCTTGAAGAAATTTTTTATAGCCCTAGTTTGAGAGAAACGATCGCATATTCGAAATTAGTAACGAACAACACAAATGCAAAAGAAGCAGCTGAATTTGTATTTGCAAACGTTTACCATCAATGGGGCGAAATAGAGTACCGAAAAGTAATGGATATAATAGCATCCATATTCATTTAGTTCATGTTGGCAGAGTATGTCAATTTTTTGGAATATAAAAGACAATGGCAAGGACAAGGACAAAAACAATGATTCAAAGCCTGATGAAACTTTTGATGATAAAATAAAGAACAAGCAATACAAAAAAAGGTCCGAATCGTTTTTAAGATTTGATGACCTCGATCTTGAAAATATCCACATTAGAAATGATGTATTGCTTGAGATTGCTACATTCTTATCTAGACGATGGTCGGACAGTAATGAATCAACTATTCATATTTCAAGAGAAGGAAAAATCTCAACTAGTTTGGACAAGAAAAGAATTGTCCTCCCGGGATTAGATTATTTCTATGGTAACATTTTTCAAAAGTACAGACAATGGCGAACGTTACTATGGTATGAATCAGTCAGATTAAAGTATTCATTTAAGATTTTTGATACCGATGTCGTCTTTGGATTTGTATTCAATATTTTAGAGACAAAACGGATAGAAATATTGGGATTGGAAGAATGGAAAGGCATGATAAAAGAAATTATATATTACGAAGGATTATCGTGGCACAACAAACCCCTATTGAATACACTTCATGGGAAGAACAAAGTTTTAGAGGCATTTTCTCAGTTCTTTTTGACAGGATATATAAAGGGTGAACTTTATGGTGGCGAAAATGAAAGGGTAATCAGTGCAGCAGACTATGCACACGACATTCTAAGAGACTATATCAAAAACTTCAAACTTAATAATAAAACTTTTGACCCAATAAAGGATCAAAAGTGGTTAGAATATGAAACAAGACAGATAATTAAAATTCTTCAAATTGATTCATTAATGTCAGTTCCACCTATCCCGATTGTTATGCCAAAGAGCATAGTGGGGCTTTCTATGAAGCAGGAGGAAGTTTTATCACAAATTGAAAAGCTTGTGAGGATAAAAACTAAGGAGTTAGAAATAGAGAAATTAAAAAAAGAAATTGTCCAAGGCGATGATATCAATGAAGAGTTTAGAATAATAGTAAATGAGAGCAAAAAAAATGATAATAAAGGTTTTGAATCAACTGAAAACCTTTCCATTGCAATTCCAGACAACCTGGGGGTTGACGAAACTGCCATTTATGATTTTGATTTAATTAATAAGGTGAAAACGGCCCTCAAGGAATGGAGAAGCGGATGGAAAGAAAAATATGATTTTAGCGGAGACGAAATAGAAATTGAAAATTACATTGAAAAGCAGTCTAAAATTTTTATCAGTGATAAGAAAATTGCAATTAATGTAAAGATATCAGTGCTTTTGGATCTTTCAAGTAGTATCGAGGATAATGAAATAGAGTACAAAAAAGCCACAGTAGCATTGTGTGAGGGATTAGAATATCTAGGAATTAAGTTTTCCATATATGCTTTTAATACTGAATCTAGAATGGTTAAATGTTGGGTCATTAAACCCCCAACGGCAAGATGGGGATCTATATATGCAAGAAGACTAATGCAAGTAAAACCAATAGGAGGAACACCTTTAGCAGAAATCTACAAGATACTTCAGCCAAGCATCAGTGCTTTCAAACCAGATATTTTTGTAACACTAACAGACGGCGAACCCTCAGATATGGATGCGGTACGTTCGATAGTTTTGTCATATAAAAGAAGCGGTGTAGAAATGATTGCCATCGGTTTGGGCTCGGATTTAGGAGATGCGATAGGAATTGGACATAATTTGAAATACCTTAGCTATCAAAGAATTCTAACTTTATCAAAAAAGAGGTTGCAGGATTTACCAAAAAAAGTATTGGGACTTTTAACTACAGAATGATGCAATCCCACGTTAATGCACCAAATTAACAATAAATAAATTAGAATGTTAGATCAGGGTTATCTTTTTCTAGTTTTTTCCAATCCGACAAGAATGAATCTAGACCCTTATCGGTCAATGGATGGCGTATCATCTTGTCCAGGATGTCTGGCGGAAGTGTAACGACGTCTGCCCCCATTTTTGCTGCTTCGATCACATGTAATGGATGACGAACACTAGCCACCAATAGTTGGGTTGAGATATCATAGCTAGCAAATATTTGAACAATTTCACTTACTAGATTCAGACCCTCGGATCCAATGTCATCTAACCGACCAATAAACGGGCTTACATAAGTAGCTCCGGCTTTTGCAGCTAATAACGCTTGATTCGCAGAAAAAATAAGCGTCACATTAGTTTTTATCCCCTTTTTAGTTAGTGCATGCACAACTTTTAGACCATCCATGGTCATAGGAATCTTTACGACTACATTTTCCCCATACTTTGCTAATTTCAGCGACTCTTCTAACATCTTATCAAAGTCAATAGCAACAACTTCAAGACTAACTGGCCCCTTCATAATTTCTACGATTTTCTTCATGGTCTTGATTGGGTTGCCTTTTTCTTTTGAAAGCAATGTTGGGTTGGTAGTGATACCATCTACTACTCCTAATTCATTGTATTTTTCTATAGATTCAACATTAGCAGTATCTAGGAAGATTTTCATTTTTTTTCACTCTTTTTTAGGGCAACCACATTTTTTACTATTTCCCCTGGAGATAAGCCATATTTATCTAAGAGTGAATCGATTTCTTCGTCTCTTGCAGATTCACCGTATCTGTCTCTAATGCCTATTTTTCTTACAAAAGTGGGGCATATTTCGGAGGTCACTTCTGAAATTGCAGACCCCAGTCCTCCTACTATATTATGCTCTTCTACGGAAGCCAATGAGCCCGTTTTCTTTGTACATTTGTAAATTAATTCCGAGTCTATTGGTTTGATAGAGTACATGTCTACAACCCTGCAAGAAATATTATGATCCTTTTTTAAGATATCGCTTGCCTTCAGCGATGCTGAGACCATAGTCCCACAGGAAAATAAACTGATATCGTTACCATCTTTTATTATTGTTCCCTTTCCAATTTCAAAATTGGATTCCTCAGAATAGATTTCCTCAGTTGAAGGCCTTGCTAACCTTACATAGAATGGACCCGGAATATTCACTATTTTTTCTAACAGTTTTTTGACTGAAATCGCATCGGCAGGTACCAAGACCCGCATGTTTGGTAAAGATCTCATAATAGATATATCCTCGATTTGTTGGTGAGACGCTCCATCAGGTCCCACAGATAAACCTGCGTGGGATACTACAATTTTCACGTCTAGGTTGGGATAGCAAATCGCATTTCTAATCTGATCTAGACACCTGCCTGGAATAAACGCAGCATAAGTACTCGCAAAAGACACCTTACCTGCGATAGCAAGACCAGCTGCGATTGAAACTAAATTAGCTTCGGCTATTCCAACATTGAAGAGTCTATCAGGAAATTTTTCACCGAATTTTTTAGTTTTGAGCGAATCAGTAGTATCGCCCCCTACACATACTATATTAGGATACTTTTTGCCCAAATTTACAAGGCTATCTCCGTATGCGGAACGCATATCAGAAAATTTAATATCACTAGTAGTCAAATGGGTCAATTCATAGTTCACCATTATACATTATATCTTTTTTTTCAATATCAAACATATTTGCACCCTCGTCATTAGTGTTCAATTATCTCGATAAATTAAATTGTTCTATTATGTTCCTACGGCCCTTGATCCAATCTTCTTCAAGATTTAAAGACTGGGATTCATCGAGCAAACTCTTTTCTAGATAAGAATCGAGTAAGAACCTAGTTTCCCTAATTCTCTTGTCAACATCGCTATGACCAAATATTGCATTTCCCATTACAAATATCCTACAACCAGCATCAAAGCACTGAGTTATCGTCGACAGATCTATTCCACCGTCAGCCTCAAAATAGCCCTTAAATCCTCGCTCCCTTAGTAGAGGGATTACCTTTTTCATTTTAGGCAAAACTTCCGGAATGAATTTTTGACCAGCAAAACCAGGATTTACAGACATTATTATGATTATATCAAGATTATCAAGGTAGGAGAAAATCCATTCCGGCAATTCAGTGCCAGGATTTACGGCGAGTCCAGGGCTAACACCACTTGATACTAGTTTAGAATTGATCATCTCAAATTCTTGTTCGTTCTTACAAGCCTCTGCATGAACAGTTATAACATCACATCCGGCATCGATATAACGCTCCAAGACAGAGTCAGGCTTTTGGATCATCAGATGAGCATCAAAAGGCAATCTCGTCCCAGCACGTAATTTCTTGATAGTATCAAAGTAGAAGGTTGAGTTTGGAACAAATTTTCCATCCATTACGTCTAAATGTATCATATCTGCACCGTATCTCTCGGCTGTTGCTATTTTTTGTTTCAAACTTTCCTCACTGATTCCATCCGCTCCTGCAATAATAGAAGGAGAAATCATATACTCACCTTCCAATTCCTTTACTAACAACGGTAGGTGTTTTTTTGAAGGTGCTCTCCCATGCCACTGAGGATTGTTGGCCATATGTTTTATCCCGTTCCCTTTCACCGTATTTGCTATTATTATTTTGGGCTTATCAACAGGTCTTTTTAAAAGTTCTGGAATCAGCTGTTCAATTTTATGACCATTGATTTCAACCACTTCCCAGTTAAAAGAAAGCCATTTTTCTTTGACAGGGTCGATTGGCATAATCTCTTCGGTAAATCCATCTTGCTGAATCTTATTTCTATCCAATATGGCGATAAGGTTATTAAGTTTGAACTTTGCAGCAGCCATTGACGCTTCCCATATCTGACCTTCATTTGTCTCGCCATCACCCAGTAGACAATACACCATATTATCTCGCTTGTCAAGCTTATTAGCTAGGCATATTCCAATTGATACAGAAAGACCGATACCTTCAGACCCCCCAGAATATTCAATTCCCGGCACGCTGTGGTGTTTTTGTATTTCGCTATATCTTACAGGATGACCTTGTAAACGTGAATTCAATTTTCGTAAAGTCTTGATTTCTTCCTTTGGGAAAGATCCAACAAGGGATAAAGTAGCATAATAACCCGGAGCCGAATGAGCCTTTGAATTGATGAAATAGTCTCGATTAGGATTAGAAGGATGCTTAATATCATTATTCATTATCTGAAAATAAAGACAGCCCATAATCTCTGCAGCTGAAAATGAAGCACCAGGGTGTCCAGATCCTGCTTCTGCTATGCCAGTTAAGGCAATAGTACGTAATTCTTTAAGTTTTTCCTTTAATTTCAAATACCTATTTATGTTGTACATATCATCATCAAACTCTTCATTTTTGTAATGCCCACCACTCCATTTCAAACATCTCTGTATAATAGTTTTCAAATGTCAAATAGATAAAAAGGTAGCTTCGGTTGTAAAACGATTTTATCTTTTTGCTCCAATACTAGACAAAATCGCTTCCATATCTTTCTTTGTAAGTCCTACTCCCATTTTGGCATCTTTACGGTCCTTGATTGTGTTTTTAGAGAAGGCGATTAAGGTCGGTACCGCGTTGATATCATATTTATCCCACAATGGGTTTTCATCCTCGTTTAGTTTTACACCACCAAAAAGGACTTTATTGTCATTCATGTTTTTAACTGAATTTTCAAATATAGGTATGAAACTTTTACAATAATAGCACCAATCAGCATAAAATAAAATTAAGGAATTTGCACCACTTGTGGCGGAGTCAAGTTCGCCCTGGTTAAAGTCTTTCATACTATAATTTTGTAGATACAATGTAAATAAACATTTGCAAAAATAACCTGGGCTAATTGTTGTCCCAAGTACTGTTTATTGTTTGGCTGATTCAGCGTAGTTGATTACATTTTGCAGACTAAAAAATCCTGCATCAAATAAGAACATTCATCTACTAAAGAAAAGGGTTTAACCGATACCCTGTATGGGTCATTATTGTAAACATGTGTCATTTTCATCTGATGCTAATTAATTAAAGTAAAAAGTGGGAAATTGTCTGGGTATATATATATTAAAATGCAGATTGCTATCTAAAAGCTTTTATTTTTTTTTGTTTGTTATCTTATTGGTTTACCGAAATCATCGTTATCTAGTGCGCCTTTGAATACCTTATCGTAGCACGCTTCTGCATTGTCGGCTGAGAAAGATCCGTTATGATTCGCAGCTCTTGTAACACAGTTAAAATACCTCGTTAAAGCGTTAGCTGGTTCAACGACCATTAGTTGTGCCAATATCAGTACCGAGAAAACAATACATGATACTATTAAGGCAGTTTTTAGGTTTTGATTTTTAATCATTCTAGATTATTCGCCTCCGAATTCGACATCATCATCATCATCATCATCAAGTGGAGCGCTTCCCAAAAGAATTTCATCATAGCAGCTTTTTACTTCATGTTTGGTTGGTTCCTCTTCAAAGTATGAATCTTCCTCAACCCCTTTGCTTGAATCTATTTTTTCATCAATGCAGTCATAAAATTGTGGTAATCCGCTATCTAAGGTTTGGTTTCCACTGCTAATTTCTATCAAATCCACGGCCTGAGAGTACACCTTATCAGTATGCAGTGGGGTACCTGCTATACTTGAAACGGTAATCATTAGGGCTGAAAATACTAACGAATTTATCCAGAGATATTTCATCCTACAAAAAGTTCGAAATAAATTATTTAACCCATTCTACAAAATACTCCAAATGATTTCTCAAGAACAAAGTTTGTTCAGTATTTCAAAATCGAATCAAACCTTAGGTAGCATCCCCTAAAATACTATTAGTTATATGGGATTTTATGGCAAGTTTATCCGAATATCAAAACAAAACAAGTATTTTCAATTATCTTCACTTACGATTTTAATAAACCGGAGATATACGGCCACAGTTTGAGAATTAGAAATATTTGACTACAAGATTAAAAAGCAATTGTTTTCATCATAAAGAATTCTCAATAAGCCCGTAGACCTCTCTGACGAAAACTTTTGCCAATTAACCAATCCTTCAATGCTAATTTTGACGGGCCAGTGCAGGTGGTGCCTTGTTAATAGTCATAAATTGGCGGGGGTAGAATTATCAAGTCATGTTCTCGAGGTCTCTGCGAATATAATATTTTTGATCAAATAGATTTTGGATTCATATTACAACACATAAAAAAAATTTTGAAGCCAATCTTATAGAAATCTAAAATACATAGAGTATAGAATATAAATATAATTGTGAATATAGTATCATATTGATTTTTTTGTCCAAAATGATATATTTCTGTTTGATTATGATATTTTTTACAAGTTTAGTGATTATTCATTCCCCACAAGCATTTGGTCAAAATCAAAGCTTAGAACAACATCTAGGTTTGTTTGGTAATGGGAATAATTCATTGTTAAACGATATATTCAATAATGTAAAAGATTCTGTGGTTCAAATTAGTACAGAATATCAGCCCACAGATCCTTCAAATATGCCTTACGATTCGACAGGCAATAGTCCATATGCAATGAAGTTTGGTTCGGGATTTGTTTATGACAAATCAGGCACCATAATAACGAATTACCACGTTGTTAGCTCAGCAACTAACATAATAGTTACATTCAACGATGGTAACAGTTATACTGCTAAAGTAGTTGGTGTAGATCCTTATGGAGACATATCTATACTGAAGCTGGATAATCCAGTGGACGAAAAATTGATTCCAGTAACGTTATCAAACTCTTCATCTTTAAAAGTTGGGGATCCGGTTTTAGCTATTGGTAACCCGTATGGGCTTGACAATACTCTAACATTTGGTATCGTTAGTCAAATCGGTAGATTGTTGCCAAATTCAGACTTAGGTTACTCAATTCCCAATGTAATTCAGACAGATGCTGCTATTAATCCAGGCAATTCAGGAGGACCTCTGATAGACCTTAATGGTAAAGTCGTAGGTATGAACACTGCGATATTTTCAAATACAGGAGCTTACACAGGAGTGGGATTTGCAATTCCTTCCAACGACATCATTAGAATAATACCCCCATTAATAAAAACAGGTACATACCAGCATCCTTGGTTAGGTATATCAGGATCAAAGTTATCACCCACTTTAGCTGAGATATTCGGATTACCTCTTAATTACAAAGGTGTATTAATTGAGGATGTCGTGCAAAGTGGACCAGCGGACAAAGCAGGTTTGAAAGGAATGTTAATTCAAGGAAACAGATTTGGTGAGCAACAAATACTAGATAAAGATATCATAATTGCAATAGACGGCAATCCTGTTTCAAGAATTGATGATATAATTTCCTATTTAGACATAAACAAGAAAGTGGGAGACAAAGTAAATTTGACCGTTAACCGTAACGGGCAAACAATAAACCTTGTTGCAACTTTAGAACCCAGACCGAATTTGCCTCTGCAAGAAATTCAATCACAATCGGAACCTAATTATGATGACGCCCAGCCCTACACCCCGTTCCCAAATTTCAAACTGCCACCGCTCCCAGAATTTAAGCTTCCAGATTTGCCTAATTTTAATATCCCGGGCTTATGATATAGGAGGTAAATAACTACTTCCACTCTGAGCTTATAGACTAACTATCATGTTTGGGAATGATGTGATCAAAAATTATATAATTCAAGAAAAGATTTTCTTTGCATGATATCCAGGAATCTACTGGAAGATTATTTAGTTTTAGATTTAGATTTATAAACCTTCATTTCTCTAATTTACAATGAATACATGTCCGTGCAGAAAATAGAGCTTCAACGCCTCTCGTGAAAATAAACAATGTAAGCTACAAAAATGGCTCAGAAGTTATTTTAGATAATATATCCTTTGAAATAGACAGGGGAGATTTCTTGGGCATTATAGGACCAAATGGCGCAGGCAAAACTACCCTTTTTAAATGTCTGTTAGGGTTGAACAAAGAGTATACTGGTAATATAAGATTATTTGATAAAGACATAAGAAATCATGCAAAAGAGATTTATAAAAAGATAGGATATATCCCTCAGTCAAACAGTTTTGATCCTAGGTTTCCTGCTACAGTAAAGGAAATAATACAATTAGGTTCTGTTGGGGGGAAAGCTTTTGATGAAAAAAAAGTTAAAGAATTGATAGAATTGACAGGTATAATGGAATATCTTGATAAAAGAATAGGCGATTTGTCAGGAGGACAACAACAAAGGGTCATGATAACTAAAGCACTTATTCATGATCCAGAATTGCTGATTTTGGACGAGCCGGATACAGCGATAGATGCAGCGGTATTGAAATTATTTTACAAACTTTTGACAAAACTAAACAAGGAAAGAAAAATTACCATTATTTGGTCTTCACATGATCTAGACGCCGTGAGTTTGCTTTCAAACAAAGTGGCTTGCCTTTATCGGAAACTTTTTTTTCATGGAATTTCAGAAGATTTTTTTAGCAATGAAAGCAATCTCAAGACATTTGCAGAATCATCGATGCACATCCACATAAAAAGCCATTCGCATTGATCTTTTTATTCTTAGCTATACTTTTTTTGGAATGAGTTTTCGAGGACAGTGGACAAAGAGACAAGACACGACATTCCCTGCATGATGGATGGCTTAGTTTTGTAATTGGTTTTTGAACTATTATTTGCTTTATTTGAAACAAACAGGTAATTTACTCAAATTGAAACGCATGTTAATGAAATATGTGCATAGTTAGTTTTTCGAGCCGGAATTGCTGATATTACATTGAAGGACCTTTACGACCAACCAAAAAATTCTATGGATAGACATTTTAAGATTAGTTGAAACAATCGCATAGTCAATAATCAGAATTTTTGGAAGGTAATTGAGGAATAATTTATCAATCTTTTTAAATGATGCCCGTGAAACGGAATTTGGTCGTCAAACTGGAGATAATAAACCACGCTTGTTAATTCTGTATAGGAACCAAGATAAAAGACATAATAACAAATTTACATTTATGATATAAGGATTTACAATAGAATTGAAAGAGAATGAAGCCTATGAGAATAAACCAAGTAAGACGAGAAGCATCACCTTTAGACTCGAAAGTTCAGTCATAGAAGAATTACAATTTGAAGCTGATTACAGAGAAACATCTTTGAATGTACTTATTAATCAGATTCTACGGAGATACTCCAACTGGGAAAGGTACGAGAATAAAATTGGGATGATCCCAATCCCCAAGATAATACTGTCTAGTGTGATGGACCAAGTAATCAGAACAGGTTCTGAAAATGGAATCGATGATATCTCAAAATTTAAGGAAGCTTTGGTAAAAGAACTTTCACAAATAGCCTTCAATTTTTTAAAGGACTCTGTGCTCCTTATAAAGAAAAATTATAACTTATTTTCAGTCTTAGAGGTACTCGAACAATACATGAAGGTAATAGGAATAAATTCAGATCACAGAATCGAAGAAGATGGAAAACACGTTTACGTTATACAGCATAAATTAGGAGAAATGTGGTCTCTGTTCATCAAGGAATTCCTTATTCTCATATTTGAAAATTTGGGGAAAGTTAAGGTGGATATATCAAGTACGCCTAACACAACCGTTGCAAAGGTTTTCCTGAACTCCTGATACTCTGAAAATAAAGATAACGATATTTTGAAGTATCTTTATCAAAACAAAGATAAAGATATCAGACCAGTAAAAATTTCTATAATGTGCTATTTGTAGACTCGCGCTGCTGCCATATTCCCCCACTCACATAGATATTGCAAATCTTTTATCAACGATGCAAGGAGCAAAAATTTTTGAGGTAAGTTAGCTATTTGTTAGTAATGACATTTTGGTTTTTATAGGATAAGATTTTAAAAAAATCATTGGTTTGGAGGGCTTACTACCTTATCAAGAAAGACAACTATCTGAAAATTTCTACATTATTAATTTGTATATTTTCAGTTTTCGCAATATTATTAAACGTTGAAGGAAGCAATTGTATTATTCAAATCAATTCTTCACCCCTATTTAGCAATAGTTCTAACGAAGATGGAGAGGTGGGTGATAATAGTAATTTAATAAATCAAGGAGTAGAGGTGCAACCGCAGCAACGACAGCAGCAGCTACAAGAAGAACAGCAGGAGCAGGAGCAGGAGCTGCAGGCTGCAAATACTCAATCTCAAGAGGAGTTGATGCAACAGTCCTATGAACTCCGAAAATATTGCTTTTTGGTGACAAATCTCTACGTATACTGCCTATTTGGCATCATAATAGGTTTCATAATACTAGTACTCTGGTATATGAGGTACAAAAAAATTTGGTCAGGGAGGAAAAACAGCCCCACCAATTAACCGATTTGAATTTTAAGAAAGTCAAGCCATTTGCATAGATTTTTAAATAAATGGGAACTAATTTCACACAAAGATTGTCTCGCGCAGATTCTATTCTAAAATTGGTTAAAACCTCATATGCTACCTCGCCCACGTTTAAGCAGGCCACTTTTTTCGGAGTGCCACAGAACTACAAAGATATAAAGACACTAAGAGACCTTTTAGAAATCAATTACAAGTATCAGCCAGTAAAGAATCAACTAAGACAAAACCTCATTGCTAAAATCAAGAATAATGAAAATCCATTTGTAGGAATTATTGGGTTTGATGATACAGTTATCCCAGCGATAAAGAGAGCACTCTTGGCGGGACATGATATTTTGTTTGTAGGTCATATTGGTCAAGGAAAAACCAAACTTGCTGAATTAATTTCAGAGAATCTTTTGTCACCCATCCCGATAGTGGAAGGAACTTTGACAAATGATATTCCAACCGAAATGCCTTATACTCATCTTGTCGATTTGTTAAACGGAAATGCAATTGACAAGATGCTTCCAGAATTTTATGTTTCAAAGGACTGTGAGGAAATAATAAAGAATAATGGTTTAGACACCAAGATAAAATGGCTAGACGGCAAGCAGAGGTACAGATACATACTGGCAACCCCAGACATCTCGGTTAAAGACCTAGTAGGCCAGATTGATGTTGTTAAAATCATAAAAAAAGGTATTGAAGTTTTTGATATTGATTCATATTCTCCTGGATATTTACTTCAAGCTAGATATGGGATTTTATGTCTTGACGAGTTACCAGTTCTAGACCCCCGAAAACAAGTAACGTTGCTTAGCGTACTACAAGAAGGAAGATTTACCACTGGCGCTTACCCAGTATTTTTCAAGCCGGACGTAAAAATTATTGCAACAGCGAATCCCATAGATTATACTCATTCTGGAAAGATAATAGAACCATTAGCCGATCGTTTAAAGAGCCATATTGAGACACATTATCCCAATACGATTGATGATGAAACCCTAATTTTGGTACAAGAAATGGACATGCTAAATAGAGATCAAACTTTTTTGCCAATTTTCATGCTAAAAGCAATAACCAGAATTTTCCAAAAGATTAGAAGCCATCCCGATATCAATAGCGACAGAGGAGTGAGTGTAAGATCAACCATTCATTCCCTTGAAGCAATCATCGGTGAAGTAGAGAGGGTTCGTTCTCTGGTAAATAATGTCAAAACAATACCTCGATTCTCAGATATACGATGTATATTCCAATCTTCAAAGTTTGAACTAGATGAAATAGAAGATACGACAGAAAATAAGACACTATTTCTAAATAATGTGATCAATGAAGTTATTCAAGAGACATGCTTACATTTTTTTGACGAATTTTTTAAGCCCCAAGACCTAATATCCATTAAAAACGAATTTAGAAACAAGTCATTTATCGTAGTTCAAAATCAATACCGAGATGCATTAACCCAATCGGCATATATTGCAGAGGGAACAAATTTGACAAAAGAATCAAAGGCTACTTCGTTCTTATATACAGATCAGTTGAGACACCTTCCAGTGATATCAAAGACATTAAAAGGCGTAATCGCTAAAATAAGGCAAGAACAAGATAACTTTGTTCAAAAAGCCAGTCAAAATGAGATTGACAAGAACCTTCAATATATTCAGTTCGAGGGCCTATGGAACGATAACGAAAACAATAACGAAGAACTTTTAGCAACATCATCCGAATTGCTCTTTGAATATTTGAGATTTAGCTCCCCACCAATACTGGATAAAAGGGAAGACAAATTCGAAATTAGAGAATAAACAAATTGAAAGGGTCAGAAGACAAACTAAATAGTAACAGAGTTCGTACTTATAATGGTAACAACAATACTAAGGATAACGTTCGAAGTAATAGAGACAAAGATCAGTTGGGTCAAAAAAATGCAGTAGGGTATGAGAAAAGGATTATTTATTTTTCAAAGCCCCTACTAAATTATGGGGATGATGATGAGGAGGATAGTAACAGAACTGAAAAAAATTTAGGAAATCCCCAGAGTCATAATTCCAAACAAGGACAACAACAATCCTCTTTTGACCAAGAAAAAATTAGAGCAAGAAACAACCTGTTAAGGCAGTTTTTTCCAGATATATTAAAGGCGATAGGCAACAAAGCCATTAAAGATAACCCTCCCACTCTTCAAGAACTGGAATCATATCTTCAATCTTATTTTAATGAGCTACAAAAGAGAAAGATTGCTGATGAAAATGCAAATGTTCAAGACCGTTTAATCAAATCTAATAACCCTAGCTCATCAAGTCAAGAAGACGTTAAGAAGGAACGGGACAGAACACATTATTTAAAAGGGCAGGATGGATCGGCTGGTTCAGTTACCACTGTTAGTCAAAAAAACTATAGACTAAATTTTAATTTTAATGAGCATACATTTTCAGATAACAATCTTCCAATTGTTACTGAATTGATTAAGAAAGGCTATCTAGTTGATTCAGATAAATGGTTAAACAAAAAAGGGTTTCTAAAGATAGGTCAACAGATACTTACAGAGATCATAAAGTCCTTAAAGACAGACAAAATAGGGATGCATGAAACAAAATTTGCTGGGTATGGAAGCATGGTCCAGGAAACCTCCAAAAAGTATGAGTACGGAAATGAGATTTCCAACATCAATATAAACTCGACAATTAGGAATTTTGTAGAAAGATACTATGAGGATCATCACCAAAGTAATGATGACCTTCATAACAGAATTGAGTTTCCACTAGACATCTCATATGAAGATATAGAAATCTATGATACTTTGGAAGAGATTCAAGTTGCCACTGTTTATTGTATAGACTTGAGCTCTACAATGAAATATTCATCGATGTACAATGATCTTAGTAGGATAGAAGCTTCAAAGCGTGCATTATGGAGCTTGTTTATATTAAACAAGAAATTTTTCCCTCTAGATTCAATCCATACTATTGGTTTCGGTTCCATAGCTTCACGGATTGATCCGATGGATATTCCTTTCTTAAGAACTTTTGAACCTAATGCAGATTTCCTACACTATACCAACTATCAAGCTGCATATAGATTTGCAAAAAGGATTTTGAAGAAAGATGGCGCTAAAAACAAAAGGATTGTAATGATAACAGACGGTCATCCAAGTGCATGCTTTATAGATAGCAAAAACGAGAAAGATAAGATAATGAAACAAAGACCTTATTCACATTTTTATATTCCTGATAAGGATCGAATAGGCTCTCAGAATTCAGAGAATAATAGAATTAGATTTGATATTCATGATAAACAAACCGTCTACCTGTGCTATAGGTATAGGCAGATTGACCAGTATATCGGAGAACAGACAATTAAAGAGGCAAAGAAACTAAAAAAAGATGGCATAGATCTTGATACAATAATGGTTAGCGAGGAAGATACTCTACTAGACTTTGTCAACGAATTAGCTAAATCAGTTGACGGAAAATCAATATATATTAATCCTAAAGAAATTGACAGAGTTCTTATTAATGACTATTTATCAAACAAGAAGAAAATTATAAGAAAATAATAAGGATTATTAACTTTTCTCTACTATTACAGTAGTAGAGCAAAATAGAGATCTAATCTACTAGATGGTATTTTTTATTAATTAGCTTTTATTAATTACCGCCACCCCGCAAAAGTTCTAACAATTTCAATATATCGACTGTTTCGTTACTTTGTAAATTAGGAGTCATAAAAGAGCTTAAAGAGTCATTTCCAAAGGAACCATTGTAAAAGGAACCAAGACTAGTGTCATTACCTTCACTTCTATTACCACCCCCAAATAATGCTTCAAAAGGGTTAAAAATTGTGGTATCGCCAGATGCAGTGCCATTGTTAGTTTCGTTTAATAACATTTGGTTTAAAAATGAGGTATCAGATTCATTGGATGGAAAAAAAGAAGAAAATGGCAAATCGCTAAATGAGGAAGAGGGGGAAGTATAGGATGGTGACCCTAGGGAAGAGAATGGCGAATTTGAAGTGGAAGGAGAAGCAAGCATCGCAAATGGACCCAACAACTCCTTAAATTCTGAGAGGTTAAAGTCACCATTTGAATTTTTGGAGAAATTAAGCAAATCGGCAAGGCCGGAAATTGAACTCTCATTATTTAGTAGAGAATTACCCATGTTAAAAGATGGATGAGAAAAGGATCCTCCATTGCAAAGATCTGATAGAAGTTCGATGCTGCAGATGGTTTGTAAATTAATGGCGGGGATAGATTTCATTATTGAAGAGATGTTTAGAATATTTCCAGAAGAAGAATTCAATAGATTTTCTAGTATATTCTTAGTCGAGTTATTTAGATCCGCCTTATTAAACAACTCTGAAGAATTATCAGTAAAATTGCTTAAATTCAAAGAAGATAAAATCCCTTCCAACATAGGCACTTTTTCTTTAAGCATGGCTAGCCCTGTTGAATTGGTCAGTTGTTTTAGAGACTCTGACAAGTTGTCTGAATCAATCTCAAAAGAATAAATCATTTTGTTTGTTATTGGGAGAGAATTCTGATAGTCAGAAGTATTTACCTCGTAGCTTATTGAATACAGTTTGTTGTCACGTATCAGTCCGTATTCAACAGTATCAATTGTATCATTACCAGAATAACTTCGTGTTACCAATTTATAAGCTGGATGACCTGCTAACAATGAATCAGTTGAAGCTTCGACAATAGTAACATCTTGATCCTCTTCTTGAATAGCATTTGTACGATCTTCCAAATAGGAACTTACATTATCAGGAGAATAGAAAATAGGTGGATAAAAGGTTTGAACGTAAATATCAAACCATGAAATAAATGTCTCTGGAGATACTCCCGAATCATCAACATATGCTGGGAAAAAGATTATCTGTTGCACTGTTTCATTTGAATTGCTATCGTCAACTAAAAAGCTAGAAGGGTATTTTAAAGAAACCCCAACTTCACTATTTTCATAGTTATTGAAAATTATGCTATTGTTGCTGTCAGAAACCGAATTTGCCAATGTTGCTACGGATTCTTGTGCAAAAACCAAATTTGAGTTAGTATTACTACCATTCAGCATATTTGTATTGAACATAGCGCCAAATAATGAAATCACAAATGTCAAAACAAAAAGAGAAGATGAAAAAATAATCACATTTTTACTCTTGTTCATCAAAGGGTATTAAATTAACACATATAAAATATTTTTCTGTACAAATCCACAACAAGAAATCATAACTATTTAAAATATGCAGATAAATAAGAAGAAGGATGAAGATTGGAAAAGAGGAGGATGAGAGGTAAATATGTCAGATAAGAAAAATCATTTTAATACAGATATAACTGATGAAGATGAGCTAGATGAAATAAAAAAAATTGCAGAGATGTTAAACCCGGATGAAAGAGTATTAGTGGTCGCTAGGCAATCAAGATTTAGACCTGGCGGGTCTCAACTTTCACCCAATGTAGTTTATGCAACTGATAGAAGAATCATTTTAAGAGATCCAAGTATGCTTGGGTTAAAGCAAGATATAATTGATATCCCTTACAATGTTATTACAAACGCCAAAATAGAAAAAGGCTTGCTTTCGGCTTCGGTAATCTTTAATGCTCCAGGATTGTTTAACCCCAATATTCCTGGTAGGATGCCGTGGATAAAGAGACTAGAAACGGATGAGCATGGAGAAAATGGCGTAATCGATGCTATTCCCAAGAAAAAGGCGGAAGATTTGATAGAGGTTATACGTAATGGCATCACCCAAATAAGATCCCCTTCTTACCCCTCAACTGGCCCTAATAATGTAAATCAAATTCCCCAACACCACGGTCATATATCGCAAGCTGATGAACTAAAGAAGCTTGCTGACTTGAAGGATAAGGGTGCGATTTCAGAGGAGGAATTCAAAAGGATGAAGGAAAAGATCATCGGAAAGGAGTAGATTAATCAACTAAAATAAAATATAATTTATAAAAGTATGAAAAGGTAATACATAAAGAACATTGTCTTTGTTTATCTCCTATCGCTCAGACATAGAAGAATATAAAAACAAACAAACAAACAGGACAAGATAAAAAACCAATAGGAAAATCTTTTTTGGTTAATACAAAATGTAAATCAATAGATAGAAAGAACGTTTGGGTTTGTTTGTTGTTTTACCTTTGTACCAATGACCTTTTAAGGCACATTTGACTATAATTTTATAAATTGCTTAAAAGAGACAAAGATCTTAAAGAAACTCTTGCAAATTTTTTAAGCAACAAGACCAGTTTGTTTTTATTTTTATCGATATTGGTTGCTAGTGTAGCCATATATCCTTTTGTTATACCTCACCTTTATCACCCTTCCATGATTTATCACATTCTCATTCACATTATTAGTTTTGACGTGGCCCTTTTTCTAACTACGATTTCATTTATCTCATTCAAGAGGACAAAAAGTAAAAAAATACTCTTAACTGGCCTAAGTTTTGGATTTCTGTTAGTTGTAGAGTTCCTGTATTTATTACAGTCAAGTAGGCTTTTGGGAACATTCTACATACCTTTAATAGAGGTTGAATTTCAACATGTGTTGTTATTATTGATGTTAGTACTGTTTGCTGCAGGTGTATTGAGGTTGGAAAGAAAATGAATCCGAGCACGACAATTAATGAGAACGAAACAGAATCAAATGGAAATAATAGAAGTACAATACTTAAAATTATTAACTCCTTTCCAGGGATTAGGTATAGAGACATTCTAAGAATAACAAATCTTAATAACGGCACTTTATCTCATCATTTATCAATTCTTGAAAAAAGATCAATAATAAAAATTGGTCGAACAGAAAATAGTAATATTACCAGATACTTCCCAGCATCGACACCGTCGGATGAAACTCTTATACTAAATTACCTGAAAATAAAGACCACTAAAAGTATAATTATGATGCTAAATGATACTGACGACGTTTCCTTTAATGAAATCGTAAAGCATATCAATAAAGCACCGTCTACTACTTCATGGAATCTCAAAAGATTAGTTGATTCAAATGTAGTTGGAAGAAAAAGAGGTAAAGAGGTTTCATTATTTTATCTTCTTAATAAAGGACTAGTTAAGAAACTTGTTGGCCAAAATAACAAAACTTTACTTGATAGAAGCATTGATAACTACATATCAATTATAGACGAGTTATAAAAAACATTATTATAATTTAGTGTCAAGACCGGATTAAAACCTCTTCTTTAGGAAAGGAGCGATACAATACTAATTCAAATCATTAACCACAAGTTGTGGACATTATAAGAGAGAAGACAACAGTAATATCTTTACTATCCTTTGCTTTATACTTACCAAATGAACCATTTAGCCGATGATCAAGATAAGGGCTGTGAGATCAAAGACAAATTAGAGTATCTTTTTGAGATGCAAAAGTCTTTGATAACTCAAGATTATGACAGTACAAAAAATAAAAGTTCTGAAGTTCCTATAGATACCACCCCGGAAAACAAAATGAAGAAATTGTACGAAATGAAAGAACCATTTTCAGGTTACAAAATATTTATGATCTCGTCTGCTTTAGTGCACGAAGCCATAGAACTTCAGAGGGAAACAAATTGGAAATGGTGGAAGAAAGATAAAACCATAGATAATGAAAAACTTCAAGAGGAAATCATAGACTTGTGGCATTTTTTAATACAATTATCAATCGAGGCCGGCTTTGAACCACAAACATTAATATCAAAATATATGGAAAAAAACAAAGAGAATACCGGAAGACAGCTAAGAGGTTACTAGGAACAATAACTACTACACTAGACCCTGAATCAAGACTATCAATCTTTTTTAGAGATCATTATACCTCATCCTAAAATTTCTATTTCATCGTATTGGTCCTTGACTGCCAAAATACAGAGATCTTCTTCAAATATTAATAGCCAATCACTTGTTCCTATAACAGGTAATTTCCTCACCAAAGTTTTTCCATCCTTTAGTGTGGTTCGGACATAAACATGAGATGGCAGCGCTGCTTCCTTGTTTTTGATTCTTATAAGGTCGCTTTGCAGTTTGATGCCTCTAGTTCCCGGTTGGATGTTTAGTTTTCTAATATTACCATCCCTGTCTTCTATTTTTGATGTTACATAACTTTGGCCAATATCAAAATCCAAACTAAATGATAGTTTGATAACGCAAGAGTTACTTTGTGGAATTTCATTTTGTAAGAGTTTAGATTCTTCATCAAAATACAGGGCATCTTTCAATAATTTATAATCACAATCTATTATTTAATAAAACTTTTCATAGTTTAACAGAATTTGAAGATTTCTTTATTTTACAATGGCCGGTTATTAGAAAATATTTTTACGGCTTTAATCCTCAATTCTAAGAAGATATTGAATTGTTTATTCCTTTTTTTATTGCAACATATTTTACCAATCTTAATATGACATGAGGTACAAGTATATATTGTATAGAGGGCATGCAACATTCCAATATACCTGACCAAGATATCGTTATAAAGAATGTGACTTTTCAAGATATTCCCAAAATAATTGAATTGCAAAAGCAATCATTTCCATCCATGTTAGAGGAAGGCAGTGTTTGGGGGAAAAGGCATCTTCAAAGTCATGTAGAAATATTCCCAGAAGGTCAATTTTGTGTTGAATTTGAGAACAAAATTATAGGTTCGTCAAGTAGTTTAATAATAAAGTTACCGTCCGAATATGAAGTTCATACATTTAGTCAAGTGACAGGCAATAGTCTATTTACCACCCATGACCCTAATGGCGATTCATTGTATGGTGCTGACATTTCTGTCCATCCGGATTTTCGTCGATTAGGGATTGCAACTCTGCTGTACAAAGCAAGAAAGGATTTGGTCATAAAAAATAATTTAAGGCGAATAATAGCAGGCGGTAGGTTGATCAACTACTGTAAGTATGCCGAGAAATTATCCCCAGAAGAATATGTTCAAAATGTTATAAATGAACAGATTTCCGATCAGGTGTTGACCTTTCAATTGAGAAATGATTTTAGATTCATAAAAATACTTCCAAATTATATCAAGGATTCAAGATCTCTAAACTATGCAACATTTATTGAATGGATAAATCCTTATTATAAAAAGTGACCCAAACCATCATAGATTGCCACGTGCACATAAATGGCTACGAGAGTTTAAAAAATTTACCAATCAAAGAAAGAATAGAATCACTTTCAAACACCATGCAGTCAAACAACGTAGACCAGGCTATCATTCTTTCATCTTATATGATCAATGAAGAAAGACCCTCCACTGGAGAAATATTATCTTCCATTGAAAAACATGAAAAAATAAAAGTAGTGGCAGGATACTCAATTAGCAATCATGATGAAAACAGTATTAAAGAATATGAAGAATATCTTAAAAATGGTAAAATAAAAGGTTTGAAAATTTATCCCGGATACGAGCATTACTATCCATACGATCCAAAATATCAGAAAATAATTGATTTATGTATAGAGTATGATGTCCCTCTAATGATTCATACCGGAGATACCTATACACCCAAGGGGAAAGTCAGATTTGCTCATCCAATAAATGTTGACGATGTTGCAGTTGATAACCCGGAACTAAAGATCATAATTTGTCACTTGGGAAATCCATGGTTTTTAGATTGTCAGGAAATAATTTATAAAAACAAGAATGTTTATGCGGATATATCGGGTTTAGTTTTGGGGGACTTTACGGAATTCTATGAGAAATACCTAGTAGGCAAGATTACTGATTTTCTCAACTATGCTGGAGAACCAAAATATCTGCTATACGGGACTGATTGGCCCATATCGAGTATGAAATCTTATTTGAATTTTGTAAAAAAATTGGACCTTAATCAGCAGGAACGGGATTTGATCATGTTCAAGAACTCACAAAGGTTGTTTAAACTATGATCTAGGATGCTAATCATTATGGACGGCGACACCATTGACTAATAAAAACCACAGTCGTTGATTAGTTATTTTGAATATAAGATATATGGTTGAAAGATATCCGGATGTTTTGTTTTTGTTATCGAGATTTACCAGTCACTAGATTTAGGTCAGTGCATAGTCGAAATATTATAGTATAGATTGATCAAAATTTTTTATTATTTTATTTTCATTTCATAATAATATCGCTAGTCTCTAGAATGAATTTTTTTTTGAAATATATTAAGAAAACTTCTCGAAATGAAGAAAAGATGTACTATCCTTTGTTATTTTGCGATTAACAATGAATATTTGAGGTTTGGTAACCAGCACAATATATAAGATCTTTGAGATCTTTAAGATGTGTCAAAGATTGCTACTGCTGTTTGTTTGAGCCTCTACTGTAGTACCATTTATCAGATTTCCGATTGATTGGCTAACGCTTTCGCCTGAGCCTGTTGTACCAGTGCTACCTGTTGTTCCTGAACCAGTGCTACCTGTTGTTCCTGAGCCAGTGCTACCTGTTGTTCCTGAGCCAGTGCTACCTGTTGTTCCTGAGCCAGTGCTACCTGTTGTTCCTGAGCCAGTGCTACCTGTTGTTCCTGAGCCAGTGCTACCTGTTGTTCCTGAGCCAGTGCTACCTGTTGTTCCTGAGCCAGTGCTACCTGTTGTTCCTGAGCCAGTGCTACCTGTTGTTCCTGAGCCAGTGCTACCTGTTGTTCCTGAGCCAGTGCTACCTGTTGTTCCTGAGCCAGTGCTACCTGTTGTTCCTGAGCCAGTGCTACCTGTTGTTCCTGAGCCAGTGCTACCTGTTGTTCCTGAGCCAGTGCTACCTGTTGTTCCTGAGCCAGTGCTACCTGTTGTTCCTGAGCCAGTGCTGTCAGAGGAATCACCACTTGAGCCAGTGCTGTCAGAGGAATCACCACCTGTTTCGCTCCCTTGGCCTGCTGTGATACTTCCGCTATTATCCTGGTTTTGTAAAGCTACATTGTTACCTGAACCAAGGTCATCAATTCCACCTCCAATACTCTTCTGCTCGTCTGAAGAATCATTGTCAGAACCTACTAGTTCAAGACCGCTAGACTCTTCATCATTTTGAATCGGAGATTCGGCTTCTGTTTGATCTATTGATTCCAGTTCTGATGTATTAGAATTGACATTTGGCAGATCACTTCCATGGCATAGACCATTAGGTAGTGAAACGCTACAATTATTGTTGTTATATTCATTATTGTTTATATTTGTAGGCAGTCCATTTGCGTTATTGATATCTATCTCATTGTCTTGTACTAAATTGTTAAAGGTAGCGTTATTATCATGACTTTGGGCATCGACGAATATACCGTTTAAAGAATCCTTAACGGTATTTAAATAAATATCATTATTATAAGAGTCGACTAACGCCGTTCCACCTAAATCGTTAGATTTAAGCAGATTTGTATCTATGGTTGAATTTGAGGAAGAATAAGCTACAATCCCAATCCTATTGTTAGTTAATCGGTTATCTTCGATAGTAGAATCAGTAGAACTTGTTACAAATACTCCAACGTGATTATTCGAAAAGTCTATCTCAGAAATACTATTGTTTTCTCCACCTGTCGACAAGATTCCTGCCTGAAAATCTGAAATTGTTCCAGGACCTTGTACAGTTACGTTCTCAGTATTGGTAAGCATTACTCCTATTTTTGAACTGTTTTGACTTGGACCGGTAACTGAAAAGCCGTTCAAATCGATTGAGATGTCATCACCACCGACAAGTAATCCATCACTCTTACAATCGAGATTAGATGTCAATACTACACTCTCGTCAATTACTTGTCCACAGGAAATGCTAGAAACACTAGATTCAGGTGTTTCAAAATGATTATTTGTTATAGGGTTGTCAATTTCATTACTTTCCTCGGTATTGAAACAATTATCGTAATTAGCGGTATTTTTAGACTTACTGCTGTCGTCACTTGTGCTTGCAATCTTATTTGGACTAGATGGTGTTGGTGGAGGTGTTATTACTTTGCTTGTTTTTCCACTAGGTTTAGAATCAGAACTTGAAGATCCTTTACCGTCGCTTGAAGAACTTGCAACTGCTTCAGTACCAGCCGAGGAACTTGCGGAGCCTTTACCGTCGCTTGAAGAACTTGAAGATCCTTTACTCCCAGCCGAGTTGGTGTTGTCTTCGTTTATGCTTGAAATTTTATTTGGACTAGCTGGTGTTGGTGGAGGTGTTATTACTTTGCTTGTTTTTCCACTAGGTTTAGAATCAGAACTTGAAGATCCTTTACCGTCGCTTGAAGAATTATTGTCATCGTCTAGGGTTCCAGATTTGTCTTGATCATTTTGTGAAGTTTCCGAGGTAATATTTTCACTACACAAAATATCTCGCAGGGAACCCAGAGAATTGTTATCATAATATTGTGCTGCTACACTATCATTTATTGAAATGGTGGATGCATTAAAAGTTAGTAACAATACAAGAAATATGACTGGAATTATACTATTCTTCTTATTTATCAATATATTGTAAAGTTTCTTTCAAAATATATCGATTTTCAGTATTTACTAATTAAAAAGAATCGCATGGTTTTTGATGATAGATTGTTCTTTAGGTAATCATATTACCAAACATATTGCGTTATTGTTGTACACACTTATCTAATAGGATCCTCTATGGGTAAAAATTTCAATAACTGAGCATATTTTAAACATGAGTATTCTGTAATTGACAATTTCATTCAGATATTTCTAGATTAGTCCTTGTGGATCTTTATGATTTGGTTATTCTGGTAGGCTCCCTCGCATGAATTAATCAATTGGCACATCGAATTGACAATAAAGAATAAAATCCCGTAACCACCCAAATTATTATTGTATTACAATCTACCAGATGAATATATCATAGATAGATCAATAATAGATTTACGGTATAAATATCTAGAATGTTTCCATTTTTAGGAAATATCTGAAATTACTCCGGAATATAGTGATGATATTAATGGTAAGTAACAGAAATTCATTACGGACATAAATAATTGGATATACCATCACTGAGTGGGTCTTTTAACTTTGGACAATACTCTAATCTTTACATTGTAGATTGGTTCCCCGTTTTGTAAATATATATCTGACTTGGTAATGCCGGCAATAGTATTTTTCAATCTTACTCGTGTATTATCATCGAGCAGATATTCATTCCATTTTTCAGATGTTGTAGAAAAGGTTATCTCTTTTTTATAAGAAGATTCCATCTCTTCCTTTGTATACATTTTCTTATGCGTGGGCCCTGTTGCTTTATCTGAAAAAATGAAGGACTGGATTGACTGAAAATTGAATTCATATTCTTTTGATTTATCCATTTTTGATTTTTTCACCCCGGTTAACACTACCCTACTTTTGAGTTTTGTATCATCGCTTAATAGGTATGAATCCCAATATTCCTTTATTACCTTAAAATCCAGTGTAACGAAATCACTCATCTAGGTTTAATCTCTTCAAAGCATATTTTAATCAATCCAGCCAGCTGCCAGCCAGCCAGTTATCATCCTATCTAGTTTTGATATAAAAATCAAAAAGAGAGCCGATAAAGTCTTCTTATGTATTTATTTCAGGCATCTCCTTATTTGTACAAACATTGAGATGCGTGACTTGAAAAGTGTTATCAAAAATTGAAGAATTTATTTATGAATAAACAAATGTCAAAAACATATAAAATTTAATAGCATAAATTGTTCATACCATAGTATCTAAAAACTGAAATGAATTTGTATTCCATATTCTAAAATATGAAAAGAAATATTGATTATGAGTTTTTCATTATTTCTTTGACTGGATTTTCTGTATTCTTGATATTGTTTCAATATTATTATGATCCTTTAGGTCAAGCTTTAACTGCTTTATTTGTATTTGATTTCATTGTATCCATTATTTTGTCAATTGACTTTGCTTTAAGAATAAGAAAGTCAAAACATCGATCCAAATATTTTTTAACTCATTTGTATGAAATTCCTGCGTTAATACCCTTGTACGCTCTAACCTTATTGCAAGATAACACTGTATATGGAGCGGGTTTGAAGAGCTTAAGGCTTGTACAGCTTTTCAGGTTCATGCATGTCTTATCTAGAACTTTGATATTGATGGGTGAAATCAAAAATAGGCTTCTATATGTTGTTTTTCTGTCCTTGATTACAGTTACGACAGGTGCATTAACCATGTACGTTGTAGAGCATAATGTACCAGATTCAAGGATAACAACCCTTGAAGATGCTTTTTGGTGGGCAGTGGTTACAGTTACCACGGTTGGATATGGTGATGTATATCCGATTACGGTTGAAGGAAGAATAATTGCCATCAATAATAATGGTCATTGGTATTGCAATTTTAGGTATATTGATTTCAACTATTGGGGCACAATTTATAGAGTCAAAATTGAAAAATCAACGCAGAAGAGAAGAAAATAATATCAAAGTACTGATTAAGGATAAGATTGACAGGCTGGAAGGCTTACAAAATGAAGAAATTGTGACACTTTTAAACCTCATCTCCAATCTTCATGGGGAACTCAAGAACAGTAATAGCAGCCAACTGCAAGGATTTCCATGTTTTAAATGCAATAATATAAATCCTCAAACGGCAATCTACTGTAATAGGTGCGGAAGTAAAATAACCACTGGTAACCCATAAAAGGTATTAAAGGGCTGGTGGTTCAGCTTGGTACGAACGTTCGATTCGCAATCGAGAGATCGCGGGTTCAAATCCCGCCCAGTCCATCGCTAAGTTTGAAGGGTTTCTGTAATGATCTAAGATTAGAAAAATTAATTTGTTAACAAAAACACGCTTAGAAAATATGAAAAATAGTTTAGTCTGGATTATTCAAATTGAAATTACCTAAAATAAGAGCTATTTTTTATCTACAATATTTACAATCACAAAACTTACTTTGAGTTTTATCGTCATTTTGACTACTACTGGATTTGGTCTTTTCAATAAAGATCTTAATATTATTAGAATCTGGTATATCTATTGCATTAGTGATCAAATTTTCAATTGTATATTTTATCCTATTTTTGTCTGCATATATCAGTAGACTATCAATGTTTGTAGAAAGGTTGAAATTTTTATTGTTAAATGCAAATGAAATTAGAAATATGAAAAAATATTTTGATTTTTTGATAAATGAATGAAATTAGCAATCATTATTGTTGAGTTGCTAATTGAGAATGTTGTAATTCTTGGAACGATTTTTGTTTTGGAATAAAGGATTCTAATCCAGATACCACAACAGAATAAGGACCATTGAGTTCTAGGCTTCCTTCACCTACATATTTTAGTGCCAAATCTGAAATCGGATCTCCGAATCCAAATTGACCGTGAAATACACACATTGATGGTGATGAAATATTCTGAATATATCCTAATGGTACAGTAAACAGGTCAGGAGCCCTACCTGACAGAATCTGGAATAAGGGTTTAGATGGATTTTCTTCATTACAAGGGAAAGTCACTGCTACATGGCCTTTACTTGCAAATGGTGTAGAATCATAGAATAATAAAAATTGATTTTGACTAAAATTCATTCCATTAAGCAAAATGGGTTGGACTGATTTACCGACATCAGTTTGATAGATATAATTAGTACCCGTAGCGATTTGGTTATATCGTTCAGAATCTAATTCCAAAGATTGATCGAATGGATTTTTTGAACCAACTAAATACATAGCTGTATGTTAATACTGATGCTATATACACGAGAATTACAAAGCAAGATATAATTAAAGGAGTTTGAACATTTGCCATATACAATAATGGCTAAAATATATACTAATAAAGCTTTAGAAAAACTATATCTTTTACTATATCTATTATTGCTAAATTTGAAAAACTTTCAAATAAAAACAAACAATTTGTTATAAAAAAGCCATTTTTGTGCTCTATTGCATAATCCCTTATTCTCCAACTATCGCAATACACATTGTACGGCTCTTCACATAAGGACTTCTATTAGAGTGAAGATGCTCTATTTCATACCTGATTAGTAAACAAAACAGAACACCTTTGGAGTAGATTGGCTATGGTTTGTACTTGTATTTTTCAGGCTTATCATTAAGAAGAACATCGCAGAGACTTTCTTGCTTTATCAAGCGAAACCATGTTTCAGTCTGGGATTGGATTTAAAAGTACAAACTCAAAGGATATCATCACTAGGGATATCAGAATTCAGAGTGGATGAGATATTCATCAAGGTTGGGTCAGAATACGTATGGCTCTGGGTTGCGATTGAACCAAACAACAGGCAAATTCTCGCACTTTTCTAACTAATAAATCCAAGGAAAGAAACATGTTTGTTGCAGAACATTTTCTCCCAAGCATTGCTAGAGATTATGAAAAGTATCCAGTCTCAACAGATGTGGGCACATGGTAACTAATGGCTTGTAGATTTCTTGGATTAGCGCATCAAATTCATTCCTCTCTGGAGAAAAGCCTGATAGAAAGGAAGATGCAGTATATCAAGGATAGAACGGAGAATTTCGATGACTACTTTCCCTGTAGAGTAAAGAATTGTAAGTTGAAGCATGTACGGAATTGGGTGCAGCTTTTTGTTGACTATCATAACAGAGAGATAAAACTAGTTGTATGAACAGAGCTCATTGTACTATATTCACCTAAACAGGTTATACAATGAAACTTTTATCATCATCTCTTTTACCATTTTTTGAAAATAGCAAAATCATAATCAATGTGTCTTTTTAACATATCATCTTCAATATCCATGAAGAGTAATCTAAATTGTAGGTTACTGTTTCCAATATCTGAAGAATTACTATTTGAATACTCCAAAATAACTTTTAAGCATTTATTGTTTGTATAGTTACTTATTTTAACGGTATCACTATTATTCGTTGATGCATATATTACAGAAAAATTGAAAAAATAAATGAAATTATCCATCCTGAAGGAAGATTATTTAAAAACGATGATAAGGCCTTTAGAAGAGCAGTTGATTTGCAACAGTATACATCAGGGAAGACAGATATTTAATGTACTATGTCTTTAACGCTAAAGTAAAGGAAAAACCTAATTTCATTGTTCGACTATTATTGACTGTATACCTCAAATGAGTAATAGAACTAATTCTGAGATGGTATTATACAAATCTCCTCTCGTTATGCATATAAGACACTCTAAGTGCTTGAAAGAAGCTTCATGTCAAATGCTCCTATCAGGTTTGGATGAATCTGGGAATGAACAATCATCATTATGTCCGTTGGTGAAGCCTTATTCTTTATTGAACTGTTAAGTTGTATTAATCCACTTTCAAGGTTATTACGATAATCAGAAGTTTCATAGTTAGACATCATATGATTTAAATGGTTATCAAATACTTCCAATGATTTTCCAGCCAAGCCTTGAGCGCTTTGATAGTCCCCCATATTTATCAAAGGGTTCGTTTCACTCGTCTTGTTGTCCGTATGCATCATTGCCATGTTAGACATATCCGTCATATCAAAGTCAACTCCATAAGCATATCCATAATTTCGAAGTACACTGTCCAATAGTTCTGCAAATCTCATAGGATGGATTAATCCATTGCTATTATCCTCTTTTGGGCTAAATACATTTGATATGGACGTTATAACTTGATTTAGATAGTTAGAGTCCTCTGATTTTTTTTGTGTTTCCGTTATGGCTATGATTTTGTCTACATTTGTATCGATACTCGCAGTTAAATGATTTGATTGTTCTAGTTTTTGTTTTTCAATTTGAACTGATGAGGGAGTATCCGAAAATGATGACGTCAGGTTGTGCAAATTTTCTACTGCTATTTTAAGATCATCTCTAATTTTTTTATCTCGGTCTGTAATTTTTACCATCAGATCCCAGTAAAAAATATTGACAGCTTTGTCAGCATGATTCTGTGCTAGAGATAGATTATTATTGACAAGGTTTGTATTAACTAAAATTGATTCTGTCTGAAATTGATCCAGGGACGCCACAAACAAAGCATTGCTATTTGGAATAAAATTATGACCAAATACATTTTGAACTGATGAGTCATAACTAATATTATTTAAATGGGCTCCGTTAAATAAGATATACAATATTACTATTAGAGATAAGGATCTTTTCCTCATTATTATCTTCATGGCGAAAACACGTTTGAAGATAATAAGAACTCTTCATTATCAATGGTTGCTTCATAGGAGTGATAAAAAGTATCTTTGTAACCTTTTACTTTAAATTGGTTCATTAGCCTATTACTAACATCATTCAATAAAAGTGACTTTGAATGTCTGGTATGGAAACCAGATAAATTAGTCGGATTTTGTCCTAAGTCATCTGCAGAAACTCTATCTAATATCGATTGAATGTCTGGGTCAATCCTACGAAAATTTTCCATTTGAGTATTGCTAAAATTAGTCTTACGCAGTATGATAATGCTTTCTTCTGAAAAAGAATTAACATTTGTAATTTTACACAATTCAAAAGCCTCTTTAAGATTACTAAATATATGTTCCATTATAAGAGCGAAGGCTTTAGACAGATATTTTTGATGAATCCTCAAATTACATATCTCTTGGATAAGGTTAATTGCTTGGATTTTGGAATTACTTGGCAATTCCATACCATAATCTACTAAGTATCATATATATATATCTTCTTTGGTTAAATTTGTGGTTTAGTACTTTAAACTTTTGTCTGTGTAGCCAATTTAAAGAAATCATGATAGTGAACTAATCCTGCTAAAGAATTCTGAGATATATGTCTCAATGGGCACGATGTTTCCATTCGTAATATGATAATGTAAATCATCCGTATTATTACAAGATAGTGATATTTCGATATGCAATTTTTTAGATAATCAAATTTACATATTTGATAATATGTTGAGAAAACTCGAGTAAATTCATAAAACAATCTTAACATACAGAATTTGTCCTACTTGGAGAATTCGATCTACATTACCACTAAGTCGAAAATACCCTTTATATGCTTAAAATATTTTTAAAATGATACAATCCCCAAGAAAACCTAATGGATTCGAATCCCAACCACGGTCCAGTCATTTTTTCTTATTATCGTGTTGCGATATCTATTAGTATGATTCCCATTAGGATGGCAAATATGCAAAAATGAAAAAAAATAATATCTATTGATAATAATCTGAGATTTTATATATTTACTAACATTCGTTGATTAGTTGTTAAATTTACTTTGCATAGTATGTAGGACTTAAGAAAACTAATACTCATAATTTCAGGAATGACTGCACTTTTTGCTGAGTATTCCATAAGAAAATAATATTTCCTCACTTATTACACGAAATTTTTTCCCAATTGAGAATAAACGATTTTCGTAATTGATCATCCTTTGAAAGCAAGATTGCGGAAGATAATAATCCCTCATAAATCAGAAATGCAGAGTATCCTAACATAGTATTGGATATTAGGCCATAAGGTGGATAAGCATGTAGTTCAATGGTTGCTTGATCCGATACAAAATATAGGAACATTCCAATTCCAGTTAGTAACAAATACTTACTCAATTCCACATTATCAATATTTTTAGAAAAAACTCTAGGTTTCATAATGCAGCTAAAGTACACGTATTAGAATAGTTACAATCATTTTTTCTTGAAATAATATTTAGATAAATAACAGTTCGTTCAGTTGGCGATAACTTCTTGCATATAGGAATGACTAATAAAGTATCTATTACAGGTTATCAGTAATTTCTCCATCTAATCAGGGATTTTCAATTTTCTACTATATATAATACTTTTGTTCTTTTTAATTCAGTTTTCATTTGTTTTAATAAAATTATTTTTTTAAAGGTAAACTAAAACTAAATGTAGCACCATTACCGTCCCTATTGTTTTCAGCCCAAATCTTTCCTCCATGAGCTTCTATTATGCTTTTTGATATATACAAACCCAAACCAGTTCCAATAAATGAATTTGAAACAAATTTTTTAAATAGATATGGCATTATTTCCAGATCAATTCCTAATCCTGTATCTATAACGGTAATAACGACTTCGCTATTATTTTTTTTCTCGATTGTCACAGCTATCGATCCTTTTGTTGTAAACTTTATTGCATTATTTACAAGATTTGACAATACTTGCGTTATTCTATTTTTGTCTCCTTTTACAACTACGTGACCCTTGGGTGACTTCTTTAATTTATCATCGTCATATTTTTTATTGTTAAAGTCATTCTTACATACAAATAATACGTTTTCTTTCTTTTTTTCCATATCTATTGTACAGTCATTTATTGTATTTGATATGACGTCAAGAAGATCAAATTCTCCTATGTCAAGCTTCAATTCATTACTTTCAATTTTAGTTACATCTAGAATATCGTCAGTCAGTTTTTGTAACCTTCTTGCATTTCTATATATGATTGATACACCAGTTTCAATTTCATTCATATTAACATGTTTTCTATTTCGAAAATCTTCATTGAGCATTCCTGAAAGCCCGATAATTGGTTGAATCGGCGTTCTCAATTCGTGAGCAGAAATGTTTAAGAATTGATCTTTCATCTTTTCTGCTTCTTTGACTTTTGCGTATTGATTTCGTATAAAAGCATTGCTTTTTTTTAAATTCTTGGTATAGTGTATACTAGATAAAGCAAGTGCTATGATGTTGACAAAATATCCCGCATCTTTAATCACATGAGCTAGGTTATGCGCGGTATCAAAAGAAACGGCAGAAAAAGACATTATGATTTGAGCAAATATGTCAATTATGAGATAAATAAGAATACCTTTATAAAGTACGTCCTTTTTTAGGTAAAGTCGCTTTTTATAGAAAAAGAACAATGCAAGGACAAACAATATCAGAGGTGGAATCTCATAGGGTCTATGAACGGAGTAATCATCTAAAACAGAGGCAGGAAAGACCAAAAATAACGAGCTTAAAGCAATACTAGATGCCAATACACCTAAAATTATTATATATAGAATAGAGTTGTCTATTATATTTTTTTTAGGATTTTTAGGTGGTTTGATCTTTTGATTAGTATCATACTGTTTATCAAGATTGACAAGGTCTTCTTCTTCTTCTTTAGATGTGTATGAATATTTCACTACTGCAATTAAGAGCATAGCGCTGAGAAAAAATCTTCCTGCAAACCATGTTTGAGGAATAAAGTATTTCAAGAAATCAATATTTTCAATTAATGTTATTGATACTATTACATGTAACATATCAATTAATCCGCTAATTAGAAATCCGATACCAACAAAAAGGCTAAAATTGTCCTTTAAAACTCTTGCGCGCAGAATATAATAGAAAGCTAATGCTGAAACTAAAATAACTGCAAATAATTCAATATAAAAATGATGGATTTCTGATGCCACCCACAAAGAAGGATCAAAAGATAGGATAGTTAGTATTATGAGAGGTATCATTGGTAGGAGCGTAAATTTGACTAATACGCTAAAGAATACTGATTTATTATTATTATGGAATAAACTTTTATGAATCGTTATAAACAGAACTTATTTCTATTGATCAATCATTTATTGTTGATTTTATTTTTAATATGAAATCTTCTGGTTCTATGGGCTTTCTAATGATCTCTTTCATGTTTATTCCAGGAATCGACTCTATTAGTTCGTGTACAACATCTAGTGCGGATATCAATAGAATTTTCGCATAGGGATTTATTGCTCTTAGTTTATGATACAGCTGAATACCATTTATTCCAGGCATTCGAATGTCCATCAGAATCAAATTATAAAAATAAGGGCTTTTCTCTGTAAAATGTGTAAAAGCTTCAATTGAATTTGAAAAAGACTCGACTTTATAACCTTGCCTATTTAAAAGGGTAGTAAAGGTGTAAAGAATATCTTCTTCATCGTCTATCACTAGAACATTGATAGTGGTGTTATCAATAGGTTTTGATAAATTATTTTTCTTTATTGTATTTTGTATCTCTGTGTAGTCAAGTATAGTTTTATTTCTTTGAATTTCATCTAGTAAACTTACAGAATACAAACAATGAAAATTTTTAACGGATTTGATGTTATTAAAGCCACTATTTTGTAGATTTACCTTATTTATAGCATAGTTGTTAATAAATTGAGATTTACTAGCTCTATAATATAGTTTTTCCCCAATCCACAATTCTTTTGAAGACACAAAATTATTCATTTTTGAACATTCATTAATAACTGATCCAAACAAGTCAACTTCATTAGAATTATCAGACATTGCTATCTCCACCTCTCCATAATCCATACAGATTCTATAATTGATAGGCTGTAAATCATTTTCGCATAACTGACTATCTAGTATACTACTGGATGAAATCATTCTCATTCCACATTCAAATACCTCATGCAAGGCCGGCTCATTGGTTTCGTCACAAGTTTTTGGAAAATAGAAAAACAGACTATCCCCAATATTTTTAATAACCTTTCCATTGCAATTATTGATTACAGATGACATGGTATTAAGAAATAACGAATAATATTTTCTCAATTGAGTTGGACTAGATATTTTCGAGGTTTCATTAGTTGAATTAACAATATCAATAATGCCTATACAATATTGCTGAGTATAGTTAATGAATTTTATTTGATCATTATCATTTGTAAGATTATCATTTGTAAGATTATCATTTGTAAGATTATCATTTGTAAGATTATCATTTGTAAGATTATCAGTCTGGGTCTAACATAATTATAGGAATCTTTATCATATTCTATACGATTAAAACTTAATACTTCCAATTATCTGCATATCCTACTATATATCACACGGAACTGCTATATATTGTTATATATTGTTATATATTGTTATATATTCACAATAACAGAACCAAGGATTGGTAAATAGATTGTAGTAGTCTTGGGCTCCAGCAATACAATCTCACACAGAGTGAATAATGTTTTTTAACTTTAGTTTATTATGTATTTTCTAAAATCTTCGATTATAAGTTGAAATCATCGTTATTACTACTACTCATTATCGTAT
>CAWKJS010000028.1:0-18743 GCA_963850055.1 uncultured Nitrososphaeraceae archaeon | reverse complement strand
CGCGACAAATTTGACTATAATATTGGATTTACTATCTAGTAGGAATTCGTCATGATTCAAAATTAATCAAATGTGTTTAAATTTGAAAAAATTTTAGATGACGTGAATCTATAAAGTATGACAACTTATAACAAATATTTAAGGGAGAATTCTAATCCGAATAAGGTTAATGTCAGATTTCACTAGGTGCTGTGTAGGTATTAGAAATCCTAATACCTGCAAAACACTTGGGACGGGTTTTATCATCACTAATGATGGATATATAGTCACATGCTTTCACATACTCAAGAAACTTCTAACCGAAGAAAAGCTTGATTTTGTAAATATTCATTTTCCGTTTGATGATTCTGATGAGACTAAAGCATATATTTTGAAGGATTATTGTAACTCAGTTTTGGATATAGCGACATTGAAAATAGAAGGAAAGTTGTCTCCGAATACAAATGTGGCGAATCTTGGAACAACAGTATCTGAAGATAATTCCTCAAATATTTTCAGTTTTAAGAAAAGATGATTTTTTTGATGGTTTACGCTCAGCAGGCAAAATTTATGGAATGATATAAAAAAAAGCCCCGTTGAAAAAATAGAACTAATTCAATTATCGTCCTCGGACCTGGGAAGAGGAATGAGTGGTTCTCCAGTTCTAGATGTCAAAAGCGACAAAATTATAGGAATTATTTCAGAGAGTTGGGAAAAGGATGAAAAAAACGACAGAAATCTTTCTTTTGCAATCCCTATTTCTTCTCTCATTCAAGTTTTTCGCGAAATAAAAGTCAAGAATTCTAGTTTATCTGAAGAGCTTGCCCAAATTGACAATAACACTGGGCGAAAATTTGAAAGTAGAACCTAAATCTAATATTAATATCAAAAGTCAAAATGAAATATTAGTAGGAAGAAATGAAGAAATTAAAAAAATAAAGGCAGTGGCCAACTCACATAATATTATTTGTATCACAGGCATAGGAGGGATAGGGAAAACCACTTTGATAAGGAAGATACTTAAAGAATATGGAAATAGACCTGTGATTTCATTTCCTATATTTCCTGAAATTACAACCGATTGGGTAATTAATCAATTTAATAAGGCTCTTGGTTTCAAATATGGAAACACACATGATTTGATATATGGGTTAGAAAAAATAGGGACTATCTATGTCCACATCGATGATTATGAGTTGATATCCAATTCTAAATTTTCGGTTACATCTCCTGGTAACAACATAAGATTGATTCACAATTTTCTTACAATCCTTACCTAGTAATATCCGATTGTTTATATCTTCTAGAAACTCTCTAAATGATTTTGAATCGGCATATAATTTTGATATATCAGGATTAAGTGAAACTGACGGATTAGACCTCTTTCTAAAATTGACTCGAGACGAAACACTTAGGAAAGATGAACAATTCACTTGAAGAAAAAATAAAGGATATTGCCGGGAGATTGAAGGACATCCATTGGCTATAAATTCTTATCTGGAAGTTATAATGGAGGTGGAATCAGTGAATTAAATTCCATTTTTAGTAATCTATTGAACATCAAGAATAATTTAGAAGTCGACATAAAATATAAATATCTAAAATCCTGTTTCAATCATTCATTCAAAAGGTTAGCCAGAAAGAAGCAGGACTTATTATTACAATTGGCTACTTTAAATTCTCCAATAAGCGAGGACGCCTTTCTCTATGTTTTTTCAAAAAGTTCAGTGACCTGAATATTCTAAAAATTTCCCACTTTATTAAGCAATTCACAGTATCCAATAACTCTAATGAAAAAGTTATATTTGATTTTCACAGCCTAATAAGAAAATTTATTGAGGAAAAATCTAGGAGGATTTATCCAGACATAGAATTGCGAATTACCAATTATTATAGAGGATTTGTTGATGATACTCTTCAAAAATTGGAAAAGAGTGACTATGGAATTCATATTCAGATACTGCAATCAATACTTATGAGGGAACCCAATGACCTAGAATTAGCACTTAATCGCATTAATGATGAACATCTTAGATCCAAATACTTAGATAAGTTGGCGGTAATTCTTAGTAAGCTTAGATATTTGTCAAAATCATACAAGATTAGGCTTCAGTGTATAGAATTGGATGATGCATCTTCTAATTTTGGTTATTTAGCAGACGATTATCGTGAGATATCGTCAATACATCTTAGTTTAAAAGAAGTCGAAAAGGCAATTGCATTCGGCGAAATGGCGCTATCCAATTATATCTTGTTGGGAGAAAAATCATAAGATTGCGACAGAGCTCGTTAATCTTAGTCAGAGAAATCTATATACGGCCCGAAAATATTCCTCAGGCTGATACATACATGATGATGATTGATCCCATTTATCCAGGAAATAGAGATGATAACTTCAATTCAATATTTTATTCATGTAGTGCGACCTTATGCGATAAGAAAGGTGATTGTGAGAATGCACTCAGATTTTATACGCTAGGAAAAGAATTAGCTGAAAGAAGAGGTAGGGTTGATGAAGTTGCTAACGATGCAAGAGGTATAGGAATTTGTCATAGAAAAGAATGGTCGATTCGATTTAGCTGAAAAATTCTTTAAAGAATCACTGGCCTCCTCACTATCAATAGACGACCCCGGTTGGAGCGCAAAGGGCATACATTAGTCTCTCAAAAATCCCCACAAAGGAAGGTAAAGCCTATTATGAGATGAAAATAAAGGAAACAGAGATCGAGATCCGGAAAAGGGGAATGGTCTTTACTTATATGGATGAGGTAATATAGGAATTCTTTGAGAAATAATAATTAATAATTGGTTGAATCCCTTTAAACGGGCTGATTGTATGTATTTCTAGATAATATTATTTAGTAACCAAAATACATCTCAATATCTATCTCCTCATTGCATTATTATAGGAAATAAGTTGCTCTCAAAGGCATTCTCAAAATAGTAAATAATGTTGTCATCATTAAATAATTGCTATACGAACCCAGAACAATATTTACCTTTATTTTCCTGGTTTGGGTTTCAGTATTACTTTACATCCTCCTTTACCTTCAGCAGATATAAAAATTTCAGTGAATTTGCCTGTCTTTACTACTCCCTCTATATATAGCTCAATGGAATCTATTTTGTATTCTTTGAACCATTTAGTTAAATCAGCCAATTTCGCACTAAACTTTTGAAGTTGCTCTTCGGCACCCAATTCAACCAGTCCTTCTTGCAGTCTCGTCGGTGGTGTAAATACCAATTCAACCTCCTCATTACTATATTCACTTTTTTTAGCCATTATTTAATATTGACATGATTTTGACTATTAAATAATTCCGTTTATCAAAGAATTATGAACTTTTACATTAACTTTCTTTTTGATCTTTTTCTTAAATTCTCCTAGACTAAATTGAAGCGATTTTGAAAAAGGAATAGTAAAGTGAAAAAATTTGATACTATTAGAATTAATAAGGTTATCTTTAGGTAAAATTCCATAAATCACCAAAACAATTCTTGAAAACATAGCTGAGCAATCCATATCTCAATCACAAGATTCAGTTCAAAATGCCTTGTGTGCTTCTGGTGGAACCACATTCCTATCATGTAACAATGTAAGCTTCCAACACCAAAAGAATACAGGAAACAATGCATTAGCACAAGATGATGATGACGGCAACGGTGGAAACTCTGCAGACCAAAGCATCAGCCAATCACAATCTTCTAGCCAAAACAGCCAGGTAGTATCTGGGGGAGATACAATCGGTTCTGGTAACAACATTAACGTTCAAAGCCAAACAAACAGTGGTAGCAACGCAGCAGCACAAAGCTAAGCCCAGAAGCTCCTATCTTTTTTTGAATTTACATTTTCATCTTAATTTAAGATTAATATAAGTATGATTAATTTATCATTAAAACGATTACTTCTATATACGAAGATTTGTATCAAATCATGATGCCTTGACTACTCTCTAAATTGCTTCTTAACATAATGTGTGTGTATGCAATAAAAACTATCATGCATTAACAACTATAATGTCAGAAAAACCACTTAACAAGAAGGATGACCTGCAGCAGGATGTTGGCTACGCAGCTGATAATAGTGAAATTATCGTAGACGAGATAGGGGACACCGTGGAGCCTGGACCAAGGGGAATGGCAAACAAGAGAAAGGAAACAAACAGCGCAAACATAGACACGGAATTAGACAGAGAAAATCTCAGTTAGAAAGGAATACAATGGCACTATCAATACATATCTTTTTTCGCTAATTTGACGTATCAATTTAATTTACGGTTACTTATTTTATAATCATAATCGAATTGTATGGAAACTAGAATCCTAATTAAAATACCGATATCGGCACTAATCCACACATATGAGAACTGTTACTAATAATGATACCTTGTCTATGTTATGATAGAATTTAAGGAAGGATTACAAAAAAATAGTTGCATTAGATAAAAAAATCATCCTAGCATAGGGAATGTTCCTACCAAAGAGGTTGTAATAATACCCAAGTATCCAGTTAGTAACAGAACGCCCATGACCATCAACAATGCGACGCTTATCCTGTGAATCCAGGGCATCCATTTGTTTAATTTCTTGTAGGTTACCAAATATTTGTCAATGGCAAGTGCTGATATTATGAATGGAATCGCCAGTCCACAAGAATAAACTACTAGGAGTAATATACCATCATATAGAGATGTGGTTACTGCGGCTACTGTCAGGATACTGGCCAGTATTGGTCCAATACAAGGAGTCCAACCTGCACCAAATCCCATGCCAATAAACAGAGAACCTACATGTCCTGCGGGTCTTTGTGTGAATTTATATCCTCTATCTCTCTGAGCTCCCGGGATTTTTAATATTCCAAGGAGATTAAGACCAAAGATTATTATCATAATTCCCCCAATAATTTCAATCCAGCGACTATATTCATGAAATGCAGATCCAATTGCAGTAATAGAAGCTCCTAGAACGACAAAGACTAGTGAAAACCCGAGTATGAATAGACATCCTCTGAGAAAGGTTGTTGATTTTATTACAGATGCTTTCTGTATAGACTCTAGTTTTTCGAATTCTTCTTCCGCTGCTTCTATTCCTGAGATATCTGCTTTTATATCAACGTTGGAACCTATTGTTGAGGAAGACTTTTCATCCTTTTCGGAGACGGATTTTCTTTTATTGTTCTTATTTAGTAATTCATCAGAGCTCATTCCTGTTATGAAAGCTACAAAACTTGGAATGATAGGCAATATGCAAGGCGAAAGAAAACTTAACAATCCAGCTACAAATGCGATGGGTATCCCTATTGTTGCAATATTACTACTTCCTGCTGTGTTAGGATCGCTATTTGAATTAGTTCCCGACGTAGAAGTAGATAATGAAGAAGAATTAGAAGGGCTATTAGTAGATGCAAAAGCTGGGGAAACCTGCAGTAATGCCTTTTCCACTATTGATTTTGTACTTTCAGCCGTTGGATTAAATTGACCTTTCCATTGATGGTATATAGTCCCGTTTTTATCTATTAAATATGATTAGGGTACTCCAATAGCTTTAAAGTTCCTAGTAAAGGCATCTTTTGGATCATGCCAAATAGGATATGTTATGTTCATTCGTTCAGTAAAGAGTTTTATTCTATCATCCATCCCAAAATTATCAACACTTACACCAATGATTTCTAGACCACTGTCTTTATATTCTTCATAAAGTTCTTCCAAACCTGGCATTTCTTCTCTACAAGGAACACACCATGTAGCCCACGAGTTCAACACGATTAGTTTGCCAGTAGCATTTGCTACAGTTATTGGTTTTCCATTTTCAAGTGAAAGCGCTTGATAGGATTTTACTTTATCTTTGGGAATTGATTGTTCCACATTATCTGATGCTGCTTCTGACTGTCCAAAGGCATAAAGATTCACCAATCCTTTATCTAAATTCAAAGTCATAGTAAGAAATATCAGAAATGAAAAGACTACTAATAGTAACGAAAAACATAACCTAATATTTATTTGTTGAAGGCTCATTTGATTCATTTTCATTCATTCATTTATTCTGTGATAAGACAAAAATTTGCGATAACTGTTAATAAATTAAAATCGGAGTTAAAATAATGGTAACCATCATTCCTTTCTAGATAAATACTGTTAATAGCAGATGATAAAACTCTGATAGAAAAAATGCATCACTTTAAAAATTTAGATTACTGGTATGGTTGCCAGTTTAACGTCGTCTCCATCGATCCATGAAATAGCCATCATCTCATCAGATCCCGTTGTAAACGGATAGTGTTTTGTAATATCTCCAGAAGCAAAGTTTCCATTTCTTATGAAATTGCCATCTTTGTCTACAATTGCCAAGTGAACAGTACCGTGTCCTTCGAAACTAAAATCTTCGCTGTACGAATCACTCTTTTGCAGACCTTCAGAATTTACAAATACTATCCACGAGTTTCCATACTTATCAGTCTTTAGATATTGGGTGGTAGGAGGAATCCATTGTTCTGAAAGCAAATGAATTGGAATTGGCTTGTTGAAAGTAGCACCATCATCATTAGATGTAGTGTAGTAAAAGCCTGGCCCTCCAGGAGCAAACTCACTTCCTGTAAACCAAGCTATATGTATATTGCCACTTTTATCAAAGTCAAATCCAGGTCCTGCATCTGGACAGCCATTCATAAACCAACGATCATTTCCAACTTGTACTGGAGTGGTAAAATTCTGAGCTGTTGGTCCATCAGTAGAGCGAGAAACTGTGATGTCTCTAATTATTGTTTGATTTTGTCCACTATCAGATTGGTAGGCTGTTTTAGTATCGTTGGTTAAGGCAACTGAATGGTTTTGAAATGTGGATCTAGATGTAACATATACGTCATCCTGAGGTCCAAATTTAACAACCGTAGAACAACACTGGCATGCAGAGTGATCGGCTATTGAACTATTTGAAAATGTTTTACCCCCATCTTGAGAACTTACTACTCTCAAGACTGTGGGTGTACCAGACAAATCTGTGGGTTTATCGTAGTCTAAATTGAGATATGATATGTATACACTGTCATCTGGCGACACTGCTAGAAATGGATATGATTGTTCACCTTTTGGATCATTTGGTGCTGGATTTACAGCAGGTGTAAAGGTCATACCACCGTCTAGGGATCTGCTATACTGAATGGTAACTTGACCGTATGGATATTTATCGGGATTGCTGTGATCTGCTTTATACCATACTACATGAATGTCATTATTAGGTCCAATAGATAATGCGGGTGGACTCCACTGTTCCTCTACTTTGATAGAATCCTTGACATCATTTACTCTAACTGGTTGTGAAAATGTTTTTCCCATATCAGTTGATTTTTGAATATACAAGTTAGCACCATTAGTTTCATTCTTAAAGTATGTCACATACAATGAGTTTGTATCAGGTTCAATAGCCACTGCAGGAGTTGATGCATTTTTGAAAATAGAGTAGGTTGCAGCACTTAAACTTGAATTAATAATTTGACTCATATTACCATTATTAGTATTATTAGTGGTATTGTTTAATCCATCATCATCAGCGATAGTCAAACTAGACATATTTGATGATGTTACTGTAGTATTATTTTGATTTGATGCAAAGGAAAAGTTATGAATTTGTACATTACTAAATGTGAAAGTAGTAATGAGGATAACAATTCCTAAAATCTTTAGATTGCTTAATATCATTTCTTAGTTAAATAATAGTCAAATTATTTCATTAATAGCCTTTCTTGTACATTTATCGAATTAAAACTGAATTTGATTGAAAAATATTACCAAGTTTTAATTGATTCTTGTCATCTTGATGTGCTCTACCGTTTGTCGTAGAACCCCACTACCGCTAGGAACTTAATCCCCACGCGCCCAGACTAGATTTTGATGTACACATCTGGTCAGTATTAGAATAGAATCCTTCTTCAGTGTCTTTATCAGCACTCCTAAATCATCACCTCGTAAAATGCCGTCGCCAAATCTTTTGAGCAAATAATTTCGATCGAGATCTCTTCATTTCCTCAATATTCTTAAAATATTGGAAAAATGCTATTACCGAATTTAATGGTTTAACTATTTCAGCATCAAATAGTCATAATCTGAATCCTTTTCAAAAGATCTTCTTTCCTTTTCGTCATTAGGATTAGGACAATCTTTATTCATCCAGAATGGAAACAATCCTTTTGGAGTGAACATAACGGATAGTTCCTTATCCTTCCTTTTCTCACCAGCCTCTCTAAATAATTTATTTACATCATCTACCAATTGTGAGAGCGTCTCATCATGGAATCCTTTTCTTTCTTCTATGGGTAATGCTGATCTAGCTAAAAATTCTGCATCCGGTGGAGTTCCACCACCATCATCAAGACCATGCGTCCAACAACCATGACCATCGCCATAGCAATCATAATGACCGTGATGATACTCGACTTTACGATATCCCATGACTCAATATCAAACCACTAATATTAAAATATATTATAATAAAATTGGAAAAAGTCAATCCCGTAAGTAATAACAACTTTTCTAAATCAATTATGACATTTAACTATTTCAGCATCAAATAGTCATAATCTGAATCCTTTTCAAAAGATCTTCTTTCCTTTTCGTCATTAGGATTAGGACAATCTTTATTCATCCAGAATGGAAATAATCCTTTTGGAGTGAACATAACGGATAGTTCCTTATCCTTCCTTTTCTCACCAGCCTCTCTAAATAATTTATTTACATCATCTACCAATTGTGAGAGCGTCTCATCATGGAATCCTTTTCTTTCTTCTATGGGTAATGCTGATCTCAGCTAAAAATTCTGCATCCGGTGGAGTTCCACCACCATCATCACCGGGATGCCAACAATTATGACCGGCTACTACACAATCAAAATGCGAACCGTGAGGTTGTGCTTTGCTCCAAACCATATTTAGTTGTTTTTACTATACTATAATAATATTACTAATTTAATAAAATGCTATTAAAAATTCTAACTATTTGAGAAATTGTTATACAATTCATAATGTTAGGCAACTAATTTTTATAATCATCTCTTATTCAAGACTAAAGGAAGCAAAATTGGATTGTATTTAACCTTGCACCTTAAACCTTGTCCCCATACGTCCAAACTGAGTGATACCGATTATGGTAAAGATATTATGATTAACAGGTATTTGAGCCATTCTCCATACACTCGAATCAGATTAATTCTGGATTCTCTTCATCTCGAAGATTGTTCGCACTAATCTATTCAATGAGTTAACATTTGAAAATGTTTTATTTTTTTATCTCTGTATTTTTTCTATAACTAACTTTTGATGAAAAGATTTGGGAGACCACATTCATCGAGTCCCTACTGTTTTTATTATATAATTTAGTAATTATTAACAACGGTTTTTATCTTAGAGAGAACGATAGTAGCATAAAATTTAAGATATACCAATGACCATCTGTTGTAAATGGATTGGATTCAATCTTGAACCGTATCCCCACGCGCCCAAACTAAATGATACTTAATTTGATAATGATAGGTACCATCTTAACCAGGATTTTAGTCTTTTCCTACGATTGGTGTCAAATTAATACCATATTCTATTCAACCTTTTGTGCACAATAGTTCTATTTTCTATGTCCATTCTTCCACTCGTTAATTATTTTCTTTAAATACTCATAATCATTTTTCTCTAGCAATTCTGGAAACAAACTTCCTGTAGTTGAATATACTTCTTTAATTTGATTGAGGAGGTGTTTTTCATATTCTCTCTCAATATCTTTGTTTAATAATAAGAAAGAAGCCCATTCTGCTGTATCTACCACCGGTTGGTATAGAAATCTATTAAGTATATGGGTGGGTGAAGTAGGATCTTTGGAAGATTCGAAAAACAAAGGATTTTGCATTGTATTATATAAATTTTGTAACATATTTTGATATTCGCGGGAAAGCATCTTTTGAATTTCTTGAACTCGCTTAAGTTGCTCCGATCTCTTATTATCTTTATTAGTAAAATAAAATGTTAAAATTGTAAAAATGAACGCTCCTACTACTGCAAAATTAGATAAGGTTTGTAAGTTGACTAGAGATCTATAATCTATATTATATAAAAGTTCCAGCATGAAAATACATAACCTAGATATTATTTATTCATAGCAATTCAATAAATAAGATTATTCTGAAAAACCCTTAAATGTTAAAGTATTAGTCGGCCTTTTTATTCCGGGTTTATCCTCCACAACTAACGTCTCTGTGCTATCTTTTCCGACCAAATCATGCTTATTAGTCCTTTTTAATATATCATTTAAATAATTCATAATATATTCATCTTCCGTAGTTTTGGTTTTAGTTGTGATTCGTGTCGTTTGATTTGTGTCAATATGGAACTTTATTTTGAATAATTGCTCTAGCGGAGTGATTCGAATTGGTCAAAACGGGGATCGCAGCAGTTAGGCACTATTCTATATTTTTATACCTGCTTAAATAGAAAGATGGTTCATATATATATATGTTCAAATTAAATTTCAAGAATCCTTCTAAATTGTTGATAATTTATTGTTCTCTAGCAGGGTTTATTGCCGCTTGGGGAATTTCTGGTCTATTGGTTAGTATAGATTTAATTTCAAATCTCCACCAGGTTCTTTCTTTGGAGTAATTGGAATATCCTTAGGATACTATGATCCTGTTACCGCACCACTTATTGGATTTGGACTACATGTCGTAACCGGGACCATAGCCGGCAACATATTCGGACAAGTTTCGTTATTTTGGAAACGTATATCACCATATAATTCCAAGCATGGATTAAAGATGGGTATGATTGTTGGAGTAATCTTGTGGGCAGGACTTATTTGTCCCAGTTGCTTCATTTGCCATTCAACCTATATTAGATTCATTTAACAATGCGACTAACCCCAAATCAATATGTATACTCGATTGTTTCAAACTTTGGTGGCTTTTCTGTATAATGATTGTTGGATCTCTTAGTATTTCACTTGATCTATGGAGCTTTATTAGGATATATGTCGGGAAGGATGATGGAAATAAGAGGCATTTACATCTTCCTAGAACAGTTTGATCAGAGTAGCTTTAAAGAATCAAGTATTGTCTCTTATTTGTAGATTATGAAAGTGACATAACGATTACACCTTTTTAAGGAATATAATAAATGAAATTTCATGATAATATCTCAAAGGATATCGAACGATGTTAAAGAATTACAAGATCTTGATCACAGGGGCTAGCGGATTTATAGGAAGTAGATTATTAAATGAATTAATCAATGCTAAAATAAATGAGAATAGTTCTTATTCAATACGATGTATAACTAGGAACAAAAATGTTCTTGATTACTATAAATTAAAAAACTTGCAAAATCCTGTTGAAATTATTGAAGGTGATTTAAGTAATTACGATGATTGTTTAAAAGCGTTAAAAGGTGTAGACATCGCTTACTATCTTGTTCATTCGATGGAAGGTTCCTCTAAAAATTGGAAAAAGTTTTCGGAGAAAGGAACGAATAACTTCTGAAAACTTTATGCATGCAGCAGATGAATGTAATGTAAAAAGAATTATCTATCTGGGTGGACTAACCTATGGCGAAGATGATGAATTATCTCAACATATGTTAAGTAGAAAACACGTAGGTGAAACTTTAAAAAAGTCAAATGCACAAGTAACAATTTTTCGTGCAGCAGTGATTTTAGGTAGTGGTGGGGGTTCCTTTGAAATGCTAAGATATTTGGTAGAAAGATTGCCATTGATGATATGTCCTAAATGGGTATTGACAAAGTGTCAACCCATATTCATAGGCGATGTAATAACATATCTGTCAGAATCCATCCAAATCAAAGAAACAGAAGGAAAAACATTCGATATAGGAGGTCCCGACACACTTACTTATTTAGACATGATGAAAATTTATGCTAAAATACTTAACAAATCTATCAAGATACTAATTATACCATTTTTGACTCCAAGATTATCTTCTTATTGGGTGGATTTAGTAACGCCAATAAAAGCATCACTGGCCAGACCTTTGGTTGACAGTTTAAAGCATGAATCTGTCGTGAAGGATCATAAAATTAAGAAAATAATTCCAATTGAATTAAAACCATTTAAAGAATCGTTAGAATATTGCCTGAATGAAGAGAAGAAAGTCCAAGAAAAAGAGGAATAAAACCATCGAAATAAAAGAAAGGACGTCTATGTCAATCAATTATAAGATCCTCTTGATTTCTTTGTTTTTGCTCTTAGCAATTGGAACCACTTACTATTTTCTTGATGATAGAGAAATATTCTTAGAACCATTCTGGTTATCAGTAGCAGTAATTTGGTATGTCTTAATACTAAGTGCCATTTATTTTGTAAGATTCGGTGCGCGACTTGGGGCTTTAATAGCCGGTATTATAGGATGGGGAAGTTTAATGTTTTGGCTCTTAGATATTTTTTACATTCTCTTAGGATATCCCATAATAGCAGAAAAACCCGGAAACGATGAGATTGCTCGAGATATCATTGGTATAATCATTGCGTCTTTTACTATCATATCATCGCATAACATATTTAACAAAATTAGACTGCACAATTAACACTCATTTTTCATCTCAAATCTCGTAACATCTTATTTCAAAAATATGACAGTTTGTTATTCCTATACCGCAGTAAAGGGTAACCTAAAAACAACTTTGTGTTAGCAGCATTGCAATAACTTGCACCGATGTTAATATTCCAGGACATTAATCTAAAATTATGGTATTTATACGGGTAAAAAAAGTAAAGGGATTGGTCTATTATTATCTTGTAAAAAGCCAATGGGATCCAATTAAAAAAGTTTCCAATCAACATACTGTAAAATATTTGGGCAAAGCCTCAAATGTTACCATTAATACTATACCGGTTGAGTACAGAAACAATCCAAAAATATTAACTGCATTATCTCAAATACAAAAGAACGACATCAAGAATCTTTAATTGTCAAAGAACTAAATTAACATTTTTTACGTTGGAATAAATCATGCTTTAATTATGAAAGAAGGAGGGTTTATGTTATCTTTCCTAATGCTTCCGATACTAGTGCTCTTCTTTTTGGCTATAATTCAACGCAAGTAATAATCTATAATTTTTTGAAGTATTTTGATAAATGAATTGATAAATTTGAATCAGTTGATTCGAAATAAATTGAGAATCCTAGAAGGTACAAAAATGGCGGTGATTATCTTCCTTATATGTCTTTTGATTTACTACCTTGAAGTTTCTTAAACGGTAGCGATTAACTTCTGAGGCAATGATATACCTCCGTATCTTGTCTATCTCCTAAACAGCCAATAATTATTTGATTATTTGATTAACTGGTCCGGGGGTTTCCGCTGTATTTTTACAGTAAAAAGGGCATCATTTTCAGCGATTCAGATTTACCAAACTTTAATACCTCATTTTCAATTAAATTGATTAACCAAAAACCCTTGAAGAGAACCAATTCCGGAGAAGTCTTATCTAGTTTGTAACGATAATAGCCCGATATACTACTTTATTAAATCTAATTATATTCAAATCACAAATTACAGAAATGAAACTAGATATAATGGATACTAAATATAGATGTGCTAAAGGCATCTCGACTGCCTCCTCTTCTGTTTTACTATTATCGTTAAATACTATTTTCTACAAATCAGTTTGCTCAAACAACCATCCAGGAGCTTAATGAACGTCATTTCATAGGAATGAGGATAAGATGCGAACCATATACCGTGTAAGCATTTCTGCTTATCCTCATTTCTAGCTCGATCAATCCGATATTCTTAAATTGTTCTCTTTTTAGGATATATAATTGTTCAATAAACTTTATATTTTCATCATTCCTTATACTCATAGAATCTCTATTAAAGAACCGATATCAGCACTAATCCCCACGGGCCCAGACTGTTATCTAATATGGTGCCAAACTATCAAATATCACGCACTAATACTGATGATAAGTTCAAAGAATTCGCTATGGTTTTAGGCGTTAGAGAACCCCACTTGTTTATGATTTGATTAGTCAATTACAAAATTTTAAGAATACCGTGGCTTACATGCCGGTAACTAATCTATAGGTATAGTTTGCCTTAAGTTGAATCTCAAGTTTGCTCTTTACTTTTACTCCTTACTCTCATTTACATCAGTCATAACAAAATTTTCGAGTCTCTTGGTATACCAATCCCAGCCTTTATAGTGTTCATCATATTGTCTTCTATCTGCATTTGTAAACCCATGATGAATTAAAGTTATTTTAGTTTTATTATTGTCTAGTTGCTCAAGTTTCCAAGTAACAATAGTATTCTTGTTATATTCTGGTTTAGTCGTGAAGTTCCAAGTATAGGATAGACTCCTTGTTTGGTATGATGCTAATAATCGTTCCAATAACATCATGATCCTTTTTTTCTTTTGTCACCTCCTTTGAAAATCTAAAAAATATCTTTCCTCCAATCCATGGTTCTATGGTTGCTATATTGGGAAACCATTGTGTTAACAGCTCAGCGTCAATTAGCGCTGGATACACTTTGTCTACTGAGGCATTGATTACTATTTCTTTTTTAATTGTATCATAATCTTTTTCTTTCATTTCTTATTAATTCTCTGCATCGATTCTTTGTTATTTGTCTCTTCAACAAACTCTTTAAGATCATTAAGACTATTACCCCACATTCTTATCAAAAAATTCCTTTATTTCCATTGAAGTTTTAGGATTAATTGAATATCGTTTTTTTTGTCCTTCTCTGGTTTCTTTAATAAGATCTGCATCCTTTAAAATTCTTAGATTGGTAGATACTGCAGCCAACGTAGTATCAAAATATTTGGCAATCTCTGTTGGATACATATCCCGTTCTCTTAATAGTAATAATATCTGTCTTCTGCTGTCCTCAGATAATACTTTCCAAACCGAAGGTGCCATTAATATTATAACATAGTTGTATAGTTATTTAAACGTTTAAATAAGATCGATTATATTTATTTCCAATGTCCATAAATGAGCAAAAAGAGACAAACGGAAATAAAGGTATAAAGGATTTCTCCGAAAATCATGCAATTGTTTCGCAAGATGAATGGATGAAAAGCTCGCAAAGATTTGCTAGCAAAAGAAAAAGAGTTTACCGATTCACGTGATCAACTTACTCAAAAGATACGAGATTTGCCTTGGGTTAGAGTCGATAAAGAATATGTTTTTGATGGATCCAAAGGTAAACAAACATTATCAGAACTTTTTGATGGAAAAAGTCAGCTAATAGTTTATCATTTTATGTTTGATCCAAGTTGGGATGCAGGATGCCCAAGCTGTTCATTTTGGGCTGATAATTTCAATAACATAATCATTCACCTAAATCAAAAAGATGTGACTATGATTGTTGTTTCTCGTGCTCCATATGACAAGATTGCTGCATATCAAAAACGAATGGGTTGGAATTTTAATTGGGTCTCCTCTTATGATAACGATTTTAATTTCGATTATCATGTGTCTTTCACAGAGGAAGAATTAGCAAAGAAGAAAGTATTTTATAATTACATTATACAGGACACGGGTATTTCAGAGATGCCAGGCGTCAGTGTATTTTATAAAAATCCTACCGGTCATATTTTTCATACTTATTCAGCATATGCACGTGGCATAGATATCTTGAACGGAGCATATAACTATCTTGATTTGGTTCCCAAGGGTCGAGATGAGAGAAATCATGAAAATCCCCAAGCCTGGGTTCATCCTCATGATGATTATGGTAAATAATTGCTATTCGCTCATTATGTCACAGGATATTTCCATGTAATTTTTATTATTGTATAGTTATGGTAGAAAAATAATCACATTATTTACAATTTCCATGTCATCAAAAATCTGTCCTTTTTCTATTCGTTAAACGGTGGCCAATAGTTTTATTTCGATTCTAGCATCGGTTGGTTGTTGATTTTTACATAAACCTTTGCCTTATAACCACACTACCACAAGGACCTTAATCCCCACGCGCTCATACTTATTGATATCTTATCTAGTAATGCTGCTATGACATTTCACAATATTACATGTCAGGTTTATCCTCTTCTTTTAAGATTTCTTTTTTGATTGATTTTAATATTCTCTTGTCCTTTTCTTCTGATCTGTTTTCGGATATTCCTACTATATTTGATTCCTCATATGCAAATTCATTTTCTCCGCTGTCATTAATCGACGACATATCAGAAACTTTTATACAAAAAAGGTTAACTATTTGTGTTTTTAATTTTTTAAACTCGAGAGTCATCACTTACTGAGATTGTATTCAGTCTTGAATCGTATCTCCACGGATGTATACAACTATGGATAAATATTTAGAAATATGTTTGCGTTAAATTACGTTATTCTCAACTATTTAGAAATGCTAAATCTGATGCATTTCGTAGTTTAGGTATTGACATTGAGTATGAGGAATTAGAAATCAAAGGAGAATAATATTTAAATTAAATTAAGGGAACAACACTTCTAGTATACTTTCGATCCCTTGTATACTTATTAGGCATCTTTATGTTCTATTCCTCATGAATAATCCTTATTTGCAAGAATGTCTTTTTGAGTAAATGGAATTAAGCAATAAGAAAGCAGGATCTTTTAGATGAGAATTGCAGGGGGAGAGAATAGATGAGCGATAACAAAAAAGCAATGAGAAAATTAAAACTACATGTATACATGTCCATAGATGGTTGCATAGCAGGACCAAATAATGAGCAGGACTGGATGGTCTGGGATGTGGATGAAAAACTCAAAGAATATGAAAACAGGTTACACGAGCCAGTTGATACCATTCTTCTGGAAGAAAAATGACAAATGAATTTGTTTCCCATTGGTCTAATGTTTTGAATAAACCTGATGACCCCGAATATGCATTCGCTAAAAAAATGATAGAAACACCAAAAATTGTTTTTACTAAAACACTAAACAAATCGGAGTGGCCAAATACTGAAATAGCAACAGGCGACTTAAATGAAGAAATTACAAAGTTAAAGGACCAAGAGGTGGTGATATCATAGTTTATGGTGGTGCCTCGTTTGATTCTTCCTTGATTAAAGAAAACTTGATTGATGAATATTATTTGTTTATTAATCCTGCAGCAATTGGGAATGGAAAGACCATATTTAAGGACTTGAAAGAGATCCGTAAGTTATCCCTTGTTGAATCAATAGCGTTTGACTCTGGAATAGTTTTGCTCCACTATGAAGTAAAGAAAAGTTAACGGTAATACTTGAATAAAAAAGAAATTGATTATTTTTATATTTCATTGTCTTTTTTTGACATATATCATTATCAATGTCTAGATTAGATTCAACCTTGAATCGTATCCCCACGCGCCCAGACTAAATTTTCAATTCTGAACACAGGTATTATATCGAAATTCTTCTTCATTGTTTTGAATTGACCATATTATCAAAACCTAATTTTACCATAATAATTGTATAAAATCACTCACCAGAATAAACTTTAGTAACATAGATTTAATAACATGTCACATAACACGGATATAGCATATTGAGTTTAACATATCATGAATAAAAATCAGATAAGTAAAACAGTAATGTACACTTTTATTATAGTTTTTCTAACGAGTTCAATTGTAGTTTCAAGTAACAATATGGCTTTTGCACTATTAGGGTTTTTTCTAGGTGGCGGTGAAGAGGAGCAGCAGTCCACTGGAAGTTCACAAAGCTCAAGCTCATTACAGAGTGCGCGATGTTATTCACCACATGGCAGCATTGTAGATTCATGCAACTCTGACGGTTTATCAAGCGGCAATAACACCGGATATAATGGCTTTACACAATAACAACGAACTAATTTTTTCCTTTTTCTGTAATTGATACAGGCTTAACAATTTTGATTACTTGTATTTTATAATATATGGTATAAATAGCAGATTTTCGGTTGTTTAGTGTATTAAATACTTTTTTTAAAACACAAGGGCTTAGGAAATTATAATTTTCATTTCACTTAAATGATTTATGAGCTGAAGATATATGTGAGACAACTATCTTATTACTTTTCGTTACTTGCGATATAACGGTCAACTTGGTTTGCTGATTTATTTAAAGAAAATATCATATTACAATATGGGCGTATATATCATAAATATAGAACAACTTACATAATCAAGTCAATATAATGCTGAAAAAATCATAATAGAGAGCATACATGGTAAAGAAAGTCTTCTAGAGATATCTTATTAGATAATCTAGTTTAGTAAAATTATTTCAGAATTAGATGAAACAATTGTATTATATGAAGTTAGAAATATAGTTCCATGGATAATAAGAAAATTCAAATATCAATCTTGTCAATATTCATTGCAGCAGCACTCATTGGCTCAGTAGCAGCAGTTGGTAACAATATGGCATTTGCAGGTGGAAATAATCATGATGATGATGATGATGACGATAAGAAGAAATCACATCACGATGGAAAAAAGAGAACCAGCAATGAAGCAGTCCAGGCAACAAGTCAAAGTACAGAAACCGCCCAGCTTTCAGATTGTTTTTCTGGTAACGATACAACTGCATCATGTAACAACGTAGCCTTGTCATTTAACCTAAATGATGGCAACAACGCATTAGGCCAACAGTAAGAAAATAAGAAAGTAAACAAGTAAAATTACTTTTATTCTTATTTTTTTATCTTATTCTCTTATCGTTCCGTTAACAGAAAAGTCTATAATGATTAAATCTTTATATTTCTCAAGTTCTATAATCCAATAGAATCTATTGTAAAGAACCGATATCAGCATTAA
>CAWKJS010000027.1:0-6735 GCA_963850055.1 uncultured Nitrososphaeraceae archaeon | reverse complement strand
TATTTTATCTGATACTGATACCAATTCTGTTAATAATTTCATGATGTATTCAATATTTTGTTTATGGAGATCATTAGTATTTGAAAGTATTATTAATACCTCATCAATAGAGGATTGAAACATCTGTTTAATCAATTTTTCAATTTCGGTGGGATTTCGAATAGTCTCAATGAATTCACGCCTTACTCCTTTTTCTAATTCTTTAATTCGATCCATTGCAGGAATTGCATGGCTCCAAAATGAATCAAAAATATATTGACCTTGTTCTACAACTGGCTGTATATTGCTATATATACACTGAATAAGTAATTGTTTTTGAATTATTTGTGTTGTAGACATAAATTCCTTTTCACTAACTGCTATTCCTCCTTTGATTTTGTCTAAGTGACGGAATTCATCAACAACTTTCATTATTTCCTTGCAATATACCAAGTTATCTTTGGTTATTTCAGTTAGAAATCTGATTTTACAACCTCTTTTTGTAAGTGCGGAATAATTGATAAAATAATCTTGAATGGTAACTATAATCGAAGGTGCGTTGGTATCTACGCATATATCCATCCTTTCATTCACGTTTTGTATAAATTCCACACCTTTATTGCGTATAATTTCCGGGTCATACAAGATATGAGTATTATTTTTTAGGTGGGCATCGTCAGTATCAAAATTAAAACTATCTTGACCCAAATGATCAACTTAGGTACACAAATTTATTAAGTCTTTAAGTTTTCTTGACCCCTATAAGTCATCACTTTACTGAGATTATGTTCAAATTTGAACCCTATCCCCACAGATGTATTCAGTAGGAATATTACGAGATTCTTAAACCTCAGGAATTGTCATAGCTGCCGCGATGTTTTTAACACGTTCCGTTATAGTATGGTTTTGTGGATGAGTCAACCGTTGATCAATTGATTTCGTCTAATTTTCGAAATCCTGTAATTACTGATATAATATCTGATCCTCATTCGATGTTTGAACTTGTGAGAAGAGGTCTTCCGTTAACAGAACAGGGCCACCGAACTGTATGGGATCCTCCAATATTTGACTCTGCGTGGAAATATTTTCAAGATGGAACTAAAGTCGTTGAAAAGCAAATAGAAAATGGAGAAATAGAATTGAACTTAATTGTAGAAACTACTAAAGAAAATATTGACCGCGTCAACTCATTAAAGTTTCCGAATATCCGTCATGTGGATAACTTACGTGGAAATATGGGCATTACTGATCAGAAGGCATATATGGTGTATCTCTTCCATCAAAAGAGTGACTTACCTGATCAAACATTATTTAGTAATAGTCCTGACTTAGTAAAAAGACAAGTTAGTCTATTTGAAAAGTTATGGGAAATTAGCATCCCACTTTCGGTTAGAACAAGGGAATTAGATAGGAATGATCAACCAAAGTATCAACGAATGATCAGTAACATATATGAATTCAAAGATGAACTTGACTACACGTTAGAACAAAGTAGAAAAGAACTACTAATTTTTTCATCCTTAAGGTCTTTAAATCAATTATTTATGAATAGGAATAATATTGGTAAAATTCAATCTGCTCAAAAGAGAGGAGTTTCAGTTAAAATATTAACCGATGAAACCGATGAAACATTTTCAAGACAAATTTCAGAATTGAATCTCCAAATGAAGATAATCCCATAATATATGGCTATGGTAAAAGCCTTTGTTGTTTTAATGAAATGGTAGTTTTAACAGATGGAAAACAAGTATTGCAAACAAAACACCAACAAGATGGGAAAATATTTGCATTATCTTCAAATGAAGAACATACAGTTTTAGTTCAAGAAGTGTTGTTTGAGAAATATTGGAATGAAATCCAAAGTCTTGAGATGATAAATAATTGATCACCTATTAATATCAGGTCAATAAGTCGATACCACTATTTTCATTTATTAATATGATCTGAGTCGTTGGATTAAATACAATCTTGACTTTTACCTTTGTATACTTATGATTTGCAAATGTTATCATCTAAATAAACCTAGTTACTATTCTATATATCTAGGCTTTTTACTTCATTCAATGATTTTTCAAATAATATCTCTTGAACCAGTACATTGGCTTCGTCAGTAGACAAATGCGCTACAGGCTCGTTTGATGGTTCATGTTTGGACCGTAGCATTACTTTGCCATCGCCAATCAAAATTAATTCATTAAACTTATCCAATTGATCTGAATATCCATATTGTATTTCGCCACCTAATTCAAGACTATTAACAAAATTAAATTTGTTCTCAATATCTGTATCAACAGTGTTAGATAGAATCTTAATTTTTACACCACGTTTTAATACAACTGAAATTAGACTTAAAAAATCAGATGTTAATAGAATTAAATTCAATAACTTGACTGATGAAATTATCAGTAGTTCTTTTCTGCATTGCTGTATAAGATTGCTGATTTCTTCTTTGATATCATTCAAATTCGTAATATCATCATGATATGATGGAAACTGTTGATACTTTAATTCCCTATTCCTCACAGAAAGTGGGATAGCCATGTCCCACATTTTATCAAATAATGTTTGCTGTTTATCTACCAGTTCTTTAGAATTACTCCATAATGTTTGGTCAGGCTGTTCACTTTCTTTATGAAAAATGAAAACCATGTACGCCCTATTGTCAAATATTCCAAAATTTCCTCTTATTCCGTCTATATGTTTTATTTCGTAGAATTTTATCGCATTTAGTGAATCAATATTTTCACTAGTTGCGTCAACAATCATTCGCATTTTAACTCCAGTTTCTTTTATGCGTTTATCAATGAGGTCAATTCCGTGTTTGAAATATTTTAATAGAAAATTATACATGACTGAATCTATTACCGTATCGTAGCCCTTCTCTGTGACACCTACAACATCCACAACCAGATCAAGCATCATTTTATGATCAAGAATCACGTCTGTAATTTCAGGTAGATAGTATCTGGACTCCTTTAACTGTCGAAATGTTAAATCATCCAACTGGTATATACTTGACATTTATTTTATTAAAAAGTTTTATGAATTTCACCTCAATAAGTAAGATTGAGATAAGAAATATGAATAGAAATCATGGTATATTATTGGTGATCTAGTTCAATTATTTCTCATAAGATTCGTACGATTGACTCCTGAGAGGCCAGTATCATTACGATAAATGTATTTCATGAAATAGAAATTCAGTGACAATTAATTTCTATTTACATTGAAGTTCTGTTTGACTTATATCTGATATTTTTGTAGTCTATCATATTCTTCATTACATAATTCAGTTCTCTACATTAGGATGGATTATTTATTTACGTTCCTTTAAAGGTGCTAGACTCTATTCAACCTTGAATCGAATCCTCACGGGTCCAGACTAATTTATTCCAAGTTTCTTTAATTCTATTAGCAGAATTACAGGAACTTGTTATGATTGTTGCATCATATTATGGCATCATTAATACCTCAGGGATCATACGGTAAGGTGAATGAAAAAGTCGCGCCTGTCTGATTAATGTTATTCTTTGCCCAAATCCTTCCTCCATGGGCTTCTATCAAATTTTTGCAGATAAACAATCCCAAGCCAGTTCCTCTCTCTGACTTGGTTACAAATTTTGAAAATAACTTGTCTATTATTTGATTGTCTATCCCTATTCCAGAATCCCTTACATGGATAATACTAGTATTTTTTTGATTCTCCTTTAAAATATATACATCTATCTCTCCATTGTTAGTAAATTTAACCGCATTGTTTAATAGATTATACATAACCTGTAATATTCTGTCTTTGTCCGCGTAAACTACATGCCTTAATAGATCCCTAAATTCACTTCCCGCCTGAATCTTTGATATTTCTTCATCCGTATCATATCCATTCAAAAAATATCTGTCGAATTCAATTGATCTTAAAGTCAATTTGATATTCTTATTCAACAATTGTTGATTATATTCAATAATGAAAGTTTTTATGGCCTCAACAATATCAAAGGATTCTTTGTGAAGTCTAAGAGTTTTTGTCTCAATTCTGGTAACATCTAATACATCGTTGGAAAGCTGAATTAGTTTGTTTGCATTTCTATCGATTATGTTAAGAACTTCTAAATCTTCTTTGTCCGTGAACTTTGACCGCAATACCTGCGATAAAGTTACTATAGGCTGAATGGGATTTTTTAACTCATGAACTGCAATACGTATAAAATCTTTTTGAAGTTCATCTGATTCTTTCAATTTCTCTACCAATTCTGATTGTTTCCAGAAACTTTCAAACATGGAAATATAGGAAAAAACTGTTGGAATGCTGTTACTATAAGTAGCAAAACCAATTGCAGATTCAAACTCTGTTGCATTATCGTTCTTCACTTCTATTGCAATTGAGTATGATTTGTCAAAAATTATTATTACTGATTTAGCATCTATCGTTGTTTCAATTTCTTTACATTGAATCATTGAATCATTATATCCCTCAATCTTGCATGCTACTTGGGGATTGTATGAAATTGATGGAAGCAACAGTTTAATAAATTTTGGTCGAGCTGGATACCCAAAGTCACGATGAGGATTAAATGAGTTAGTCGTATTCTTTTCATCATCAAATTTTTTTTTGCGACATATATCATGGAGAATTGTGAATAATCCTGAAGAAATCCAGCGGTTAAATTCGTTTTCAGTGGGTATTATTATTTTAATTTGATTCTGTGCAGAATTTAGTAAGTGAATCAACAAATCCTTTATTTCAAGTGGCTCTTGAATTGTCTTTATAATTTCAGGTTCAATTCCATATTCAAGCTCCTTCATCCTCGTCGCAGCTGGGATGGCCTTATCCCACAGCATATCAAAAAATGATTGTTGCTGTTCTACGAACGACTTTACTGTACAGTGGATCAACTGATTAGGTGAATTTGCTTGTACCATTGTAGCGGAACCACAATACTCTGATTCAGTAACACCAAAATTCCCTTTAACATTGGGTAAATGTCGAAGATCCTCTATTTCCATTAACTGCTTACAATAAAAAATGTTATCATTATTGATTTCTGTAATCTGACGGTGTACAATATTTCTATCCTTGAGTTTTAACAATTCTTCATGCCAGGGCGAGACCTCTATCGAAACACTCGGAAGCGTAGAATCTCCGCATATATCAACTCTTTCTTGAGCTCTTGAAACTACTTTACATGACATCTCAAGTGTTTCTGATTGTCCATAGAGCACTTGCGTAAACTCTCTAACATCTCTATCGAATTTTCTCACTTATGGGTTAATCATGCAAAATAGATCTTATTAAGATTTCGTTTTTGTTAGGCTCTGAAAATAAATTTAGATAGGCATTCTAGATAATATGCACTAACGGTCCTTATTAGGATGAATTGGATTTTTTTACTAACATGCTTTTCTGGGCTTAATATACGAGAAAAGCATTTTGTCTGTATAACCATGCTATCGGTTATTATTTCACGAGATTAATAATATTAGATCATTTGCAATAATCTTTAAATCGAAATTGGATGAATGAAGATGGGATCCTTTTCGAATACCGATATGAGCACTCTTCCCTCCTATCATGACCTCCTCAATTATCTAAAGGCTAATAAGAAATGATAAATAGAATCATTCATACTTGCGATCTCAATTCACTACTATTAAGAATAGATATTCTCATAAAATTCCCATTTCATATCTCCATCGATCTGTTTTAGACTGAATTCATAATTTATTATTTGTTGTTGTCTCCTATAGTGATCAATTGTTTGATTTATTGAGTGAGGGTTGGATTCGACCTTGAACCGTATCCCCACGCACCCAGACTGTTACTATATAATAATATTAAAATAGTGACTAAAGATCTATTTGTTATTATTAAGCCAAGATAAATCTTTTATATTGATGATATCGAATAAACTATCCTCATAATATGATTGTAGATTTATCTTTATCTTTATTGAAGTGTCACGTTAACATACTCGATCTGTAGGAACCCGAGTTATTTCGTCTTTATCATCAATAGGCGGTCGGTTCCTGATTCTGCTCCCCAGACTTCGTCTTCCACCCCAAGAATCTGTCTTACATTAGCCATTGAACTGGGAATATCAAATTTCTTAAACGATTCATCCAATGGATCAAATCTGTACATAGAATTGGAACCAAAATCACTTATCCATACCTTATCCTTTGTATCTACATATACTGCATATGGCTTAGGATTATTCCCAGGCAGTTTCCATTCCTTCCATTGATCTATTTGAGGATTGTACATTCCCAGCGGATGTAATAGATAAGTAAAGAAAAGATCAGGAACAAAAATAGTAATCGCGGATTATTCACCATCGACTAGTTTTACTTTCTTATACGATATGAAAATATCGATGGATAAAAGGATTCTATTCAACCTTGAACCGTATCCCCACAGATATATTCAACCAAAGATAAATATTTGGTAGATCATGAGCTATTTACTGACTGTATCCATAAATTTTCAAAAATTGCTAAGAAAGAACTTACGGTAGGTTCGCTATTTGAATATGTTGCTAATCCAATTGAACTTAAGGATTTAGTATAAAGATTTTCTTGTTCCTTGGTCTTGATTTCGATCGCTAAAGATAACATTTTGTCTGTAATCAACAACATCAAATTTGTTTTAAATGAATCTTTTAAATAATGAATTTCAACTTTTTCCATCTTTGGATAATCTGACAAATATTTTGTTACTATAACATGAGTATTATGACTTCGATGCATCAATAATTTAATTCT